>CAJOFH010000028.1 GCA_905233845.1 uncultured Muribaculaceae bacterium | reverse complement strand
GTAAATTGAAATCGTCGCACCCCAAAATTGTCAACTAACAAACTGAATTTCAATTATTTCAAAGACCTATTTTATGATTTTTAGTGGACACTAATGATTAAGCAAGTTCAAGCACATGGACCATCATTGATGTAGAAGCAGTTGCCTTCTTGCATAATACAACTGTTATCGGAGCGTCGCTCCCATACGTTCTCAATTATGCCCCAGTCATACTGGTCCTTTCTGGTTAAGCGGTAGCCATTCTTCTTGAGAAGCGAGACGAACGCTTGTCTACCTTTCTTGCTAAGGAATGTAACCGATATAGAGTAGCATAGACCTATGCTGGCTCCTATTTCTATGTAACTGGCGTAGCCGTTGGTTACTGTCGCTTTTACCGATTTTATATTTCCAGAGCTTGAAATACTTATAGTGCACCCATAAGTAAAATATTTATCGAAGCCTATTTCATATTTTTTTTCTGCCACCAATTTATAACCAGCTTTTTCAATCGTTTGATCGGGACACCCCATTTCATTCCATATTTGACAGAGAATAGATGGTGTTATCCTTAATTGTGCAGTCTTCGCGCTTGCTAGTAAGTGAATTAGTATGCAAGAAAAAACTAAAATGTTCTTTTTCATATCGTTGAATATTTAGATTTTGGATATTGATTACAAATCTATAGATTATTCTTATAATATCCAAAAAATAGTCTGGTTTATGATTCATATATGTTTAAGCGCTGGAGTTTTTTATGCAAAAAAGAGTGTGGTATTAAAAAAAGTATTACCTTTGCAACCGCATTTTAAAGTGCGGGGTGTAGCACAGTTGGTTAGCGCGCCACGTTCGGGACGTGGAGGCCGGAAGTTCGAGTCTTCTCACCCCGACTAATGCTTTGAGTGGCAAGTGTGAGAGTCATGCTTGCCGCTCTTTTTGTGGGGTGTGGAGCAAAGTTGAAATCAGGATTTTTCGGGATTTTTGACTAAAAAAAGTAAAAAACGTGGTAAAAACGTTGATTATTAACGATAATGTTTATAACTTTGCGCCGATTTTAACGAGAAATAGTTGGAAAAAGTGGCTGAAATGAAGTTATCCATTTCATCTTTACCGTTTGGCAAACAAGATTTTAGCTATCATGTCGACGGTGAATTTTTCAACGAAATCGAGGCCTCCGAAGTTCGCTCCGGAAGTGTTGATGTCGCCCTAAGCGTTAGTCACACCCAAGAGGGAATCTACGAGCTCGACTTCGTGTGCAATGGTGTTATCACTATTCCGTGCGACCGTTGCCTGGATGATATGGAGCACGTGGTTGATGCCACTTACCACCTGACCGTTAAGATGGGCGACGCACTGTACGACAGCGTTGATGGCGTGCTAGTGATACCGTCGTCCTGGAGGACACTAAACCTCGCGCCCATGGTACGCGACACTGTGCTGCTCACAATTCCTATGATGCATGTTCACGCCCCAGGTGAGTGCAACGAGGAGATGCTTGGCCGGCTTGAGGAGCATGCTGCACGTGACTACGACAGTGACGAGGATTTTTTGAGGCCTCCACAAGACAATGATAGCGAAAGCATGGAAGACGGCGCCATCGACCCACGATGGTCAGCCCTCCAGCAATTACTTGAAAATAAGAACAATAAAAAATAAATTGAGAAATGGCACATCCAAAACGTAGACAATCAAAGACACGCACAGCCAAGAGAAGAACTCATGACAAGGCTGTTGCCCCAACAATCGCTCGCTGCAGCAACTGCGGCGCATGGCATGTTTATCACACTGTTTGCCCCGAGTGCGGTTACTATCGTGGCAAGAAGGTGTTTGACGATGAGGCTGCTGTATAACCCATCATTAAGTCTCATTATCAATTAGATGAGAATTCAATCCTAAATATTCGCCTCCTGCCGTTATCTAAATATATGGAAATCGGTAGCCATAAAGAGGCATATTTAGGATTGATTATTACATCTACCTTGTAATTACATTACTGGAACAAGTAAAATAACGCTTTATGCTTAACGCAAAGATAACAGGCATAGCATCCTATGTTCCCGACGATGTGCTCGATAACGAGGAGCTATCTCGCATTGTCGACACTAGTGACGAGTGGATTACCACACGTGTGGGAATTAAGGAAAGACGAGTTCTGAAGAACGGAAAGGGTTCTTCATTCCTGGGCACGAAGGCAGTAAAGAAACTGCTCGAAGAGACAGGTACCAGCCCCGATGACGTTGACGTTCTCATCTGTATCACTTCCAATCCTGACTACCGTTTCCCTTCAACTGCATCAGTAATAATGCACAACTGCGGAATGGACGGAATGGGTAAGAAATGCTATGGCTTCGATATTCAGGCTGCATGCGCAGGATTTGTAGTGGGCACCTATGTAGCAAATGCGCTCATCAAGTCACAACTCTACAAGAAGATTATCGTGGTATGCGCCGAGAAGATGACGAGCATGACCGATTATCAGGATCGTGCCACATGCCCGCTCTTTGGCGACGCTGGCGCAGCAGTTCTCATCGAGCCTACCGAAAATCTTGCCGAGGGAATTATTGACGGCATCTACCACATTGACGGCAGTGGCCTCGAGCACCTTGTGTACAAAGCTGGTGGCTCGGCAAGACCCGCCTCACACGAGACGGTTGAAGCTCGTGAACACTTCGTTTATCAAGAAGGCCGAGCTGTGTATCGCCATGCAGTTGTTGATATGCTCACCTCGACTCGCGACGTGATGAAGCGAAACAACCTGACCAACGAGACCATCGACTGGTTCGTGCCACATCAGGCCAATCTGCGCATCATCGAGGCAGTGGGAGCCCGCTTGGGAATTCCCGAGGAGAAAATCCTCGTGAACATCCAACATCGCGGCAACACAAGTGCAGCTTCCATCCCCTTGTGTCTCGACGAGAACAAGCACCTGCTGAAGAAGGGTGACAAGATTGTCCTCACAGCCTTTGGTGCTGGCTTTACATGGGGAGCTGAGTACATTATCTGGGCTATCTAAACTTTGCTTATTCATAAATGCGTTTGACCACCTAGGCATCTACATGCCTGGTGGCAACGCATTTTTTAATGCACAATGCTATAATTCTAGATTATCTAGATCTTCTAGAATTTCTAGACAACTGACAACTTCACTCGTCAATTGTCCTTAATAAAAGAGCACAAAGAATATTGTCCTTAATTGTCTTAAAACTGACAACTGATAACTGTCAACTATAATATGCATCGCGCAGGATTTGTAAATATCGTAGGAAACCCAAATGTGGGAAAATCGACGCTCAGCAACCTGTTGGTGGGAGAGAAGCTATCTATTATCACCAGCAAGTCGCAGACTACTCGTCACCGCATTATGGGTATAGTGAACGGTGAAGACTACCAGATTGTCTTCAGCGACACGCCAGGTGTGCTCAAACCAAAGTTCAAACTT
Organism: uncultured Muribaculaceae bacterium; assembly: GCA_905233845.1. Lineage (GTDB taxonomy): Bacteria > Bacteroidota > Bacteroidia > Bacteroidales > Muribaculaceae > Sodaliphilus. The sequence continues at coordinate 32,056 of CAJOFH010000028.1, read as the reverse complement.
CAGGAGTCGATGCTCGATTTCTCGAAGGGTGCGCTCATCGACGCCGACGTGCTGCTCTATGTCACCGATGTGGTGGAAACACCCACTAAGAATCAGGACTTCCTCGACAAAGTGGCAAAAGAGAAAATCCCTGTGCTGCTGGTAATCAATAAAATTGACTTGCTCACTGGTGGCCAGCCAGAGCTTGAGGCACTTGTGACGCAGTGGAAAGAGCTGCTGCCTCAAGCCGAGATTTATCCTACAAGTGCTTTGCACAATTTCAACGTTGACAATATCATGAAGCGCATCGTGGAGCTGCTGCCCGAGAGTCCGCCATACTTTGGCAAAGACGCATTGACCGACCGCAACTCTCGCTTCTTCGTCACCGAGATAGTGCGTGAGAAGATATTGCTCACCTATGACAAGGAGGTGCCCTATGCCACACAAGTCATCGTGGAGAAGTTTGCCGAGGACGATAAATCAATTCACATCATGGCGGTCATCTATGTTGAGCGCGACAGCCAGAAGGGCATCATCATTGGGCATCAGGGCAAGAAACTAAAGCACGTGGGCATCGAGGCTCGCAAGGACATCGAGAAGTTTTTTGAGAAACGTGTCTTCCTTGAGCTTTACGTCAAGGTAGAAAAAGATTGGCGCAACCAGGAAAACAAACTCCGTCAATTTGGATATATCGAGTGAGGAATTTATCAAACAAAAAAAACAAACAATAACAAATATTTTTTTAGTTATGATTAATATTCCAGCACTTAAAGAACATGTCTTTGATGTATTAGGGGCCATGCGAAAAGTACATGAAATATTAGGTCCTGGACTTAATGAATATTGCTATCAAGAAGGATTAGCTATACAGTTCACAAGAGACAAGATAAATTTCAGCAAAGAAATGTCTTTTCACCCTTCTTATTTGGGAGAAACTATGAGAACTGAATTCCGCATTGATTTTTTGTGCAAAGAAAATATTGTTGTTGAATGTAAAGCAGTACAAAAATTATCTTCTGAACATCGGGCTCAGTTATTCAATTATATGAGATTATTGAAAATGCCTTGCGGTGTTTTAGTAAATTTTTACCCAACCTGTTATACTATTGAGCGTTACTTCTTTGACAAAGATATCAACTCAATAATCGACGTTAACGGACATAGATTATTTGAATACAATTAATTTGTTTTACTTGTTAGGTTTTGTTGGATTTGTTTGATTATCCACAATCTACAATGAACTTTGAACTATAAACTCTGAACTATAGAATATATGGGACGATTAGTAGCAATAGTGGGACGCCCTAATGTGGGCAAGTCAACCCTTTTTAATCGCTTGACCAAGACTCGGGCGGCAATCGTTAATGACACCAGCGGCACTACACGCGACCGCCAATACGGTCTAATGGAGTGGAACGGCATGGAGATGAGCGTAGTAGATACCGGTGGCTGGGTCGAGGGCAGTGATGACATCTTTGAGAGCGAGATTAACAAGCAGGTGTACCTCGCCATCGAGGAGGCCGACGTAATTCTCTTTATGGTCGACATCAAGACGGGAATCACTGACCTTGATGACCATGTGGCACAGATTTTGCGCCGTGGCAAGAAGCCTGTAGTGGTAGTGGTGAACAAGGACGACAATAATCAGGGTTATTATGGCGAGAGTGAATTTTACGCTTTAGGGTTAGGACAACCGTTTGCTATTTCGGCAATTAATGGTACTGGCACTGGCGACTTGCTCGACGAGGTATATCGTCTTATGCCAAAGAAGAGCAATGACCAACCCGAGGAGGATTTGCCTCGTTTTGCCATAGTGGGCCGTCCTAACGCAGGAAAGTCATCTTTGGTGAACTCCCTCATGGACGAGGAGCGCAATATTGTGACCGACATCGCCGGCACCACTCGCGACAGCATCTATTCACATTACAACAAGTTTGGCTTTGACTTCTATCTTGTCGACACCGCTGGCATCCGCAAGAAGAACAAAGTGAACGAAGATATCGAGTATTACTCGGTTCTGCGCAGCATACGCGCCATCGAAAACAGCGACGTGTGCATCTTGCTTATCGACGCCACCCGCGGCATAGAGTCACAAGACGTGAACATCTTCTCAATTATCGAAAAGAACCGCAAGGGGCTCGTTGTGCTCGTCAACAAGTGGGATTTGGCGCAGCAGAAGTCACAGCAGGCCATTACCTATATGGAGAACACCATACGTGAGCGCTTCGCGCCGTTCACCGACTTCCCCATAATTTTCGGCTCAGCTATCACCAAGCAACGCATCCTGCGAGTTCTCGAGGAGGCTATTGCTGTCTACAACAAACGCAAGACTGTGATTTCTACCTCGCAAGTCAACAACGTACTGCAGGAAGCAATCGCAGCCGTGCCGCCTCCAGCAACCAAGGGCAAGTACATCAAGATAAAGTACATAACTATGCTCAAGGAGGCGAGGGTGCCATCGTTTGTGTTCTTCTGTAACTTACCTCAGTGGATAAAAGACCCCTACAAGCGTTACCTCGAGAACAAAATCCGCGAGAAATGGGACTTCTGCGGAACACCCATCAACCTCTACTTCAGGCAGAAGTAGCAAGAAACAAATGGCGCCTGATGGCGCCGTTTTCATTTATTGGAATCTGTAGTTGATAATTTTAGATATTTAGACCAATTGCACGGGTGAGTTTTCCTTCCTCGTCCCAGTAGGAGATGTAAATGATAAATGCGAAGATTGCGAGGAGGATGAGAATGACAAGGTAGCAAATTGCGCGAGTTAATGGTGAACCCATGATTTCTCGCTTAGTGCGCATTCGTGGTATGGGTCGAATCAAAGGAAGATGTGAGAGCATGTCGTAGGCATCGTCCTCGACAACTACTTGGTCTTCGTGGTCTTTGATGTTGTTGTCGCCCATAGCTTGTGTGCTGGTTTGGGTCTGTGTTGACGTTTCGGTTGTGTCTTGCTTAGTAGCAACCGCTGCAGTAGTAAGGTTTTGCGATGCTCCGCAGTAGGGGCAAAATTTGAGTCCAGCCACAGGTAACGACTCCCCGCAACTGTGGCAATAGAGCTGTCGGCTTGCTCTTGTTGTCGCCACTTTGGTCCTGTACATGGACGCAGGGATATCGACCCCATGCGCCAGAAACTCATTGAGGCACTGTGGGCACACAACAACCTTCTTGCTCAAGGCGAGTTCCTCGAGCGTCATGTCAATAACTTTACTGCACTGTGGACATTGAAAAAGCATATTTATGTTGTTTACCTTACTTGTTTGTGCTTGTCAACGACAAGTGTCTATTCCTCAAAACTTGGTGCAAAGATAGTATTTTTTTTGTTAACTGTAGTTTTTTGTAGAAAGTTTTAAATGATGTTGGCAAAAAAAGTTATGAATGGGTTGCCTTTTGCATTTTAATTAGGTTCTTTGAAAAACTCAAATAAATTTGTTTTTTCTCTCGGCTTGCACTAACTTTGCATATTCAAAAGAAAGACGGTATGCAAAAAGAGCTTGAAATGGATGTAAAGCAGACGATGTCAGAAATCCTGCGGCAAGAGAGTGAGGCAGTTCGCAACATTCCTATTACCGATGGATATGAGAAAGCCGTTCAGATAATTGTCGACCGAGTTCACCACAATGGCGGAAAGCTTGTGGTGTCGGGGATTGGCAAGTGTGGTCAGATTGCCAACAACATAGCTACCACGTTCTCATCGACAGGAACACCATCAATCTTTCTCCATCCAGGCGAGGCCCAACATGGTGACTTGGGCGTGTTGCAACCTGACGACGTGATGCTGCTGTTGTCAAACTCGGGAATAACGACCGAGATTGTCGATCTTGTTACGCTTGCCAAGGAGCTCTATGGCGAGGTGCCGATAATAGTCATTACTGGTCACCCAGAGAGCAAACTTGCGCAGATGGCTGATGTGTGTCTTCATACTGGTGGCGCTCCTGAGGTTTGTCCTTTAGGACTCACACCCACAACGTCGACCACGATGATGACTGTGATGGGCGATGTGCTTGTCGTGTGCACGATGAAAGCTACTGGTTTCACTCGCGAGGACTATGCTAAACGTCATCATGGAGGCTACTTGGGCATGAAGAGCCGCATGGGCCGATAAGTGCCGTTGAGAAACAAATTGTAAACTTTTGATACATATATATTTATATAAAAGATGAGAAAAATCATTGCTATAGGAGAGTCTATTTTAGACACCGTTTATTGCAATCACCGCCCTGAGCGTACGTTTGTGGGAGGTAGAGTGAGCAATGCTGCTGCGTCGCTTGGCGAGCTTGGTCTTCAAGTGTCGATGGTGAGTGAGTGCTGCACCGACAAGGTTGGCGACTGGGTGATTGACTTTTTTGAGAGTCATCATGTTGACACCAAATCGATAGACCGTTATCCCGACGGTTCCACCCCTCTCGCTGCAATCTTTAAGGATGATTCTGGCATCGAGTCGATTGTAAACTATGGTGCTTATCCGTTGAACCGTTTCAACGTGATTTGGCCCCGCATTGATGAGGACGACATCGTTTTGTTTGGGTCGTATTATGCCATCGATGAGCCACAGCGCGAACGTTTGTTTGACTTGCTGAGCTATGCATGTGAGCGCAAAGCGATTGTTGTGTACTTGCCAGGCTTCCAACATGGCACTCAATTCAATCTCACAAAGGTGATGCCCAATATACTTGAGAACTTTGAGGTGTCGACCATTGTTATTGATCACGACAAGGACATCAACAACATGTTCCCCAATCAGGACAGTGAGAAGGTGTGGAACAACCACATCAAGTTCTATGGTCCCACCTACATTCACATCAACCCTGCCGAGAATGCCATTATCTATCAGGGTATGGACAAATTTGTATGTGACTATACTTATCAAACAGTCAACCATCTGGGTTGGCAGGCAGGTTTTATCGCTGGAGTTATCTATGAGCTCATTGCCTCGGGGATAAGGTACAGCGATATTGCCATTATAACCCAGGAGCGCTGGCAGCAGGTAATGACGCAGGCGTTTGAATTTGCCAAGTGCTGCTCGGAGAGTGACAACAATTGCATAACCGCCGACTTTGCCGCGTCTAAAGCAAATAGATTGCCTCAAGGGTGCTTAGTTGAGAAATAATATTGTCAAGAACTACCAATAAATGAAGCCATTACTCATTGAAGCCTCGTTTCCCAAGCTCACCTGCGACATCTCGCAGCTGAAGGCTCAAATTGAGAATCAAGAGGGAATGCTCCCGCCTCTTGATGGCGTGAGTCGTGAGTCGTTGTTAGAGCTGCGTTTGTGGCATGTGCTTCATTTGATGACAAATGGTCGTGGCAGCGAGGCGGCTCCACTAATTGACACTTTGGTTTTTGACGAGAGCTACAACGATATGCCTGTGCTTTATGTGAGCTGGTTGTGGCTTGCGAGAATGTCGATATTCATAGGAAACAAAGATTTCATGCTTGCCCTTGGTGCAGCCGAGAATGCTTTATTGAAGATGGTCGACATCACGAGCAAGAAGAAGGAGGATTTTCTTGCCATTCTTGCCTCACTGCTCTATAATCTGGCGGCGGTGCACAATAGTTTGGGCGATAATGCGCGAGCCAAGAAAGAGTTGACCAAGTGCCAGAAGCTCTTTGAACGACTGGTAAAGAAGAACGAGCGTCGATTCTCAGCGATGCTCCTATATGCTGTCGAAGCATCTACAGGCATCATCACATCAAAAGCTCAGCTCATGGAAGTGCTCAAGCACTATGATGACGAGGTGAAACTCTACACCAGTATGCTTGCCAATGGTGACAGCAAGAAGACACGTGAGGCGCTTGTCAACCTTGTGAACTCTCTTAAGAAAGAAGGTGACATCATGCTTGAGATGGGTAATGGCCGCAATGCGGCAAAATATTACACTAAAGCTCTCCGCTACCAAAAGAAGGCGAGCACCCATATGGGGCACAAGGAGCTGGTGCTCTCGATAGGTCTTGCCAAGGCTCTCAACAAGGTCGCCAATCGTCGTGAGAGTGCCGAGCAGTTGCTTCTATCACTCCAACCTCTGGCAAAACGCCTTAACGCCACAAACGAGCAGATAGAGATAGAGAATTTGCTCAACAACAAGAACAAAAACACAAACATAATGACACTGCTCAAGAGCATTTTTTAATTAGCAAATAAGTATAAGTAATAGAGACCTTTAAAGTCATCAAAGGCCATAAAGGCAACTGATAATTGATAACAATGTCAACTGAAATTCATAATAGCATAGCTGTGGAGCTTCCTCGTGTGGAGGGGCTCAAGGTGGGAATTGTGGCCGCTCGATGGAACAGCCAGGTTACTGAACCTTTACTAAATGGTGCCATCGACCGTATTGTTGAGGAAGGATATGAACGTGAGAGCATCACTGTACAACGTGTGCCTGGAACAGTGGAACTCACCTTTGCCGCGGCACAAATGGCTCGTAGTGGCAAATTTGACGCTGTGATAATGATTGGCTGCGTGATACGTGGGGGTACACCACATTTCGACTACGTGTGTGACAATGCCACTCAGGGATGCGCAATGCTTAATGCCACTCAAGATGTTCCCATAATCTTCTGTGTTCTTACTACCGACGACGAGCAGCAAGCACTCGATCGCGCCGGCGGTGCCCTATGCAACAAAGGCACCGAAGCTGCCGAAGCCGCCGTCGAGATGGCCGCCCTGGCTCGCAATTATAAGAGATAGCTAATATTATTAACTCCAAAACATTTGAAATTATGAAAAGATTTTTAATGATTTTTTTACCAGTTTTGCTGGTAATGATGCTTGGCTCAAGTGTTGATGCTCAAGCTAAGACAAAGAAATCACCACGCACAGTTTACTATATTGTGTGCGGCAGTTTTACCTCGCTTGAGGACGCCATCGAGTTTTGTGATGAGATGAGTGAGGTTGTGTTCTATGAGGCGTTTGTGGCCAAAGCCAACGGCAAGACAGTATATCGAGTATGCTGCGATTGCTATTACAATCTTGCCGATGCCAAGAAAGACCTCAATGGAATTTATAGCGGCTTTGCCGGTGACGACAAGTGGATATGGCCATCTAAAGGTCTTGCTAAATGCGTGTATCGGCCTGCTTCACCACGCGATGGCAGACCTATCCCTGTGTTCAAACCCAGCGCCAAAGCAATGACCGATTAATCCTTACCTGGCGAAAGAAAGTAACTGTTTTTAGTAGCTCAAGGCCCAATTCAATTAAAGACTAAATAATGGATATTCTATTTAACATATTAATTGCATTTTCTACACTTGCAGTGCTTGGCGTCGCTGTGTGGCGTTTGTTTCGCGACCATGATTTGAAATCGGTCTTTGTGGCTTTATTTGCTTTGATCTATGCAGTGGTGATCTTGATGGGTCAAGCACGTTTCATGGGTTTCTTGCCTGCTGTCAACGATACTCAGACCGCTCATGAGTTGTCACATATCCAATCTTACCTACCTGGCATGCTATTTATCATGCTTACGGGCCTTATCGTTGTGGTAAATATCTTGTTTGGCATGAGTATTGTCAAGCGTATCTCATTGCTGTACATCATCATTGTTATAGTGGTAGGTTTCGTCGTCATTGGATGCTTGTTGTCATTTTTCTCCAACAAGACAACACTTGACACACTGTTTGGAACTTGCTGCTCATTCATGGCTGCTGTGGGATTTTCTTTAGGATTGACCTATAGGGAATTTTGTGTTATCGGCAACAACCTCTTGCAGCCTTTGCTTGTTGTAATTTCGGCACTGGTAGTTTGTATCGAGGCTTGGCGCATAGTAAAGGAAGACCACTCATTTATCTCATGGTTGAATGGACTGTTGTCTACTTTGATACTTGGGGCTTATTCATGGATATTGCTGATAGCATGTAGTAAATATTTGTTGCCTATCAACGCAGCATTCGACAATACTGTTCATGACCTCTCACATGTAGCCAAACTATGGCATACCTCCTACGTTAACGTCAATATTTTTATCTATATCATTGGTTTTGTAGCTGCGATTGCCCTCAACTTGTTGGCACGATGGCTACTTCGTAGGGAGTTGAGTGAGTGGACTGCTTTTATCGTGATGGTGCTTCATCTATTTGCTTTAGCAGCGATTTTCGTCTATTGGCCACTATAGATGCTGATTTAGCGAGATATCAATAAACACAACGAGTGAGCATCACTTGATGCTCACTCGTTGTGTTAGGGTTAGGGTCTAAGTGTATCAGTCGCGGAAGCTGCTGCCACCCAAGAATTCGCGGATTAAGCTCGTACTCGGGATTGTAGAGTCGCTGATGGGCTTGAAGTAACGCAGAAAGCGAAGCAGGCGGCTTGCCTCGGCAAACTCAGGCACGTTGCTTGGCACTTGCTTGAGGATGGGCTCGGCTTGTTCCTTCATAACTGCAAGCTCGAAGAGCAGCGACGAGTTGAGCATAGCATCGGCATTCTCCTGATAAGGGAATATCCATTTTTCCTCGCCACGGCGCACACTCAGCCAGCGTGCGATGCTCGCCTGTGCGTCGGCACCACGGTACTTGTAGTCGCGCACGATGCGGCGCAGCAAACGATTGTCGCTTGTCGAAACCCAGTTGTGGTCATCAATGCTCAAAGTGGTGAGAGCGCTCACATACACGCGATATTTCATCTCATCAGGGATGTCCTTGGTGAGCTCGGGGTTCAGTCCGTGAATGCCTTCCATGAGAAGGATGTTATTGTCTTCAAGTTTGAGGGTGTTGCCACGATACTCTCGCTCGCCAGTGTGGAAATTATATGTTGGCATTTTCACCTCTTCACCATTGATTAGCGCCTTTAGGTCTTTATTGAACAACTCCAGGTCAAGGGCGTATAGCGACTCGTAGTCATAGTCACCTTTTTCATCGCGTGGTGTGTGTGCACGGTCAACAAAGTAATTGTCAAGCGAGATCACCTTGGGTATGATATAATTGGTGATTAGCTGGATGCCTAATCTCTTACTTGAAGTTGTCTTTCCGCTTGATGATGGCCCAGCAATGAGTACAACACGTGCACCACCATTGTTGTAGCGCTCGGTGATGTCGTCGGCAATGCGTGCAAACATCTTGTCGTGGAGTGCTTCGGCCACATTGATGATATCGGGAGCCCAGCCTTTGTCGATGCCTTTGTTGAGAGTTCCTACATCGTCAAGTCCTACAATATCGTTAAACTTCACATATCGAGTGAATGCCTTGAACATCTTCTCCATCGGATAAGACTTACGAGGCTTGTTCTCATCGTTCTTATCAGGACCGAGCAACAGCATGCCATCCTTGTAAGGCTCAAGGTCGAAAGCCGTGATATAGCCTGTTGATGGGGCCAGTGGCTCATAATAGCTGTCGATGACGTTGTCAAGTTTGTAGAAAGTTGTATAAAGATCGCTGCTCGACTCAAGCAGTCGCACCTTGTCATTGAGTCCCTGCTTGCGGAACATTTCAATAACATCGGTGGTGAGACGCTCGCGGCGCACAAACTTGATGTCCTTGTCAATAATCTCCTGCATGCGCACCTTGATGCGCTTGATATTCTCGGGGGTGAGAAGTTCCTCGTCGTGCTTAATGGTGCAGTAGAATCCTCCTGAGATGCTGTGCTCGATGCGCAGTCGCTTGCCCGGGAAGAGGTCAACAATGGCCTTGTAGAGAATCATACACACTGAGTGGATATAGACCCTGATGCCTTGGGGCGATAGTGCTTCGACATATTCCACCATCTTGGGCCCGAAAACTGGGTAGCTTAGTGCCTCAAGCTTGTTGTTTACCAAAGCGCAGATGGGCCTGAATGGAATGCGCTTCTTTATAGTCTCATATATATCTTGAAGGGTATCGCCACCATCAATGTCGATATACTCTTGAGTGTTTTTGCAGAAAATTTTTAAGTCTTCAATCATATTAGTTGTCTTTTATTTGTAGTCATTTATTGCCACTACCTAACATTTAAAACGATAAATATATTAATTATATTGCGGCAAGGGTGAATATTGCGGCGTAGCTGAACCAGAGCAGGATGAGTAGAATCCACATCACCTCGGAGCGCTCATTGCGACAATACCATGCCAGTGCTACCGAACCCAGAGCATAGAAGGGGAATAGAAACATGAGCAGTCGCTTCATGCCATTAAACATGAAGGCACTGTCGTGAAGCAATGACACTGGCCACCACAGAAGTGGTATCAGCGAGAGCAAGATTATCAGTTTTTTCCAACGAGGGTTGTGGTCCATAAAATTATTTCACAGGTTTGTACTCACCCTTGAGCCAGCGAGTTTTGTATTTGTTTATTATGTTCATAAACTCAGGATTATCTCTCACGTTGTCGAAATCGCTGTCGAGAATAGCGTAGTCGAAGAGGAGTGCATATTCGTTATCGGTCTCATAATTGAGCCTGAGATATTTAAGCGCCTTCTCACTGTCGCCATGCAACGAGTACCAGCAAGCAAGATTGTAAAGTGACATCACCTCGGGTAACTTTTCTGCCTCAAGCTTTTCTTTGTTGGTCATGTTCAACACCTCATCGGTGTTTGCTGCAAATTGGTCAAGAATAGTCTTTGATTCACTTGTCCTTCCCAAATAGAACAGTGCGAACATTTTAAGCTCCTCATTATTATCATAATAGCTGTCATCGATAATCTCTTGCAAAATCTCGCGTCCCTCTTCGGTTTGTCCAGAGTGGATTAACGCTCTGCCCTTCATATATTTTGCGAATATACTTGTTTCATCGCATTTTAGCCACTTGTCATAGGCTTTGATGGCATTGTTCCAATCTTTTTGGGCAGAATAAGCCCATCCCAGATTGGAGCAGTAATTAGACTCAAGCCCTTCGTTGCCCAGGTTCTTGAGTACTAATGCGTCGTTGATTGCTTTGTCGGTCATTCCGCAATTTGACTCAATATCAATCTTTCTTATCAGCGCATTGGGATTTGCGGCTCCTTCTTTCTTAGCTGCTATATCAAGAAGAACGAGAGCCTTATCCACCTTGCCCAGCTTATAGTACATCATGGCCACATGTTTGATGCTCTCGGTGTTTAAGGGTGAGCCGTCTTTTTTATGCTTCTCAAAGTTCTGTTTGGCGGCTTTCTGGGCGCATTCAAGAGCTTCATTATAGTCATGAGATAGGTTCTCGTGTAATTTTGATTCAACTAAAAACCAGTCAGCAGATGTCATGTTTTCCACTACTACATCTTCCTCTTCATTTATATCTACAGCGTTAGCAATCTTGTTTCTCTCTTGCTCTTTCACAGCGTCAAGAACCAATGGCAAGTTTTTTTCGTCCAAGATGACGATGCTGGCAAGAGATGTGAATGGATCCTCAAGCTGGTCATTGTTTGCGAGAGTTATGTAGTCGTCAACAGCTCCCTTATAATTCTGAGTTTTAGCATTAGTCGCTGCTCTTAGCTTGAGATAGTCATGGTCATCAGGATTGCTCTCTAAAAGTTGGTTGCATAATTCCAGAGTTTTGTCATAGTTTTTGTTATTAAATTCGCTTGTTGCAATATGATACTTAATGATGGGACTCTCGGGGATTACATTTGATGCCTCTTTGAAGCATTTCTCGAGCATCTCGTCATTGCCGTTTTCTTGATAAAATAATATTAACTTATTATAGCTGTCTTCGCATGGATAATTTTTTGTTGCATCGACAAGACATTGTTCCAATTCAGTAGCATCTCCATCAATATCTTTCAGCATATCATATTTTTTCAAGAGCACTTTGCATCTCATCTCTTTGTCGGCGACAGGCAGCATTGTCATACCCTCGTCAAGAGTCTTTATAGCATCTCTCACGTCTTTTTCTTTCTCCTTTTGTTTGTCTTGATAGATGGCTTCCAATTTAGTCATTATGTCTTCTACCTCAGAAGTCTCAACATCAACCTCTCCGTTGAAAATGTCCACAAGAAACTTATTGAGAGTGATGCCAGCGATGTGTTGCTGACACACAGCGATGTTACACTTGGCATATCCATTCTTAGCATGCTGTTTCAGTTCTTTTTGAAAGAAATCTATGGCATTTTTGTATGGCACTGTTTCGTCTTCACTGTCATCATATGTGGTGAGAATGGCATTATCCATCAATTCGATGCCTTTGACAAAGTTGGTGCTTTTTGTCCATTTGTTGTATTGCTTGCTATCGAAGGCATCGCTATAGGAGACTACTTCCACAGCGGTGTCGACAGCATTATTATCTTCATCGCGCTCAAAGCCCAAATTATTATGAGCATTGATGTTGCTTGCCACAAACAAGGCAAAGACCAAAAAAGCATAAAACTTGAGATTATTCATGATGATTATAAGTTTTTTAAAAGTGATTACTTGTTGTTTTTCCATTGTTGGTAATACTTGTCGACAAGTTGCTTGAACATTGGCACGTCCCTCACGTTGTCAAAACGGCGGTCAAGAGCCATGAAACCAAAATTGTAAGGTAAGTAATCATACTCAAAGTGCTTCTGCATCCATTCCTGGATTTTGCCGTAGTCACCCAGCATAGCATAAATGGCGGCGATATCATAGCAATCAGCTTTGCTGTAAATGGGATCGCCTGGCTCTTGTTGCCCGAGACAAGACTGCCAGTTTTGCTCTAATTCCTCAAGCATCTTTCTTCCCTCGACAGTGCGTCCCAGCATAATACTCGCCTGCGACTGTATCACCTCTTCGACTGGGGTGATGCCATCTATATAAGTGGCGTCAAATGTCTTTTCAAGATACTTGTTTGCCTCGTTGTCGCGTCCCAAGGCTTTGAGTGCTATACCGTAGTAGAGCAGAGCTTCGGGAGATTCCTCGTTTATGGCCAAAGCCTTGTTGCTGATGGTTGCCGCTTGCTGATAATCTTTCTTGAGCAGGTAGCACAATGCCAAGCGAATATAATCTTGTTCAGCTGTTTCAAGGAATTCGCCCATTTCTATCTTGTTGGTCAGGTACTTTATTACAGGGTCAATCATACCTTGATTTAGCTGAATGTCCATGAGGAAAATATCGGTTTCTGTGAGATAGTCAACAGCTTGCGCATGCACCATAGCTTTGTTGATATCGCCAGTCATGTAACAGCATTTTTTCATTTGTCGGTTCAAGTCGTTGGCATTGACTTTATTCTCAATCTTGTTGTAACAGTTCAGAGCTTCCTTGTAGTTTTTCAACTGGTTGCAGTAGATGTTACCCTTAATCATATTCCAATAGTCGGCTTCGCCCTCCAAAGCAAACTCCCGTTGTCCAATCTTCATCAATACGATTTCGGGGTCGGCATTTATTGCCAGCAACGATCTCTCAAGAGTCTCATAGTCATCCTCGAAATTGTTGAAAAAATAATCAATAGCGGCATCTTGACCTCTTGTAGAGGTAAGAGCTACGGCGTAAGCGAGTTTTATATCATTATCGATAGATTCATTTTGCTTGATTCCCTTGTATTGGTCGAAGTATTTGACGAATGACTCATGGTCATTCCTTACTTTGCAGATTCCCAACATAGCTTCCAATGCCGTTGGATTGTTGGGATCTTTTTCAAGTGCCAATCGTGCATATTTCTCAGTTTTGCTCACGTCTTCTGGATTCCACGTCAGCTCCATCAGGATATCATAGATGTCGTTTATCGGGTACAGCTCTGCCGATTTTTCCAATGCTTCAATCATGGGAGTGGTGTCATCATTGTCAATCATTTTATAGAACAAGGCAGTCCAAATCCATGAGTATGCCCTGTTCTCTTTATCGGCTTCAGGAATCAGATTTCGGCCTTTTTCCATCATATCAAGAGCTTTATGCAAAGCTTTGTCAAGCAAGACTTTTCCCATTTCTACCGAGTCCTCATCCTCGGAATAAACATACTTATTACATGATGCATTATCCTGTACCACCATTAAAATGGTTTTGTTGCATAGGGCATATCCGTTGCTGGGATGAGCAGCAATCTCTTTGTCTAAGATATCAATTATATCATTGGGACTATCAGGGTTGTCCTCAAGTAGCTTGTGGGCTTTGACGAAATTTGGGCTGTCGGTCCACTGGTTATATTGCTTGCTGTCGAGCCAGTAAACAAAGTCCTCGGCCTGCATTGCAAAACAAGTAACCATCAAAATAAAAATTGCAAAAAGTTTAGTTTTCATAGATGGAATATCGAATGTTTTATATATTTTTCATAAATTCTCCAAAGTTATATATTATTTGGAAGATATAAAGCATTAAAGATTGAAAAAAATAAAAATCTCGCAGTTTTTGGCCTATGTGTTGCTTATTATTAGTAATTTTGCCCTCAATAAACCATCTTGAATTATGATGACAATATTAATACTTATCATAGCGTTTGTGCTGTTGGAATTCGTGGTGAGCAGTGTGCTCTCATGGCTCAACAGTAAATGGATGACACATCCGGTGCCTAAGGTACTTGAGGGTCTCTATGACGAGGAGAAATATCGCAAGCAGCAGGACTACATGCGTGCCAACAAGCGCATTGGCTGGATAGAGCGGTGTGTGATGCTGGTCCTCACTCTTGTAGTACTACTAACCGGTGTGCTGGGCTGGCTCGATGACAAGACCACGCAATGGAGTCATGGACTACTAATCCAGATGCTAATATTTTTTGGTATCACTGCTATGGTGTCAACTTTAATAAGCCTTCCGTTCAGCTACTACGACACATTTGTTATTGAAGAGAAGTTTGGCTTCAACAAGACAACTCGTAAAACTTTCTGGCTCGACACCCTTAAGAGTTTCCTGCTCACGTTGGTGTTGGGAGCCATAATTTTGAGCATTATTTTCTTGCTCTACAGCTATCTTGGCACCTCGTTCTGGTGGATAGCGACATTGGTTGTGGGAGTGTTTATTGTATTCTTCTCGCTGTTCTACAGCAACTTGATAGTGCCGCTGTTCAACAAGCAGAAACCACTTGAAAAGGGACAGCTTCGCACTGCTATCGAAGCGGCGGCCAACGAAATGGGCTTCTCTATCAAAAACATCTATGTGATGGATGGTTCCAAGCACAGCAGCAAGGCCAATGCCTATTTCACGGGCTTTGGTTTGAAGAAAAGGGTGGTACTCTACGACACCCTTATCGAGCAGCTCACCACCGAGGAGATAGTGGCTGTACTGTCGCATGAGTTGGGACACAGCAAGCATCGCGACACTATTAAAAACACAATCATGAGCATCGTGATGGTAGCAGTGAACCTGTGGGTATTCTCGCTGCTGGTCGACAATCCCGACCTCTCACACGCTTTGGGCGGTAAACGCGATCATTCGTTTTCCCTATCTCTGATTGCGTTCACGCTGCTGTTCTCACCTATCGACCTGCTGCTCAACCCTATTCTCAATGGCATATCACGACGTTGTGAATTCCGTGCCGATGCCTTTGCTGCAGACTATGGTCATGGCGAGTTCCTTATCTCGGGACTGAAGAAACTGAGCGCCAACACGCTATCAAACCTCACCCCGCATCCTGCTGTGGTGTGGATGGAATACAGCCATCCAACACTTGCCCAGCGTATCGAGGCGATATTAAAAAAATGCACAATTCACAATACATAATTAGCACCTGTGGTGCTGATTGATGCACATTCTTATAACTTAACGACCAACGAAACTATGAAATACTCAACAATAGTAATAGGCGATGAACTGCTCATTGGGCAGGTCACCGATACAAACTCTGGCTGGATAGCACGACATCTGGCGCCCTTTGGTTGGGAACATCAGAGCGTGCGGGTAATAGCCGACGACTTCAACGAGATAACTCATGCCATTGATGAGACATTTGCCAAGTCTAATCTGGTGTTGATGACTGGTGGCTTAGGACCCACCAAGGACGATATTACTAAGGCGACGTTGTGCCAATACTTTGGAGGCGAGATGGTGCTCAACGAAGACGTAAAACGCAATGTTGACGAGATGTTTGCTCGACGCGGCATACCAATGAACCGCCTTACTGCTTCGCAAGCGATGGTGCCGTCATCGTGTCAGGTGATACAGAACGAGGTAGGTACGGCACCCATCATGTGGTTTGAGCGTGATGGCAAGGTGTTGGTGTCTATGCCTGGTGTCCCTATCGAGACACAGACCATGATGGAGCGAGCGGTCATCCCACAACTTGTGAAGCATTTCCACAGTGATGTCGATATTGAGTATCGCACGTTTGTGGTCGTTGACTATGCCGAGAGTGCCCTTGCCGAGAAGTTGGAACAGTTTGAACATGAAATGCCCAATTATATCCACTTGGCTTATCTGCCAGCACAGGGTGTTATTCGGTTGCGACTTACAGGTACACATTCCAATCGCGAACTATTGAACTGTGATATGGAGCGGTTGTCAAAGCAATTGCACAAACTCTTGGGCAAGAGCATTATTGCCGATGCCGACAAACCATTATCGCAGATAGTAGGCGAACGGTTGCGTGAGTTGGGCCTCACGATGTCAACTGCCGAGAGCTGTACTGGTGGCAACATCGCTCATGTGATTACAGCGATTGCTGGCAGCAGCGACTATTTCATGGGCAGTGTGGTTAGCTACAGCAACGATGTGAAACATCGTGTGCTGGGTGTCAATGACACCGCGCTCGAGATGTGTGGCGCTGTGAGTCAACCAGTAGTGGAGCAGATGGCATATGGAGCTTGCCAAGTGGCAAGAACCGACTGCGCTGTGGCAACAAGCGGCGTGGCAGGGCCAGGCGGTGGCACTCCCGACAAACCAGTGGGAACTGTGTGGATAGCGGCAAAGGTTGGCGACGTGGTGACAAGCAAATGCTTCCATTTCACAGGCAGCCGCACCCAAATCATCGACCGCGCCACCACCCACGCTCTGATAATGTTGCTAAAACTTCTCAGTTAGATGAAATCGCTTATCTCAATAAGCGAAATTTATATTAAATCGCTTAATATGATAAGCGATTTAACATATAATAGGTTGTCTTAATAACCGAAATATGCCAATATGACTTAGTTTATTAAGCTAAATCATACAAAAATCAATCACTTCAATAAGTGAAATTTATAAAAATCGCTTATTGAAATAACCTTTTTGCTTGATTTGTTTGTTGTTTATGTGATTTATTACTATTTTTGCAGGCAAGAACATTCACACAACAAAATTATGGAAACGCTTTTCAAGAAACACAAAATCCTTATTTCACAAGTAGAAACAAGAATAGTTCGCCAGTTAATGAATATCATAGACTGGGAAAAACAACTTGTTGCAATTCGTGGGTCAAGAGGTGTAGGTAAGACAACTCTTATGCGCCAATATATTAAGTTGAACTATGGGATAAATGCTGGTAAGGCACTATATTGTGTCATGGATAGCATGTTCTTTACCAACCACACTCTTCTTGAAATGGCGGAGCAATTTCATTCAATGGGAGGCAAACATCTGTTTCTTGATGAGGTACACAAATATCCCACTTGGAGCAAGGAAATAAAGGAGATCGTCGACTTGTGGCCCGACCTTAAAATAACGTTTACTGGTTCATCGTTGCTACAAATCCTTAACTCTCAAGCCGATTTATCAAGGCGCGTGTTGAGTTATGACATGTCGGGACTATCTTTCCGTGAATTTGTTCATTTTTATAAAGGCATTGAAATTCCTTGTCATTCGTTGCAAGAAATTCTTGAAAATCCTGATGGCATTTGCCAAGAAGTATGTGAATTATGTGATCCACAGCTACTGTTTGAAGAATATCTACGAGTAGGATATTATCCTTTTTACGATGGTAATGAGACCGAATATTATAGTCGCATTGAAAATGTGGTCAGCTTTATCATCGACCAGGAGTTGCCACAGTTCTGCAATGTGGATCAGGCCTATACACGTAAACTTAAAGCCATGCTGCTATTTTTGTGCGATAATACCCCCTACGAGGTGAATATCGCCAAGTTATCGGCTTATTTGGAATTGAATAAGAATACGGTGTTGAGCTATCTTTCTAGTATGGATAAAGCTGAATTGTTACACTTGTTATATACCGATAAAAAGTCAGTAACAAAAATGCAGAAGCCTGACAAAATATATATTCACAACACCAACATCCTTTATGCGTTGAGTAGTCAAATAAATATTGGCACAATAAGAGAATGTTTTGTGGTTAACCAACTTTCAACGCTACACACGGTGGAATATGGCAAGGATAAAGGTGACTTTAAGATTGATGGTAAAATAACGTTTGAAGTAGGAGGCAAAGACAAATCTTTCCAGCAAATTGCCAATATTCCCAATTCTTACATTCTAGCCGACAATCTTGACTTTTCCATAGGCAAGAAGTTGCCCATTTGGCTTGTGGGTTTGATTTATTAGTCAAACAGCGACAGCTGCCCTACAAGGTTGAAGCTCTTGCGGTGGTAGGGACTGATGCCGTGTGCCACGATGGCGGCCCGGTGGTCTTTTGTAGGGTAACCTTTGTTTTTTGCCCAATTGTATTGAGGGAATTCTTCAGCAATCTTTCGCATATACTCGTCACGGTGAGTCTTGGCGAGGACCGACGCAGCTGCGATGCACATCATCTTGCCGTCGCCTTTGATAACCGTGGTAAAAGGAGTGTCGCCGTAAGGATAAAAGCGGTTGCCGTCGACAAGGATGTGCTCAGGGCGTATCGTTAGTTGGTCAAGGGCGCGGTGCATGGCGGTGATTGACGCCTTGAGGATGTTGATGCGGTCAATCTCCTGCGGCGACACCATTGCCACAGCCCACGCCAAAGCCTCACGCTCTATTACGGGACGCAGCAAGTCGCGTTGATGTTCAGAGAGTTGCTTACTGTCGTTAAGTAGCTCGTTTTCAAAGTCGGGCGGCAATATCACGGCAGCAGCTGTTACGGGCCCTGCTAGGCATCCACGCCCAGCCTCATCACATCCTGCCTCAACGCGACCCTCTTGTAAATATCGTTGCAACATAAGTAAGTTTTTCCATTCTTAGACATGAGAAACTCAAGATAAGGTTAAACCTGAATCAGTCATTAGGTTGCGTCCTAATGACCGATTCAGCAAGCATTTAATCGATGCCGAAAGCTTTCTTGAGGGTGTCTACGTAGTCGAGTTTTTCCCAGGTGAAGAGTTCTACTTCGATGGTTCGCTCGCCTTCATAGAGCGAGTTGAAGGTCTTGGTGATGACCTTTGGTTCGCGACCCATGTGGCCGTATGATGCCGTCTCCTGATATATGGGGTTGCGCAATTTCAAACGCTTCTCGATGGCATAGGGTGTCATCTTGAAAGTGTCATTCAGAATCTTGGCAATCTCGGCATCACTCTTTTCCACATGGCTAGTACCGAAGGTGTTGACGTAGATGCTGATGGGCTCGGCAACGCCAATGGCATAGGACACCTGCACGAGCATCTCGTCGGCGACGCCAGCAGCCACTGCGTTCTTGGCAATGTGGCGAGCAGCATAAGCAGCACTGCGGTCTACCTTACTGGGATCCTTGCCACTGAAGGCACCACCACCATGTGCACCACGTCCACCATAGGTGTCAACAATGATTTTACGACCTGTGAGGCCAGTGTCACCATGAGGACCACCAATCACAAATTTGCCAGTGGGATTCACGTGCAGGATGAGCTGGTCGTCAAAGAGACGCTTCACCTCATCGGGCAATTTTGCTTTTACGCGTGGTAGCAAGATAGTCTCCATGTCGTCATAGATGCGCTGTAGCATCTGCTCGTCGGCCTCTTTCTGACTGATGCCCTCTGCCTTGATGAAATCATCATGCTGAGTGCTGATAACGATGGTGTGAATGCGCACTGGGCGGTGAGTATCATCATCATACTCCACTGTCACCTGACTCTTGGCATCGGGGCGAAGATAAGGTATCACGCCTTCTTTGCGCAAGGTCGCTAACTCACGCAGCAACAGGTGGGCAAGGTCGAGAGTCAATGGCATATAATTAGGAGTCTCGTTGCAAGCAAAGCCAAACATCATGCCCTGGTCGCCGGCGCCCTGCTCCTCGCTGGTTGCGCGGTCTACGCCACGGTTGATGTCACCACTTTGCTCATGGATTGCCGAGAACACGCCACAAGACTCAGCGTCAAATTTGTACTCACTCTTGTTATAGCCAATTTTATTAATCACTTGACGAGTTACCTCCATCAGATCAATGTAGGTTTTACTTTTCACCTCGCCGGCAATCACCACCTGGCCAGTGGTGACAAGGGTCTCACAAGCTACGCGGCTATGAGGGTCAAAAGCCAGAAAATTGTCGAGCAACGCGTCGCTAATCTGGTCAGCAACTTTGTCGGGGTGTCCTTCCGACACCGATTCACTAGTAAACAAATAGTTCATTTTTCCAAATTGTTTTTAATGTGGAAAAACGCTAAGATTCTGTGAAAAATTTGAGGGATTATTCGCAGTTTTAGCATTTTTTCAAGTGGTTGCAAGCAGCCAAATTTTTCCACTGTGTTTAATAAATTATATTCCTTAACATGCCATCGCTTTCACGATAGCGGCTGCAAAGGTAATACTTTTTTTTAATATATCACTCAAAAATCGCAAAGAATTAATCCAACATCTTTTTTTCAAAAACTTTTGTAGAGTCAAAAACTTTTCAAAAAATGTTGTTGTTCATATCGAGCGAATAGGGTTTAGAACCCTGTCCAGGTCTGGCGCCAGAGGGTGCGGGCGAGCTCGTCCCAACGGATGATGGTGGCTCCGAAGAAGTCGGCGATGTAGCCATTAAGCATCACTTGTGCCTTCTTTGGGTCGCTGCTGTTGAGATCTTGCCACATCTGGTCCACATAAGGCAGCTCACGCAGGCCTTTCTCCATAAAGTAGTCGCGCAAAGGTTCCAACATCTTGCGGTAGGTGCCCCAACGCACAGTTGCGAGGCGGTTGGCCTTGCGGTAATGCCACAGGGCCGCATCGTCGCGGTCGCTATGCTGTCCGCATATTTGCAGGAGTTTAGGTAAATCGGTAGCTCCAGCAAAGATGGGGAATCGTGGACTTTCGCCTGGGTTGTCAAGGGCAACCCAAGCTACGCCGCCAATCTCGTTGGGCAGCCATGAGCGTAGCTGTATGACGGTGCTGTAGGCACTCCAAGGCACGCTCACGGTGCGAATGTTCTTCATAGCCGAGTCGCCCATGGCGTAATACATGTTTATCTCGTCGGGGCGCATCCATGGGTTGCTATAAGGCGAAACAATGCTGTCGGGCTCATTCTCCACAAGGTTGCCCATCTTGTCCTTGCGCTTAGGATTGGGAATGAGGTGGCGACCGCTCAGGTTCTTGTCGGTACCTTCATAGTAACTGCCAAGTAGCTGCATCACTTGCTCAGGGCTCACCAGCGTGTCGGGTTTGATGCTTAGCGGTAGACAATCTACGGTGTCGCTCAAATTCAGCGACGGTGCAAGTGCGTTCATAATATAATGTTCGCGCACACTATAGTTCTTCTTCTCATGGAAATAATTCTCACCGCTATAGGCCTTGAAGAAGTTGAACTCCTCCTTGCCGTCCCACAGCTTGAGCTGCTTAGCAACATCTTTGACATTTGCCGATGCCATATAGTGGTCCGTGTCCTTAAGGTCAAGGGTGCCAATGCGCGAAATATTTGCCGAGACTGCAATCTCGTCGTCGGGGATGCGCACTGCTGCCCACACGGCACCAATCTTCTTGGGACCAGCACCAAAAATCTCGAAAATCCAAACCTCGTTAGGGTCGGCAACAGTCAGGCACTCGCCACTGTCGGCATAGCCATACTTCTCGGCAAGGCTGCCCATCGTGGCAATAGCATCACGAGCCGTGGAGCAACGCTCAAGAGCGATACGTTCCAGCTCTTCGATATAGAACATTCCCGCTTTGTTGCGCAAGGTGTCACGACCGCCAATGGTGGTCTCACCCATTGCTACCTGTTTCTCGTTCATGCAAGGATAGGCAGTGTCGAGATAGCGGTAGGTGTGGCGCACCTGCGGTATCGTGCCCTTCACATACATCTTTGTGCTATCACTTGCGCTCTGAGTATGCATACGCCCCTTGTAGATGGCAGTCACCGTGTCGCGCTCATAGTCACGTGCCGGTGTCATCGTCATCCAGGTGCGGTACCATGAGTCACAGGTGTGAGAGGTCATTACTGAGCCGTCGGTGCTTGCTCGCTTGCCCACCATTATACTTGTACACGAAAGCCTTGCACGACCTTCGGGAGTTGATTCGTCTACTTGCGCCAACATCGGCATCAAAGCCAACGAGATTGCTAATGATAATAAAAGTCTCTGTTTCATAGATATTGTTTTTATGTGCCAGCAAAAGTACAAAAAAATGGTGAAACAATCACACATCATTTTTTTCATTTTCATGTATTTACTTAAAAAAACACACATTTTGTTGAAAAAAATTGGTTTGACGATTTTATGACATTATATTTGTGAGTTTTTCGAATGAAAATAATTAACTAACAATATTTTTACTCTATGAAGAAAGTACTATTAACAATTCTTATCTCGGTAGGCGTGATAGCAGCTACAGCGGCAATCTACCCTTACCTTAATGTAAAACTGAACAATGGTTCAGAGGTGTCATATCCGACTACGGACTTGATACTGAACTTTGAGAATGGCCAACTTGTTGCCTCAAATAACGGCGTGCAGGCTGGCAGCAACAATCTGAACAATATCCTCCAGATGATGTTTGGCTTGGGAACAGAGGATAATCCTGTTGTCTCTGGCGACGTAGACGGCGACGGCAACGTAACCTCGAGTGACATTACAGCCCTCTACAACTTCCTGCTCAACAACGACAGCAGCTCAATTGTCAACGGCGACCAAGATGGTGACGGCAACATCACATCGGGTGATGTAACATTTGTTTACAACATCCTTTTGGGCAACAAAGCTGGCTCTGTGGGCGAAATCACCGATGGCGACCAGACGATGTGGGTTGTTACTGGCGACGTGAGCTGGGCGTTCACTACCTCTCAGCTCGAGGCTATGCCCTACAATAATGGCACCACATTCACCGCTCAGGGCAAGACCTTCAACATTGCCGATGTTGACGAAATCTATGTTGACAATACTCCTGTTGCCGACAACACCGTTGATGTTGCCTACAACGGCAACACAGCCAAGGTGATTGTGGCTGGTAACATTGCCAAGAACATGACAGCAACCGTTAACGGTGCTCATGTAGTGGCTTTGCAGGATGCCGATGTTACCTCTGAGATTGTTTACACTCTCAGTGGTTCTTCCAACAACGGCTCGTTCTATCAGGATGGCGAACTCAAAATTACAGTAGTGCTCAACGGCCTCACGCTTAACAACCCTGACGGCGCTGCCATCAACATTCGCGACGGCAAGCGCATTGCAGTGGAACTCGCCGAAGGAACCACCAATACTCTCACCGACGGTGCAAATGGTGATCAAAAAGGCTGCTTCGCCGTGAAGGGACACACTGAGTTCAAGGGTGCCGGTACCCTCAATATCACAGGTAACACAAAGAACGCCTTCTGGGGCAAGGAATACGTTGAGGTTAAGAAGACCGTGGGTGAGATTAACATCCTTGGCGCCAAGGGCGACGGCTTCAACATCAACCAGTACTACCTCCAGAATGGTGGTAAAGTGACCGTCAAGAATGTTGAAGACGACGGTATCCAGGTAAGCTACGAGACCGATGATAATGACCAAATCATCGAGGATGAAGAGAACACCGGAGAGGTAACCCTCAAGGACGGTACTCTCGATATGACCATCTCAAACAACAATGGCGGCAAGGGCATCAAGGCTGCTTCGAGCTTCATCATGCTCAAAGGCACCCTCAAGATGGTTCAAAGCGGTAACCTCGTGGCTGGTGACGGCGATATCGACTACGGCACCTGCGTCAAGGCTGGTGGCGACATCCTGATTCATGGTGGTAACGTTGACCTCACCAACACCGCTCAAGGCGGCAAGGGTCTGAACGCCGACGGCACTATCACCATCGACGAGGCCAGCACCACTACTACCATCAACATCAAGGCCAACGGTCAGGGCGGCACAGCCGAGGCTGGAAGCTCAAGTGGTGGCGGCGAGACTCCACAATCTTACAGGATTTATGTTGCTAAACCCTCAAGTAGCGGTGGTTCTGGCGGCAATGCTTGGACCAACATGTATCTCTATAAGAGCGACGGCACAATGGTGGCAAACATCACCAACAACACCGTTCAAAAGACCTCGGGTTACTCAACCCTCACATTCTACTACTACGACTTCGGTTCGGCCGACAGTGGCACCTACTACTTCAAGAGCGATAACTACTCAAGCATGGGTCGTTCTTATGTAATCCTAACCAACAATTTCAGCGGCCCAACTAGTGGCTCTGATATCTACTATCAAATAGGCGGCTACACTAGTAGTACTACTGGTGGCGTTTATACACGCACCTACACCCTCAACAACGTTACCTCCACCTACGGCGGCACTAGCGACATCAGTGAGGACACTGGCACAAGCTACAACGCTGCAGGCATCAAGGCCGATGGCAATATCACCATCGACGGTGGCACCTTCACCATTGCCAACAATGGCTCGATGAGTAAGAGCATCAAGAGCAAGGCCACCGTTACCATCAATGGCGGTGACATCACTCTCACTCCTAGCGGTGCTATGCAGGTTATCAATAGCGATGCAAGCTACAGCAGCGGCATCAAGGCTGTTGACTTCGTGATGAACGGCGGCGTGCTCAAGATAAACTCAAGCGGCGTGGCCGGCAAGGGTGTTTCTACAACCAACATCACCACCAACGGCGGCTCTATCACCATCAACAACACAGGCTCTTCTCAGTCGGCAGCATCGAGCGACTACTACACAGCCAAGGGCTTCAAGACCGATGGCAACCTGAACCTGCTGGGTGGCACCATCTACATCAAGATGACTGGCACTGGCGGCAAGGGCATCAAGGTTAACGGCAACTACGTTCAAGGCGTGAGCGGTGGCGAAGGTCCAACACTCACAGTGCAGACTACTGGTAGTGCTGCTGGTCAAAGCAGCGGTGGTGGCGGCTTCCCAGGCCAACCTGGTGGAGGCGGTGTTTCGGGTAGTGCCAAGGCAATCAAGGTGCTTGGAACTATCGTCATCAACGGCGGCCAAAGCGAGGTTACAACAGCTACCGACGGTGCCGAGGGTATCGAGTCGAAGACAAGCATCACTATCAATGGCGGTAACCACTATTACAAGGCTTATGATGACGGTATGAACAGTGCCGGTGCAATCAGGTTCATGGGTGGTGTGACAGTTGTTTACTCAAATGGCAACGATGCTGTCGACAGTAACTATGGCCGCTCGGGTGCTATCGAGATTGGCGATGGATGTATCCTCGCCTACACAAGCAAGGGTTCGCCCGAGGAAGGTCTTGACTGCGACAACAACAGCTACATCAGTATCACCGGCAACGGTTACGCCATCAGCGGTGGCGGCAGCCAAGGCGGTGGTGGTGGCTGGGGTGGTTCCAGCGGCATTGGCAGCGCAGTACAAGGCTACTACTTGAGCACCAGCTCGCTGAGCTACAGCACAGGTCGCTACTACACCATTGCCAACTCCAGTGGTACCAACTTGATTACCTATAGTGTTGAGGCTGGTTTCTCAAGCTCATTGTCACTCTTCACTGCCAAGGGCATGACCAAGAACCAGAGCTATACTATTAAGTACAGCACCAGCGCTCCAACTAATGCCACTACAGCATGGCACGGAGTATATCTGGGCAGCACCGCAACGGGAACAACCAGCTTCACTTCGTTCACAGCACAATAATGTGACAAAGTAATAAAGCCTAAATAAACCCAACTTTATTACATTCGTGCCTCGAGGACAACCAGTCCCCGAGGCATTTTTATAGAAATTATGCTGAAAGAATTATTCTCTTAGCATAATTAAAGAATTCTCAATAATAATTACTAACTTAGTGGCGTTTTAAAAATATTGTTGCACTAATACAATTAAGACGATATGAAAACTATTTTTCCACGTATTTTGATTTTATTCCTCGCTGTAACGTGTTCGCTTGGAGTGTATGCCAGTGAAGCACCTAAAGTGAAAAAGCATAGAGTGACTAAACAAAGACACCACAACAAAGCTGATGTCACTCCACAGGTCACGAAAAACAATCAAGATATGGACAAGCTCTGCGTTGATAAGGCCAATGAACTGGCTTTTACTCTTATGCTCGAGCAGTCTAAGAAAGAGCCCTTTAAAAGCTTCACGTTCTCCCCGTTGAGTGTGGGCTATGCACTTGCCATGGCAAGTAACGGCGCCAGCGGAACTACGCTCAAGGAAATTGAAGCCTTGACTGGTCCCTCGGCTGTCGCCAACTCATTCTACAGCAATTATGTCGCTCGTTTCTCGCCAACGGTCATGATGAGCAACCTTTTAGCTCTAAGCAATAGATTTCCCATCGAACAGAGTTACATTAACTCTATTAAAGGAATCTATAATGCCCAAATGTGCAACCTCAACTTCGGCACCAGTGAGGCCACTCAGAAGCTCAATGAATGGATTAAGCAACAGTCGAATGGCGAGTTTGACAAAATTATTGAGCAGACAAATCCCAACGAGCTCTCCTATATCATCAATTACATGAGATTCAAAGCACTGTGGCAGAATCCCTTTGACAAGAACCTTACCTGGAATAAAGATTTCACCAACGATGACGGCAGCACCATGCAAGTGCCTACAATGTTCCAGTATTTTAATGAGCAGTATTACGAGGACAATAAATGCCAAGCTATCTCAAAGAAATATGACAACAGCGAGTATCACATGCTAATAGTCCTTCCTAAAGACACGAAAATCAACAAATTCTTGACAACGATGAATGCCGAGGTTTTCAATCACATCATTTCGAGCCTTAAGACCACAGAGAGAAAAATCGATTTGAATTTGCCTCAATTTTCAACCAACTGCAATCTGAATCTACGCGAGATGTTAGCCACTTTGATGCCCACAGCATTTGACGAGACAGCCGACTTTAGCCGCTTGAGCAAAGTGAGGTCATATATCAACCGCTTCACGCAAGACACCAAAATCGACGTTAATGAGTATGGCACCGAAGCCAGTGGCGTGACAGTGCAGAGCAACATGTTTAAATCAATAAACCTGCCCTTCAACGCCAACCATCCCTTCCTCTACTTCATCTATGACGAGACCACCCATGCCATCCTGCTGGCAGGGCAGTATTGTGGAGACTAAACATTTATAAAATAATACAACAAAAAACACAACATATGAAACCATCCTTTTTCCGTATCTTGATTATACTATGCTTTGTGGCATGCTCGATTGGGGCGCAGGCGCAGAAGTCTATTGACATGATCAATGGCAAAGACCGTGCTCAGCTTGAAGAGGCCATGACCCTTATGGACAATGGTAAGGCCCAAGATGCCATCAAGATTTTAGACGATTTGTGCAAGAAGTATGACAACAACTACATTCTTGATTATGAACGGCTATATGCTTACTATCTCGCTGGAGATTACAAGCGCATTGTCAGCGATGGACCCAAGCTATTCAATCATCCCGAGATTGAGCCTCAGTGCTATCAGCTGGTGGGCAACGCACAAGATGTCCTTGGTGACCCCGAGGCGGCAGTCAAGACCTACGACGAGGGCCTAAAACGCTTCCCAAATTCGGGTTATCTCTATCTTGAGAAAGGCAATATTCACATGATGCACCAGCACTATAACGACGCCGTCAAGTGCTACCTTCGTGGCGTAGAGGTACAGCCCGACTTTGCCAGCAACTACTATCGTTTAGCGAAACTCTATGCCGATTCCACCGAACCGCTATGGGCAATCGTCTATGGTGAAGTGGTGTGCAATCTTCAACCTGGAACTGAACGCTGCACCGAGATGGGCAAACTCATCTATGACCTCTTCCAAGAGAATGTGAAAGTCGAGGAGGAAAACAAGGTCCATGTATCTTTGACTAAAGAGAACAACATCTATATGACAAGTGACACTTCAAGAGTGCAAGTGCCATTCCCTATGATGTATGAGATGGGTGTTTTGAAGTCACCAGCTCTTGAAGAGTTTTTGAAAACCAAGAAACTCACGGTGGCAATGATAGCAGATATGCGTAAGGATGCTTTGGCACACATCGACTCTATCGCCTCGGGTTACTATAACCTCTCGCTGCTCGAGTATCAACGCAAACTCATCAAGAACGGCCACTGGACCGCCTATAATATGTGGCTTATGTCCTCTGGAGACAAAGATGAGACAAACCAATGGGCAGAAACCAAAGAAGGAGACGAACAGCTTGAGAAGTTTGCCAACTGGTTTATACAGAACCGTTTTGTCCCATCGGATGCTGAGCCAACGGTGATGACAAAGGTTTACAAGATTGATGAACTTGTTATTCCGAGTGTAGATGAGGTTTCCACCGCCGAGGGCTGCCGCCAGCACCGCAGCGACGCTCTGCGATTGGCAAAATGGTATCTGGAACAGCCAGTAAATCCTAACGATGTGACTCAAAAGGAGGTGGCAAAGTTCCTGATTATTTGGATGACAAATACCGACGAGTTCTTGTTCTCTATAAATGCCAATGCGGCTTTGACAAATGTTGATCTTATTTTGGCTCACATAGCCGCCATGGTTGAGCACGCCATAGAGTTCAACGTGAGTAAGACCGACGAGGCGATGTACTGCGAGGTGATGGTGCAAGTCATTGACTACTACAAGCGTAACAAAGAAGCCCTCGGAACCATCAAGCCGATAGAAGATTATCTCAAAATGGATGGCCCCACATTGCGCAACATCCTCGCTGAGGAGTACAAGAAAGCTCAAAATTGACAAGAGCTTATTATTGACTATTATGAACTTTTGTCCATAAAATTTGCCCACAAACGGGTAATACATTATTTTTGTGGTGTTAATACTATAATAATGAAGTAATCTTATATCCCAGTCGTAACACTTAATACTTCACACTTAACATTTTACACTTAGTTTTGCTAAATTTTACTCCCATATTGCGAGGGCACTTGCTCTCAAGGTTGAAAGACCATGCTCGCTACATCGAGCATGCCGACAGTGTGCAGCAGGAGCAGCTTATGAAAATCACCGAG
Source organism: uncultured Muribaculaceae bacterium (assembly GCA_905233845.1). Lineage (GTDB taxonomy): Bacteria > Bacteroidota > Bacteroidia > Bacteroidales > Muribaculaceae > Sodaliphilus. Next base: position 3,126 of record CAJOFH010000028.1, on the reverse strand, counting down.
AGGGCGTCGCTCACTTGGTTTGGTCGCAAATATGACTTCTCGACGATGCGCACCTACCAGGAGTTTGCCACTCGCATTCCCTTGTACCGCTACGAGGACCTACAGCCACAAATCATGCGCATGGTCAAGGGCGAGAAAGATGTTTTGTGGCCTGGACGCTGCTTTAACTTCGCACAGTCGTCTGGCACCAGCGACGGCAATCACAAATATATTCCCATCACTCCTGAGTCGCTACGTTGGAATCACTATCGCGGAGCCAGCGATGTGGTGTCGCACTACCTAAACCTTAACCCAAAGAGTCGACTCTTTGCTGGCAAGTCGCTGATACTTGGTGGCTCGTTCGCCAATGAGCTTAACCTACCACGTGGCACGCATGTAGGCGACCTCTCGGCAACACTTATCAACAACATCAATCCTCTTGTCAACCTAGTGCGAGTACCCGACAAGCGCACGGCACTGCTCGAGGACTGGACGGTTAAGCTCCCTGCACTCGTCGAGGCAAGCAAGGGCGAGGACATCACCAACTTGAGCGGTGTTCCCTCGTGGTTCCTCACCGTCATCAAGGAGGTGCTGAAAGCTACAGGCAAAGACTGCATACACGACGTGTGGCCCAACTTGGAAGTCTTCTTTCACGGAGGCATAGCCTTCGAGCCTTACCGCGAGCAGTATGAGCGATTGTGCGACATGAACAAGATGCACTTCCTCAACACCTATAACGCCAGCGAGGGGTTCTTCGCCACACAAAGCGACTGGAATACTACTGCCATGTTGCTGCTGCTCGACGTGGGCGTGTTCTACGAGTTCATCCCGCTGAGCGAAGTCGATAGCGAGCATCCCGATGTGCTGCCCATTTGGGAGATAGAGGCGGGCAAGACCTACGAACTCATCATCACTGCCTGCAACGGACTGTGGCGTTACCGCATTGGCGACACAGTGCACATCGAGCAGCTCAATCCAGTGAAAATCAACATCGCAGGGCGCACCAAGAGCTTTATCAACGCATTTGGGGAGGAGCTAATGGTACACAATGCCGATAAGGCGATAACCCTTGCTTCGCAAGCCACAGGCGCACAAGTGCTCAACTACACGGCGGCCCCAGTCTATGCCAGTGATAAGAGCAAAGGTCGCCATCAGTGGCTCGTAGAGTTTGAGAAAGAGCCAGTGAGCATTGAGGAGTTTGCGTCACTGCTCGACAAGTTCCTGCAAGAAGACAATGGCGATTACCAGGCCAAGCGCTACCAGAGCATCTTCCTTGATGCCCCCGAGGTAGTAGTGGCGCACCGCGGCCTCTTCGACCATTGGCTCGGCTCAACCGGCAAACTCGGCGGCCAGCGCAAAATCCCCCGCCTAAACAACAACCGCAATGTCATTGAACAAATGCTTCAATTAATGCAAACTTAACTTACCTATGTTGCAACGATATTTACAGGAGGGGCGTGTTGAGGCGGATGGGCGCAGTGCTGATTTTTCATCAGCAGCCATGTGATGGCAGAAAAAAGTGCCGCATTCAGAGCTAAGAGGAGTGGTGAGTTTTCTATCTTTTTGGGGAGAATATTTGCAGAATTCAGGATTCTTTTGGAATTTTGCAGTCAAATTTGTAAGATTCATGGAAGAGGCGAAAGACAACAAAAATAAAGGTTCTGAGGATTTGGTGGAACAGGGTGATTTTGCTGATGTTCTGGAGGTGGCAGCTAAGGCTGGTCATATTCTCCTTGAGAATGGTGCCGAGATTTCGCGTGTGGAGGACATTATGAGCCGCATCGCGTCGCACTTTGGTGTTGATTCGGGCAATTTCTTCATCCTTTCCAACGGCATTTTCACCACTGGTCGTGCCAACAAGGTCACAAAGTCGGGAGCTCAGGCTTCGACCTATGCCAATGTGGAGTTTATTCCTCTCAGGGCGATTCAGCTGTCGAAGGTAGTGGCTGTGAATCGTTTGAGTTATGACATCTCCAATGGTCGGATTGGTCTCGCTGAGGCTCGTGAGCGTCTGGAACGCATCAGCAATTCAGCTCCAAAGCCTGCTTGGGAGCAGATATTGGGCTCTGGTTTAGGAGCAGGCGGTTTTTGTGCAGTGTTTGGCGGGGGTTGGCTCGACTGCGCCGCTGCCCTTGTGGTGGGGTTGTTGCTATATGTCTTCGTTTTGGGGGTGAGCAGCCGTTATCTGTCGAAGATTGTGGGTGGCGTGTGTAATGCCTTGATGGCAACACTGCTGTGCATCCTCTGCTGGCGCGTGGGCTTTGGTGGCAGTCTTGCCAATGTTATTATTGGTGCCATCATGCCGCTGATTCCAGGAGTGCCGTTTGTCAATGGTGTGCGCGATCTTGCCAACTCTGACTACATCGCAGGCTTCACTCGTCTTACTGATGCCATGCTGGGTTTCTTCTGCATAGCAGTTGGTGTATCGCTTGCTTTTATATTTGACGGCTCGTTACATGGCGGAATGCTGAGCCTTAGTATGACTGTAAATCCCGAAACTTCCCATCTTCTGTTGCAAGCACTTGCTGCATTTGTGGGCACAGCGGCATTTGCATTGCTCTTCGGAATTGACCGCGAGCATTACGTTCCTGCAGGAGTGATTGGTGCAATAGGATGGGCGCTCTACCTGATACTTGTGCGTCAGTGTGACGCGTCGCCTGTGACAGCCACTCTTGCAGCATCCACGCTGGTGTGCGTAATCTCTCGTATGGCAGCCATCCCGTTCCGAATCCCAGCTCAGGGCTTCCTCCTTTGCGGCATCTTCCCGCTTGTTCCTGGAGCTGGAATTTTCTGGTTCACTTATTATCTCACCGATTCTCAGTTCGACCTCTCAATGCAGAGTGGTTGGATGGCGTGTAAAGTCGCCATTGCGATAGTTCTGGGCATAATCATCGCCATGGAACTCCCGCAGATTATTTTCTCACACAACCACCGCACGCACTAAATCAACGTGAGCTTGACGGAAATAAAGCGTTGAATTTCAGTCGCTCCACCTACCTGGGACAGTTTTTGAAAAAAACTTTTTGCACCGCGCCTGCGGTGCAATATACTGACAACTCCCAGGATTGTATGGGACAGTTTTTGGAAAAAAAATTTAGTTGTTAGTTTTAGGTGGCTTGTTGCGGTGGGTGCGAGTTGACAACTCGC
>CAJOFH010000027.1 GCA_905233845.1 uncultured Muribaculaceae bacterium | reverse complement strand
AACTTAGAGAAAGCCATCGAGAACAGCCGGCAAACTAACCAAGAGAAAGCAAACGACAATCCCAATAATAAAAGGGCTGTCGCAATGCTGAAGGTCTTGACTCGTGAAACCGATAATATGAGTGAGATGGCAAGAATATTGAACAAAGAAGGGTTTACTACTAGCAGAGGTGGCAAATTTAGCGCTAAGCAAGTATCGATCCTTCTAAAAAGACATGATATAAAATGAAACAAAAATTGATTCAAAAGTTAGTGGAATGGATGATCATTGTGAGCCTTCCTACGCCTACGCCATGGCCACCGCGTAGGAAGAAAGATAAGGCGAAGAGAAAACGGCATTGACCATTCCAAAAATATTAAGAAGAGCGATTAGTGTCGCTTTTCTTTTTTGATACAATAGTGTCAGATTTTGTCATTAGCAAAATAGTTAGTATATTTGCGAAAAAACAAATATAAAACATATGGCATTTAGGGATTACGAAGGTCTAAATGAAACTCAGAAAGCACTTCTTCGTAAAAAAAGAGATGCTGCTGCGAAGGCGATGATGAAAGCTTATAGGGGCGCAATTGAGGATCACAGAAGACAATTAGTAGCGGCAGGAAAAGCTGCAGATAAAAAACAATATGTTCCCTATATGATAAAGACATCATATAAAATTGATACCCCAACTCTTTTAGTAGGTGGTACTCTTGGTACGAGAAAGGCGAGATTTTTAGGTCTAATTCCGGCTCCCGTTCTTAAATCAAGTGCTGAAGTTCCAGGAGCTTTACGTACATTCAAGAAACAGTTATCCACTGAGATGCAAAATGATATACATGAATTTGTAAAACCTATTACCCGTCGAAGTGCTATTCGAGATAGTTTTAAACAGTTAAAATAAATGAATAATTTTGTAGATCACATGGACCCTACAAAGTCCTTGGGGTCTATGAATATAAAGGCACAATATTTAATAATGAAGAGAAGAGCGATCGATGTCGCTTTTCTTTTTTTCGCCACCCTCCAAGGCAAGTCGTTACTATTTCAATATAGGTATTTAAATTAGCTAGTTTAGAGATAGTTGAAAGGTTAATAAAAGGGTATATATTAGGTGTCATTTTGATATATGAGTTTATATAATACTATTATTAATTGGTTAACCTACTTGACACCTTGAAGGATAACATTAATGACACATTTATAGAATTGGTTCTTTTGCCTTCACAACAATCTTCTATATAATTAACAGTTCGCACCAACTTTGTGCCGGAAAAAAGTTATACACCAGCGACAGAAGTACGGCAATGATAGCTTCCATAAATTATTATGGCCACATCACATAGAATTCTTCAAGCAGAGCGTGTCCAAAGCCCAGCTAAAACAAAGAACATTGAGCGGTAACACTTTTCTATACATAAAAAATAATGATTCTTAAATTGATATTTTCTACTTTTCTTGTTTATTTATAAAAAAACTTGTAACGTTACAAGTTAAAAAGATATTCAATAAAACCTAATCATATAATAATGTATTATATTATGTTTATTATAAACATAGTTTTCTGTTGAAATCTCATTACAATAGCATTCTGGTTTTTTTATATAAACAAATAATAACAATTCATAACCGATATGGGGCTTATTTATATTATGTAGCATTTTAGCCTTATGCCCTTCATTATAAATGATTCTCTGAATTAATATTATTGGCTATATCCAGCCAATTATTAAGCAAAGAAATATTCCCGCTTTGTGGTTCACTACCTTTTTTCAATTGATCTACTTGAATAATCACAGGAAGGTCAGCAATTATTCCTGAGAGAATACAAGCTCCTACAGGTAATATGGGAAGTGATTCTAGTGAGATCTTATCCAAATATGAGACTGCTCTTTCAATCATTTCAAGGTCCCGGTTGTTAACAAGTCTGTGAATGAAGTAATTGTGTAATTGTGATATTATTGTAGGAGATATATCTGAAGGCCGTTGACTAGCTATTGTCATAAAAACGCCAAACTTTCGTCCTTCTTTAATAATCTCTTCAAATGTTTCAAGTCTAAAATCCTTCCAAGACTCACTTTCTCTTAATGATTCATAGGAAAGAACATTATGTGCCTCATCAACAATGATATTCAAACTTTTTTTTACTTCGTTTGATTTGTATGATTTGTGTTCAGAATATAACTTATAAGATAAAAGTAGCGGAACTAGCTTCTTCAGATTAACCCTATTCATATCCACCACAACGAAAATGTTGTCTCCCCAAAAATCTATAGAATCATCAATAACAAAAACTTTCCCAAAATCTTTAGTAAGGCTCTTTAGTTTGTTAATTGCGGGAGCAATATGATCGTTTATTGCTCTATTATTAAGAACATCTTTGATTAACTGAACATAGAGATAATGTATAATCGTAGTTATAAAATCAGAATCCTCAGAATAGCGATCTACTGCTTTATATAATTCAAGTTGTTCAATATACGGCTTGTCATTATCGTTGTCAAAATATCTATTTTGACCGTTTATCTTTGTGTAAAATGCATTTCCATGCCAACTCAAATCAGATAATAAGCCTATTACATTACCATTCTCATCATTACGACAAGGAAGAATCTCTAAAAAATAGTCTAATAGTAATTTTGCTTTAATATAATCGGCCATACAGACAACCGATTTAATTAAATTATGCAATACGACTTTCATATATTCTACTGGTTGGTTTTTACTTTGGATCTTAGAGTAAAAACCTAGAGTTCTTTTAATAAATGGTTGTTGCGTTTTCTCGGTTGCATTTGATAAAATGAAAAACAATTCTGGGGTTAACAAATCTTCTTTTTTCAAAGGAATCTTATTATCATTGTTGTTTTCACGAGTATATAAGACATATGATTTCTTTTTAGATGTTATAACATCTTCACCAGAATACTCTCCATTAAAATCAAACAATAGGAATCTAGCATTCTTTTTAAATTTATTATTGCTACCCACCAAATCAAATAATTTTTTATATAAGTTTGCAAGCGTATAACTCTTACCACTTCCTGTGTTTCCCAAAATACCAATATGGCTAGCAAACAATTTGTTGATACCAAGTTCTATAGGAATCATCTCATCTGTCATTAAACATCCTATTCGTAAAGATAATTCATCATTATTGGCAAACCTATGTATTTGGGCAAATTCTTTATTATCCATCAGTTGACAAGTATTCCCTATTAAAGGTAATTCTTTAACACCTTTATGATAATGACCATTTTCAAAATATCCAATTAGTTTAACTGTTAAAAACCGATCTATCTCTTCGGCTTTATAATGATATTGTTCAACTAAATTCTTGTTTTCTCTTATGGATTCACTTTCAACCTTAGCGACAAGTTGGGTAAAGCCCTTTAATATCTTTATATAGTTACCTACAGAGACGTTTTTAATCAATTCTCCTTGATACATCAAGTATGATAAATTCTTGTCTTTATCAACTTTTATACAAATCGTGCGTCCATCAACAGAGTATACTTCTCCCACTCTGAAAATAGACATCTTTTGTAGATATTGTTCAATGTTATTCATACTAATAGCTAACAAGGCATTTAATGATTTCGAACACGTAGGTATTTATCGATTCAAAGTTGAACTCTGATAGTCCTGTCATGGTCTCTTTAATATTTTTCTGCTGAGCATTTTGAAATGATTCTGGTGAAGCAACAATTATATTATTGTTTATAATGGCTCCTCCCTTGTTTAAATTCTGACTAATTTCTTCTTTTGCTTTTTCTTTATGAGCAAATATCAATATAAAAAGAGTGGGATTTGAGTTTGCTGCTCTTACTGTGATTTTAGCTAAATGTTCATCAGCAAAAGAAAATCCCATAACAAACAACATAGATGAGCTGCGTTCTAATGCATTTGAATACAAACGCATAAGTTCATAAAAATGCAAATCTAATACAGTTTCACGAAACTTAGCTTTTCTAGGATTCACCATAACTAATTCATTATATTTTTTAATAAATGAATCTATAGCAGGAGACAGTGAAAAGCCTGGTACATTTTTGGCATTTTCAGCATAATCTTTTATATTTTTAAACTCAGTTTTATCATCAAAATCAGTAAATACTTGAGTTTTGTCTATCTTTTCAATTTCTTTCTCAACATTTTGAATAAGGGTAAGAGATTGATCCAATAAGATGTCATCTTTTTCGTTCGCAACCCAATTTATTGATCCATGTAATTTCATATAATTGAAAACAGGTATCATTGAGCTGTTTTGATATAAAGGACTGATTTTGGACACGACATTCGTAAATGAGTCCTCTTTAAAAACTGGTTTTAGGTGTCCCCTAAAGCCATCATTAAATTCTATACCATTCGTTTCTGCGGCTACTTCTACGAAATCATCAATATTCGTACTAAATAAATTGATTTGTTTGCTTTGTAGATTTCCATGCCTTCTTGCAATTATTTCATTCCAAAGTGTGAGGAATCGGCGATACTCTTTTATTACATCTATGTACTTGCTATTATTAACATACTTGTTTGGAAGGCAGGGTAACATCACTTTAGTGAAATACTCTATGTAAATAGAAGCAGATACTATCTTCTTAACAGTATCATCACGATTGCCACCCAGTCTTTCCTCTTGTAGATGAGTAAACGGAAAATCACATACATTTCCATTATCATTCCAAAGAACCAGTAAGGCCCTGGAAAAAAGTTCCATGATGGTTTCAGATTCCCTATAAGCAGGAAATTGAGAACAAAAGATTTGTTCAGCACATCGTTTGGGTAAAGCAAGAATAAGGCAGTGATGAAGATTGCCAATCCCTTGAGTTGCATAACAAACAATTTCTTGTAGTGATTGACTACGAACTCTTTGCGTGAAGTGTTGCGACCACTTCCTTGCTCATATTTCAATGTGAGGCAATAGCCGCTCAAGAAGATGAACAGCATCACGCCATAAGGACAATAAAAAGACAGCAAATTAAAAGGCAGCAAAGCATCAGGGTGCCTGAGGTTATTTAAAAAACCTTCCACTGAGCTCCATAGGTAAATGTGCTCATTGTCAATAAACACCCCTTTGAACAAGTGTGTAATATTATCAATAACGATTAAAATGATAGCTAAGCCACGCATGATATTACACTCAGTGCGATTTAATAATGTGTCATTGCCTGTTGTCGTCATTGAAGCCTGAATTTTATTTCTATCGTTAGGTATAAGCAATGTTTTTTCTTTAATAGCGCAATTGTTTGTTATTACTAAAGGTGGGTTCTATAATTAAAATGTAAAGATAGGTGCTTGGATGGTTTTGTTTTATTTCGGCATCTGCTGCGTTAAAGTCTTGAGATTTTTGTTAATCTTAGTCATCTTCTCGTTCTGGAAAGCCTTTTTCGTTTTCTGGATTTTTGCCTCTGCTTCAAAACCTGTGAAAGCACCCATTGCAAGGGCACATACACACATTAATGCAATAAATTTCTTCATTTTATTAAAATATTACGCATGCCTTACAAGGCAATGCAGTTAAACATAAAAAATCAAAATCTCTTAAATACCAACTGATTAACAATCAAACAGCCTCGCAAAGGTAAATATATTTTATTTGATAACAAAAAATTTCACTCGAAATTTAGATGTAAAAGAAAACTGGAAATCTCGTGAGACCTCCAGTTTTATATTCATTTCTTAAGAGAAATTATTTGCAGCAAGCATCAGGATTAGTTTTGCATTTCTCTTTGCCGCAGCTAGCGTCCTTTTTGCATGCACCATCCTTGCAGCAAGGGCTCTTGTGTACACACTCACCCTTCTTTTCGCAGCCATTGCAATCTCCCTTCATATCCTTGCAGTCGCCTTTTCCCATCTTTTTTTCGAGACCACGAGCCATCTTCTCGTTCTTGGGAGTCATTTTCTTAAGTTCCAACCCCTTAGCGTCACCTTTCTCGCAAGCCTTCATGCCTTTGCACTCAGCTTTAGCTTTGTCGCATTCTTTCATTTCCTTGCATTCTTTGGTAACGTCACAGGCCTTATCAACCTTGTTTGCAGCCTTTTCAGTCTTAGCAACCTTACTTGTTTTCTTAACCTTAGCATCGGCACTAAAACCAGTTGATAAACCCATTACGAGCGCTACAGCGCACATCATTGCTAAAAATTTCTTCATTTTATTAAAATATTACGCATGCCTTACAAGGCAATGCAGTTAAACATAAAAAAATCAAAATCTCTTTAATACTAACTGATTGATAATCAAACAGCCTCGCAAAGTTAAATATAATTTATTTAATAACAAAATATCTATTATAAAAATTAACATTTTTGTATAATTGAATTTTTAATTTTATTTTTACAAACTTTTTTTACTCAAATTGTCCCACAAATATCCTAATTTTTGTAGACTATTTTACTCCTTATTATATTGAAAGACATGAAAAAAATCATTTTATTGTTTGTGTTTATCACAACTCTACAAATCACGAGGGCCACAGTTTTTGGCGACGTAAACGGTGACGGCATCGTCAGCTCCACTGACGTAACAGTAATCTACAATGTGTTGCTAGGCAACGACTACACCTATCAATCCACTGCCGATGTCAACGAGGACTTGGCAGTCACGGCAACCGACGTGACCATTGTTTACGACATCTTGCTTGGAAACTATAACCCCCAGCCTAAAAAAGGCAAAATCTACATCTGTGACAATGCCAATTGGGGCGACATGGCGCTCTATGCCTGGCCCGAGCAGGGTCTCAACGCATGGCCTGGTATCCATTACAACACTTCGGTCACACACGACGGCAAGAGCTACTATGAGTTCGCGCTTAGCGACAGCTACTATGGACGCGCACTCAACTACATCGCCAACAACTATGCCGCAGCGACAGGAGGCACCAGCCGTCAACTTGACCTGATGAGCGACTTCACAATGGGTGAGAACGACATCTATCTCACTATCAACGGCTCTAACGGCAACTACAGCTATGTTATCGACGATGACGGTACGCCTCCACCTGTGATCTACTTGCATAGCGAACTGGACTGGAACGACTACTGCCTCTACGTATGGAAAAATGCAGCACCAGTGAGTGCCACATGGCCAGGAGAGCACTATACAACCACCAAAACCATCAAGGGTGAACTGTGGTACGTCTTTGAACTGCCAAAAGTCTATTACACCACCAGCTGCACCAACTGGATTCTCAACAACAATAACAACGGCAAGCAGTATGACCTGATGCAGAATTTCAGCTATAATCAAGACATCTATGTGCGTGTGGAGAGCAATGGAGCCTACACGGTAAGCGACACCAGCTCACAACCCAGCGGCGACGTCGTGACACCAGGAGAGCCACAAGCCCTTGACGTTAGCAACACCACAGCACTCACTGGCAAGAATCGTGTCATCTATGAGATGAACGTGGGAAGCTTCACAAGCGCTGGAACATTTGCTGCAGCGCAAGCCAAACTTGGTGAGTTGCGTAGCCTGGGAATCGACATCCTGTGGCTCATGCCCATCTATCCACGTGGAGGAGGCATAAACAGCCCATATGCCGCCACCAATTTCAAAGCCACAAACCCCAGCTATGGAACTATAGCACAGCTTAAAAACCTCGTCGACCGAGCTCACGAATTGGGAATGGTAGTAATCCTCGACTGGGTGCCTAACCACACAGCCACCAATGCCGTGTGGGTAACAGAACACCCTGAATACTACACTACTAAGAACGGCGAGATGGTACATCCGAACAACTACAGCGATGTCTATCAGCTCAACTACGACAACCCCGACTTGTGCGAGGCCATGAACGACTGTCTGCGATTCTGGATTGACCAAGCGGGTGTTGATGGTTACCGCTGCGATTACGTCTCAAGTCCTGCCATTCCAGGCAGTTACTGGGCAAATACAATCCCAATGCTGCGCAACTATGCCAGCGGCAAGACACTGACAATGGTAGCTGAGGCCGACATTATTCACGATGCAAACAAACTACTTAACGTGGGATTCGATTATGACTACGCTTGGAACTTCCAAAGTGGCAAACTAGAGCGTTTTGGACCAAACGGAACCAGCGCAACAACTTTAAAAGGATACTGCGAGTCCTTCATCACTGAAAGTCAAGGACGAAGCTTCGACCGCATGACCTACCTCACCAATCACGACCAAAACTACAACGATGGCGGCAAGACGCTTGAAAAAATGTACGGAGCCAACAAGTATGCCCTCACCACGCTCTTTTTCACTATCTACGGCATGCCACTACTCTACAATGGTCAAGAGGTGGGCAACGACCAAATTTTAGACTATTTCCATGACACAAAAATCAACTGGAACTCTACAGATGCAAAGATGCAGAACACAATCGCAACTCTGATAGCTCTGCGTCACACACAGCCAGCTCTTGCCAACGGTACAACTACGACGTTCCTTACCAGCACGAATGGCAACGTACTCGCTTATACCAAGAAAAATGAAAACAACACAGTACTCATACTACTCAACCTTGGCACTACCGACACTACTGCAACTATCAGCGGTATAGATTCGGGCAAATACAGCCAGTGGCTCGACAGCAGCACAATCACCAACGGCACCACCCAATGCGATGTCACTCTTGCTGCAAGCAGCACCTTCTCCCTCGACGCTAAGGGCTACCGAGTTTTCGTCAAGAAGTGACCCTCACACATCCCGCATCAAATGCCCTGTAAGAATAAACTTATAGGGCATTTTCTACAACATAAGCATTGGAGAAATTACTACAAAAATGATACTAAAACACTACATTGAATTTTTTAGTTTTTTATTTTACACTACAAATAAAATATTATATTATTGTTTATCAGCGTATTATTTTTTGACGAAACACTACATCAAAACACTTTAGGCCAACATAAAACACACAACATATTTGCTTTTTCAATATATGTATTGTATTTTTGCATTTGCTAACAAAAGCGAATCTTGTTATGTTTGGACTAAAGAAGACAAATAAAACCATAAGCGATCTCGACAGTTTCCTCGACCTACTTGACGAATGCGTTCTCACCTACAAGAGCGGCATCAAAAACTATCTTGAAGGAAATAAGAAGGAGTTTGACGACAACCTAGAGAACATCACAAGGTTACGCGACACTACTACCGACCTGCGTCGAACAATAGAGAACGAGCTTTACTCCTACTCTCTCGTCAGCGACCAGCGCGTCGAGATTATGCAGTTGCTGGAGCGCCTTGACATGATTATTAACCTGCTGCACAAGAACTTGTGGCAATATGAGATAGAGATTCCGTTCTTCCCTTCGGAACTGAATGTCGACTTTCTCAAACTCGTGGAGATAACAGGTTTGGCAGTAGAAGGCACCATCCAAGCATCACGTGATTACTTCAAAGCTCCACGATTTGTGGGAGAGAAAACACACCGCATCTATTTCTTTGAGAAAGAGGTGACTAAGTTAGCGCAGTCCATCAAGCGACGCGTGTTCCATGATATGGACAATTTCAAACTCAGCCAAAAGTTCCATCTGCGCTACTTTACCCTCCATGTTGAAGAACTTGCCGAAGAATCGGTACGTGTTGCCGATCATTTGACCATAATGGTCATCAAACAGAACAACTAATCTATTAGTCATAAATCTAATCCTATGGAATTCACAATGTCGATATTGTTTCTCCTGATGATAGGAGCGTGGCTGGGATACCGGGAAATTGGCGTCAGTTTCTTAGGTATCCACATCCGCGACCTGATATCGACACGCGTCATTGGGCTTTTGCAGTTTTTAGTTGTTGCAGCCCTATGTATGCTTGCAGTTTTTGCTTTTGATGAGGCAGCCACATCAAAGGTAAACAATTTAAACATTCACGAGGCACTTATAATAATGTGTGCCATAATTATGGCTGTCGCCATTGTGCGAAGTGCCGATCAGTACACATCGGTAGTGACCGCATTTTGGGGCGCTATTGCAGCCCTCGCCTATCATGGAAAATGGTCGTTCCACCCATCAATGACAGCGGCTTTGCTGTCGCTAATAGCGGCTCCTGTGATGGGACTGCTATTTTTTTTCCTTTATGAGCGCCTGTTTGACCGCATCATTTTCAAGACCGACAAACATCTACTGCTCAAGAACCTTTACATGAAGCGGTTGGCACTCGCTGGAATCATTCTGGGTGGATTGACACTTGCTGTGAATTTTGCACTCTTCTCTTCTCCCTTCTTTTCGTCGTTTCTGACCGAGATTGATGTCACCTTGTTGCCTTTCCTAGTGATGTTTGTGGCATTCTTAAGCATGGCGACAGTAATCCCCATGACGGTTGTGCTGCGCAACGAGAATTCGATGGCAAAACCCATGAGTTGGGCATTGCCATCACTCTACTCGCTTATTACAGTGCTACTCTTGGGAAACATCGCTGGGACTCTGCTTCTCGGCATGGCGCCAGTAATAATGTCGCCCAGCCAACTAAGAGAATGTAGCAAGATGTTGAAAGGCTCGCGCCATCGTAGCCTAATCAACCTGACGAGCATCACCATTGCTACACCTATCATTGCATTCTTCCTGGCGATGGTGATGATGAGGATAGTGATAAACCCTATTCTCATGGCGATAGTCACCGCTTTTGTGTTTATTTCCTGCCTGCTAATTATGATGTATTCCAAGCAGTCGCAAAAACACAATTTGACAAAAAAGGCTCTCGACGACGAGCTGACCCACAACAGCGAGGCAGGCGACGAGCGCAATCGTCTTGATGTAGCGGCTGTTACATCACAATTCAATGTGATGACCAACGAAATCGACATCAAGCATAAAGAGTTAGTAAACCTTTCATTATATATTAAGCAGCAACGTCAGTACCTCGAGGAGCTGAGCAAAAATCTAAACGAGCTTGCCTCGGAGGATGACATCCCATTGCTACGACAAAAACTGCGCGAGACTGCGCAAAAACTCAACGAGAACATGCGGCTCACTGGCGAGATGGACCAATTCTACACGCAAGTGGAAGACCTCCACAAGAATTTCGTGAGCCGCCTGCTCATGCGTTGCCCCAACTTGTCGGAGAAGGAGAAGCGCCTGGCAATTATGCTTCGCTTGGGCTTCTCCAGCAAAGACATCTCAAGCATGATGAACGTAGAGCCTAAGAGCGTGGAAGTGAGCCGTTACCGCTTTCGCCGCAAACTCAAACTCGAACGCAGCACCAACATTGTGGAATATCTACAAATGATATAATACAAGACTATCTATTTTATTAACTAAAATGTTTTTACAATGAAAAAATTATTAACCCTATCCTTCGTGCTGGCACTCTCCGCTTGGGGAAGTGTGTGGGCACAAGAAGAAGGCGAGAACGTCACCTACAACCAGTATGGCGTTCGCGTCGACCGTGAAGAGCTGATATCTGAACAGCGCAACAACATCCTCACGTTTGAGTCAAAGAACAAGGAGTATCGCCTGTGGTTTGACAACCGCGTACAAGTTGATGGTGCTTTGTTCTTTGGAAAAAACAACGAGGATTACCAAAAGATTGGCAACAATGCCTCGATCCGCCGTGCACGTTTCGCCATCAAGGCCCGTCTGCCCCACAATTGGTATGGTGAGGTTGATATGGACATGGCCGACGGTAAGTTTGAGCTCAAAGACGCTATCATACAGTTTGATGGCATCCCCAACGTCTCAATTAAGGCTGGTAATTTCAAGGAAGACTTCTCGATGGAGCAGACTACCTCGTCGCGTTACCTGACATTCATGGAGCGCCCAATGGTATGTAAGGCTCTCGTTCCTTCTCGTCACCTCGGACTCCAGGTTTCTTACCTGCGCAACCATTTCCGCGCTACTGGTGGTGTGTTCTTCCAGACTATTGCTGGTGAGGAGGAACTTACCAATGTCCAGGACAACAACAAGGACTACGGCCGCAACCAGGGCTACTCATTTACTGGTAAGATTGGCTACATGCCCTATGCTAAAGATCGCAGCTGGGGTCTCTATCTGGGTGGTAAGGCTTCTTACCGCACTCCTAAGACCGACGACGCTCCTGGAGATTGGGGCGGAATGCGCTTCAGCACTCGTAATGCCACTAGCATCAACCGCAAGAAATATCTTGACACCGATGTGATACGCGATGTTGACCACAACGTTCTCTATGGTTTAGAGGGTGCCGCCTATTTTGGTCCTGCCAAAATACAAAGTGAATGGATTCAGACCAATGTAGACGCTAAAGCCAACAACTACAAGTTCAACGGTTGGTATGTTCACGCAGCATGTCTACTCTTTGGTGGCAAGCAACGCTTCAACACTGCTGAGGCCGAGTTCACCCAGCCACAACGTGGACGCAAGTGGGGCGATCTTGAGCTCGCAGTACGTTACGACTACCTTAACCTCAACAACAAAGACGTTTACGGTGGCGCCGGTGAAAACTTCACCGTAGGTCTGAACTACTACGTTAACAACAGCGTGAAAATTGTTCTCAACTATCAGTATTCTAACGATGACCGCTACGCCAACGGCAAGGGCAAGCTCTACACTGGCCACGATGCAGCAGGCAATCCTACTGCCGACTACACTAAGATTACCGAACCTAAGGGAAAGGGCGGTATCAGCTATCACATGCTGGGTCTTCGCTTAGAGGTTGACTTCTAATTACATGTTTAACTCTTTTAATGAACAAAGACAATGAAAACTATAAAATTAGCATTCGCACTTATTATCGCAACATTAGCGATGACAGCATGCGTTGAAGATAAAGTTTATGAGGGGCCTAACAATATCGATGCCGTATCGATTACTCCCGAGTCACCAACTTCGTTTGATGACGTAATAGTGACAGCCAACATCTCTGGTTTGCAATCAGTTAAGGAAGCAATTCTGAAATATACAGTTGGCGACAAAACTACTGATGTTACAATGGCAGGAGCTTCCGATGGCAAGACTTTTACTGCCACTATTCCTGCACAACCCGATGGCACTAAAGTGAGCTATGTAGTAATAATAACCAATGAGGCTGGTTACACTACCACTGCTGAACGTGAATATACTGTGGGAGACAAACCAAGTGATTATACAAAACTCGTACTCAATGAGCTATTCGGAGCCGGAAAGGATGGTGAGAAATATATAGAACTTTATAACAATGGTGACGATCCCATAAAACTTGAGGGCGTCACAATCAAAAAGGACGAAGCAGTGACTTGGACTGGTGTGAAAGACGAGGTCATTATGGGTCATAGTTACTTCTTGATTGTTGGTGCTAGCGAAGTGCCTGGTGTGGGAGGCAGTGGACCTAATCCACATCCTATGATTAAGGGATTGTCGGCTCAAAAGACCTTACCCATTGAGCTCTTTAATCCTAAAGGCGAGCTCGTCAACAAGTTCCAACGTGGTGAAAAGGGTGACGGCTGGGGTGTAAAACTATCCTTCGAAAACAAAAAGACATATAGCCGCTGTCCTAATGGTACTGGCAAGTTTATGATAGCCGATAAGACATTTGGCGCCAAGAACCCCGACAATGGCGAAGAAGCCGAAGACTTAGTACAGTAAACATCTATCTATAAAACTTCTCAGGCTTGGCAAGTTCTAATCGCTTGCTTGCCAAGCCTTTTAAAAACAAGCACAAAGTAAACCAAAATCAATAAAATCCTATATATATTATGGCAAAAGAAGAATTAAAGATTGGTGAGATTTCTAAACCACGTTTTGAGTTCCGCAGCTTCGGTCGTTGCTTCTGCGAGGCTGGCAAGCGTATGGCTCGCTTGAGCGTTCCAGTTCCAGAGAAAGTGTGGGAGCGTCACAGCACCGAGACCTACATCGTGAGCCGTACCAACGACGTGAACAACACCAAGATACGCGACGGCAAGATGGATATCAAGACCTTCGTTCAAGCCGTCGATGGCCTTGAGCAGTGGAACCCGTTGATGAAGGGCGAGTTTCCCATCAGCGCACAGGTTCTCAAGAATGAGGTGCTCCCGGCTTTCAAAGTTGAGGGAATGCCTGAACTCACCAAGGACGAATACACCCTTGAGGAGTTCCTCCAGATGATTGATGAGCACCCCGACCTGCAAGCCGTTAAGGTTGAGAAGGCACGCTATGGCTACATGGTGAACGACACCATCTGCGAGACTGGCGAGGTTTACATCAATGGCGCTATGGTTCGCACCATCAACAGCGAAAGCACCGAGATTGAGGACATAAAGAAGACTATCGCCGATCTAGGTCTCGAGGGCGTTGAGAACATCAACTACCTCCAGGCCATCAAGCGTGTGATTGGTATGATTAACAAACCTTTAGCAAACTAAACTATTATGGCACAAGAGATAGAAAGAAAATTCCTTGTTAAGGGAGAATTCAAAGACGAGGCTTTCAAGGCCACACGCATCACTCAGGGCTACCTTAGTTCGGTGCCTGAGCGCACTGTAAGAGTTCGCGTCAAGGGCGAGAATGGCTTTATCACCGTCAAGGGCATTGGAAATGAGAGTGGAGCCAGCCGCTTCGAGTGGGAGAAAGAGATTCCTGCCGAGGAGGTAATGGAGTTGCTCAAAATATGCGAGCCAGGCGTTATCGACAAGACACGCTATCTGGTGAAAGCCGGCGAGCGCACCTTTGAGGTCGACGAGTTCTACGGCGACAACGAGGGCCTTACTGTTGCCGAGGTGGAGCTGCCAAGTGAGGATGCCGAGTTTGACCGTCCAGCATGGCTTGGAGAGGAAGTCACTGGCGACCCCAAGTACTACAACTCCATGCTCATGAAGAACCCCTATAAGAATTGGAAATAATCCGAAAACAATAGACTTGCATTCAAGTGTCCTCAAGGGACGTTTCTTTTGAGGGCACTTTTTTCAAAAACCTTAAAAAATATATGGCGGAAGCAATCACCAAACAAGAGACGACTTACGATCCTCTTGACATGAACAACTACAAGCTCGAGAAGCTGCCCAAGATGCAGAAGTCGGGTTTCGAAAAGATATTACAGCGCATAGGCGGGCCATTGGCAATCCTCGTCTTTGTGGTCATCTACTTCTTTGCCGATATTCCTTTTATCAACAAGATTGACACCAACAAGGAAACTACCGAGCTTGCAGAGGGAGCCATGAAACGCTATGATGAAATGTACAAGAAGGGCGAGAAGAAAATCGCTGTAGAAGTCGACAAGAGTGGCAAAGAGACCAAGCGTGAACTCTCTGATGACGAGAAGCAACAGCTCACTGCCGACACTCACAACAACTTCTTGCACATCAACTATGCGATGCTCGCAATTTTCGCTGCCGCCATAATACTATGGATTACAGAGGCAATTCCTAATTACCTCACGTCACTGATAGTCATAATGATGATTGTGCTAACTGGTGTGACAAGCGACAAGGAAGCATATGCCCAACTTGGACACCCTGTGATGTGGCTCAACATTCTATCGTTTATCTTGGCAAGTATGCTTGTCAAGACCCAAGTGGCGAAACGATTCGCCCTTTGGTTTGTGATAAAGTTTGGCAAAAGCACTAACGGCATCATTTTGAGCTTTATCGTCATCAACATTGTGCTCTCGGCGTTTATCTCGGCCACTACTGCCAAGGCAGCGATATTGCTGCCCATTTTCATGGTCGTGGCTGCCATCTATGGGGCCAGCGAGGGACATCGCAATAACTTTGGTCGCAACTTGGTGCTACAGAACCTATTTCAGATTAACTTGGGAGCAAACTCCTTCCTTACTGGCTCAGGAGCCACATTGCTTGCCGGCGCCCTCATCGGTGGTGCGCTGGGTATCGGCTCAATCAGCTACCAAAACTGGTTTATGGCTGCTTTCCCAATGAACATCATTCTAATCTTCATTGGCTGGTTTGTGGGCTCAAAAATCTTTTTCCCACTCAAGAAAGAAGAACGCAAGCCACAAATTGAAGGTGGTATGGACCGCTTACGAGAAGAGCTTCACAAATTAGGCAAAATGAGCGGACAGGAATACAGGGCAGTAGCCATCTTCGTGACGGTGCTCGTTTTGTGGGCCACTGGCGATTATCATGGCATAGGCCAGACGGCAGTAGCCTTTATGGGTGCTGTTGTTGCTCTGTTGCCTAAGGTTGGTATCGTGAAATGGAACGATGTAGACATCCCATGGCACTTGCTGCTTTTCTCGGCTGGCGCCTATACCCTCGGAGCTGGACTTGAAGCTACGGGCCTTCCAGGCACTATGATTAACGCCCTTTTCGGTGCACTTGGCATAGGTGCAAGCACGCCATTCTGGGTCATCTATATGATTCTCACGGGAAGCATCTTGCTGTTCTCGCTAATCTTCGAGTCGAAGACGATGCTAACTCTTATCTTTGTGCCCATCGCCATTGGCGTGGCACAAAGCAACGGCTATCCCATTATGAGCTTAGCATTCCCTGTGGCATTGCTTGTAGGCCACGTCTACGTGCTGCCGTTCAACAGCAAGCCCGCCGCCCTACTCTACACCACCAACCAGTACAGTATAAGCGACACTTTCAAATTTGGTATTACCATGATGTTCATCAGCTGGTTGATGATTCTCTTCTGGGGCGACACTGTCCTCCGCTGGTTCGGATACACTAATGGTGTTTTCTTTTAATGCATAATGCACAATTCACAATGCATAATCTCGTTAAATAATTAACGACCACAATCAACATTTAACGAAATGATAAGCATCAAGCCAAAGATTCATGACAGCAACACGCTGGAGTTTAAGGTGGGCTTCATTCCTAACGATGGCACCACCTATAACGACTTCTACATGAATACGTGGATTTTCATCCCCGAAGTGCTTGATGTCAACCGCCATACCTACAGCAAAGAGACGTTCTACAACGACACCATCTCTTACCTCAGGCTCATCACACCACGATATGAGCTTCGCGAACTCACCGACACTCATTCGTTGCCCTTCACTCGACTCAAGCAGGCATGTGAGAACCCAGTGAACGAAAATAAGGAGTTTGAAACCGAAATTAAAATGTATGCCTCTATTGTCAAGAGCAGCATGCGAGAGGCTTACCATAAAATTGTAAACGAGACCAACAAAGAAACCCAACGAAGTCTTGCTTGCGACCTTGTGGAGCACTCCAAGCAGATAACTACTATGTATCGCTCGTTGCGACCCACATTGCTCGAGAGTGAAGAAGGCAAGCAGGTGGCGGTATTCTATGACTTTGGCGATGAGTTTATCTCCAATATCGTGGAGCAACACCTAGGACGAATAGTCAAACTTCTTGACCCTCGCAACAACAGCGATAGTGGGCCACTGCTGCCAATGCTCACTCAGTTGCTAGACAGTGAGCACAAATACCGCAAAAGCCGCAAATATCTGGAGATAGAGGCCAACAGTGCTGACGACAACCGCCAATTTGTCTACCACGCCAGCCAGCTCAAGAAGTACATTGAAAGCAACCTGTACCTGCCCACCCACAAACGTCGAAACACCGCTTTCCTCGAACAGGTGGCATTCAGTGTGGCAGCAGGCATCTCTATGGTATTTGCTACTGTGGTGTCGTTTGCTTTCCAGCAGACCTACGGCAATTTCACTCTGCCGTTTTTCATCGCTCTGGTCATAAGCTATATGTTCAAAGACCGTATCAAAGATTTGATTCGCAACTACTTTGCACACGGACTTGGAAGCCGCTTCTACGACTACCTAATTCGCATACGCGTAGGGCTGCTCAGCATTGGCAAGGTTAAGGAAGGTTTCGACTTCGTCTCTCCACAAGATGTGTCACGCCACGTCAACGAGAAACGTGCACGCAAGAATCCACTTGTGGTAAACCGTGGCGTCGACGAACAGGTCATTCAGTACCGCAAGTACGTGCACTTGCGACGCAAAACCGTAGACCGTCTATCGGCCTACCCCATCAACGGCATCAACAATATCGTGCGCTTCAACCTCGCTGGATTCATGCGCAAGATGGACAATCCCAAGGTGCCACTTTACGTCAACCAAGGAGATGCCGCCAACCATTTCACTAGTGGCGACAAGGCTTACTACCTCAACTTCATCATCCAATGCAAGTACGAGGATATCAGCGAATATAAACGTTACCGTGTGTGTCTCTGCCGCGACGGAATAAAAAATATAGAGGAGAAAACACAATGAAAAAACTAGTTACTATTGCAATAATGGCATTAATGATGGCTGCATGTAACAACCAAAACACAGTCAACATCTTGATATCAAACACAAGTCCCACCGACACCGCCAACGTCAAGGTCCATATACCAATAGAAATAATCATGACGCACCTCGACGCACAAAGTGTAGACTCGCTAATCCTTCTTAACGAGAAAAACCAACAAGTCAACTTCTCTGTAACTCACGGCAATCAGGACATCGAATTTGTAATCCCAGTGGTGAAGGGGTATTCACAAAAGAACTACTCCCTCAACACCAGCAACACAGAGCTTAGCGACAACCTCCTCAGGTTCCGAACAGCAAGCATTACAGTAAACCTGTAAAACTTTATTATTGAGATTTTCATTTTAGGCGCAATTGCCTTTGATAGTGATCATAAAGAACATTTATAATATTCGGTAAGCTACTATTTTTACACAAATTCAAAAAAACTTGCACATTAGAAAAAAAGTGTTTATTTTTGCAATCAACTTCTAAATGGATAGTATTTCTTGAGAAAGAAAAGGTCCCTTTGGGATTTATATTCAGGAATTTGCAGTTACAGTAGCGTTTTTGTCTTTTTCTCATCCGAAACTGGAGAAGATTAAAACCCATGGGAATTTTTACTGAATGTTCAAGTATAATAATTCCCCAATAAGCGGGAAACCGTTATGGTGAGCTTTGTTTAAAGTATTTTTTGGGAACACTTCTTTCCCCAGGTATGGAAGAATAAGCAAAAAAAGTCCCACGCTACTTTATTTTTACTTTTTTGCCAAATTTTGGGACTTTAATAGGCAAAAAATTAGTATTATGAAAACTAAATTTTTATTTTTTTTAATGATCGTATCGCTTGTTACTTTTAGTGCTGAAGCAAAACGATACAAGTTTAAAACAACAATATCTGGAGCGTGCCCTATCAGTCTCCATGTGAATGGTTATCAGTATTGGATAGTGAGCACATCTGACGAAGTTGTCTTGGATTTAACCGGCAGCAACAACCAGTTCTCGGCAACCGATGCTTTCGGCCAGAATTTGCACAGTGATCATTATCCAAACAACGATGGCAGTGTTACAATATATTTAGGAGGCAATTCTTGGGCAAATCATGGAAAACGGCGTTTATACGAATATCGTAACGGACAAGTGATCGAACTGGATTATTCGTCGTCGTCATCTTCTTCTTCGTCCTCCTCATCATCTTATTACACTCCTCGTCACCACAGTTCAAGGTATTCATCGGCTTCGGCTGCAGCAGAAGGATATACTTCAGTCGCTGGCACAGCCCTTGCTGCAGGTATCGCAGGAGCATTCTCGGGTAGCACTCAGCGTTATCCCAACATACAATTTCAAGTGGGCGCTTCACACGTTTATGCTGAATTTGCTCGACTCAAATTCATGATTGGTGGAGGTGCTGGTTTGGGCTTGACTTTTTATGGTGGTATTGGGAAGGAGTTCATCTTCAACGTCAAGAACGAGAATATGTTACATTTTTCTGACAATTATGTTGACCACAAGCGTTTGCCATGGCATGCCGGAATTGGAATGTTTATTATAACAGACTCTTATGATAATTCTTCTGATTTGACTATCGGCGCAGCTTTCACCGAGACTCCTGCAGTGACCAATTATGCATTAATGCTTGATTTTACATGGTCTAAGTATCTTGGTTATAGCCGTCGCTTTGGATTCTTTATTGGTGCTGGATTTGGATTTGGTGACACAAAGAAAAAAGACCCCGTTTTAATGTGGGACGTAAATGTAGGTCTGGCAATAAAACTATGGCAACATAGATGATAATCAATTATAAATGTTCCATTAAGGTGGCAATGACCTTTGATTCTTCAAGCCACCTTAATGGATTTTTTTGTTCATTTAAATTTTTACGAATGTTATGAATGTATAATTGGTTTGCAGTAGATTAACAATATCTGCATTAAATATTTGTCATGGTGAGCAAAAGACATAATGGAAAGTTATGGGGCATCGACGGCATGGTGCTGCTCTTGATTGGGGTGGCATTTCTAGTTCTTAATCTTTTAACAGGTCTTTTTGGTGACGATTTCGCTCTTTCGTTTGTTTTTGAGAAAACCTACGTTGACTTGTCTCGACCAGTAAGAACCTTGGGCGATGTGCTTCACTCGCAGTACAACCATTATCTTTCACAACATGGTAGAATCCTTGACATCGGGTTGGACCAGTGGTTCTTTAGCTTGGGCAACAAGCATTACTTTGATGTATTCAACACATTGCTTTTTGTTGGGTTTATCTTTTTGCTTCAAAAACTGACTGGACGTAGGGGATGCGTCTATTCGATTGTCACCGTGACAATATTATTTGTTTTCACTCGTGCATTTGGTGAGGTGTTCCTATGGCAAACTGGAAGTCTGAACTATCTGTTAGGAGGATTTATGAATGTGTTGTTCCTCTATCTCCTAAAACGTAATATCAACAACAATAGCTATTGGCAAGGAGCGGCACTTTTGTTGCTATCGATCATCGCAGGATGGATTCAAGAGAGCTTCTCAATTGGCATTGCTGCAGCATTGGTTTGTGGTATTACATGGCAATTGTTGCAAAAGAAAGAGATTAGCGTGGCAATGGTCTTGATGGCTATAGGTTATATTGTCGGCACACTTATTATCATATTATCGCCTGGCGCTTGGAATAGAGCTGCACATTCGGGCATAAACAGTGCTTCAATATTAACCAGATTAGGCACAAGTGTTATTTACGTTCTTTTAGGATTACGCATATTTTGGCTAATGGTTGTAGTGGCGTGTATAGCCATGCGACGCCAAGGCATTAATATTAAGGTGTTCTTATACGAAAATGCATTTATACTGTTGGCAATAGGTTTTGAGATATTGTTCCTATTTATGGTTGGAAATGCTGCTGAGCCACGCGCCTTTTTTGGTGTTGAGACTTTGTCTTTGATTTTGTTACTAAAATATTTTCCTTGGTATTCAAAAACATTTGCAGTTATCATTACAGCGGTTCTCATTGCTATTTATTCATGGGTTTTCATAATTACTTTACGCAACTACAAGACGACACAAGCTTTCTTGACTGAACTTCATAGCAGCAGTAGTGATGGAGTGGTATTTTTTGATGGACCACATTATTCAAATTTACAAAAACACTACCTAGGAGCACCACTGAGAGCAAGTTATCGTAGTCACATCCTCTTTTTTGAGGCAGCCTATTACGGCAAGGAGCGACTTATGATTCTGCCCACTCGCTGCAAGAAAGAGCTATATGAAACCTCAGCATTGACTATTCCTGCCAACAGATGTGGCAAAAATAAATACACAATTCCAGAATTGGATTTTACCATAACACCACTGCCAGGAGACAAGCCACTACCTCATTCGAGCAAAGGCTTGGAATATGTGTCGTTCCCATCAGGCAATTACATACTGTGCGAAAAAGACAATCGTCATCGCTAATAGTATTCATTGAAATTTAATCAATTTTTTATCCATTAATACACTATGCGGCTATTTAAAATAAATAACGCTTGCCTGAAAAAATCCCGATTTGTTTATTGGATTTGTAAAACCCTTAGGCTTAAAGGGGATTTCAAAATAAATATTTACTTGAAGTATTATGACGATGGACGTCCAGACACTGGTCACGCCTGGCTTACCCGAGACGGCAAAGACTTTGCCTTCGCATTTAAATCCCTTCCCTTTAAATTAGAAAAAATAGGTGAAAACGAAAAATATGTTTATTGGACAAAATCTCGAGAAGACTTAGTCAACACAGATGGAAGCAACAAAACAATTATTCCTATCCGACATGCTAAATCCTAAAGAATACTCCACTTGCAACACCCAAACCTTAAAAGGTGTTAATTTTGTTATTAAAATACTTATTTTTCTAATCATTTTATGTAAGTTTGCAATGCATTAACAGATTTTGACCTCTAACCATAATGGCTAATTTATACTTGACTCATAAGTGCAATCGTGGATGCCCATTTTGTTTTGCTCGCAAAGTGCTAAAAGAGAGTGGGAAAATAAATGAGACGCTTTCACTTAAAGAAATCGAAAATCTTATTAATCACTACGACGGACAATTCAAGAATTTCGGTCTGCTTGGTGGTGAGCCTTTTTTGTACCCCGAGCTTGTTGAGGTCATTAAATTACTGAAAAGCCGTGGTATAACCAGCACAGTTTTTACCAGCGCCACCAACCCGATGCCCGAAGGTCTGGCGCAACTCGACCCAATAGAATGTAAATTAGCTTTTGTGGTGAACGTTGGATTGCGTGACACTTACAACGACCGCCAATTTCAGAACCTTGAGGCATTCTTTAACACATTCCACCAAGCAGCCTCTTTAAGTTATACAATCTTTGACTTGAGCACAAGCCCCACGTTCCTTTTTGACCTCATTGACAAATATAATTTGTCAAGAATAATACGCACAGGCATCGCATTGCCAATCTACAAGGGAGGCAATCAGTATATTCCCATTGATGACTATAAAAAGGCTGGAGACTATTTCATCAAGTGCGCCGACGAGGCAGCAAGCCGAGGCATTATCATGAATATGGACTGCGGTTTTATTGCATGCATGTTCTCCACATCACAAATAGGACATCTGATTAAGCTTGGCGGCCATGTGGGTTTTGTTTGCGGAGCGGCTATCGACATTGGACCAGAACTTAAAGCCTGGAACTGCTTCCCATTGTTCCAGCTGGGAAAGGTTAATGCAATGGACTACAACACAATGGAAGATCTCAATTGTGCCCTCATTCATAAAGTGGATGAGACGTTGGGTGAATCATGCGGTGTACTGCCCGAATGTGGCAGTTGTGACTTGAAAAAAAGAAAAAGGTGCGATGGTGGTTGCCGCAGTTTTTCTTCTATTGATATCTAAGCTAAATGACAAGACGCTATGCCTAACCTAATGTTAACAAACTGGTGCAACTACAAGTGTCCTTATTGCTTTGGTAAAGACATGATGCACCCCAAGTTACCTGCTCTCAATATGCAAGAAGATACTTTTGAGGGCATCATACAATGGCTAAATAAAGACCGTCAAGACAATGTAATTCATCTTATGGGCGGCGAGCCTACTCTTCATCCACATTTTGAGAAAATTGTTCAAAGACTCATGGAAGAGGAATTTAAGATAACAGTCTTCTCAAACCTCGCCACCGACCAAGCTCCGTCCTTAGCCGATAAGCTTAATTTATTCCCTGTGAGATGGGTAGTAAACGTTAATAACCCCGTAAAATGGAGTGAAAAACAAAGACACAACATTGAAAGTTCACTAGCATTGCTTGCTGATAAAGCATGCCTAACATTTAACGTAATGCCCGACGGCAGCGATGACAACTGGGCGCTTGATCTCACCGAGAAATACAATCTCGAAAAATACATAAAAGTAGGTTTTTTGCTGCCTACATACGAGCAAAGCAATATGGCCCTCAACGACAATGAGTATGCTACTGTAGCGACAAAAGTTACAGAACTTGCTATTGAGGCAGCAAAAAGAGACATCAGGCTTGAATATGAATGTGGAGTGCCTACATGTGCTTTTACCGATGAGCAACTTGGAACCCTCTGGAAATGTGGCTCGCCACTATCAAGCGGATGCTGCTCAAGATTAGACATAACTCCTGACGGATGGGTGATTTATTGTCTGCCTTTGGCAACTATGGGTAAAAAGAAATACTATGAGTTTGAAAACTATTCTGCTGCAAAGGACTGGCACGAAAAGAGATATGCACCTTATCGAGCAATGGGCCGAACTACTGAATGTGCCATGTGTCCTCTTAGGAAATCAGACTCATGTAATGCCGCTTGCCTTGCCAAAAACCTTATAGGGTGCAGCAACATAGACAAGCTCAAATCAGTTGATTAACTAATTTAATTTAGAATAAAATGAAAATAGCAGAAAACATCACATGGAAACTGCTGGGAGAAAAAGTGGTTGCTGTAAACACCGAAAATGGTTTTTACTTTACTATGAACGAAACAGCAAGCACTATGTGGATAGCCATCACTGAAGGCAAATCACAAGAAGATCTTAAGCAAGCGATTCTTGAGAAATTTGACGTTGAGCAAGAATCTGTTCTCGACAATGAGATTGAAGAGCAAATCAGAGAATGGAAAGAATTGGGATTAATTAATTAAGTGTTTAATATTTTTAAATTATTTTTGTTATGAACAAAGAGAAAGAAAATTTGCAAAAAAGGCGTTACACTAAGCCTGAAACTCGTAAGCACGACTCGATGAATGTGGTACAAGGTAGTGGTCTTTACAAACTTTACACTGTAGTTCTCTACTATTGGCATTAAACACATTGCTTGTCACGAGTGAGGATACTTTTTGCGCTTAACAAGAAGCGTCACTCGTGACAAGTTGTAACGCACCTATAAAAATAGGTGTGCCATTAAAGAAGGTTATAATAATGGCAGTTATACCATCTTTTTGGCATGCCTGATATGTTATTTGCCTTTTTCTCATTGTTCTTACCATTTGTTTTACTTATTTGCAATCGCTTACAATAGCTATATTTATCATGTCAAATCATAAAAAAGAAATAAATCCTTTTCTATTTGAAATAGCGGGTGTCGTTGTAGAAATGAGCAGCTCGTTTCAGCTTGATCTTGATATCATGTTAAAATACCTCAAGCATCACATAGTCGAGCAAAATGATGCCATTGTGCCCCATCACAAACTCAAAACAATAAACACAATGCACATGGAGCTGCCTGATGACGCACAGCACAAATGGACACTCGGTTACCATGGCATGATGAGATTTGGTGCAAGAAATTTTATTGAACGTTTTGCAAGAAAACTGACATATAGATACAATGACGAAGCAGCTGTTTGTTATCATAGCGACACAACAGGTTGCGATTATATCAGAATAAGCAAGGGCCAATTTTGGATTATCAATGATAATACCAATAACGAAACTATTTGCCACATAATTGAGACACATAATTCTCTCATTCACAAAAAACGGAAACCAAGCATCTCTGCAGCTGCTCCATTGCTGTTACATTTAATTCTTGCTGCCCACAAAAGATATGTGATGCATTCTTCGGCAGTTAAGTGCAGTAACGGCGCACACGTGTTCCTTGGCGTAAGCGGCTCAGGAAAGTCCACACTCTGCACAGATCTTGCTCAGAACTGCGGTGCCGAGTTTATGGGCGATGACCTTATTTGCATCTACGAGCAAGGCGGCACAATAATGGCTGGAGCACTTCTTCTCGACGTAAAATTATTCGAAGAAAACAAGTCGTGCAAAAATATAATTGACTTGATTGATGATCGTGGTGTGAAATTTTGTCATAGTGCACCTGTCGCATCGTTTTGCAGAGTAAATCAAACAAGAACAGGCGCCTCAACCCTCGAGCCACTTGATGACGAGATGAAACTCCATCAACTATTAATGTCGTCCAACAATGCAGCTATGCAACCTGACAAGGAGCACTGGATGAATGTTATTATTAACGCATGCACAACAGTGCCCATGTTCACGTTCAACTTTGGAGATCGAAATCTTCTTGACAAAAAAATCCTTGAGGAAATATGAACCAAGAGCAGATCATAACGCTATGGAATAGTGGTGAAGCAATGTTTACCAGCATTGCCATGAAGAATCTTATCGATGATTTTCATGAGCATCATAGACTATTCTTTCAGCTGATGGCTGAAACCAACGACGACGAGAGACTAATATTGTTGTGCCAATACGCTAAACAAGAGTTTTCATTTTTGAGAGGCGCTATCACACCACTTTCTCCTCATGATATAGATAATGCATACAAGCCATGCAGCTTCTTCACCACTCAGCAGGAACTTTATAAAACTTTCGTCAACAATCTTCTCACCGACGCAAACTCTCTACCCACCGACCTTCGCTCGCGACTTTTAGACCGACTTTGGGAATTTCTTGAAGGCTTCAGGGCCGACTTGCAATATCATTTCCCTCAACTGCAGCAGCACGAATGTGACTCCATGCCTTCCTCTCGTAACCGTCAATTCATGGTCTTCGTTACAGGAGTGTGTAACCTGCACTGCCCCTACTGCTTCTCCAACGCCCTTGAACGCAAGCACATGAAGTGGAACGACATGCTAGAAGTCATAGAGTGGGCTGCGCGCAACGGTGTGAAATCCATGCCTTTGTGTGGCGGAGAGCCATTGATGTACAACCATCTTACAGAGCTGATAGAACTTGCTTATGACAAAAACATAGAGCTGTATTTCGCCACAAATTTCACAGTGCCTTTACCCGAAATTCTCAGAAAGAAAAATCCCATAGGCCAACTTTCCCTGCATCTAACCCCAGAATTATGGTCAAATCCATCACTGCTCGCACAGTGGGAGAAGAACCTTGATATGTGCCGTGAGCTTGGAATCGATATTGCGCTTCGAGGGAATGTGTGCCAAATCAACAGCCGAGAACATGAGAAGTGGCTTGAAATCATCGATAGACACAACATTAAACGGCTTAACATGGCACTCACTTTCCCGAGCAATGATAAAAATAACAAATGGGTGGAGCTCGAGGGTTTCAAGAAGTTCACACCTCTGCTCAATGAGATAATCAATGAATGTGACAAGCGAAAGGTAGTCGCGAGCTTCGCAAAACCACTGCCGTTGTGTATATGGGATGAGGAGATGGCAAATCACATGCTGAAAAACGGTGAATTTGTTCCAACATGCAATGTAAATGAAGACAATTTCACCCGAAATGTGAGCATCTATCCCGACATGCACATATCACCTTGTTTAGGTGTGGAAAGTCCTCGCTTACAATTCACTCCGTCAATCACTTGGCAAGACATCGAGAATGTTGTGAGACCAGTGCTTGAGACAAAAGCTCTTGCTCCTCTGACTGACAAGTGCGATAAATGTTTCCTTTATCACCGTCACCTTTGCCAGGGTGCATGCCTAAGCTATAAGAACTAACTAATGGGTAATGCTGTCACAAGAAAGTTAAGAATTTTGCTTCACAAGCTTGATGGCAAATATCTGAGACCTGGCTATGAAAGCACTATGCCCAGCGAGGTCATCATAGAGCCTACAAACTTGTGCAACCTGCGTTGCACATGCTGCCCACATGGTTGCAAGACAAAGCTCAGAGAAAATGGAATTATGACACGTGAGGTATTCGATATAGTGCTTGACAATATTGATATCTCTTTCAAGAATGTGTTCTTGCACATGCACGGCGAGCCGTTCATTAACCCCGACCTGCCATATTTCGTTAAACAATTAACCGACCGCGGCAAGTCGGTGAAGATGTCATCAAACGCTTGCATCTTTAACGAAAAAGCATTAAACGACATCCTCGATTGCAAAAAAGTGTCCATTATCTATTCCGCCGAACTAATTGACGCCAACTACTATGAAAGCCTGCGAAAAGGAGCCAAATATGAGGAAACGCTTAACAATCTCGACAGAATAAATGCGTGCCACAAGAGCCACAACCACTTCTTCTCAATGATGATGATAGTTGACAATATTGAGTGCGAACGACTGACGCAAGCCTGCGAAATGCTTTTCAACCGTTACTCTCAACTAGCAATAATCGATTTGTCGTCTCGTTTCGTATGGCCAGCTCTACCCGAAACGGGGGACTTGGTAAGACGACTTGCGCCAAATCGTCGTCGATGCCGAAATCCATTCAACACAATGAGCATCGCTTGGAACGGAGATGCGACGTTGTGCAGTTTTGACTATTCAGGAGATTGCGTCGTAGGATCTCTAATGAACGACAAGTTTTCTAAGGTCTTCAACAGCAAAAAAGCTCGTGAGTTCCGATTAGCTCACTACAGACGAGACCTTAGCTTGCTGCCACTTTGCAAGAACTGCCTAATGAGCCGATGTTTCCCTATTGAACTAAAACTTAACAGAAATAAATATGCATCACTTACGCCACAAAGCAGAATCGCTAAGATACAAGAATTCCTCGCCGAACTCGGACCGTCTCACGCGTGAAAGTTTCAAGCGGGAGTGGCGCGTAATGCGTTTCGTGTGGAATTGCGCCAAAGGACACCACTTGTGGCTGACTCTTGCTATGCTTATCGAGATTGCGGTGGGCATGTTCCCTGCTGCGGCGTTATGGGTTGTTCAAGATAAGGTTAGTGGCACAAGCGACCTTACTGCCATCGCCACAAAAGAGAATTTCATTACTGTTCTGCTTTGCATAATAGCCTACATTTTCCTACAAAAAATCACAAAACTAATCACGCAGTTCGCTGTCATTGATGTCGAGAAAAGAATCCGCTCAGAATACTGGCACAAATTGATGAACGTGAGTGGTGACTTTGCTTTTCAGAAACTCGACAATCGTGGAGCAATGAGCATCACCATGGAAACGTCAATGGCAAGTGGTCTCATTCCTATGGCCTATCGCTCGTTAATTCGAGCTCCGATAGCGGTGATTTCGGCTGTTGTTCTGATGTATATCGTAGCACCAAAACTTGTGCTAATAATAATAGCAATGCTCGCGGCTGTCGTTGTTCTCACTTTGCTGATGAGACGCACTCTCAAGCATTACAACAGGAAGATTTATGATTCCATGAGCTCGCTATACCAGTATTACGCCGAATGGCTGACAGGACTAAGGCTATTTAAAGTGTTCCAAACCAGTGATTTTGCATCAAAGAGAATGAATCACACTTTCAGTGAGATTGCCAAGACAAGTCGCAAATCGGTGCTTTGGACGTTCTTGCAGTCGTTTTTGGTAGAAATGCTTACCTATGGTGTTGCCATTGCTTTTGTTATCATTGCTGCCGACAGTAATAGTCAAATAGATTTAGGGCTTGTGATTTCATTCCCAGCGGCGATTATGTTCATCAGGAATGAGTCAATCTATGCTTTCGTTGGATACCAGCAGCTTGCCAACACCGAAAGTTCAATAACACGTCTGATGACAATCTTGAACTCGCCCAACTCGATTGATAACGGCATTGAATGGGAAGAGAAAATCAACTCTATTGAACTTTGTGATGTGTCATTCGGGTATAATTTGGACGATGATGCCAGCAAGACATCTCCTTTGCTCATCAATGCATCAGCCCGCTTCTCCATTGGATCAGTTAACGTGATTACTGGCACCAACGGCTCCGGGAAAAGCACTTCGCTTAATCTTATCCTAAAATTGCTCACACCACAAAACGGTAACATCTTTTTCAATGGTACAAACATTGCCAATATTAACGTTCAATCTCTTTATGAGCACATTGCGATTGTAGAGCAAGAACCTTTCATCTTCCAAGACACGTTGCGAAACAACATTCTGATGGGACGGCACATTGGCGATGATAGTGTCATCAAATTTATCGACATGCTGGGATTGGGACATTTGTCTGAAGAATGTGGCGATGGACTTGACATCATTATTGGGCAAGCGGCTCGAACGCTTTCAAGCGGTGAGAAACAAAGGCTGGCTTTAGTGAGAGCTCTTGTTGGCAACCCCGATGTGATTCTTGTTGATGAGGTTACAAGCAACATCGATAGTGAAACGTCTACACTAGTGCGCCAGCTGCTAAAAAGTCTTTCAAAAGAGAAGCTAATAATCTGTGTGAGCCATGATCCGCTACTCACCGAAGATAATACTAACTTAATATTCACTATGAAAGATGGAAAATTCTTCCAAACAAATCAGTGACAATCCTATCAATGCGATTAAGGCGATGATGATTCTTAATGCTTTCAAGAGTCTTTGTGAGAAAGCCAATGGATATAATCTCGTTCCCTTAAAAGGCGTGTCTCTGTTGTCGACAATATACTCTGAACGTCTCGACCGTGAGGTGAGTGACATTGACCTGCTTGTTTTCCCACGAGAGAAGGCCGACAAACTATTTCAACAACTAATTGAGGATGGCTACAAAACTGAATTCCCCATGGCACTTCAAAAAGATGCTTTGAACAGCAAACTCAAGGCATCGATGCTCTCTCCATCTTCAACATTGCCTAATGTTGATGTGCACATCGCTCTAGTGACAAAGAAGTTTTTCTCTCGTTCGATAGGAACTTTTAATGACGATGCTATTGAAAGAGCCACACACATTAACGGGGCTTTATATAAATTAGACCCTATTGACGAGTGGCTATTCCTGGCTCAACATGCTGCATTCCATCTGTTCACAAACGTGAAATGGCTCATCGATTTAGAGCTGTTGCTACGTGGATTTGACGAAAAGCAAGTAGATTCTCTTCTTGAGAGAAGTCGCCAATACGGATTTGACAGAGTGGTGGGAGCGGCAAAACACCACCTTGCAAGGCTGAATGGCGACAACGTGAAATGGATAAATCGACTGCCCGAGACAAAAGGGCTTTTCGCGAAATATGTGAGACACTGTGACCGTCCTCTTAACACCAAGAACAAATGGCACAAAATTCTGATTGATTATTTTGAGTTTATGTGCATCGACAGTCTTCCTAAAAGAATTAAAGCTTTTGCGTCGCTGATTTTCCCTTCCATAGGCAAGATGAAAAACATTTACCGCTCCACAAGCACTATTTTGATGTGCTTGATGTATCCCATTCACATCTTAGTGATGTCACTAATTTCCTTAATCTTTGCATGCTATTATCTTACCGGCTTTTTGCGACGATAATACCCGAAATGAGACTTAGGGGCCACTTTTCTCATAAACCGACATAAATAATCAGCCATTTTCAAGTACTTGAAAATGGCTGACTTTTATCACCATTGGGGCCTCATTATGATTAATTGCCTAGGAGGATGTTGTAGACTACTGTGATGTCGCCAGCGGTGACGAAGCCGTCGCCATCCACATCGCTGGTGGCAAGGAAGGTGGTGTCGCCGTTGAGCAGATAGTTGTAAAGCGCTGTCACGTCGCCAGCTGTAACCACACCGTCACAATCCACATCGCCAATGACGCTGACAGTCATAGTGTACTTGGCGATACCATTACCAGGCACATACATGTACAACTCCATTACATTGCCACGGCTTGTGGGCACTGCCAAACATGGCGTGCTCATTGTGGTACTGTTCACGACACCCATACCGTTCTTAGGCAGAGTCCACAAAATGTTCATGCCAGCGAAGTCATCGCCTGTGGCGTTCATCGCCAAGCGGTAGTTGTGTCCCTCGCTGGTAGCATAGTCTCCACTGGAGTAGAATAAGAAATGCTTACCGCACAGTTCAAACACATCCGATCCGTCGCTTGCGCCACCCTGCTTCATGAGAGCAGAATTGCCCTCGAAGCTGTCGATAATGGCCCCAGTCTCCACATTATATTTCGTAGGCTGAATAGCGGCCCCATGAACAAGAACCTCGTTAGCACTTAGAGCCTTGATTCGTGGCGAAGTACCAAAATTGGATGCACTCGATGGATAAAGTCCAACGACAGTTGTCACCTTGGTCTGGGTCACATTACCATTCTGGATAGTCCAGCGAATTATCTCGGTACCACGAGAGACAGCTGCAAATACTTGGAAGTTGCCCGATGCCAAGTCGCCCAGCACGTCAATATGGTCAATGCGGCCTGACGATTCGCTGGTCGAGAGGCTTGCACGCCAAGTGGCATCACCAGTGCTTGGGTCAATGCTGTAAATCACAAGCGGAGTGTTGTTAATCTTCAGCAGCATATTGCTGATAAGCAAGTTACCAGCATCATCAACGAGCACGTTGTTGCAAGGGAAGTAGTCACCCTTCACCTCATCGGGCAAAGCGATGTCGCGCACCCACTCACCATTACTGGTGTTATAGACACGCAGATAGCAATCGGCATTCGAGGCATTGCTAGAGCGTCCTGTCAGGTACAAGAAATTGCCCAGCACGGTGAACGAGCGGTTGAACGAACCGTAATTCTCTTGGTCAAAGTTATTGTAGTTACTCTTCACCGAACGCAGCCAGTTGTTGGTAACACTCACACCATTGACAGGAGCGTAAGTGTTGTTGTCAACGTCTATCTTCTGAACATAGCCTGGCTCGGTAGAGCCTGTAGTGATGTCGGTAATAGTGAACGTGCGAGTCTCACTCACGTTGGGGTCACAGCCAGCTGCTGTAGTGCTCACGCGCCAGTAGTAAGTACCCTTGCCAAGCAATGAAATCACGCACTGCAGTGATAGGTTGCCACCTTGTGGCTGAAGGTAATTACCAGTTTGTACCACGTCGCTAAATGCGGCATCGCGAGCCACTTCAAGTTTGTAGGTATCGGCACCCACATCAGAAATGAGGAACATAAAGTTGTCGTCAATCTCAGCACCGTTAGCTGGATAAATCAAAGTGGCTTGTGGAGCAAGGTCACGTTGGATAGTGATAAACGATGCCACCTCGCTCACCTTGTCAAACATACCAGTCTCGATAGTGGTAACGCGCCAATAATAGCGAGTAGCCGAAGCAAACGAGCTCAGATCGAGGGTCACATGGTTCTCGGCAATACCGCTTTGGCTAATCAGCACATTATTGAAAGCTTCGTCGCTGGCAACCTCAATTTTAAATGTTGCGCCAGGCACAGCGCTCCATGTAAACTCTTGTGACCATTGTGCTTGAGCGTCGCCAACAGGTGAAATAAGAGTCACCTGCTGAGCCTCACCAGCGGGGCAGTTCAAATAGGCTGGAGTATACTCAAAATTGTAACCATCGACACTCGACACAGCAAACCAATAGCCAGTGGCATATTCATCGGCGAGTGTCACGCTTGTGTTATAGGTCACTGCCACAAGGTAATCGCTCTTGATACCTTCAAACTGCTCACTATTAATAGTGCTCACGTCAACGCTGGTTGGAATAGCGTAGACAGCATACTTCACGAGTTCGCCATCCACAAAGTTCCAAGACAAAGTGGTACCGTTCAAGGTGAGGTTCTCAGGAGTGTCGAGGTTGTCCTTAGGTTTCCACTCCAATGCTGGTGGCAACGCCTTCTTGGGGAAGATTGTGCTTACCAAATAGTTGCCTAATCCAGTCATACGAGGGCCGTTGATGTATCGCGACGAGTAGAAGTTCACACCAGGAGCGTTGTTCTCGGTGTACTGGCGGCTAAGCTCAACCTGCGCCACAATTTCTTGCCAACTGGCGGTGGTGTTACCATCGTTATCCATAAAATAGATATTCTGGCTTGCATAGTGGTGACGGTTGAAATGCTTGGCAATGTAGCTCCACCACTCGGTCAATGGACCAAAGGGGTTGGTGGAGTGATTTCTCTTCCAGTAAAGCTGTGGCGAGATATAGTCGATAGTGCCTTCTTCAAGCCATGCCAGCGGGTCGCTGAAGAGCGACGAGTATTGCCAGTCACTACCTGTGGGGCAAGGATTAACCCCATGCTGCGAGGCACTGGTCGATGCGGTACCAGCAACTCCAGCAGGTCCAATCGCAAAGCGAACTTGAGGCTTGGTGAGTTGAACCATATTGAAAACATCAGCAACCATCTGGTTGACCTGCGCACGACGCCAATTGGCAAAGCTCTGTGTAGTGCCACTGTTGCGCCACAGCTGATAGTCGCCAGCGGTGCTGTTGGTGGGTATGCCACTAGGATAGAAGTAGTCGTCAAAGATAATACCATCTATGTCATAGTTCTCAATCATCTCGCGGCACACATTCACAATGCGCTCACGTGCCTCAGGAAGACCAGGGTTTAGCACGGTAGTAGTCGTACCACTGCTGTTGGTATAAGTGAGAAGGATGCCCGAATCGCGCAAAGCTTGGTCTTGCGGAGTGTTCCAAGTGTTTGGACCACCATTGGCGTAACGATAGGGGTTTACCCATGCATGGCACTCAATACCGCGCTTGTGGCATTCCTCAACGGCAAAAGCCAAGGGGTCCCAACCAGGATTGGCACCACGAGTGCCGGTCAGGTAGCTTGACCAAGGCTCATAGCTCGACTGATACATAGCGTCGCACATCGAGCGCACCTGGATGCACACGGCGTTCATGTTGGTGTTGGCAAAGCCGTCAAGATAGTCAATCAAACCCTGCTTTTGACGAGCAATTACCGCTGCACTTGTACCACGCTCGCTAGGCCAGTCAATGTTAGAAACGGTAGCCAGCCACGCAGCGCGCATCTCACGCTTCTGTTGCTCCTGCGCCATAGTGCCAAGGCATGTCAACAACGCAGCAACGATTAGAAATGATAGTTTTTTAGCCATTTTGTTTATCTTTAGATGTTTAGTTCAAATTAACTGCACAAAGATAGCACATAAATCCTAAAATTTATGTGCTTAAACATTAAAAAATATTAATACCACTCTAATCGTCAGCCTCCAAGATTGGCCTCTCCTCCCAAGTGTGGTAAGCATCCTCACCAAATAACCTCGTGATATATTCCTTATAGCTGATGAACCGCCCGCCCATACTTTCCAAGTGAGGCGATTGAATTTGACAGTCAATCAACGACCCACCTTGCTCTTGCATCTGCCGTGCGAAAGCAATCAGCGCCAGTTTGCTGGTATTTGGCTCAAAAGAAAACATACTCTCGCCCACAAATCCAGTGCCGGAGGTAACGCCATAGAGTCCTCCCACGAGCTCATCGCCTCGCCACACCTCAACACTGCGGACGCGTCCCAACTCATAAAGCTTGGTATAGGCGGCTATGATGTCATCACCCAGCCAAGCCCCAACCTCGTTGATGCGACCATTCACCGTGCTACAGCTTCTTATCACCTGGTCGAAGGCAGTGTTGAACGTCACTCGGTAGAGGTGCTTGTTCATCAACGTGCGCATCGAGTGACTCACACGAATCTCGCTTGGAAAAATGACAAAACGCTCACATGGACAAAACCATTGAATCTGCTTCTTTGCAAAGGCATACCACGGGAAAAAGCCGTTGTCGTAAGCTAAGAGCAACCTTTCGGTGCTCAAATCTCCACCAATGGCAACCATGCCGTCATAGTCATCGAGAAACGGTAGCTCGGGATGCGGGAACCAAATATCTTTGTCTAACTCAAAAATCATTTCTACAAATCACCTTTTTTACATTCAAGTACAATGGTGCCATCGTGGGCGGTAATTTGGGCTGTGCCACCGCGTTTAAGTTTACCAAAGAGGATTTCCCTCATCAGCTTAGTCTTGAGCTCTCGGTGTAACACACGGTCAAGCTCACGAGCGCCATACTCGGCAGTGAAACCTTCTTTCAACAACAGAGCACGAGCGTCTTCCTCCACAACGAGTGTCACTTTCTTGGGAGTGAGCTTTGCTTGAAGTTCGCGCATGCGCTTGTCGAGAATCATTCCTGCCATCGTCTCATCCATATCGTTGAAGACCACAATGTCACTCAAACGGTTGATAAACTCGGGCTTGAAGGTCTTCTTCACCTGCTTGAGCATGTCGCCACCACGGCTGCCGCGGCTATCAAATCCCACGCTCATGCCCGCATGCTGTGCTCCAGCGTTGCTCGTCATGATGAGCACCACGTTGCGGAAGTCGGCATGGCGACCCTTGTTGTCATAGTCCATAACTTGGAGCAGAATATTGTAGATATCCTCGTGAGCCTTCTCTATCTCGTCGAGCAGCAGAACGCAGTTCGGGGTCTTGCGGATGGCGTCGGTGAGCAAACCACCATCCTCATAGCCCACATAGCCAGCTGGCGAACCGATGAGCTTGGCTACAGTGTGTTTCTCGGTATACTCGCTCATGTCGAATCGCACCAGCTCCACACCGAGTTCACGTGCCAGCACGCGAGCCACCTCGGTCTTACCCACACCAGTGGGACCCACAAAGAGCAGCGATGCCAACGGCTTGCCGTCATCGATAAGACCTGCCTTCGACAGTTGAACAGCCTCCACCACCTCGCGCACAGCCTGGTCTTGACCGTAGATGAACGACCTGATGCGTTTCTCCAAAGTTTTGAGTTGAGCATTGTTGTCTTCCTTCATGGCGGTAGCGTTAATCTTCATCACCTTCATGAGCACGTCGTCGATAAGTGCCTTATCCACTGTCTGCTGTTTCTTGTCGGTAGGATGGATATGACGATAAGCACCAGCCTCGTCTATGAGGTCGATCGCCTTGTCGGGCAAGAATCGACCCATGATGTGCTTGGCACTGGCACGCACAGCGTAGTCGATGGCAGCAGGAGCATATACTACATGATGATAATTCTCATAACCCTCTTTCAGGCCATTTACAATCTCGATAGCCTCATCTTCCGATGGCTCGAGAATGTCAATCTGCTGGAAACGACGCAAAATGCCTTTGCTTCGA
Organism: uncultured Muribaculaceae bacterium; assembly: GCA_905233845.1. GTDB lineage: Bacteria > Bacteroidota > Bacteroidia > Bacteroidales > Muribaculaceae > Sodaliphilus. The sequence continues at coordinate 12,190 of CAJOFH010000027.1, read as the reverse complement.
GAGAGATGACGATTATATTCCTCATAGGTGGTCGAACCAATGAAACGCAACTTACCACCCTCAAGATAAGGTTTGAGCATATTTGAAGCGTCCATCGAGCTATCGTTGGTAGCACCAGCACCAACTATATTGTGAATCTCGTCAATATAAACTATCGCGTTATCAAGGCTCGACAGGTAGTCCATTGTCTGCTTCACACGCTTCTCGAAGTCGCCACGATATTGAGTGCCGGCAACCATGGCGGCCATGTCTATCTGGTAAATCTTAAAACCTTTGAGCATGTCGGGCACGTTACCGTCTTCTATGCGCTGAGCCAAGCCATAGATGAGCGCAGTCTTGCCAACTCCAGGTTCGCCCACGTGAAGCGGGTTGTTCTTGTCCTTGCGACAAAGCACGTGGATGGTGCGCTCAAGCTCCGCATCCCTACCAATGAGAGGATTGTGATCCTTCAAGTGGTCATTGACGCAAGTTACAAAATCACTTGTCTCAAATCTTTGCGAATCTCGCAATTCAGGTCCGCCAAGAATGTCCTCAAAATCCGAATCTCCATCCAAATAGGTGTCATCATCACTATTCTGGTCATCGGGCACATTGTCGCTTAGTGGATCTACCCTCACATAATTATTCAGTCCAATATATTTTGTTGGCGTGAGACCTTTTAATAATGTGGAGTCTTTCCCTCTAACAGGAAACTTCTCGGAAAACTCCTCAACATATGATATAATCACGCGCATGAAATCGCTGTCATTGCTGGCATGATAGCTTATAATATTACCCGCCAAAGAGTCTTTCAAACTCATTGCCGACTGCAACACGTGAGTGACCTCAAGCTCAGGAGCCGAAGCTGAATCCTTTATGCCTATTGCACCAAGAATAAGACTCTCAAACTGAGCCGATGGGTCCAGCGCGTAAGCTTGGTCTTCGGGAACATGACTCTGGCGTTTCAATCCGCGATCAAGAATATCAACCACCGACAGTTCGTTGATGCCAAGTTCTCGCATAGCTTCAACAATGGGCCTCAACTGCAGTATGGCATATACCAAGTGCTCTGGAGTCATGAATGGATTACGATATTCTATAGCCTTATCAACAGCTGTACGCATTGCAACTTGCAATAAATAACTATTTTTTATCTCTTTCGACATGCTTTCTTGTTTTTTTGTTACTATTCTCTTTTCAGTATATCATTCAGGCTCATAGGTAATGCGCAACGGAAAACCAGCTTCACGAGCCATCGCAGTGGCTTTTCTAGTCATCGAAACTGCCATGTCATAGCTGTAAATCCCCACAACAGCCTTGCCTTGCTCATGCACAGCAAGCATGAGAGCAGCAGCCTCGCTCTGTGGCTTATAGAACACCTCGACGAGAACCTTCACAACAAAATCCATTGTAGTGAAATCGTCGTTGTGGAATATCACCTTGTAATGCTTGGGAAAATTTGTAAATATTTTTTCCCGCTCTTTCAACGAGCCTTGTTGTTTTGCCATAATATGTCATTTTGTGCGACAGCATTTGTGCCGCTATTAAATGCAAAGTTAATAAAAATCGAGCAAAAACCGTGCCAAAATATCTTTATTATCAAAATAATTCTTACCTTTGCACCGCAAAATGGTGCTACGCCATCACAACACACCTTTTTGTGGATGCTCTGATAGTTCAACGGATAGAACGTGGGTTTCCTAAACCTAAAATCTGGGTTCGATTCCCAGTCGGAGTACAAATTTTATTACCTATAGCACTACAAATCAACACATTTGTGGTGTTATTGTTTTATTTAACTGGAACATTACTGGAACATTTTGTATGCAACATAAAGTGACAACCATACAAATTATTCCTTATTCCGCCTACTGGCATAAACTATTTCAACTATAGTTTCCAAATCTTTTATGTAATTATCCCTATAACGACCATCCCCCAACCTAGCATTCATTATTGTTCTGCAATTAAATACTTTTATAACTGGCTTCCAAAACTCAACAGCATTTTGATTATTTAATTTATCTGTAATACCATCATATTTATTTTCATCAATAACCTCATTTTTAGCTACATCTTTGTGTATTAAAAGCTTAATTAACAACTTTAAGCTAACTATGCTTTTAGGCATCCATTTGAGCTTAAACTGTAATGCGTCCTTACACTCTATAAACTCTTTGAGACTGCTACTAATAAAATACTTTAGACAAGTTTGGACATCGTGTGTGCCACTCGAAACAATTGTCACGAAAGCCCTATCAGTATACTCATTAGATGTGGTTAGAAGCTTCACCAATTTATCTACATCATAACTACTTATATAGGGTGCGTCAATACTACATTTGATATTGTCTTTCTCTTGTTTTGTTGTTATTTTATTGGTGATCTCTGTATCATTTGATTCACAATCATCTGATTGTAATTCATGTATCTTTGTTGTTGCATTAGCTATTAACATTATCTTTGTTAGCCGGGACATCACTTCGTATTCTTCTTTACAACTTGAGTTTGCTGTTATTATACATGCCAAAGCCTTTGATTCGCTAGCCCCAAGTATCTGATTGTCCATCAGAGTCTCATGTATTGTTAATATTGCGTAGTATTTTGCTTCATTGATAGCTTTATCAGTTGAATCTATTTTCAATACTGATTTAAAAGAATCTTCTAAAATATTTGACAATTTATCCTCTGAAACAATTTCATTACCCTCTACTCGGCAATTAATAAGACTTGCCAGCAAGAAAAAATGTTCAAATCGCTCAATTATTAATCTTGCTCTTTTTTCTGCCCATAGAACAGACATTGTTAATTCTAGATTTCCTGATTCAAGAGCACAGTGTAATTTGTCAAACCCTTCAAATGTCAACTCCCCACATAAATGTAGGCTATATAAGAAGAGATTAGTTATTTGGTGGTCATTATTAAGTATTGCAAAGATCCTATTAGCGGACAAAATTGGAGAATGACCCTCATTGAGAACATCTTCGTTAGCGAAAATGAATGTTGAAATAATAGTTCTAAGCAACAATGATTGAGCATCAAAGTCATTCTTACTCAATAATAAAAAGAGTAGCATTTTGACATATGGGCGTATCACATGTTTATCAATCAGCTCAAATCGCCTTTTTCTTAAAAAAGCACTTGGTCCTCTTGTTATTATCTCGTGATCAGATACCGGAAAAAAATCAGAGTAACATGTTATTTCGTCATCATCGACTATCTTATCATAAGAGCAATCATCAAACTCATCTTTAATTCGTGCCCAATGTTCAAAAAGCATACAGTCAACATCAGAGACACAATATTCATCAGTATCTTGAAATTCATTTATCAGATCCAGAAAATCATCTTTGCCAGAAAAACAATACTTCAAGAGGCCCATGATGTCTATTCTCAATTTAGCTGAAGGAAAATTTTCATCTAAACTCTCTATTTTGGGCAAAATATCTTCTTGCAAAAAAAGTAGTAATCTAATTACGATACTTGTAACATCTTCATGCACTTCTGACACATGTAATATCGCCATATCATTATAACACTCAAGTGGTGAATAATTTCTTTGCAAGATTCTCTTCCGTTGATTCTGACTATTTTTTGTGTCAACGTGGGGAGGTGTGCTGCCATCTTTATTTGTTAAACCCTCAACAAAATCATTTAAATAGATGTATTTATTCTTTTCTTGTGTAAGCAATGTATTTATATTTTCATTGTGTAAGAGTACTTCGCTATTATCAACATTTTCATAGAACTCACTACGCAAATCTTTCAGCATTTTTAACTGAGCATCTATTTTGTTTAATAAAATGTAAGTAAGTCTTTTAGAAACCTCTTTATCTGAAAAAAGACCAATTGAGGCAAATTTAATAACACTTTCGCCTTCATATCGATATGATTTTAATGCTGGTCCAAAATATTTTTTCACCCGTTTGTCCATAATCTCAAAAACCTTAATGACATTTTCAAATTACAAAATTAGTAATAATAAATGAGAACACAATCTATTATTATTTTTTTCGTGATTTCCTATAACCTACATTTACAACCCCTAGCGATTGGAGTGCTGAATTATTTATGTGTTCTAAACATCGAGCTCAGCATTGAATGTCCATGACTTACGCTCACATAATCTTGATTCTTGTCCATAAGAATGTTGCCATGGGTAGGAGATGCTGTAATGCGCAGTTTTAAGCAAATTATCCTTAAGAGGCAACAAGATTATTATACGGGTGAAAGAGCGCACTTGTGGGCAACGAGAAAGGCGAACACAACCTCAACAAGGTGTGTATAGCGACAAAGGTTCTCCTCACCCAGTATTTCCTACAGATCCTCAACTACAACTTCACTGCCAAGTAAGAGAGCGAGTTTGACAACATCGCCAAGGGTAAGCGCATCTCAATTATTTCAAATCAATTAATCCAGTTAATATGTAGTTAATATCTAGTTAAACACTAGTTGATATTAACCCATAAGTATCTGATTTTTAGGGATTTATTTGGTAAATTTATTTGAGCTTCTCATTTTTTTTTCGGTATTTTGCATCGCAATTCTCACCGTCGGGGATTGCTTTAACAAAAAAATTATGGCTAAAGAAAAGATTATAGCGGTGGTACCGCACGAAGAATTGCAAGAGCTCAAAGCAGAGCTCAGTGAGATGAAGGAGCTTCTATATAATATGTGTAGCGGCTCAGGTGAAAAAAATGGAGACGAATGGCTCACAGCCAAAGAGGCTGCCAAGTTCCTTGGAGTCACCACGCGCACTCTATCTATTTGGCGCCAGAAGGGTATCCTTAAGGTTGCTAAAATAGGCCGAAAGCTGCACTTTAAACGCAGTGACCTCGAAGCCTTGCTTAATCGTAACACACTCAATCGCTAAAGTCATGGATATGGCGACCACTAAAGCAAGACCTCCTTGATTGCATGAACCACGCCCACCGCCCTGAGCGGTTCTTTTCCGGGGTCTTGTCACCCGAACAAAACGACAACAACTAGACCTTTGACATATTTATGATATCAGTCCTGCGTAAATGCCGCTGAAGGCTGGTGGTAAGCCATGATCCCTATGGGGGAGCGACCACCTACGTGCTTGATGCGGCTAGTGCGCAGTCATGAGTTTCAATTCTTCGGATTTGCACTCCCCCGACCCTAAAGTGAGCGCAAAAACAATCGTACAGTGCGAAACTTCGTCCGTGAGGGGAAGTGCACACTATCTTTCAAAACAAATTTATAACATTAAAAATTATTAAGAAATACTATTATGAAAAAAAATAAAAAGAAGCTTTCGGGCTTAACACTTGAGGCTAACAAGCCAATAAAAGTTGACTTCACGCTGAGCAAGCTGGAGTATGTGAACCGCCTTCTTAATGAAGGTAACCTTGAGGATGCCGAGAATGCAGCAAAACAAATTGAAAATAGTGGAACTAAGCTTTCAGACGTTTTTAATGCCTATCTTGAAAAAAATGATTTTAGAAGAGCTGAAATTGCTTTAAATGCAGCTTCGGTTCTATATTCAACCGCATGTTACTATCTTGGCGTTTTTCACGTCACAGGAGTAGCCGAAGCGGGTTTTGATTATGATATCGCAGAACGACACTTCGGCCACGCTGCTCTGGGAGGATGTGTGAAAGGTGCTTATTGGGTCGCTATGCTGCATAAGTATGGCTTTGTTAAGAACGCTGACCAGTCTATAGCTAGTGATTTCTTGAATTACGTTCGTAAGAATGATCCTGACGGAGAAATCGAGCGAGAAGAAGAAGAACATTTTAAACAAATAATGTTCTGATAGTTATGGCAACAATAGACAAATACCTACGTAGGCTTACTAGGCTTGAGCGATATGCCGCCAACCATGACTACCAGTCTGTTTTAGAGCTGGTTAAATTCTGGAAGATAAACTTTTGCAGATTGGCTAAGGCTTATGAGAAAGCTGGCAACATCGGATGTTCACAGTATGCTCTTGCTATTGGTGCCCTATTTGACACGAAATCAGCTTATTCCCTTGGTGTCAATTACGCTTCTGGTCAAGTCATGAGTGGCATACCTGATTATGAGCAAAGCAAGTATTATATGAATTTAGCCATGACCGGTGATGAAACAATAAAGGTAAAGTGCTGCTACTGGTTGGCACAATTCCATTTTCAATCACTTATCACAGGAGCCGACTACCATATAGGCAAGGCGTTTTACGACCAAGCAAAAGAACTCGATCCTGATGGTAAGATAGAAAAAAAAGTCAAGCGAATTATAAATAATATTTTAAAAAAATGAAGAACTATTTACATCCTGAAGAAGCCGCTGCCAAGGTTGCAGCCGCTATCGACAATGGTGTTAGCGAGGCATCATCGAACGAGACTGAGAACGCTCAGGCTGGTACTGAGCAAGTGAACAACCCCCAAAGCTGTGGACACAGCACTAGTGAGTATTCCGGGCAGGAACAGGCAACTGTCGCTGCAAGTGCGGCAGATACAACCAGTATTGAGGTAAGACGACAGGAAATACGTCTAGCTCTAAAGGCCCATGAAGAAGTACAGCTTGCTGATTTTCTCGAGGCAGGTTTCTTGTTCGGCGATATGCCTAAGACCATGCAACGTGGTGAGACCAAGAAGAACGTCACAGAGTTGCGTAAGTCTTTGGAACGCACTAAACGATTCTTTCGCCCGATTGAGTTAACTGCAGCGAGAGATTTCATTGAGGCTGGACTTGGTAGCGTTCAACGTTTAGATGGCAGTATTGTCACTCTTGACGATCCTGACGTGGATCTGATCTATGTTCGCCCTGACGGTAAGCAACGCTCTTGTGCCTACGCCAAGCTCTTCACCATGAAGGAGTTTAAGGGCAAAGAGCGTGAGTATGACGTTCGTGTTAAGCTGTGTGAGATTCCGGCCGAAGAGCTCCCTGAATACGTTCGTGAGATTCAGACTGCATCTGTTTGGGACGAGAAAACCAAACGCCAGGTGACTGTCGAGACCTTCACAGAGCCTTCAGGATTGACTATGATGGATGCTTGCATCAACGAGAGCAAAATGTCAGCTCGAGGCGCATATAAATTGATTTTCTTGCATGAAGGATACAAGAAGGCCCTTTATGACGAATCTCTTGTGAACGGCAAACTGCATCCTTCTTTCCATGCAGACCAAAGCATGTTGGAACGTGCAAAGCGAAACTATATGGCTCTCAAGGTAGCATTCAGGAATTCACCAGATTATTTTAAGAATTCTGCTGCTGTGGATGCGTTGATTGAGGTACGCGCTCATGAAGTTAATGACCCAAACGGCGTCGCTGAAAGCTTTCTTGAGTTTCTTCAGGCTATGCAGACCGAAGACTGGTGTGAGATGGCGATGGTCAAGACTCCAGCTGAGAAGAAAACTAAGTTCCTGGAGCTCTTCAACACTCACAAGGCTAAAATGTCTGAGGACGCTGCTTATGCTGGCGTAGTTGAAGAGCGTGTCAAGGCAGCAAGACGAGAGTATAACGAGTCTTTCGCCTACGCTCCTAAGAAGAAAAGCAAGAGGAGTAAGCCTTCCAACGAGGAGATTTACTTCGGTGGCAAGAAACAATAATATTAATCCGTGTGCCTCCTCACGGGGGCACACACAAACTTTTGCAATATGAAATTAAGTATTTGCGGAGTGTCCTACTCGGACTTTGTATGGAACATCACTCATGGTTGTCACAAACACAGTCCAGGCTGTAACGATTGCTGGGCTGAAGCTCAGGAGAGCCATTATCATCCGGATGTCAACTTTGGTGAAACATGGCTGAGATACGACAAGTTACACCAACCTTTAGGTGTGACCGATGAAGTGAGCTGCTTTATTGACGACACGTCCGACCTCTTCTATGAAGGAGAGGCTGACCCAAACAAGCGAGGCGTGCCTGACAGTTTTATTGATAAGGCTCTTGATGTTGTAGAATTAACACCAACAATTAGTTACCTTACTCTGACTAAGAGAGTTGAGCGTGCCAAGAACTATTTTATGAACCATCACATTCCTTCTAATCTCTTCGTAGGCTACAGCATTTGCACTAAGGCTGAGGTCAAGAATATTGACATACTTCGCCAAATACCTACCGAGAATAAGTGGATCTCGTTTGAGCCACTGCTTGATGATGTAGCTTCAGTTGATGGCTTCTCACTTGAGGGTATCAAGGTCGCCATAGTGGGAGGCGAGCAAGTTCATGGCAAAACATCAAGAAAAATGGAGAAACAGTGGGTTCTCAATATCAAGAAAGCCTGTGAGCGTGACGGCTGTCTCTTCTATTTCAAACAATGGGGTGACTGGAGCGAGGTTGGTGAACACAAGAATACAAAAGCTAATGGCCACTTGATTGATGGTGTGGCATACCGTCAATTGCCTTGGCCAAATGAAGAACAACAAAGTAATTCATTTAAAAATTTTTAAACTCATGACTAAGTTTTTTTTAAAAAAAAATTAGCGAAGGTTCTTGTATAAGAATTTTCACAACACGAACACCAATATCAGTGCGCCCCAAAGGAACTACGTTGCTGATAGGTGCCATGGGATTATTAACCGTTTTATTAACCCCTGGGTGGCTCGAAGTCACAACAAACCAAAGCCATCCACACAATAAAAATTTTAATTATGAAGAAAGTTTTTTTATCACTTAAAGAGCTCATGAAGCTCCATCAGTTTGATTTCTCCGATCGACCTGAGCTTGAATTAATTCGTGACTTATTTGTCATCCAGAGCCATCTCGGTTTGAGGATTGGTGACTTGTTCTCGGTCACGAAAGCCAATATTATTGGTGATGCCATAGAGTATTCACCAATCAAGACTGGCAACCGTGTTGTTAGAGTCCCACTTACAGGGACCGCTAAAGAGATTATTGAAAAGTATTCTCGTCCTGATGCTCAGCTGCTAGTGCCCAAGATTTCATTGTCCATCTACAACAAGGGCATTAAAAAGGTGCTCAAGGAGGCTGGAATTAACCGTGTGGTTGCTATTATGAATCCCACGACTGGACATGAAGAGCATTATCCTATTTATGAAGTGGCGAGTAGTCACATGGCCCGTCGTACTTTTGTTGGCCTCGCTTGTCGACCTATCAGCTCTAGTGTAACGAGAGTATAATTATTAATCCGGGTAGCCTGCGGTACTAAGGGCCACCCACAAAAACCTCGCGATGTATAGGTTAATCGCTTTTTTTAAATGGGTAATTATAAAATAAAAAATGGGGAAGCAATATTCCCCCTTGGCATTTGGCGCATAGAAAGTAACGAGTTTGATAACATTCAAGACTTAACCAAAGTTGTTGTTCCTGAGAGTGTTAGATATGTTGACCACTTTGCTTTCTCTGATGCAGTAAATTTAAGAGAAGTAGTTTTGAACGACTATATTAGAGATATTGGTGATGGAGCTTTTATGGATAATAAGAGTTTAGAAAAGATAATACTACCAGAGAAATTAGAAAGTATCCGTTTTTCTAGTTTCATGGGTACCAGCAGTTTATTATCCATCAACATTCCTGACACCGTCCGAGAAATTGATTTTCTTGCATTCAAGGGAAGTTCGATTAAATCACTGAGTTTCAATAATTTTGTAATTATAATCAAAAGGGAAGCATTCGCAGATAACCTTAGTCTGGATAACGTCACATTTGTAGGCAGCTTAAAGGCACAGATAGAATCCAAGGCTTTTGCAGGTAATGCCAATACGAAGTCTTTGAAGGTGAATGACTGCTGCAACATTGTATTGGGCAGTGGGGCATTCTGCAGGAACTACAACATGGAGACAGTTGAGGTGACAGATAGCGACATCACTATCGGTTATAAGGCATTCAGCGAGAACGACAAACTCAAGACTTTTAGAGCCAACGGCAGTATCATCAGAATCGGTTCACTGGCATTCTCTAGATGTACCCGACTTGGAACGATAGATCTCAGTAATAGCACCATTGAGGACTTCAACCCTAGAGCTCTTGGCCGTGGGAACAAATCGCTTAAGTCGATTATTGTTGATTCTTGCTATGAACAGATGATGAAAGACACGTTGCCAAACTGGATGCATGACAAAATAAAAGTAAAGTAATATGGCGACATTAGATTTGATTAAACTATCTAAAGAATGCCCTGGCCTTAAGGTTGAGATAAGTATTGGTGACCTGATAGAGGCTAACATGCTGCTCATAGCTGAGGTGAAGCGTGAACTCGAACAGAGCATCGCCGACGAGAAAGCTGAAACATACCTTAGTCGTGAGAAGGTGATGGAGATACTTGATATAGCATCTACGACCTTATGGAGATGGCAGAGAACGAACTATCTAGTGCCCATAATGGTTGGAGGGAAGCGTCGCTATCGCAGAAGTGACGTGAAACGCATTCTTGAGGGAGACAAATAATAATGATTTATTAAGACTTGAAAATTTTAGACTAAAAACAAGCCAGCCCCAATCAACGGAGGCTGGCTTTTCATTTATGAGGCTTGAACTTCATCCTGTCACAGCCGAATAGGTTATGCTTATAGGCCCATTCTGCTGCATGTGATATTTCGATCTCACCGCTTGACCAGTTATTGAATAGTGACGAAACAAATTCGATGGCTTCAGACTTTGGTATGCCGGCTTTACATAGAATACCAAGGTAAGATAGCGCTTTGTTATTGCGATTCTTGCTCCTATCGTCGTCCTCCCAACGTTTTCTAAGCATGTTAAGCACGGAGCGGTCAGAGACAATGCAAGTGCAGAACTTATGAAGCAACGATGATTCCTCAATGTCATCCTCATAGATCACCGGCGAACCATCATTTCCTTGTTTCACAGTGTAGGTCAAGGGTTGGAAGCTCGTGAGTTTGGCATTGCTGCTATCAAAATGGTACGGTTTGGGGGCAGGATTTTTCCACAAATCAGGGTCATAAGATAAATAGTTTCCCCTGGCGAGATCTTTTGTGTGAGGGTCCAACTCAGGAATATCAAAGTTCCCCATCAGCTCCTGATATAGATTGATGTGAAATTCGGGATGTATATTGTCATGGAGGACAATTGCCTTCAATCCCTTCCCTGATGGAGTTGTAAAGGTAGCGTAAATCCAATCGATTTGTTTTAGGCGCTCCTTAAACTCTTCCATCTCTCGTGTTGAGCTGAACTTGTCAAAATCAAGCGCCGTGAAGCTGGAGTAAGTGGAGAGGTTGCCGAGGTTGCTTTCCCGGTACTTGAAAATTCCATTCCAACATACAAGTGGTAGCATGGCCTTCTTATTGTCTGCTTCCTCCTTGTCACTTGCCGAACGAACAGCATCAACTTTGGAACTTAGGTTGTAGTATGAATCGGTTTGAATCATATCTAGCACCTTGTCTACATCCCACTGCTCTGACCTGTTGGGATTGTTCAGCTGGGGGAATAACGATACATTCTTCCTATAATGCGAGGCAATGAAGAGTTTCGAGTCTCTCTTCGGTTGGATGGTGATATAGTCCGATAGATCCTCGGCTGTCGCTTTCTTACTAATGCCAAAGTCATCATATATCTCCTGTAGCAGCTTCTTCACATCCTTCCTGCTCTTGACCTCGCCGACATGAAATGCATCTACCACTCGCTTCGCAAGTTCTTCCTTTGGCTGTGGGTTGAATGGTGTATCGTCTAAGGCAGCTTTAATGTAATCCTCCCGCCATGACAAAGCCTGTAATCCTTCCTCGCCAAGTGCATCGTAGTAGGTATAGTACTTCTTCTCGATGAAGTTGACCTGCTCGATGATTTCTGTTGGAGTCGAGCAAAACAGTTTCATCCTCTTTGTGAAGTTCTTAGTCTCTTTCCACTCCTTAAACAGCTTCTGTACTTCAGGATTTTCACTTGAAGTCGCTAAAGTCACATTATTCTTCTTTTTCACGGCAAGGTAGAAGGAAAAGTCATTGTTATAGATATCATGAAGTATCTGCCACGACCTGGACTGAGACGCGATAACCAGCTCGTTGATCACCACCTTCTGCTTGCCAGTTTTGTTGTCCACCTTGATAGAACAGAAATCATTGCTGTATTTTTCGACTTTAATGGTGTTCTCCAAGTCATTGAGCATGGTGTCCGGGTGAGGAGCTGACTCAAAATTCTGAATCTTCTCCAGTGAGCGTCTTTCCTTCTCCTTCATCCTCTCAGTGAATTCGTCTTCCTGTTTTCCGCAATGAGCCCCACAAATCATTTTTGTGTGATTTGCACTAGTAATTTTTGCTCGTCAGACATCTGCAGCACGGTGGTTCGCTCTTCC
>CAJOFH010000026.1 GCA_905233845.1 uncultured Muribaculaceae bacterium | reverse complement strand
ATGTCCCTGACCGACCGGCACAGGTCAATCATGCCACTTTTCGATGATGAAATTACCAAAAAATAGATTTGGGTGGCGCATAGCCGAAGTCAGGAAAAATATCAGCATTGTGATGGAGTGGTTGTTTCACATCACAATAATAATGTGGATTGGAATGTAATAACCGCCTATTATCCTGACATTAAGTTTGTATACATTAAAGCTACAGAAGGCAGCACTGGGAGAGATGCCAATTATAGAAAGTACCTGGAAGGAGCCCGCAAAGCAGGGCTCAAGGTTGGAGCCTACCATTATCTGCGCAGCACATCTAATGTTAGAGACCAGTTTCGAAATTTCTCTCAAACGGTAAAAAAGAGCGATGTTGACCTTATTCCAGCTGTAGATGTGGAGGAACGCGACAATTGGTCGCGAAGTGAGTTTCAAGATAGTCTACAGCTATTCCTCAATTTGGTAAAGGATGATTTTGGCGTAGCGCCAATGATATATTCAGTTAATTCTTTTTACAATAAAAACTGTGCCCCCGAATTTAATGGATATCACTTGTGGATTGGGCGTTATGGCAAGGATGAGCCTACCATTAAAGGCAAAGGAACCTACACCCTATGGCAGTTCAGTGAATCCGGCAAATTAAAAGGGACTGTAAAAGCTATAGACCAAAATCTTTTCAATGCCAAATATACTCTTAAAAGCATTAGCATTAGATAATGTCAATAATGAAGACGTATTATAATTCCATGATTCTTGACCATTCTTTGGATTGATTCAATGGAATCTTATTGCCATCTTGAGAAATTACATTGATTAGACTAGGATCAATATAAATGCGACACTTACCATGACGCAGATGAACTTGATAATCATCAGTGTTCATTAATTGGTCTTCCAAATTAAATATTGCTGACCTAATATTAGACACCCTTGGATTTCTTATTGATGAAAGTTCAATATCAGGGGTCTCATCAATATTTCCACCGAAGTTTTTATAAATATGTTTATACTTTTCTTGGATTTTTTTTCTATAATCATCACTCCAATCCATAGGATTAGAAAAGTCTATACCTCCTCTTGCTGATTCCATTAATAATAAGACATATAACGCCCTTGCTGCCCTTGGAACTTCCAGTTCACTCGGGGAATCTTATTTTTTGGTGGTAAGGATCAATTAAAATGGTGCTTCTTTCGGCTTCTCTAAGTAGGCACAAGTCAAGCACTTCTTTGTAGATTCCATCATAGACAAAACGGTCTTGTGTGTGGAAGATATTCCTTACTATGGAATATTCAGCATTCAACATTGATGTTAGGCGATAATTTAATTGAACTATCTCGTCAACAAAGTTCTTTTTCAATTCAATTCGTAAGAAATTGTCATAAGTATTATCGGCTGTGATAGTTTTGCTAACTTTTATCAATAAAGCAGGTTTTTGAAAATTAGCATCATCAATGTGCAGTTTTTTGCATAGTTCCTCCTCACAAAACTCACTAGTCGACATCTTTTTCAATTTATTAACTATCTTGTCAAATTCTTCGTCAACATAATCAGGAGACAAGAATTTTATCACGTCTTTGAGCAAACCTTCAGGAGTTTCGTTGTAGACTTCTGTAATCCTTGGAATATAGATAAAACTCAGCCCCGCAAGTCGCATAGAGTTTTCTATCTTGTGATAATTCTCTTTAATCAAAGAATTGATATTAGCATCAAAATATTTCTCCAAGTACATTACCTGAGAATTCTCCATCTTTAACCCTGGATGAAGAACTTGTATCATCGATGCTCTTGATTTTTTCTCAAGACAATACTCTAAGGCCAACATAAGCAGAGCCTCGTCTTTATTGCACATTCCGTCGGCTATCGTAATCTCTTGAGCCGCCGAAATAACCTGTTCTTTCTCTTCTCTACTAAGCGACTGTAAGTTGTCAACAGCATCGGCAAAAGAAATAAAGTTGGCGTCTTTTAAGTTGTCCTCACTAATGTGAAAATCGTGTTTTATTTTCTCAAAGATGTTTAATTCACGACGGTCAATCACTGAATCTGCTTTTATCAAATCAGAGATAATGCGGCAAAAAGATGTTTTCTGGGATTTGTTCATGATAAAGAATTTTTTACAAAAATAACACTTTTGGTCAAAAACTGCAAATTGCAGAAAAAAAACTATCATTTATTACTATTTCGACTATAACGTTGCAGCAAGTTCTCAGCTGGAGATATTAGACCTTAAATTTGCATTGTCAATCAAATTTAATGTCAAACAAATTAAAACACTTTTTTATGAAAAATTCTATTTTACCATTAATTCTAGTTTTAGCTTTATTTGCCTCATGTTCTACAGAGGAAAAGAAAGATGAGTTTAGAGACACGTTTTTTTCAGAAAATCAATATTCTGAAGAAACAGCGAGAGTAGATAGACCTATTATTGATGAGGATGAAGACTCAGAAATGATGGTTTACGTCACTCCTTCGGGAAACAGATATCATGTATCTACTTGTAGTAGCATCAGTGGACACGATATAACTGAGCTTACCGTCTCGGATGCTGAAGACATGGGACGCACACCTTGTCTCATATGTAACCCCGACACTCGTATTTCATATAAGCAAAATGTGAGTACACCAGCACCGTTGTATGCTGCAAACACACCAAAAGGCAAAGTATATACTTCGGGATATAGCCGTTTTGAAGATTCACAAACTGCGGCCTCGGGCTATACAGTTTACATCACACCTTCCGGAAAGAGGTATCATCGTGCATCATGTTGGCACATTAAAGGTCATGATGTTACTGCAGTTGATGTATCAAAAGCACAGAGTTCAGGAAGGACACCATGTAAAGATTGCAAACCATAACAAAAGGGTGTTTTAATTTTGTGAAGTGGCAACCAAAATGTATTTCTGAGGTTGCCACTTTTTTAGTTGATGGTTGTGATGAACACTTTTGCCCATTCTCCTGTGGAGTGGTCGAGGATGCCGAAGAAGTCGGGTTCGTCGATTACTTCGGCATCGGGTGAGTTGCTGAACTGTTCGCTAATGATTTCTCTCATTTCGCTGAATTTGTCCATTGCTTTCTGTTCGCTGCTGAATCGGAAGGTGTCGTTGCCATCTTCGGTTTCGGTATAGTATTGAAAAGTAACTCTATAGGTCATGGTCAGTTATTAGTCGTGAGTTTTTGAATTGTGTTTAGAACGTTCGTGGTGCCAGATTTCTAGGCTATTGAAGGCGTTTTGCCACAGGATGTAGAAGCCTGGCCCCACTGCTGCGAGGGGGTTGAGCCAGGCGCTGGAGACCCAGATGGCGAAGGCTGTGTTCTTTTGTCCCATCGCCTGTCCCATCTCGGTGGTAGCGTGAAAGAATCGGCCCACATAACGGCCAATAGCAAACTGCACGAAGGTGATGGCGAGGCTCGTTAGCCCTACTATCACAATGAACCAAACGGTGGTGCCGGAATTCATGATGTTGCGCATGGTAGCACCCGAAATTACGAGCAACAGCACTCCCCACAGGTAGAACGAGAGATCTTTGTTGCTGATGATGAGACGGTGAAGACGGGGGGCAAAGTGTTTGACGAGGTATGCAAGTGCCATGGGAGCCACGAGCACTGAGCACACGCGTTCAAGCAGTGCCAGGAATGCGTCCCAGAATGGCATGTCAATGCTCTTGTCAACGAGTGGAAAGACCGCAGGAATGAGTATCGCCGCGAGGAAGTTACTAAGGAGCATGAAAGTTGTCATCTTCTCAAGATCGCCGTCGAGTTTGGCTGTCACCACAGGTGCTGCCGTTGCGCAAGGGCAAATGACGCAGCAAATGATACACTCCATCAATATCAAGTCATTGCCCTTGGCATTGTAATGCACGATTAGCACCGTGCTCACTATCACCAACACAAGTTGCAATGCAAGGATAACGAAGTGCCACCAACAGGGGCGCATACGATGGAAGTCGGCTCGGCAGAAAGTCACAAAAAGGATGACAAAAAGAATCCACGGCAGAATGAAGTCGAAGAAGCTGTTGAACACCCGCGATGCCTCGTCGAGCGCTGGCGTGAAATAGAAGATGAAATAGACCAGTATGCCAGTCGTCATCGACACTGGCAAGGTCCATTCTTTCAATATCTTGATTAGTTTGTTCATTTATTATTGCTCGTTATTTGTCTTGTAGGTTTTGTATGTAGCCATAAAGCTTGCGGTAGAAGGGGTGGCGGGTCATGGTGGTGCTATCGCCGAGGATGAAGAGCTTCATGCGAGCTCGGGTGATGGCCACGTTCATGCGTCGTAGGTCACGCAGAAAGCCGATTTGTCCTGCGTCGTTGCTTCGCACGAGGCTAATGACGATAATGTCGCGCTCCTGTCCTTGAAAACCATCAACGGTGTTGACCGAGATGAGATGTCGCAAGGGTTTGAAATAGGCACTCTTGCGCAACAACCGTCTCAGCAGCTGCACTTGCGCGCGATAGGGCGAAATGATACCCACGTCAAGGCGTTCGTCAAGCACTCGTTGTCGTCCCAACCGCTCAAAATACTGCTGCAAAGTGTCGACAGTGAGCCGTGCCTCGGCACGGTTGATGCGTCCATAGGTCTCGCCCACGAGTTCCTCGTGCGCCTCAAGGTCAAGGTCGGCGGTATCGACCCACGTCATGGGCGTGTCAAGGTCGAGGATACTGCGATATTTCACCTCGGGAGCGCTCTCCACCTCGCCATGATAGAACCAGTCGCTCGAGAAGCGCATAATGTCATCGTTCATGCGATACTGCACCTTGAGCAGCGTCACCACCTGAGGATTACTCTGCACAATGCGCTCCATGAGAGTACGGGCGAGTCCACCTTTTATCGCTTCGAGACATTTTACAGTGGGAGGCAACTGGCAGTGGTCACCTGCAAATATCACACGGTTTGCTTTGCGGATAGCTATCCAACATGCCGCCTCAAGTGCTTGTGCCGCCTCATCGATAAAGAGCGTGGCAAACTTCATACCCTCCAACACGCGGCTTGCACTACCAGCAAGAGTGCAAGAAATTACTCTTGCGCTGTTGAAGAGCGCATTGTTGATTCGCAGCTCTAGTTCCGTCTCACGGCTGCGAAGGCGATCAAGTTTCTGGTGATAGCTATCGGAACCCCGACGCTTGGCACTGCGCAGCTCGCGAATGGCTTTGCGAATCGCCCACAGCTGCGGGTAATCGGGGTGCGCCTCAAAGCGTCGCTCGTAGGTGAATCCCAGCATCTTGTCGTTGACCTTAGTTGGATTACCAATGCGCAGCACCTCCACACCTCGGTCCATGAGCCGCTCGCTAATCCAGTCGACCGCCATATTGCTTTGAGCGCACACCAGCACTTGGTTCTCACGCCGAAGAGTCTCATAGATAGCCTCGACCAGCGTGGTAGTCTTGCCAGTGCCTGGAGGGCCGTGCACGATTGCGACATCCTTGGCGAGGAGCACCTCGTTCACAGCATGTTCTTGGGTGGGATTGAGCCAAGGGAAGCGGATGGAATCGAAGGTGAATTTCTCAGTGCGGCTGCGGTTGTAGAATAGGTCGCGCAACTGTGCAAGTCGGTTTCCCTTGGCACTAATAACACGGTCAAGGGCTCGGAACATGAGTTGGTAGGTATGTTCGTCCATCGAGAGTTGCACTCCCACACGTTCGTGGCCTTGCAGCTCGGCAACAGCGTTGGCATCGGGCACAACAATCACCATGCGACTCTCTTGGGCGTAGCTCACAGTACCCGTGAATTTGAAATAAGTAATGTTCTCGATCGCGTCAACACGGAAAAACATCACTTGACGACCATACTCGAAGTTGTGCTCAATGTCGGTATCCTCGCTTCGAGTCACCTCCACAACGAGTTGGTTGAGAGAATTGTAATAGCTTCGCCCCAACTTCAGGGGCCACCAGCAATCTCCCCGCTTCACCTTGCGTCCAATACCAATCGTCTCGGTTTGACGCTGGAACTCGTTGCGCTCCGCCTCATATTCGGCCTTAAGCAACAAACGCTGCCGTTGCAACTCAAGTATGGGAGAAACCGCCTGCATTTGAGATGAATAGTAGATATCTTTTTATATATAGAAATTCTAGATAATCTAGAGAGTCTAGAAAACCTAGAATTTCTTATTAAGTATATTGACCGATTAACTTACCTTCACGCCAGGGCGGACTGCACCTTGGGGACCGATGACTACGAGTCGGCCGTCGGCATCCTCGGCACTGAGAATCATACCTTGCGACTCGATGCCTTTTAGTTTGCGTGGCGCGAGGTTGGCGATGAAGCACACTTGCTTGCCCACCAGATCCTCAGGTGCGTAGAACTTAGCGATTCCCGAGACGATAGTGCGACCTCCCATGCCATCGTCAATGGTGAGATTGAGGAGCTTATCGGCCTTCTTCATCTTCTCGCAAGCTGTTACGGTGCCCACGCGGATGTCGAGCTTCTGGAAGTCATCGAATGCAATTGTGGGTGCTATCTCCTCGGGCTTGAAGCCGTTGATGATATTCTCCTGCTTGATGCGCTCGAGGCGGTCCTTCTGCTCCTTGATTTTCTCGTTGGGAATCTTCTCGAACAACAGCTCAGGCTTGTTGATACTGTTACCCGCCTTGAGGATATCGATGGAGCCGAGCTTGTCCCATCCTGCATTGTCGAGATTCAGCATATTGCGAATCTTCTCGGCACTAAATGGCAGGAATGGCTCGAAAGCTATGGCGAGATTGGCTGTAATCTGCAGAGCAATATTCATGATGGTCTCCACACGTGCTATGTCGGTCTTGGCGAGTTTCCACGGCTCAGTGTCGGCGAGGTACTTGTTGCCGATGCGTGACAGATTCATAGCCTCGGCGAGTGCGGCGCGGAAATGGAACGTCTCAAGATTCTCGCTCACGGTGTCCTTCACGGCATTGAACTCGTCGATGGTCTGTCTATCATAGTCGGTGAGCTCGTGAGCCTCGGGAATCACACCGTCGAAGTATTTGTTGGTGAGCACGATGGCACGATTGACGAAGTTGCCCAGATTGGCGACAAGCTCGTTGTTGTTGAATGCTTGGAACCCGTCCCAGGTGAAGTCGTTGTCTTTAGCCTCGGGAGCAATTGCAGTCAATACATAGCGCAGCACGTCCTGCTTTCCTGGGAAGTCATCGAGGTACTCGTGCAGCCATACCGCCCAGTTGCGACTGGTCGATATCTTGTCGCCCTCGAGGTTCAGGAACTCGTTGGCTGGCACGTTGTCGGGCATGATGTAGTCGCCGTGAGCATGCATCATCGTAGGGAAGATGATGCAGTGGAACACGATGTTGTCCTTTCCAATAAAGTGGATGAGGCGAGTGTCCTCGTCCTGCCACCACTTCTGCCATGAGCCCCAACGCTCGGGCTGTGCGTCGCACAGCTCCTTAGTGTTGCTGATATAGCCGATGGGAGCATCGAACCACACGTAAAGCACCTTACCCTCGGCACCCTCGACAGGCACAGGGATACCCCAGTCAAGGTCGCGAGTCATAGCGCGAGGCTGCAGCTCGTTGTCAAGCCATGATTTGCACTGACCATAGACGTTGGTTCGCCACTCCTTGTGTCCCTCAAGAATCCACTGCTTTAGCCACTCCTGATATTCATCAAGGGGCAAGAACCAGTTGGTGGTATCCTTCAGGACAAGTTTGGCGTTAGGGTCATCCTTGGAGTGTGGGTTTATCAGCTCGGTGGGATCGAGGTCACGTCCGCATCCGTCCTCGCACTGATTGCCCTTCGCCGCAGGATGATGACAGTAAGGGCATTCTCCCTCTATGTCGCGGTCGGTGAGGAATTTGCCGTTGGTCTCATCGTAAAATTGCTTCGTGGTCTTTTCCACCAACTTACCCTCGTCGTATAGCTTACGGAAGAAATCGGCGGCAAACTTATGATGAATTTTAGATGTTGTGCGGCTGTATATGTCGTAGGAGATGCCAAATCTTTGGAACGAGTCCTTGATGAGCTCGTGATATCGGTCAACCACGTCTTGTGGCGTGATGCCCTCCTTGCGAGCGCGTTGAGTCACTGGCACTCCATGCTCGTCGCTACCGCCAATCATGAGCACGTCCTCGCCCTTGAGGCGCAGGTAGCGTACGTAGATGTCGGCTGGGACGTATACACCAGCCAGATGGCCGATGTGGACGGGTCCATTAGCGTAGGGTAACGCTGTAGTCACCAGAGTGCGTGTGTATTTTTTCTTGTCTTCCATTTCTTCAAAATTTAAGATGTGACACTTTAATTTTTTTGCAAAGGTAGCGATTTTTTAGGAAGTGGGACACTTTTTGAGAAAATTTTGAGCCTTGCATCATAGTGGTATATTTTTAATGTACGTGTATGCGCGCAAAGGTAGAGGCTGATGGTGAATGGAAACAACATTAAAAGGGAAGAGGGAAGAGGAAAGAGAGAAAAAAGAAATGAGGACAGAGGAAATGTCATAAAAAACTATTGTTTTGGGTGGTTTTGTGTTAAGATAAGTTAAATGTGTAGTATTTACACACAAAATATTTTGTTATGTAAAAAATACACACTAATTTTGCATTGTAATTTTTACACAAACCATTTTTAAAAGTAAAAACAGAGATGAGCGTAACAAACTTCTTCAAAAAAATGATCGGCTTCCAAGCTAATGAAAATGCCACCGAAAATGGCAGTGAGAGCATTAACAACAGTAACGAACCAAACCAAGACCATCAAGAGATGAACAACACCGAGAGTATCAACCCTAAAAACCAAGAAGAAATGAACGAAACAGAAAACACTAACAAGAAGGCCCGCATCTACAACCTCATCATAGTGGATGAGAGCGGCTCAATGTCGAGCCTAAAGCATGCCACTATCACAGGTGTGAACGAGACCCTCAACAGCATCCGTGGAGCGCAGAAGGATTTTGCCGACACTCAGGAGCACTTTCTAACGCTCGTGACCTTTGACAGCAACCGCACCAAAGAACCAGTGCGCACACTCATCGATCGCCAGCCCATCAGTGAAGTAGAAGATTTCAGCAACTACCAACCAAATGGCTGCACACCACTCTACGATGCCATGGGCCAGTCAATAACCAACCTGTACAACCACATCAAGGATGATGACGACGCCAGTGCAGTGGTGACAGTGCTCACCGATGGTTACGAAAACGCTTCGCGCGAGTGGAGCGGTGCCAACCTCAAGGCTCTCATCGAGAAACTAACACAAGAGGGATGGTCGTTCTCCTACATAGGCAGTGACCATGACGTACAGCAGGTGAGTTTCAACCTCTCAATCAACAATGTGGTTGAGTTTTGCCACGACGTGGAAGGTACCAGAAGTTCCTGGGCACGTGAAAGTTCGGCCAAACGCAACTACTTCAGGAAAATGGACGAGGAATATCGTCAAGGGCGCAGACACTCAAAAAAGGAATGGATGGAGCGCAAACGCGAGATGGCAGAGAGCTACTATGAGAACCGTGTCACTCCCGAGCCAATCTACGACTTGAATGAGGGCGAAATCTTCGTCTTCGGCAGCAACCCACAGGGTTTCCACAGTGGCGGTGCCGCCAAACTGGCGACCGAACGCTTTGGAGCAGTGTGGGGTCAAGGCGAAGGCCTACAAGGACGTAGCTATGCCATCCCATCCAGTTGTCCATTCGAGCAGATGGCCGCAGCCGTGCATAACTTCACCATCTTTGCTGAGCAACATCCAGAGCTCCGCTTCCTTGTCACCCGCGTGGGCTGTGGCATTGCCGGCCACAACGCGTACGACGTAGCTCCTTTGTTCCGCAACTGCATCTACCTCGAGAACGTGTCATTGCCTGCCGAATTCTGGAAGGTGCTTGGTCTCAACATGTAAAAAACTGAGGCACTCTCCTCTCTTCACTTATTACTTAAATAATTTAAAAACAATATAATGACTTACAGCATTGACAACCTAATGGGTGGCGCACAAGCCATGGCCAAGAGCGTGTTTGGCCGCAAGAAAGAGTATCATCTCCAGTTTAATCATGAGGACGACGGACTCTGGTATGTTGACTTTCCCAACTGGCCGTTCGACCACCACAACCTGCTGATGGTAGCGGGAGCCGACAGACTCTGCTCATTTCTGAGTGATGATGACAAATTCTCTTATGTCGATGTTATCCCAAGCAGCAAGCGGGAGAACCATCCAGGCTATGCCTGCCTCGTTCAAGGCGACCACTCGCTCACTGGCGGCTCGTTCTACACCGTTACTGGATTGCCAGGCTTTGAACGTGATATCTGGTTGTGCCCAGTTACCCTCTTCGTTCTCGGCCGTTATCCCAAGTACCTGTACATCAAGAAAAGTAAAGCCAACTAAACACCGAAGTAGTTTTGATTCAATAATTGGTCAAAAAAGAACCGTTCCATTCAGACAAAAATAATACTTGAGGTCTTGACGAACCGTTCCTAATATGACCCCAAAAAGAAAAGTGGTCTCGAGAGTGCCATCCCTTAGAGACCACTTTTTGTCGAATCAATAAGGCTGAAAATTGGGTTGAAAAGAAAAATCGTTAAAATTTTACACATTATTATAGAAGTTGTGAGTTTTTTGTCTAATTTTGCACCCGATTTTGAATTTAAAAAGCGTTGAAGTAGTCAGAGACTGGCATTTAACGCATTGAGTATTAAGCATAAAAGCAGAAAAAGACAAAAAGTATGGCAGACAATCTGGTAATCGTGGAGTCTCCCGCGAAGGCGAAGACCATCCAGAAATTTTTAGGTAAGGACTATAAAGTGATGTCAAGTTACGGCCACATCCGTGATTTGGAGAAGAAAGACTTCAGCATCGACGTGAACAACGACTTCGAGCCCATGTATGTAATTCCCGAGGACAAAGAAGACCTCGTCAACGAGCTCAAGAAAGCGTCGAAAAAAGCAAAGACAGTGTGGCTCGC
Source organism: uncultured Muribaculaceae bacterium (assembly GCA_905233845.1). GTDB lineage: Bacteria > Bacteroidota > Bacteroidia > Bacteroidales > Muribaculaceae > Sodaliphilus. The sequence goes on along the minus strand of CAJOFH010000026.1, from coordinate 46,018 downwards.
CAGTGATGAAGACCGCGAGGGAGAAGCCATTGCATGGCACCTGAGCGAAGTACTGGAGCTGGATAAAGAGAACACCAAACGCATCGTGTTCCACGAAATCACTAAACCCGCCATACTTGCCGCCATAGAGAATCCTCGCGACATAGACGAGAATCTCGTTGACGCCCAGCAGGCTCGTCGCGTGCTCGACCGCATCGTGGGTTTTGAGCTCTCGCCAGTGCTGTGGAAAAAAATCAAACCTGCATTGAGCGCAGGTCGAGTTCAGAGCGTGGCAGTACGCCTTCTCGCTGAGCGTGAGCAAGAAATTCGTGACTTTAAGAGCGAACAATATTACCGTGTGAGTAGCGAGTTACTCGCTGCAGACGATGCTGTAGTACCTTGCGAGCTCAACAAGCGCTTCAGCGATCGTGAGGAAGCAGTTTCCCTTCTTGAGCACTGCAAAGACACCACCTTCACCGTTGCCGACGTACAGGTAAAACCAGTGAAGAAGAGCCCTGCCCCACCATTCACCACCTCAACCTTGCAACAGGAAGCATCGCGCAAACTCGGTTTCTCGGTAGCTCAGACCATGCGTGTTGCCCAATCGCTCTACGAGAGCGGTCACATAACTTACATGCGTACCGACTCAGTAAATCTGTCAAGCCTTGCAATCGGCACTATCAGCCACGAGATTAAAGAGACTTTGGGCGAGAAATATCTCAAGGTTCGCAAGTATCACACATCGTCGAAGGGCGCCCAAGAGGCTCACGAGGCCATCCGTCCCACCTTCATCAGCAACCACGACATAAGTGGCAGTGCCCAAGAGAAAAAACTCTACAACCTGATTTGGAAGCGCACCATCGCATCACAGATGGCCGATGCCCAAGTAGAGAAGACTCAAGTTGACATCAGCATCAAGGGCCGTCCTGAACTGTTGATTGCCAACGGCGAAGTAGTGAAGTTTGACGGTTTCCTCAAAGTTTACTTCGAAACCGAAGACGAGGAGACCACGAACCACTCACTCAACAGCGAGTTCCACATGCTCCCACCAATGAAAGTGGGCGACACCCTCTCGCTCAAAGAGATGGTAGCTACCCAGCGCTTCACCCAACAGCCCAACCGCTACAGCGAGGCTATGCTCGTTAAGCGCCTTGAGGAACTTGGCATAGGCCGTCCCTCGACCTACGCCCCCACCATCTCGACGATCCAAGCCCGCGACTATGTTGTCAAAGGCGAGAGCAAAGGCGTGAAACGCAGCTTTGAGCAGATAGTCCTCAAGGGCAACAAGCTGAGCACCAAGAGCAAGAGCGAACTCGTGGGTAATGAGAAAGGTAAACTAATCCCCACCGACGTGGGCATGGTAGTGAACGAGTTCCTCACCCAGTACTTCCCTCAGATTCTCGACTACAACTTCACCGCTAAGGTAGAGAGCGAGTTTGACGACATCGCCGAGGGTAAGCGCAAGTGGAATGAGGAGATAAAAGACTTCTACACTGGTTTCCACAAGAACATCGAGGAAGTGTCGTCGATGCGTCTTGAGCACAAAGTTGGCGAGCGCATCCTTGGTAACGACCCAACTACTGGCAAGCCCGTATCGGTAAAAATTGGCCGTTACGGTCCCCTCGTGCAGTTGGGCAGCACCGACGATGTTGACAAACCTCGCTTTGCTTCCTTGCAAAAAGGACAGAGTGTGGCCACCATCACCCTCGAAGAAGCCATCAAACTGTTTGACATGCCCCGCATGCTTGGCAGCTATGAGGGCAGCGATGTGCAAGTAGCCATAGGTCGTTTTGGTCCTTATATCAAGCACAACGGCAAGTTTGTGTCGATACCCAAGGAAATTTCACCCTACAGCATCACCCTTGAGGAAGCCATCCAACTGATTGTTGACAAGCGTGCCAACGAGGCCAAGAAAGTTTTGAAGACCTTTGCCGAGGACAGCGAGTTGCAAGTATTAAACGGCAGGTTTGGCGCCTATATTAGCTACAAGAACAATAACTACAAGATTCCCAAGAAGATGGATGCCGAGAGCCTGAGCTACTCTCAGTGCATGGAAATAGTATCGGACGAGAGCAATGCCAGCAAGGGCACTCGCAAGCGCAGTGTTGCACGTCGCAAATCCACATCAAAGAAATAAAAAGTAAAAAGAACCATATAATCATTCGTTACTAAAATGAGAAAGACAGGTATTATCCCATCCCTGATGGTATTGATGATGATTGTTTTGGCATCGAGTTGCACCAACCCCGACAAAAGTGAGATGGCCATAAAGAAAATTACGTCTTACAACACTAAGCTCCCCATCACCTTTGGCAACGAAGATGTGCTGGACAGCGTGTACTACGATGTTGGTGGTCACAATGCCGTGTTCAACTACGTAGTTAATGACGATGCTGTGACTCTGGAGTCCCTGAGCTCCAATGTCAAAGCCGCCAAAGAGCACATATTAAACCAGATAACATCGGACACCACTGTATTGAACATGTACAAAGACTTTGCCGTCGATGAGCTCAATGTCAGAACCGTGTTGTTGACTCCACGCAGTCATGTCAATGTTCCAGTGGAGCTAAGTTGGGAAGAGATCCAAGCCCTACATCCCAAACGCGAATCGGCAGCAAAGAAAAGCGAAAAAGCGCTCACTGCTCGCGACTCCCTCGACCAACTGATAGACTCCATCAACGCTTTGTGTCCCGACTCCATCGACCGCAACACCGAGCTGACCAAAGTGCAAATAGAGAACAACTACTTAGTATACAACTACGTTAGCGAGGAGACTAAAAATTCTACCATAGACATCAAAAAAGGTGAATTCCAAAAACGCAGAGCAATAGCCGACGGCAAATTGCGTAAACCCTCACCCGAGTACAAGCAACTCATTTATCTGTGCATCGATAATGGCTTAGGCATCAAGCACCGCTACGTGGGCAAATTGACCAAGCAAGCGCAAGACTTCGCATTCAGTGCTGTTGATTTGAGCAAGATTACGCGCCATCCTCTCCCTGAAGGCTATGAAGCAGTGAAAGAGCGCATAAAAGAGCCAAAGGTCAAACGAATTCTGGCTCCTGGTGAGAAGAAGCGCGAGGAAGGCATATATTAGTACTCAACAATTATTAAGATAGAAGTGGAGACAAAATCGTTTTGTCTTCACTTTTTTATTTTTCCAAGCCTCATCCATTTGTTAATGTTTGTTAGAAAGAGGAAATAAAAAGAATTAAGTTGTATTTTTGTAATGATAAAAATTGTCAAAGCAAGGGTTAATGGGGTTCTGCCTTGCTATTGATAAAGAAATGATTTTTAGAACCCTCCTAAATTTATACAACATGAAGAAATTATTTGCAATCTTGATTTTGGTGCTGTGCGTTGCTGCTTTCAGCGACTTTGACGCATCAGCCCGACCAAGAGGTCCAAGGGGTCCAAGAGGTCCCAAGGCAAGAATCGGTCACTGCATGAAATGTGGCGGCAGTGGAAGAGTAAAGTGCACAAAGTGTGGAGGCTATGGTATAATCTCTGATGGAGCTCACAGTTGGTATGGATGTCAACGTTGTGGTGGCAAAGGATATTGTGCTATAGACCATGAATTTGGAAATAGTAATGCAATAACTACACCAGGCTATCGCAAAGGAAGTGGCCGTATGAAATGTCCTAAGTGTGGTGGCCGTGGTCGCTAAACATTAGATAAAAACAGAACAAAAATTAGAGGTGTGAAAGGCAACTTTCACGCCTCTTTTTTTTCGACCTTTGTCAGATTTTCTTCTAACGGACAAGTCCTGTCTTGTTCATATAGAAAGAAAAAATAGGCGTGTTATGAATGGGAATTTATTTACGGGTGCAAATTTTTAACATTTTTTGCGATTGTATTGATAATCAGCATTTTAAAAAGTTGTTCACAAGGTTGTTAATAACTTTTTTGTTAATAATTGAAATTTTTTCTATTTATGTTTGTAAATTTCGATTTTTATTTTGTAATTTTACACCCCAAAACCAAAGTGCGCGAATAATCGCCAATAGAAATACATTTAAAAAAACCGAAATGAACAGCCCTGTGTACCACATACCGGCCCTCCTCAGTGAGACCATTAATGGCCTGAATATCAGAGAAGATGGCATCTATGTAGATGTCACCTTCGGTGGTGGTGGTCACAGCCGTGCTATAATGTCAAAGCTTGGCAAGCATGGCAGGCTGTTAGGAATGGACCAAGACCTTGATTCACGTGCTAACGCATTAGATGACAGTCGATTTACATTTGTACACGGCAATTTTTCATTTCTAAAAAACTTTGTTCGCTACTATGGCATAGAGCAAGTAGACGGCATCCTTGCCGACCTGGGCGTGTCGTTTCATCACTTTGATGACAAAGACCGCGGCTTCTCGTTCAGGCAAGACAGCGATCTTGACATGCGCATGAACCGCAACTCATCGCATGATGCCCGCACGGTATTGTCGAGCTACAGCGCCGAAGATTTGTCGAACATCTTTTATCTCTATGGCGAACTCAAGCAGTCACGTCGCATAGCAAACGCGATAGTGAATGCTCGCAGTGCTGGCGAGATCACGACCACCTTCCAGCTCGTTGACATCGTGAAACCACACATCAGTCGCGTCCATGAGAAGAAAGAGCTTGCCCAAGTGTTTCAAGCGTTGCGCATCGAGGTGAACCATGAGCTTGACGCCCTTAAGAGCCTCTTGAGCCAGTCGCTCGAAATTTTGAAGCCCGGCGGCCGATTAGTTGTGATTACCTATCATTCTCTTGAGGACCGTATTGTGAAAAACTTCATGCGCAGCGGTAATGTAGAGGGAAAGATAGAAAAAGACTTCTATGGTCGCGTGAGCAATCCATGGACAGTGGTGAACAACAAAGTCATCACCGCCAGCGAGAGTGAAGTAGAGAGCAACCCACGCTCGCGCAGCGCGAAACTAAGAATTGCCGAGAAAAAGCAAGAAGTGACAACAAGTAAATAAAAAGTAATAAGTCGCAAGACGTGAATGTGCGGAACAACGCATTGTGGAGCGAGGCGACACTAAATGAAAACTAAACTAATGGCATCGAGACAAAATAAAAATAAGAAAAAGAATACACGCAAGGAGGAAAGCAACTTCACCCTGAATCCGCTGCGAATGGTACAGAACACCTTGCAGGGACGCATGTTCCTGACGCTTGAGTTTTTCAAGCGCAACTGGCTATACATTGTCGCCGCCACTGTGATGATGCTCATGTACATATCCAACAAATATGTATACCAGAGCGACATGGCCAAACTCCAAGAGCTTAAAGTGAGCCTGAACAATGCCCGCACCGACTATGTGGATGCGAGCTCTACCTACAATTCTCGCATATTGGAGAGCCAGATGAAGCACTACATCGACTCAATGGGAATAGACTTAAACATATCAAAATGTCCACCTTATAAATTATCACTTAACGAGCAATGAAAAATACCAACAAACGCCACATTTTATTGAGATACCTCGTTGTCATTGGCATGATATTGCTGATGGCATCGATGATAGTGTATAACATGGTAAACATCTCAATAGTCCATGCTAAAGAATGGAACAACAAAGCCGACTCCCTGTTGACCCGCGAGACCAAGCTTGAGCCCGAGCGTGGCAAGATATTGTCGGACAACGGAAACGTGCTTGCCGCAAACCTAAACTTCTACACCGCGCGCATTGACTGGAAGATAGAGCGCTTCGACAGCGAAGAGTTCATGAAAAACCTTGACGCATTGTGCGACAGCTTGGCAACCTTCAAGCCTGGCAAGAAGACCTCGGCCCAATGGAAAGAGGCATTGCTCGAACAATTTAAGAAAAAAGAAAGTTCAGTATATCCCTTATTTACCGGATTAACACATTCACAGTTTGTACGCCTTAAATCCTTCCCATTTTTGAATTTGAGTCGCAACCACAACGGTTTTTACTCCGACCCATTTGTCAAACGAGTAAAACCCTACGGTTCGATGGCCGCTCGTAGTATCGGCAACATTTGGGACGACACCATCCATGGAGGACAACATGGCCGTTCGGGCCTAGAGATGGCCCTCGACTCACTGCTCTACGGTGTGCCCGGCGTGAAGCGCCGCATCCAGTTGACCAATAAAATTGTAGACTGGGAGAGCACACCGGCGGTGCACGGCTATGACATCACCACAACCATCAACGTACAGATGCAAGACATTGTGGAAAATGAACTTTACAAAGGTTGCAAAGAGACCGATGCCGAATGGGGCACCTGTGTGCTGATGGAAGTTGCTACAGGGGAAATCAAAGCCATCTCCAACTTGGAGCGTGACGGTGGCGACTACTACGAGGGCGTGAACAATGCCGTGCTTGGCTACGAGCCAGGCTCGGTAATGAAGCCCATATCGATGATGGTAGCTCTTGAAGACGGCATCGTTAACGACATCAACACACCCATTGCCACTGGCTCGAGGTGGGTGTACGCTGGCCGTGAGATTAATGACCCTCATGGTGCTGCAGCATTGTCTCCACGCCAAATCATTGAGATGTCGAGCAACATAGGCATGTCGAAGATTATCGTGAAGAAGTATGGCAGCAATCCAGGCGGTTTCCGTGAGCGCTTGGAGCAGATGGGATTCTTTGATGACTTCAAATCGGGAATTGGCGGCGAGCAAATACCTGTCATCGCCAAACTTGGAAACGCCAACTGCGACAAGGTGTCGCTGACCCGCATGGCCTATGGCTACACCACCCTCATTCCACCTCTGCACACCCTTGCCATTTATAACGCCATTGCCAACGACGGCAAGTATGTGCGCCCTCACCTGGTCAAGAAGCTGACCCTTCCCGGAACCGATATCGACTCCATAATACCCGTGACCTACATCCGTCAACAGGTGTGCAGCCCCGAGAATGCCGAGATGCTGCGAACCATGCTCCATGATGTGGTGTGGGGCAGCCGTGGCACCGCTCGCAAGTGGGTTCAGGATGAGAATGTAGAGATTGCCGGCAAGACTGGCACCGCCTATACCGTAAGGAAAGACGGCACCTACAGCGACCAAACGCGCTTGGCCTTCTGCGGCTTTTTCCCATATAAGTCGCCCAAATACAGCTGCATTGTGCTGATGCTTGGTGCGAACCGTGGCGCCGCCGGTAGCAGTGGATTTGTTCTGCGCAATATCGCAGCCAAGATGTATGCCCGCGGATTGCTTGGAGCCAACGACAATCTTGACGACTCATCGACTCCCAAGCGAGATGTTGCCTCGAAGACACCCTATGAGAACATGCCTACACTTTACAGCACTACCCAGTCGACAAAAATCGACAATGTGAAGGGCTTCATTAACAGCAACAAAGCAAAAGTCTTCAACAATTGCACTAAGGCTCAGAGTTCGGGAGTTCCCAACGTTCGTGGCATGAACATCCGCGATGCTGTATATTGCCTTGAGAAGATTGGTCTTAACGTTCGCTTCAAGGGTGTGGGCCGTGTTGTTGGTCAGAGTTTGAGTGCAGGCACCTCATTCAATCGTGGAGCAGTGATAACACTCCAATTATCAAGCTAAGGCAGAAGTCAAACAGAATAAAGTGAAAAAGGAGAAACAGAAATGAATAGTAAGACATTAAAACAAATTCTTGAAGCTATTGATGTGCTTGAAGTGGTGGGCGACATGGAGAAAACTATCCTTGACGTCACCTGCGACTCGAGGACAGTGACCGCAGGGAGCCTGTTTGTGGCAGTTCGCGGAGTTGCCGTTGATGCCCACAAGTTCTTGCCTCAAGTGGCAGAATCGGGAGCCACAGCTGTGGTTTGTGAGGAATTCCCCCCGGAGATTAATGAGAATGTCACCTATATAAAAGTTGCAAACAGCACCATCGCTCTTGCCCATGTTTCCAGCGCATGGTATGACAACCCCTCATCAAAGCTGAAACTGGTGGGAGTGACTGGCACCAACGGAAAGACCACCATAGCAACTCTGCTTTATGAGTTGTCACACCTGATGGGTTATAAAGCCGGGCTACTGTCGACTGTACAGAACATTATAGACAAGCGTACTGAACCAGCCAAGCAGACTACTCCCGACCACTTGACCCTGAACCGACTGCTTCATGAGATGGTGGAGTGTGGCTGTGAATATGCCTTCATGGAAGTTAGCTCGCATGCATGCGACCAACATCGCATTGACGGCCTGAAGTTTGCTGGTGGTATCTTCACTAACCTCACGCGTGACCACATCGACTATCATCAAACTGTAGACAACTACATCGCAGCCAAGAAGAAATTCTTTGACTCGCTTGATAGCGACGCATTTGCAGTAGTGAATATCGATGACAAGGTAGGCAAAGTGATGGTCCAGAACACCAAAGCCAAGAAATACAGCTACTCGCTTCAGAGCTTAGCCGACTATAAATGCCGCATGATAGAAGACCGCCTTGACGGCACCTTGCTCAACATCAACGGCACAAACATCGATGTTTTGTTCACTGGTCGCTTCAACGCCTATAACCTGACGGCTGTTTACGCAGCAGCATTACTTCTGGGCTGGGATAAAGAGCAAGTGCTTGTGAAGATGAGCGAGCTTGTTCCTGTTGCCGGTCGTTTCCAGACCATGCGTTCGCCACGTGGTTACACTGCGATTGTTGACTATGCTCACACCCCCGACGCGCTCGTCAACGTTCTTGACACCGCCAATGAGGTGATGAACGGCAAAGGCACTCTGATAACCGTGTGTGGATGCGGTGGCAATCGCGACAGTGGCAAACGCCCCATCATGGCTCGTGAGGCGGCATTGCGCAGCGGCAAACTCATCCTTACCAGCGATAATCCCCGCTTTGAGGATCCCGAGGCCATTTTGCGCGACATGGAGGCTGGACTTCCTGATGACAAGCGCAGCAGCACACTGATAATTACCGACCGTCGCCAAGCCATCAAGACGGCATGCCAGCTGGCTCAGCCAGGCGATGTGGTGATAGTTGCCGGTAAAGGCCACGAAGATTATCAAGAAATTGAGGGCGTTAAACACCACTTTGACGACCGAGAGGAGTTAGTCAAGATTTTTGAAAGCGAATAGCGTTTAGGGAGGACTTCCTTGACACCTATTTCTTTATAATATAGAAACACAAAAAAAGATATCGATATGCTTTACTATCTGTTCCGATTTTTAGAGCAATACAACATCCCTGGGTCGCACATGTGGCAGTACATCTCGTTCCGCGCGCTACTCACGCTGATATTGTCTCTCATACTCTCGGCGTGGCTTGGCGAGAAGTTTATCCACTACATGCGCAGCCGCAAAATTGGTGAGACACAGCGCGATGCAAGCATCGACCCGTTTGGCGAGAAAAAGGTGGGCACTCCTTCAATGGGAGGAATTGTGATAATCATAGCAATATTGCTGCCAGTGCTCCTGCTAGGACGCATGCGCAACATCTACGTCATCTTGATGATTATCACCACATTGTGGCTTGGATTCCTGGGCTTCTGTGACGACTACATCAAGATTTACCGCAAGCACAAAGAAGGCTTGAAAGGAAAATACAAGATAGTGGGTCAGGTGAGCATAGGACTTATTGTAGGCCTGGTATTGTGGCTTAGCCCCGACGTTGTACTCAGGGAGAACGTGACAAAAGTCAAGACCGTCACCAATCAAGAGTCGATAACGGCACCTTTCAACACAATAGTAAACGACACCATTCAAGAAACAGTAGTTGTCCATAAGGACAAAGCCGAGAAGTCGCTGAAGACCACCATCCCCTTTGTCAAGAACCACAATCTTGACTATGGTGCACTCACCAGCTGGATGGGCGACTGGGCTGGAGCTGCAGGTTGGGCTCTATTTGTGCTGATGACAATTCTTGTGGTCACCGCTGTGAGCAATGGTGCTAACCTTAACGACGGTATGGACGGCATGTGTGCCGGCAACTCGGCGATAATAGGAGTGGCGTTAGGAATCCTTGCCTATGTAAGCTCCAATTTTGAGTATGCTTCTTATCTTAATATAATGTATATCCCCGAAAGTCAGGAACTGGTAGTGTTTATGTGTGCCTTTATTGGAGCCCTAATAGGCTTCTTGTGGTACAACGCCTATCCAGCCCAGATGTTCATGGGCGACACTGGCTCGCTGACCATTGGTGGTATCATAGGCGTGTGTGCCGTGATTATCCACAAGGAGCTTCTGGTTCCTATCTTGTGCGGTGTTTTCCTGATGGAGAGTCTCACAGTTATCATCCAGACTCAGGTGTACAAGATTTATAAGCGCAAGGGCAAGAAAGTGCGTGTATTCCGTTCGACTCCAATCCACGACAACTTCCGCAAGCTCGACAAGGATTTGGACCCCGAGTGCAAGTATGTGTTCCGCAACTGGCCTCGCAACCGCTTCCACGAGTCGAAGATTACCATCCGCTTCTGGATATTCACCATCATCCTTGCAGCATTCACAATTATAACCTTGAAGATAAGATAAAATATATTAGACAAAAAAGTCATCATAGTAAAACGAGTTTTAAAAGAAAAAAGTTTAAGAAATGAAACGTTTAGTAGTTATTGGCGGCGGAGAGAGTGGAGTAGGCGCAGCAGTACTTGCCAAAGTAAAGGGTATGGAAGTGTTTCTCAGTGACATGGGAAACATAGCTCCACGTTACAAGGAGATTCTCGACAAGTGGGAGATCCTCTGGGAAGAAGGTCACCACACCGAGGAGAAAGTGCTTAGTGCCGATGAGATTGTCAAGAGCCCTGGTGTGCCCTTGACGGCTCCGCTCATTGTCAAAGCAATGGACAAAGGTATTCCTGTCATCTCTGAGATAGAGTTGGCAGGTCGCTACACCGACGCCAAAATGGTTTGTATTACCGGCAGTAACGGCAAGACCACCACAACATTGCTCACCTACCACATTTTCAAGGAGGCGGGCCTCAATGTTGGTCTTGCCGGTAATGTCGGCAAAAGCTTGGCGATGCAGGTAGCTACTGAGCATCACGATGTTTTTGTGATAGAACTCAGTAGTTTCCAGCTCGACAACATGTATGACTTCAAGGCCAACATCGCTGTGATGCTCAACATCACTCCCGACCACCTCGACCGCTATGACCACAAGATGGAGAACTACACCGCCGCTAAGTTTCGCATCATGCAGAACCAGACCAGCGACGACGCATTCATCTATTGGGAAGATGACCCCATCATCTCGGCTCAGCTCAAGAGTATGCAGAACGAAGCTCGCCTGTATCCTTTCAGCGCCCGCGACGACAAGTCGTGCACAGCCTACTTGAGCAATGGTGAGATATTCATCAACGTTGACGGCGACGAGTGGTCGATGCCTCGCAACGAGTTGTCGTTGCAGGGCTTGCACAATGTGTACAACTCAATGGCAGCCACCATCAGCGCCTCGTTGATGCACATCAAGAAGGAGAACATCCGCAAGGCTCTTGCCAGCTTTGAGGCTGTTGAGCACCGACTGGAATTTGTTCGCACTCTCAACGGTGTGAGATATATCAATGACTCCAAGGCCACCAACGTCAACAGTACTTGGTATGCTCTTGAGAGCATGAGCGAGCCCGTTGTTCTCGTGCTTGGCGGTAAGGACAAAGGCAATGATTATAGCGAGATAGAGCAACTTGTGAAAGACAAGGTTGTGGCCATCGTGTGCCTGGGCGTTGACAACAGCAAGTTGCACGCATTCTTCGATGGTAAGGTAGCTGTTGTGGAGGACGCCCGCAGCATGCAAGAGTGTGTTGACAAATGTCACGCACTTGCTAAGGAAGGCCAAACGGTGCTGCTGTCGCCCTGCTGCGCCAGCTTCGACCTGTTCAAGAGCTACGAGGACCGTGGCGCCCAGTTTAAGGAATGTGTAAATAGTTTATAACCCTAAAAAGAGTAATTACGATTTATGAGCGAGAAAGTTTCAAGATATAGGGAAATCTCGAGGAAATATGGTGACCCATGGATTTGGGGCATTTATCTCACCCTCATTGTGTTCTCGATAGTAGAGTCATACTCTGCTTCGAGCCGCGATGTCCCAAAGATGGGTGTATACGAGCCCATCATTCGTCAGGTGGTATTTCTAGCAATGGGGGCTGTGTGTGTCATTGGTCTCAGCCGCATCAACTACAATAACCGAATGCTATTGCTTGTGCTCATCCCGTTGCTGTGGATTTTCACTGTAGTTAGCTTGGTGTATGTGATGTTCTTTGGCGAAGTCATCAACAATGCACAACGAGCGTTCACCATCCCTGGTATAGGATTGACGGTACAGCCTGCCGAGCTTGCAAAGCTGTCGGCGGTAACCGCCTTGGCCTACATTATGGCAAAGAACCAGCAAGACCGTGATGTGTCGGTCAAGGGATTGGTGCTTTCAACCGTTGTGGTGGCGGTATTTGGCGCCTTGATGTATCAAAGTGGCTTGACCAACACCCTGCTTCTCATGTGTATCAGTGGTTCGATGTTCCTCATTGGCGGTGCACGCATCAAGAAACTCGTCATCCTCGCCATCGTTTATGGTGTTGTTGTTGGAGCATTCTATTTGTGGAAAGTACGTCAAGAGAACATGAGAGATCTCGCCAACAAAGAAGTTGTCGCCAACGACAGTAAGAAATCAGATGTCGACCGCACCCAAATGCGAAAAGTCCGAATTATAGACTGGTGGAATCATCGCAACACCTTAATTCATGATTCCGTCACCAGCGACAACTCCCAGGAAATGTTCTCTCGCATGGCGCAAGCTCATGGTGGCGCAGCTGGAGTGGGAGTAGGCAACTCGCGTGAGTGCAGCCGTCTGCCTTTGGCATTCAGCGACTACATCTTCTCAATCATCATTGAGGAGACTGGATTGATAGGAGGAGTGTTCTTGCTAATCTTGTACCTGTGGCTTCTGTCTCGAGCGGCGATGATAGCGCGTCGATGCCATCGTGTGCTGCCGGCCCTGCTCATCATTGGCATGGCAGCGATGATAACGTTCCAGGCGTTGTTCCACATGGCAATTAATACTGGAGTGTTCCCTGTGTCGGGACAGCCGTTGCCCTTGATTTCCAAGGGTGGTACCTCAATCTTGGTAACCAGTGTGGCATTTGGCGTAATGCTTAGTGTGAGCCGCACCATCAGTAATATAACAAATAAAAAGAACAAGGATGAGGACATCAATCTCCCCAGCGGACTTGATGCTGAGAATCCTACTGAAATGCCTGTAAAAAATGAGTGGAAGTAACAATCAATTAAGAGTTCTCGTGAGTGGCGGTGGCACAGGAGGTCACATCTTCCCCGCGTTGTCAATAGCCAACGAGATTAAGCGTCGCATGCCCCAGGCCCAAATTCTGTTTGTTGGCGCCGAGGGTCGCATGGAGATGGAACGAGTGCCCGCTGCCGGCTACGAAATCAAAGGGTTGCCAGTCAGTGGTTTTGACCGCAAGCACCTGCTTCGCAACTTTAAGGTGCTGATGGACTTGCGTCGCAGCATGAAGCTCGCGCGTCAAATTTTGAAGGACTTCAATCCCAATGTAGCTGTTGGCGTTGGCGGTTATGCCAGTGGCCCTATGCTCAAAGAGTGTCAACGCCAAGGAATACCCACGTTGCTCCAGGAGCAGAACTCCTTTGCCGGCGTCACCAACAAGCTTCTTGCCAAGAAGGCTCAGTGCATCTGCGTGGCCTACGAGGGCATGGAGCGATTCTTCCCTGCCGACAAGATTGTGATGACAGGCAATCCCGTTCGCCGCAATCTTCTTGATTGCGAGGCCACTGTCGAGGAGTCACGCCAATCATTTGGCCTCGCTCCCGACAAGCGCACTATCCTCATCATTGGTGGCAGCCTTGGTGCCCGCACCATCAACGATAGCATAATTGAAGGGCTAGAGGAGATTTCTCAACACCCCGAAGTACAAGTGATTTGGCAAACAGGCAAGATTTATGACGACCGTTGCCGCGAAGCCCTTGAGTCGTCTCATGCCAGCAATGTCAAGCAGATGGCATTCATCAGCAATATGGACAAGGCCTATCGCGCTGCCGACCTTGTAATCTCTCGCGCTGGAGCCAGCTCCATCAGTGAGATTCAGTTGCTTGGCAAGGCCTCGATTCTTGTGCCATCGCCTAATGTTGCTGAGGACCACCAGACCAAGAACGCAATGGCGCTCGTTGACCACAACGCCGCCTTGATGATACCCGATGCAGATGCTGGCAACAAACTTGTGAGCGTGATGTTGAGCACTATTGAGCAGAGTTCGATACTGGAAAAACTCAGTGACAACGTTGAGAAGATGGCATTGCGCAACTCAGCCGAGATAATTGTTGACAAAGTGCTGCAAATTGCAAGATAGTTCTATAAATTCACAATGCTAATGCACAATGCATAATTAGGCAGCGCTTGTTTTTAAACTTTAATTCATTTGATTTCTTTAAATTATTTCATTAGATAATGAAAGATTACAAGTCGATATATTTTGTTGGAGCTGGCGGCATTGGTATGGCAGCTTTAGAGCGCTATTTCCTTGCCAAGGGCAAGAAGGTTGCCGGATATGACCGCACACCAAGTGAACTGACCAGCGCATTGCAGGCCGAAGGTGTGGAGATAGTCTTTGACGAAGACCCCTCGTTGATTCCTTCCTACTGCCGCGATAAAGATACCACATTAGTTGTTTACACTCCTGCCGTGCCCAACGACCACAAGGGACTGTGCTATTTTCGCGATAACGGCTTTGAGGTTGTTAAGCGTGCCAAAGTGCTTGGTCTTGTGACCCTTGACAGCAAGGCGTTGTGTTTTGCCGGCACTCATGGCAAGACCACCACCTCGAGCATGGCAGCTCACATCTTAGAGGTGAGCGGTGTGGGCAGTAACGCCTTCCTTGGTGGTGTGCTTCGCAACTACGACAGCAACTTCCTGCTTTCTCTCACGAGTCCCTACTCAGTGATTGAGGCCGATGAGTTTGACCGTTCGTTCCATCAGTTGCGTCCTTACATTGCCGTTATTACCTCGACCGATCCCGACCATCTTGACATCTACGGCACCAAGGAGAACTACCTTGAGAGTTTTGCCCACTTTACCGAGCTTATCAGGCCCGATGGCGCGCTGATTATCCACACAGGTTTAGAGCTCCAGCCCCGCGTTGCCGAGGGCGTAAAAACCTATACCTACTCGATGAACGAAGGCGACTTCCATGCCAGCAACATCCGCAAAGGAAATGGTGAGATAGTGTTTGACTTCGTCACCCCCTGGGAAACCATCGAGAACATCTC
Source organism: uncultured Muribaculaceae bacterium (assembly GCA_905233845.1). Classification (GTDB taxonomy): domain Bacteria; phylum Bacteroidota; class Bacteroidia; order Bacteroidales; family Muribaculaceae; genus Sodaliphilus. The sequence goes on along the minus strand of CAJOFH010000026.1, from coordinate 30,868 downwards.
ACTGGGAGTGCCTGTTGACATCAATATTGACAACGCCGTAGCCTCGATGGCAGCATGTCGCTTAATCGGTATCTCGGGCGAGGCTATGAAAAAAGCAATAGGCAGCTTTCTGGGAGCCAAACGCCGCTTTGAGTTCTGGTTAAAGGAGCCAGGCGAGCATGGCAAAGTAGTTATCGACGACTACGCCCATCACCCCAGCGAGATAGCTGCGAGCATCAAGAGTGTGAGAGGCTTGTATCCTGACCGCAAAATCAGTGTAGTGTTCCAACCACACCTCTACACTCGCACGCGTGACTTCGCCGATGAGTTTGCCGAAGCTTTGTCGCACGCCGACGAAGTGATGTTGCTCCCCATTTATCCTGCTCGAGAGCTTCCCATCGAGGGCGTAAGCAGCGAAATCATCCTAAAAAACGTTAAATGTGAAAAAAAATCCATTTATACGAAGGAAAATTTCATCAATTCAATTCCTTTGCTTAACTTTGATATTTTATTGACGATAGGGGCCGGTGACATCGTGAATCTGCTCCCTGAAATTTGTGAACAGGTTAAAAAGCAATCACGTTGAAACTAGTCAATTACATATTGCTTATTGTTCTGACGGCCCTTATGATAGCTGGTATCTTTTGGGCCAGAGACAAAGGTCGTGACGAATTGTGCAACGATGTCCAAGTTGAAATCATCAATGACGACAGCACTCATTTTGTCACACCAATAGGTATTATCGAGGAGTTGGAGCGTCATCACATTGTTGTAAAAGGGAAGCCCTTGTGGCAAATCGATGTCACCAACATAGAGAAGAAGCTTAGCGAGTCACAATATATCGAAGATGTGGAATGCCTCTTTGAGAACGGTGGCCGACTGAAAATCAGGGTGGAACAGATTATTCCAGTGATGCGCGTGTTTGATGGAGACCAGTCCTACTATGTCAACAAAGATGGAAAACGCATGACTGCGTCATCGACATTTCATGCCGATGTCCCCATCATAGAAGGCCACTTCACGAGCAACTACAGCCCCATCAGGCTGTTGCCCATGATAGAATATGTGGAACAAGACTCGGCTTTGAAATCGCTGGTGACGATGTACATGATGCGCGACACCAACAACATATATATCGTTCCCTCTATTCATGGTCATGTGGTGAACATGGGAAACTGTGACGACTATAAAGGCAAGTTCAAAAAGCTGCAGTTATTCTACTCCAAAGTGATGCCAGTGAAGGGTTGGATGTACTACGACACCATCTCGGTGAAATGGGACCATCAAGTGGTAGCCACCAAGCGCGACAAGACTGTTGAGGTTGTCCCCGAGTATAACCCCGAAGAAGACGAGCAGGCCGACAATGTCCAGACCATGCAAGTGAGCGAGACAAGCAAGGCACCAGTCAATAAGATGGTCAAGGAGAGCAAAGGCTCGCAAGCACCCAAGACGCCCGACAAAGGAACTGCCGGAGCTACTAATGAGACAAAAGCATCTCAAACAAAGCCTCCAGAGTCCCAAACCCCGAAGCCGCCCGAAGCAAAAAAGCCATAAGCGCGCTAAACAGTAGTAAGTAATTAAGTAATAAAGAATAAAAACCATTTTTTCACTCATTATATGACTAAGACACAACATATAGTAGCATTAGAAATAGGCAGCTCCAAGATAGTGGGTGCCATAGCCGAGAAATCCCCTTCGGGATATGTAGAAGTCAAGCACCTCGAAGTGGAGAAGCTCATCAACAGCGTGCGACACGGCTGTGTACAGAACGTGGAAAACACTAAGGGAGCCATCAACAGCATCATCAAGAAACTTGAGAACCGTGTTGATGGAACCATCGAGGAAGTTTATGTGGGTTTGAGTGGTCGTTCACTTCACAGTGAGCCTACCGAGGTAAATCACAACCTTGACGCTACAGTTCCCATCACTAATCAAGTGCTCGAACGCATAATCAGCGATGCAGGAAAAGACCCTATCAAGAATTATGAAACCATCGAGGTTGTTCCTCGCACCTACTACGTTGACAAGAACGAGACCAGTAACCCAAATGGTCAGTATGGCTCCAACATCAACATTAAATTGAACCTGATAGTAGCAAAACCCAACCTCAAGCTCAATCTCGACCGTGTGATGACAGGTGGAACTCGTGTGAAAGACTATTTGGTGACTCCACTTGTAGTAGCCGACGAGATACTTGAGACATCGGAGAAATCTCTGGGCTGCATGCTCGTTGACATTGGCGCCGAGACTACCACTGTGTCGATTTATAAAGACAGTTCGCTGGTTTATCTCACCACGCTGCCCCTGGGTGGACGCAACATCACTCGCGACATCACCACAGGCCTGAATGTGCTTGAAGATACTGCCGAGCGCGTTAAGAAGAACATCAACAATCCTCTTGACAAGAACGTGGACCACATCTCGATAGAGGGAGTGAACTCGGTAGATGCCGCCAACTATATAGTGGCTCGCACAGGCGAGATTATCGCCAACATCAAGCAGCAAATCCAGTATGCCGGCATCAAGACCGTGGATCTGCACAATATCGTGTTGATAGGAGGTGGAGCTCAACTCCAAGGCATAGCTCGACGTTTGGAAGATGAGATAAAGCTCCGCGTGAGAATGGGCAGTTATCCACGTGACCTTAACATACTAGATCATAACATCAACCGTGCTGAGTATATTCAAGTGTTCTCCCTGCTATCAAAAGCCACAAGCATCACACCGTTCAATCAGACTTGTGTGCGGCTAAATAGCCCATTTAATAACGAGAGCGAGGGTTTCTCTCTCGACCATACTCGTTCTGCCAACGAAGGCGACGACCAATATGGTTATGATAATTTCCGTCCAGAGGAAATTGCAACAAGCAAGGCAGCATCAAAGCCTAATCAGAGCAACCCACCCCGTACCAGTAAGAAAACCAAGTTACCTTGGGTTGAAAAATATAGAAAGAAATTCGAGAAGCTGATGTCAGAGCCTGAAGACGAGGAACAAGACTTCTAACTCACTCCACCAAATAATATTAATCCGATAAATATCAGAATACTATATGGCAAATATCGACGAAAACGGCACCATCAACACACCCCAGGACGCCCCACAGATTGAACAACAAGACATCTTTGCCGGAATTGAGAAAAATCCTGGTTTTCATGATAAAAAAGAGACATCCAAATCACCTTGCCTGATTAAAGTGATAGGAATAGGTGGTGGTGGCAACAACGCCATCAACCACATGTATAAACAGAACATCAACGGCGTGTCGTTTGTGGTGATGAACACCGACCGCCAGGCATTGAACAACTCGCAAGTGCCCAACCGTTTGCTGATAGGTCCTAACACCACCTTCGGCCTTGGCGCAGGCAACAAGCCTGAACTCGCCAAGGAAGCTGCCGAGGAGAGCGAGGCCGAAATCTCAGCTCTCTTCGACGATGAAACTAAGATGGTATTTATCACTGCCGGTATGGGTGGTGGCACAGGAACAGGTGCGGCGCCAGTGGTGGCACGCATAGCGCATGAGAAAGGCGTGCTCACCATTGGCATCGTCACCATTCCCTTCCTCTTTGAAGGCAAGAAGAAAATCATCAAGGCTTTAGCTGGTGCCGATGAGATGCAGAAGTATGTCGATGCTCTTCTCATCATCAACAATGAGCGCCTGAGCGAGATTTATCCCGACCTGAACTTCATGAACGCCTTTGGCAAGGCCGATGACACACTCACGATAGCAGCCCGCAGCATCAGCGACCTGATTACTGTGGATGGTTACATCAACCTTGACTTCAATGATGTGAACTCCACCCTGCGCGACGGTGGTGTGGCAATCATCAGTTCGGGTTATGGCGAGGGCGAGCAACGTGTTACCAAAGCAATTCAAGATGCACTCAATTCACCACTCCTGAAGAACCGTGACATCTATGGTGCTCAGAAGATATTGATGAACATCTATTATTCACGTAATGCCAAGGACGAGTTCAAGATGAGTGAAATTGATGAGATGAAGAACTTCATGGCACAATTCACTCTTGATCACGACATGATTTGGGGTGTGGCCTACGATGATACACTTGGTGACAAGATTAAGATTACTATGCTTGCCGCAGGATTTAATGTGTCGCTCGATGCCGAGACGACAATCGCCGAAGGCGAGAAGAAGGGTGAGGCCAAGTCGACAAGCGCTACCACTCGTCTCGAAGAGGAGTATGGCTCCAAGATTACCGAGCTCGATATCGACCGCGCCAAGGCTCAGTATATCGTTCTTCGTCCCAAAGACATTGACAATGACGAGATAGTTGACCTGCTCGAGAAGAACCCCACCTTCAAACGCGACCAACAGGTGAAGAATGTGTTCCGCGAGTTACAGAATGCCCCTGTAAAGACTACACCTAACAAACCCATCACTCCACTCAACAAGAAGAAAGGCAGTACTACTGCCACCATTTCATTTGGAGACTAAAACAATAATCACTTATGCTTACATTACAATTCATAAACGAGAACCCAGAGCATGTGATTGAGCGACTGGCGGTAAAGAACTTTGACGCCCGTGAGCCCATCATGAAAGTAGTAGAACTCGACAAGCAACGCCGTGCAGCACAAAAGCAGCGCGACGACAATGCCTCGCAACTCAACAAGATGGCGTCGCAGATTGGCGCACTGATGAAGCAAGGCAAGCGCGACGAGGCCGAGCAAGCCAAGGCTGCAGTTGCACAGCTCAAAGCCACTAACAAGGAGATAGACGACCGTATGGTAGCTGCGGCCAACGAAATCACCGAGATTCTGCTTTCTATCCCCAATGTGCCTTACGAGGGAGTCCCCAAGGGTTTAACTGCCGAGGACAACGTTGTGGAGAAGGCTGGTGGTCCTGAGCCTCATCTTGCCGACGATGCCCTACCCCATTGGGAACTTGCAAAGAAATATAACCTCATCGACTTTGACCTGGGCGTGAAAATCACTGGCGCCGGTTTCCCTGTATATGTGGGTAAGGGTGCCAAGTTGCAGCGCGCTCTCATCCAGTTCTTCCTTGACGAGGCAGGAAAGGCTGGTTATGTTGAAATCGAGCCACCATTGGTTGTGAACGAGGCTTCGGGTCTTGGCACAGGACAACTGCCCGACAAAGAGGGACAGATGTATCACTGCCAGGTCGACAACTTCTACCTAATCCCCACTGCCGAGGTTCCCGTGACCAACATTTACCGTGATGTGATTTTAAGCCAGGATGAGCTTCCCAAGAAAAACTGCGCTTACAGCGCATGCTTCCGTCGTGAGGCAGGTTCCTATGGCAAGGACGTGCGCGGTCTGAACCGTCTGCATCAATTTGACAAGGTGGAGATAGTTCGCATCGAGCGTCCCGAGGACAGCTATGCCGCACTCGAGGAGATGAAAGACCATGTTCAGGGCCTTCTCGAGAAGCTTGAGCTGCCATGGCACATCCTGCGTCTGTGTGGAGGCGACATGAGCTTCACCAGCGCCATCACCTTCGACTTCGAGGTGTGGAGCGCCGCACAGAAACGCTGGCTCGAAGTGAGCTCAGTGTCCAATTTCGAGACCTATCAGGCCAACCGACTGAAATGCCGCTACCGTGGCGACGACAAGAAGACTCACCTGTGTCACACCCTTAACGGCTCGGCACTGGCATTGCCACGCATCGTAGCAGCTCTGCTCGAGAACAACCAAACTCCCGAGGGAATCCGCATCCCCGCCGCCTTACAAAAGTACACAGGCTTCGACATCATCGACTAATCTATAATACTAGTCATATTAAAAGCACCACGCCAGATTTGTTCCAGCGTGGTGCTTACTATATTCCACTCACTTTACTAAACAAAGAAAGAGCGAATAGTGCCGAAGCACATCTTCGCTCTTCTCCTCTCTCCACTTGCGGTGCGTACAGGACTCGAACCAGCGACCTCCTGCGTGACAGGCAGGCATTCTAACCAACTGAACTAACGCACCATTTGGAAATTGCGGTGCAAAGTTACAGCCTTTTTTTTAACTGACAAAATTTTTTTCTATTTTTTTTCAAAAAAAATGTTTTTTGGCAAAAAAAGAGGTTGCTATTACAATTTGTAGGCATTATTTAGTAGTAAATTTAATCCCTCATGAAAAAATATGCTAAAACTATCACTTTTTTGCTACTAAAAGGGGTAGTTTTAACACAAAAGGGCGAATTTTCCTCGTAATTATTTGGAAATTATACCATTGTATGTTTATTTTGCGTCTACTTTGTAGAAATTATTAACAATTTATTATTATATGGCACACACCACAAAAGATTTAACGGTGCGTGAGCGAGAAGTTCTAAGATTTCTTGTTGAGGGATTAAGCAGTCGAGAAATTGCCGAGAAGCTCTATATCTCAATAAATACTGTACAATATCACCGCAAGCAATTGTTGCATAAGACCGATTCACGCAATGTCGCAGAACTTATAGGCAAGGCCTATAGACTGAAACTTATAGATTTAGACTGATTCTTAACTAAATCTAGTACAATGCTAAACTGCCATCTCAGCCTGCTGAGATGGTATTATTTTTCTTTGGAGCTTTTTATCACTTCGTCGTAGTCATATTTGTCAAAGACGATGCGAGGATAAGGCTCGTACTGCGAACTAGAAATGTCGCGATATGGAAGATAGTAGGGCGTGTTGATACCTGCCAGTCGCAGCAAGAGATTGCTGGCGTCGAGCACCACACCTGGCCTGTTGGCAGCACTCTTGATTTGGTTGAAAAGCTGCTTGTGGTGAGAGATATAATAATCGCTTGCCCAAACCACAAACGGCACATCGTTCTGGCAATGCAAGAGAGAAGCGTTAGGTACAGTCACATTCCCTCGTCCGCAGTGGTCGCGATAGTCATAGGCCTCATCGCCATGGTCCGAGAAATATAGCACAACAGTGTTCTTGTCACGCCACAAGTCAAAAATGTGTTTGATAACGGCATCGTTATAGTAAGTGGCGTTGTCATATTGTGCTATGTAGGTCAACTTGTCTTTGTCGAGATAAGAGTCCTTGCGCTTGATAGAGCCTGCATTAAACACATCAAATCCTTTTTTCTTGGGGTAACGACCCACCGGGTGCACATGCTGCCCCATGAGGTGGAAGATATACAAGTTATACTTGCCAGGCTTTACCTTGGACTTGCTCAAAAAATTGGAGATTAAATCATTGTCGAAAAGTATCCCAACGCTTGATGTCTCATCGTAGCTTAGTCCAGCTATTGTGTCGTTGTAAATAAACGAGTTCACTGTGATGGTAAACATCTCCTTTTTGGCATAGTTACGCTGATTGTCCCAGAAGAAAACCTTGTATCCCGCATGCTTAAAGACAGTTGGGAAAATCGGTTTCTCATACCACATCTCCTCGCGCGAGAAGTCATTGAGCGCGAAAAAATTCTTCTCTACTTGCGAAGTGGCGTTGAATGGCGTGACAATGTCGGTGAACGCCACCAAGTTGCCCTTGTCGCGCTCGGCACACATCAATGGTGTGGTGTTCAGAGGGTATCCATAAAGCGATGCATGGCTCTTGATATAGCTCTCCCCGAGCACCATCACCACATTGAGCGAGTCGGGCTCGCTGACCGAGACAGGCGATTTTTCCACAGCGCGCGCCACAGCAACAGCATGCGCTATGTCGGCATCACTCACCTTGAGATAGCACAGGGAGTAATAGGTAGTCGTCAAGTGATCGAGAGCATCGACTCCAAAATCCTGGAGCCACTGTTTTAGCTCCTTGGAGTTACTACAAGTGCCCAGCCTGACGTAATTGTGAGAAAGATAGGCTCCCCACAGCAACAGCGGCAAAAAGATAATTGCAAGAACAATGCGCATCGCCTTTGTGGCAGCAAACTTATTAAATAACTCCTTCTTCCACTCGATGAGAGCCACTGCTAAGATGATTGCCACACTTGCAGCATAAGCCCAAAGGCTCTTTGACGTGAGAAAATAGGTGCTTATGAACTCGGAGGTTTCTTTGGCATTAGTCTCGGCAAGCAAGATTAGCACCCGTGGTCCCAGCGCCATATCAAAGTTGAGCATGAGAAACGCGTAGACCACTTCGAGTGCAACTATCACAGTGTAGCACAATACCTTAAACGCTATGCGCGACCCTCGCTTCCGCAACAAGTACAATATGAGTGTGATGAGATAGGTGACAACCGTTGAAAGTGCGAGACACCTCAAGCCCTGCATGAGGTCGTTGTCGGGGAAGAAGAAACACCCCACCAGGTTACCCAACGTCACGCTACTGTTGATGAGCCAAATGACAAAAAAGAAATTAAACTCCTTTATCACCGGCGTCATTATCCAACTTGCGACCGACCACAGACGGCTGAAAATATTTTTCAAGTTCAATCTTGCCATATCAAGTCTTTCAGGAAAGCCAACAGAGCGAGACTCCCCTAAAAACGTGCAAAAATAGCAAATAAATGGATACTGCGAGGTGTATAAATCAAGAAAAATCAAAAAAATGTGTAACTTTGCAGTTGCAAAACACCAAAAGAAATAATGCGAATCGACATACTAACAGTAATGCCCGAGGCCCTGGAATCGCCACTGCACTGCAGCATCGTTCAGCGCGCTCAAGACAAGGGACTGGTGGAGCTTCACATACACAACCTGCGTGACTGGTCGCTGCGAAAGCACCGCAAGGTGGACGACTACCCCTTTGGCGGGGAGGCGGGGATGGTGATGCAGATAGAGCCTGTGTATCGCTGCATCGAGCAACTGAAGAGCGAGCGCCACTACGACGAAGTGATATTCACTTCGCCCGACGGCGAACTGCTGGATCAGCCCATCGCCAACCAACTGTCGCTCGCCGAGAATCTGATAATCCTGTGTGGGCACTACAAGGGTGTGGACTACCGCATACGCGAGCACCTCATCACCCGCGAAATATCAATCGGCAACTATGTGCTCACTGGAGGCGAGCTTCCTGCCGCCGTGATTGCCGATGCCGTTATTAGGCTAATTCCTGGCGCCATAGGTGACGAGCAGAGCGCCCTCAACGACTCCTTCCAGGACAACTTGCTCGAGGCACCCGTCTATACCCGACCTGCAGAATTCAACGGCTGGAAGGTTCCTGAGATACTTCTCAGCGGCAATTTCCCTAAGATTGAGGAGTGGAAAATGCAACAAGCAATGGAACGCACCAAGCGACTGAGACCCGACTTGCTGTAAACCAACTTCAAGAGCCACACACAACCCACCATTTAGTAATTCAACCTTTATCAATGCAACGATTAGTTTACATAGCACTCTCTACGCTGCTCATCACCGCTATGGTGGGCTGCCGTGGCAGCGAGGACAAGCGACTTGTACATGCCGATACACTTATGTGGTCCAATCCCGACAGTTCGCTTGCCATTCTTGAATCAATCAACCGTGATTCACTTCAAGGAGAAGAAAACCTTGCATATCATGCGCTCTTGCTTACACAGGCACAATTTCGTTGCTATGGCAACTGCTCTAGCGATTCATTAATTAATTCTGCGTTGGATTACTACAGTGACAATCATAATCGTGAGCACTACACTCGAGCACTAATATATAAAGGAGCTTATTATGAGTTTAATACTCAGCAACCCGTCGAGGCGATGAAATGCTACAAGCAAGCTGAGGAAAACGCCGACACTACCGACTATCGAAACCTCGCACAAATAAACTTCAGAATGGGAATGTTGTACTACAAAAATTACGCCAGTAATAACCTTGATTTAAACAAGTTCCAAATGGCTGCTCATTATTACGAGATTTTAAGAGACAAAAAAATGACGATGGCAGCTTTGGAATATAGCGGGAATGTGCTAAGGATTACAGATATTAATGAAGCAAGAAAATGTTATGACAAGGCTTTGTCAACGGCAAGAGAGTTAAAGGACACTAGCAGTATTTATAGCATAGATATAAATTATGCTTTGATGTATATTGAAGACTCTTTATACTCACAGGCAAAGAAATATATTTTGGATGCTTTCCGACTGAATAATAGCTTTGAAGAGAACTACAATTATTATATGATGAGCCTTATTTATGCCAATCAGAAAGATCTTGATTCGGCTAAATATTTCATCTCGTTGCTTGATAAATCACAAAATACTGCATACGACAGTCTGCTGATGTATAAAGCTTTAAGGGAGATTGCATTGTGCGAAAACAACCTTTCACAATATCGTATATTTAACACTCTGTGCAATAAAATCTCTAACTCTCTTGAATACAACAAAACAAGATATAAACTGCTTGATTCTGAACAGGAATTTGATAAGAGTACTAAATCAGATGCTTCAATAAGTTTAGGAAAGAAAAAGAAAATAATTTCTTTGCTTATAGGGTCATTACTACTGATATCAGTTGTTTTCTTGTTGCTATATTTGAAGAAGAAAAAAGATTCAAAAAGATTGATAGATGAAATAAGAAATGAGAATTCCGACAAATATGATCGCCTTAATGATGAACTTGTCAATATAAACAATCGGTTTGCCAATGTTATGCTTTCCCACATTAGTGTCCTGAAAAACATCATGTCTCAAACCTATAATGAACCCAGAGATTATCAATCAAAAAATGCAGAGCATAAAGTGTCACCTATCGATGACAGTGACAAGGAATTCTGGAATGGACTATATGTCTACTTGAATCTTAAACACAACAATATCATTAAGAGAATTGAAAAGAAATATCCCAAATTATCACCAACCGAGATGAATGTCATTGGCTTAATTTGTTGTGGATTCAATGATGCAGAGATTGCAGTTTGCAAAGGATACAGGAATGCGAGAACTGTAACGAGCAAGAGAAACAAAATTAAGGAAAAAATGAATTTGGATGTTTTGCTAAATGATTATCTCAAGAAGATGATGTGAAATGAAATTTGACATTTCAGTTGTATTTAGCTATTGTTAGGGATTTTTTACAATAATAAATATATTGGTATCAAATTTATTTAGGAATACGTTGATTAACAGTATTATACAATCGCAAGAATATCTTGCGATTATTTTTTTATTTAGTAAAGAATTCGGATTTTTGCAGTGATTTAATAACTCAAAATAACAAACACAAAACTGATTTAAGTATGAAAAAAATGCTTTTTACCTTGCTGGGACTGCTGATGATAACCAGCGCCAGCGCAGATGATGACGTTTATTATCCTCTCGTTCGTGAGGGGGTAACATGGTATTTTGTGAGATATGAAGGATATTATAAGGACTTATATGGCTCAACAAATTACCTTTATTCATTTAATTTTGATGGTGATTCAACTGTAATGGATAAAGTAGAGATGAAAACCTATAAGAAGGTTGCATATAAAGAGTATGACAATCAAAAAAATGTGACTTATAGTGCCACTCTTCGTGGTATGCGGGAGGAGTCTAAAGTAGTTTATGTGAAAGATTTGTATGAAAAAAGATCAGAACTGATAGGTCTTTTTGAAAAACCATTCTTGCAATATCACTATTGGTGGGGATGGGACGAGGAGAACTCCCAGTACTACAGTCAATGGAATAATTATGAGATGGCAATCTATGATTTTAACCGTGAAACATCAGCATAAGCAAGTACTTCAGGAAAAATTGTTCCGCAACCACCGTAACGGTAGATGGAGAACCCCATGATGCCTATATAGTGGATGATGGTCTTGATGATTTCTATTCAGCCACAATCATAGAGGGCATTGGCGTTGATAGTGATGCCGGTCATTTGTTAGCGCCGCAATATACTAATATCCTTATAGCAGGAATTGCTTCTCTAGATGGCCTTGCCTGGGTTGAGGAGAATGGTAAAATCATCTACAAAGGCGTGATGTATGACAAAGCAATGGAGTATTTGGGAACAGTAACAGACATATCTACACTTGAGGGCGATAAGCAAGTGTTGAGCGTTCGCTACTACAATCTCGCTGGTGTGGAGAGCTCTGAGCCATTCAAGGGCGTGAACCTCAAGGTCACTACTTATAGCGACGGCACGCGTAAAAGCGAGAAGATAATCAAATAACGTTAGTATTTATTTCTACGGAGTTTGAGGAGTTGAGGAGTTTTTTCTCCTTCCCTCCGTAACTCCGTAGAATTAACGGCTGCCGCAGAAGATAAAAACTCCGGCAGCTTTTTTTAATGTTGAATAATAATCCCTTCTGTTTTGTCAATCTTGTCAATTTTGTCCATAATGTCCCACACGTCCCTAGAAAACAGTCTACTTTTTTCAAGACAACACAAAATCCCAAAAAGTTGTTTTGGTTGTTATTACGTTGTGTAAGTTGTTTGATTCCAGTATCCAACGAAATTGTTTTTAATTGTCATTAATCGTCTGACAAAACCCAGGCGTAACCCACTCTCCCCTCTAACCTCTCCCCTCTCCCCTCTCCCCTATAGTTTCCTAATCATTCTCACCATTACTCCATAAACGACAAACGAACAAAAAATTGTTAAAGTTACCACTTGATTATTGACACATAGAGATTAAATGAATAACTTCGCACTTTAAAAGTAAAACGAATATTTTAAGTTATAAAAACGGTATGACATTGAAAAAAATTAAGCGCCCCAAATGGATTCCTTTGTGGCTCAGTATTCCATTTATTATCTTCCTTGCGTTCGTTGTGATGCTGTTGTTTTTTGGAGAGAACAATTACAGGCAGATCTCGAAGCAGAAAGTTGAGATGGACAAAGTGAAGGCCCTGATTAAAGAGCAAGAGGACTCCGCCCAGTATTATATCCGCAAAACTCAAGAGCTCAACACCGACAAAGAGACCCTCGAGAAAATAGCTCGCGAGCAATATAAGATGAAACGCGCCAACGAAGATGTGTTTATCACCGACATTCCCTAACCCAAATCTATGAAACAAAAAGTTAACCCCAAAATAGTGAACTTGCTGTTATGCTTGGGCATGCTGGTGCTCTTGGGCGCGGCATTTTTACCCATCGTTGGCGTCAACTGGCCCTGGCTGCGCTATGCCTATGCTACTGGTGCCGCTCTCACACTTGTGTCGCAAGTGCTCACTCCCAGTGCCGACAACTCGCTGCGCGTGCGCCGCTTGACACGCATGAACGTGTGGGCTGCGGTGCTCTACTGTGTTTCGGCGGCATGCCTGTTTGTCCACGACGCGTCGATGCAAAAAAGCTGGGTAGCCTTCTTGTTGGCAGGCGCAGTGATGCAGATTTATGCCACAATGATGATTTCGCACCTCACTGGCAAAGAGAAATCATGAGTTTAACGACTTGTGATAAATGCTAAAAAATGTAGAAAACCGCTTTATTTAAATACTATTTAGTACCTTTGCACCTTGTAGTAATTTTAATAAACCGAGATGAAAGTCATCAAGCACATTATAGCAGCATTAGTGGTCATGGCAGCATGGTCACTGCCATCGTTGGCGCAATCAACAACTTCACCCTATTCCAAGTTAGGATTCGGACTTCTCAACGACAATGCCACTGGCATTCAGCGTTCGATGGGAGGCGTGGGTTATGCCATGCAGAATGGACGTCAAATCAACGTCATGAACCCAGCCAGTTATTCACAAGTCGACTCCTTAACATTCTTGTGGGACTTAGGATTGGATATCTCCAACTGCTGGTCGAAGGAAGGCGACAAAAAAGGCTATAACCTGGGTGGCGGCCTTGACTACATCACAATGGAGTTCAGGCTTGCCAAGAACTTGGGTGGTGCCATTGGCGTCGTGCCATTTTCAAGTGTAGGTTACACCTTTGGAGGTAATATTGATAGTGGCACAGACTCCCGTTCGGGCAGCGGAGGCCTTAGTGAGCTATTTGCTGGTGTGGGTTATAGGCCATTTAAAGGACTGTCGATAGGTGCAAACTTCTCCTATCTGTTTGGTACCACAACCAATAACACTGCTGTCACCTCAGTCTCATCGACCCAGTTCACTCGCAACCTTGAGGTTCGTGACTGGAACATGCGATTGGGTTTGCAGTATACCTTCAACTTGTCGCGCAAGCACCGCATAGTTCTTGGTGCAACCTACTCTCCCAAAAAGTCGATGCATGGCACCGCATGGGGCACGATGTATGACAGCGATCTTGACACCAAGGTCGACACTGTGAGCTACATGACAATGAAAGGCAACTATGAGCTCCCCACCACGTTAGGAGCTGGTATCAGCTACACCTACGACAACCGTTTGAACCTGGAGCTTGACTACACCTATCAACAGTGGTCGAAGGCAAAATACACTCCCATCAACTACTTTGAGGTCCCCGATACCAAGTGGAACGACCGCTGGAAGGTGGCTGCCGGTGTTAGCTACATCCCCAATCCCCGCGGAAACTACCTTAACCGCATGACCTACCGCTTGGGTGCCTTCTACAACAACGACTACACGACAGTAAACGGCAACGACATTCGCGACTACGGTCTGGGTATTGGATTCTCTTTCCCTGCCTTGGGTACCAACAAGACTCTCGTGAACCTGGGCGTTGAATGGAAGCATCGCTATAGTGCTCCCACCAAATTGATTACCGAGGACTACCTCAATATCACCTTGAGCGTGAACTTCAACGAGATGTGGTTCTGGAAGAACAAGATTAGGTAATCAAGAACGAAATAACACAAGTAACAAACAGTTACAAGAACGAAGTACAGAACAAATAATTAAGGAGGTTGCTCTTTTGCAACAATGAAGGAAAGTCGATACTATTTTATTATAGCTATTTTAATAATAATCCTTATAGCCAGCGGGTGTAAGGACGATATAGGCACCACCGACGGCAAGGGAATGGACCCATCAAAAATGCCGACCATGGTGTCGCATAATGTTCAGACTCTGCTTAGCGACTCGGGCGAGACCCGCTACCGCATCACCACCAAGACCTGGCAGGCATTTGAGAATCAAGAGAATCCACACTGGATTTTCCCTGATGGGCTTATCGCCGAGGAGCTTGAAGATACCACTAACTTCAAAGTGAAGATGTCGATGAAATGCGACTCAGCTCACTACGACCGCAACCTGCGCATGCTCAACCTGGTGGGGAATGTTACCATTCACGACAACAACGGAGGCGAAATCACCTGCGACTCGGCCTACTATGACGAGGAGAAGACGCTGTGGAGCCTCAACAGCATGGTCATCATCACCAACAGCGACGGCAGCAAGATAGAGACCAACCAGATGTACTGGGACCGCAAGAGTAACAAGTACTACAGCGACTCGTTCATCAGGATGAGGTCGAAAGACAAGATACTGGAGGGCTATGGCTATGAGTCGAACGACCGTATGACCAACTATAGCGTCAACAAAGTCCAAGCTATTGTCCCTGTGGGCGATACCAAGATGCCATCGATGTAATCTTTTAACAAAAAAGCAAATTATACAATACACAGTGGATTCGTTCATTCCTTATCTCATTCTCACCATTACAGCGCTTGTGTTCGCGGGATTCTTCTCGGGAATGGAAATCGCGTTTGTATCGTCAAACAAAGTAAAAGCTGAGATTGACATCAAGAAGGGTGGCTTAGTGAGCCATATCCTAAACATCTTCTATGCTCACCGTGAGACGTTTATCTCAACGATGCTTGTGGGACAAAACATTGTGCATGTAGTATATGGTATTGGTATAGCATGGCTACTGAAGAATCCTCTTGAGAGCTGGCTTGGTGGCAACGAGGCGATGGTTCTGTTGGTTCAGACCATCATCTCCACTGCTATTGTGCTGCTGATGGGTGAATTTTTCCCAAAAACGGCTTTCCGCATCAACCCCAACCGCTCACTCCGCATCTTTGCCGTGCCTCTGCTCTTCCTTTATCTCATCCTCTACCCTATCTCACAGTTCACCACCTGGCTGTCGGGGGCGCTGATGAAGCTCTTTGGCATCAAGAACGAGAAGAAAGAAATCAGGCTCATCTCGGTTGGCGAGCTCGACGACTACCTTCAGGAGAACATCGACAAGAGCGAGGACGAGAACCGTGAGGTGGAGCGCGAAGTGAAGCTCTTTGAGAACGCCCTCGACTTCAGCGACACGCGTCTGCGCGACTGCATGATTCCCCGCAACGAAATTGTGGGAGTGGATATCGCCGAGACCAGCCGCGAACAACTGAGCGAGCTGTTCACACGCTCCGGACTGTCAAAGCTGGTGGTATACCACGACGACATCGACAACGTGCTGGGATTCATTCAGGTGAGCGAGATGTTCAAACCCGCCGACGTGAACTGGAAAGACCAAATCAAACCTGTGATTATCGCACCCGAGACTATGCTCGCCAAGAAGATGATGCAGAATCTGCTCAAGGAGAAGAAGAGCATGGCGATTGTGGTCGACGAGTTTGGCGGCACTGCGGGAATGATAACTCTCGAGGACCTCGTGGAGGAAATCTTTGGCGACATCGAGGACGAGCACGACCGCCGCAAACTGGTGGCACGCAAGACCGGCGAGAACACCTACGAATTCTCTGGGCGCATGGAGATAGAGCGCATCAACGAGCTCTTCGACATTGATCTGCCCGAGAGCGACGATTATCAAACTATTGCGGGATATATCGTGAACCGCCTGGAGATGATTCCCAACCAAGGCGAGGAGCACACCATCGACAACTTCACCATCCGCATCGCAAAGAAGAACAGCGCCCGTCTCGAGCTCATCTCCCTCACAGTCAACGAAAAACCCACCGAGTAACAACGAAGCAACTTCCTACTTCTTCCTTCCTACTTCTTCCTTCCTACTTCCTACTTAGCACTCCTACTTCCCGTAGCCGTTAATCTTGCGGTAGTTGTTGGGCGAGTGTCCCAAGTGTTTCTTCACGTATTTTCCAAAGAACGACAAGTTCTCAAAGCCAAGCTGCAGAGCGATTTCCTTAATGGTGAGCGAGCTGTAGAGCAGCATCTGCTTTATGTGCCCTATGGTATTGAGTGCAATTAGCTCACTGGCAGTCTTCCCCTCATGCTTGCGGCAGATGCTCGTCAGGTATTTTGGCGAGACACACAGTTCGTCGGCATAGTCTTTCACGCTGCGTTGGGTGCCGTTGCTCTTGGCAAGGAGCATGATGAAGTTGTGGAAAATCTTGTCGCCCTGACGCATCATCGTCACATTGCGATACTCACCAAAGTGGCTGGTGAGGTTGGCTATCATATCAAGCACATAAGCTCTGAGGATGGAGTGCATAGGTTCCTTCCCATTAGAGCCCACATCAGGGTGAGTGATTTTGAAACGTGCAAGTTCATAGTATCGGCTCATCAGCTCCATCTCATCACTTGAGAAGTGTACAACAGGGTTTTGCTTGATGCGCAGGAAAGCCTCAAACACGCTCTTGGTCATGAAAGTGATGCCACCGTCGAGCGAGATACAGATTATCTTGCAGCTCATCTCGCTGTCGTAAGTGATGTCGCTCACCACGCTCTGCATGTCGATGAGCATGCCGTCGTTGGCAGTAATGTCAAAACGCTGGGAGTTGACATTCATCGACAGATTGCCACTGGTGCAGAAAATCATTGCCACAAAATTCACCTTGAAAGCATTGACAAGGGTCTCCACCGAGCGTATATCGTCGGCAAATCCTATTTCACCGTCAAAATACTTCATGCACTCTGTCAACTGTGGCACGTCGTTGAGATTAATCTGTTTTATACCGGTCTCGTTCATTGTAACAATAGTTTAATTAGGATGAGCATCGCTTGGGCTTACTGCCACTTTGCGAGTGCAAAGTTACACACATATTTGCCACTTTGCAACACATCTTTTGGTTAAATATTCTTTTTTCGGACACAATTGTGGTTTTTTTTCTTGTAGATTGCACACGAAAGCACTACTTTTGTACTGGAAAAAAAAATAATTCAAACTATATGGAAAAAATCAGCAAAGGAAAATTTGTGGAAATCGCCTATAAGATTTTCTTGGTGGAAAAAGACGGCGACACCATGATTTATGAGTTCACTGAGGACAAGCCCGACCGCTTCGTCTTCGGCCACGAGCTTGGTATGCTCGAGTCTTTCACCAGTCACCTCGAGGGATTAAAGCCTGGTGATGAGTTCGACTTCATTCTCTCGCCCATCGAGGCCTTTGGAGAGCGCAACCCAGAGCTCGTTCAGGTGCTTGACAAGTCAATATTCGAGATTGAGGGCGAGTTCGACAGCGACCGCGTCTTCGAAGGAGCCTTCGTGCCCATGATGACAAGCGACGGAGTGCGCATTGAGGGCATCGTCAAGGAGATTGCCGACAACACCGTAACCCTTGACTTCAACCACCAGCTCGCTGGCGAGACAGTGAAGTATACTGGCAAGGTCGTTAACGTGCGAGAGGCCACCGAAGAGGAGAAGAACCCTCCACGCCACCAGTGCGGCGGATGCAACGGAGGCGACTGCGGAGGCTGCGGTGATGACAAAAAGGAAGGTTGCGAAGGCAACTGCGACTGCGACAACTGCAACGCATAATCCCGAATCGAACCTAAAAAAACAACAGGGCTGCTCCCATTAGATGCAGTCCTGTTTTTATCCCAATCGGGTCAACGGCTGGGGGGACTGAAGCGGCGACCATTCCACTTCAGAGTCCTTGACTCTTTACCACTGTCCTTCCACACATTGACAACAATGTTCTTGCCTACGCGGGGCAGGTCATATGAAATTTGGTCTCCATCTTCTGTGCAAAATACCAACTCAAAGCCAGGAGCGTCGCACCTCGTCATCTTCTTCTTTGAATTGGAGTAACGCCAGAAGTAAAGACCATCAAACTGGCCCGGGCTGTACTTACCATCCTGGAAGCCCTTGATGTTATAGGCAAACAGCTTGTGCTTGCCGTCAGCCTCATTCCAGTAGCACATCTCAATCCTCAGCATTGAGTTCTCATATACCGACTCATACACCGCATAGCCGTTCTTCTCATCTATCGTCAATTTATCGCCCTTGTCCAATGGAAGACCCTTACGGTGATTAATCCAAGCCTGCTTTATCGCATTTGTCGACTCATCAATGCAGTCTCCATCGCTGATAATAGCCTGCGACAGGTAAGACCAGCCAAAGTCACTGATAGTAGGCTTTGAACCTTTGTAATTCACCTTAATGCTATTCTGCGCCACCAATGCCAGCGCACACCAAGCAAAAACAATCGCCAATGTTCTTCTTTTCATCTTATCAAAATTATAAATTAAACTTTTCTCCCACAAAGATACAAATTTGAAAACAATTCACAACAGATTTTGCGCCAAATTGCGCATTTTTCTTCAAACGATTAAGTACTATTAAAAACGATTTCATTGTAATAATGGACTCTAATCCATATTGACTCAGTTTTATCAAACAACATACACAACGTAAAAACAACCAAAACAACTTTTTTTAGATTTAATGTGCTTGATTTTTGCACAGCCATTTGTTATCTTTGCAAAAATTGTTGAAAACTCTTTTTCAAGAGTTTTTATCAATTGTGTTTTTCACATTATATTTGTAAATTAATTTTTTAACCATGATAATATCTCATATTAAACAACTTAACGGAAACCAAGAATGGATTCCTCAATCAAACGAAGAGCATAGCAATAATGTCGCTACTCTTGCTGAAAGATTTGCCTCAAAGTTTGGTTTTGGGCAAATTGGTAAGATTTTGGGATTATTACATGATAAAGGAAAAGAACAGAAAGCATTTCAAGATCACATAAAAAGTTCTTCTGGCTACGATTCAACTCTAAAAGATGTTCGTGTTGAGCATGCTTATGTAGGAGCGCTTTTGTCAAGAAAACAGTTTCCCCAATTTGATAGCATAATTGGGCCTGAAATTTATGGGCATCATTCAGGATTACACGACTATAACGAATATGAAGAAGTTCTTAATAGAGAGATTCCAAATGATGTTGATGATATGCCCATTGACATCAATTTCCAGATTCCTCTTGGAATGAGTAACATTAAAGAAGCTGCTGATTGCCACAACTTAATTAGAGTTTTATTCTCTTGTCTTGTTGATGCCGATTACCTCGATACCGAGGCGTTCATGAACAAGCGCAACTCACTTCAACGAGGAAAAGCCGATAAACTGGCATCACTAAAACCCATGCTTGATGATTATCTTGATAAGCTAAAAAAGAATGCCAAGGACACACCTGTTAATAGAATTAGAAATCAAGTACAACAGCGTTGCCTTGACATGTCATCTCATGACACGGGATTTTACAGTTTAACTGTTCCAACTGGTGGTGGAAAAACTCTATCGTCTCTTGTTTGGGCAATAAATCATGCCATTGTTCACAATAAAGAAAGAGTGATTATAGCTATACCATATACCAGCATTATTACCCAAACAGCATCCATATTGCGCTCAATTTTTGGCGACAAGAATGTATTAGAGCATCATTCAAACGTAGATTTTGATAGCATTAGAGAAAAAGAACTGTCGGAACAATTGCGTTTGGCGACCGAGAACTGGGATTATCCTATAGTTGTGACTACTAATGTACAACTTTTTGAATCCATGTTCTCTAACCGTCCTAAAGACTGTCGCAAGCTGCACAACATAGCCAATAGCATTTTGATTCTAGATGAAGTTCAAACGCTACCACTTCAATACCTTCAACCAATAATTGATAGTCTAAAGAGCTATAACCGATTATTCTCAACTTCAGTTTTGTTGACCACAGCAAGTTTGCCAGCTCTAAAAGGAGATTTTAAGACTAATACGGTAGAATTAAAAGGCATTCAGAACTTAAAAGAAATTATTCCAGAAGAGTTTGAACTTCACAAAAAGCTTAAACGAGTTGAACTACATTTTAACTACGACAAGGCGAGCCATGAAGAGATTGCGCACAATTTGGAGAAAGAGAATCGAGTGCTTTGCATTGTTAATACTCGAAAACATGCGCAAACTATTTACAATAATCTTTCTCATGATGGATTGACTTTTCACTTATCGAGAATGATGTGCCCGGCTCATATTAAGAAAACAATAGACGAAATAAAACTTGCTTTGCAAAACACTAACAACAAAAAGATTATTGTCGTTGCCACGCAACTTATTGAAGCAGGAGTGGACATTGATTTTCCAGTAGTATATAGGCAAGAAACTGGTTTGGATTCTGTTCTGCAAGCAGCTGGCCGTTGTAACCGAGAAGGAAAATTAGACATTGGTCACACCACCATATTCTCTCTTGGTCCAAATCCTCCTGGCACAATTTCTGATGCCACAAACGCCTTTAAGAACATGGAAAATGTTGAAGATTGGTTTGCTCCTAAGGCTATGACCAATTTCTTCTATCAATTATTCTCAAGAACCGAAAGTTTTGACAAGCAAAATATGGCGACTTATCTATATGATCCTTCAAGCATTTGCTTTAAAACGGCATCTCAAAATTTCAGATTGATTGAAGATAATGGAGTAAGCATAATCGTGAATTATGAAGACAGTCCCAAACTTGTTAAGACACTAATTAGTGACGGCATTAGTTATCCATTGATGCGAAAACTAGGTCAATATACCGTCTCGGTACACAAGCGGGATTTTGATAAACTGAACAAAGCTGGATTTATTGAAGAAATTACTGAAGGGATTTATTACATTCCTGATGCAAAACAATATGACAATAAAGTTGGGCTAACACTCGACAATCATTGGCTTGATGAAATATTAATTAAATAACACATTATAATATGGACTATTTTGACAAAGAATATTGCCTGGAAGTGTGGGGCGACATGGCTTGTTTCACGCGACCAGAGCTTAAAGTTGAGAGGGTGAGCTACGACGTGATTACCCCTTCGGCGGCAAGAGCGATATTTGATGCAATCTTTTGGAAGCCAGCTATAAGATGGCAGGTAAACAAGATTGAGGTTCTCAGTCCCATAAAATGGACTTCTATTAGGAGAAATGAAGTTGGAGCTGTAGGCACATTACAGAAAGAACAGATTTTCATTGAAGATGTAAGACAACAGCGAAACGCATTACTTCTCAAGGATGTACATTATAGACTTTATGCAACAATGGTTTACATTCCTCCTAAAGCGAGAAAAAGCGAAAATAGAACAGGTGGTCCCGATGAGAATCCAGGGAAATATCAGGCAATGTTTGAGCGTAGGGCAAGCAAAGGCCAATGTTTTAACCAGCCTTATCTTGGCACACGTGAATTCTCGGCTTCTTTCAAACTAATAATGAATGATGCTGAGAAAGTCGTTACACCAATTAATGAAGATAGAGATTTAGGAATCATGCTTTATGATATGGATTTTTCTAATCCAAATGATATTCAAGCCATGTTCTATCGTGCATATATGAAGAAAGGAGAGATAATTGTTCCACCGTTAGATAGTGAGGAGGTGCTAAGATGATTCTGAAAGCTCTATATGATTATTACCACCGATGTGGAGATTTGGCACCGATTGGCATGGAGTTCAAAGAGATTGCATTTGTCATTGTCATTGATGAAACTGGTAAATTCCTAAGATTGGAAGACTGTAGAATTGACAATAAAAACGCTAAGAAATTCTTGGTTGTCAAAGGCGCTAGAACTTCAGCCCCTAAACCTTACCTGTTTTGGGACAATGTGGAATATGTGCTTAATTACACTCCAGCACATAAAGAAATCCTAAGTGATGAGAATAATACTAAGCTTATAAACTCCATCAAAAAGTCTAAGATAAAACATGACCTCTTTGTTGCGCAATGTGAGAAGATTGCCCAGAAATATTCTTCAAACAAAGCTTTCAAAGCCGTAACGTTGTTTTACAAAAATGATGGAATTGATAAATTAAAGGATTCAGACTTGTGGGAAGAAATTGAGAAGAAGCCTTCGGTTAATTTATCTTTTAGGATAAATGGTTCTATGCAAATTGTGGCTGAAGATGAGTTGTTAAGAGGACTCTCTTTTGATAATGGAGAATATGATTCTCCAAAAGCCATTTGCCTTATAACAGGTAATTCATCCCAGTTTGTTAATACTACAACTGCTACTCCAATTATTGGAAGCCAAGCAGTAGCAAAACTTGTTGCATTTCAGGTTAATTCTGGATATGACTCTTATGGTAAATCAAAAGGCTCAAACGCCACAATTTCTACCGAAGCAGAATCTTGTTATACAACAGCATTAAACAGATTGTTGCAAAAGAATTCTTTAAATAAATTTACTATTGGTAATCGAACTTTCGTATTTTGGGCATCATCAAATAGTGAGACCTCGAAACAAGCTGAAAGCTGTTTTTACAATTTTTTGACTAATGTGAAAAGTGATGATCCAAATCGTAGGATTCACGAAGTTAGGCAAGTTTTCAATGCTATTTACTCTGGAAAGCTAACATCCAATGACAACGATAAATTCTATATTTTAGGGTTGGCGCCAAACTCGGCAAGAATTGCAGTAATTTATTGGAAAGAGACTACAATAAAAGACTTTGCCGAGAAGATTCTAAAGCATTTCGAAGACATGGAAATTAATGACACCAGAAAAGAAAGAAAACCTTATTATGGTGTATATAATATGATTAGCACAATTGCTTTGCAGGGAAAAGAGAGTAATGTATCTCCTAACCTGATTGAAGCAATTATCAAAAGTATTATAGAAGGGACTCCTTATCCTTATAGTCTTTTTTCAGCTTGCTTAAGAAGAATTAAAGCTGAAACGGATAAAGATATTTTTGTCTCACGTGCTTCTATTATCAAGGCTTATCTTAACAGGAAAATTAGTAATCATAAAAAAATAGAAAAAATGCTAGACAGATCAAATGACAACATTGGTTACCTGTGTGGACGATTATTTGCCACAATGGTGAAGATTCAGGAAGAAGCTAACAACATTAGCACTATCCGTGAACGTTACATGAACTCGGCATCAACAACTCCAGCAGCTGTTTTTGCTAATCTTCTAAACTTGTCTATCCACCATGAAGAAAAATTGGTGCCTGGACGCAAAGTGCAGTTAGAGAAACTCAAGAGTGAGATTGTTGAAAAAATTTCAGGCGATGGCTTCCCTGCCCACCTTGACATCAACGACCAGGCTCGCTTTTTCGTTGGTTATTACCACCAGCGTCAGGATTTCTTCACTAAAAAAGAAGACAAGGATTCGAATGAATAATTATCTAACAATTAATATTAAATCGTATGGCTGAATTAAAAAACAGATTTGATTTTGTGTACATCTTTGATGTGCAGGACGGAAATCCCAATGGGGATCCAGATGCAGGCAACTTGCCACGCATTGATGCCGAAACTGGCATGGGACTTGTTACTGATGTGTGCTTGAAACGTAAAGTGCGCAACTATGTTCAGGTCGCAAAAAACTGTAGTGAAGGCTTTGACATCTTCATCAAGGAGAGAGCTGTGCTAAACAACAGCATAGATGCCTCGTTTGAGGAAAAAGGTGTCAAGGAAGAAAAAGATGAGGCTAAGAAACGCCTTGCTGCTCGAGATGTGATGTGCAAGAAGTTTTATGACATCCGCACATTTGGCGCTGTCATGTCAACAGGAAAGAACGCAGGTCAAGTGCGTGGTCCTATTCAAATGACCTTTGCTCGTTCGGTTAATGAAATTACCAGTTTGGAACATTCTATTACTAGAATTGCAGTTGCTACTGATGCAGAAGCAAAAAAGATGGCTGGCGACAATCATACCATGGGTCGCAAATCTACGGTTCCTTATGGTCTTTATGTGTGTCATGGTTTTGTTTCGGCCAATCTTGCAAAACAAACAGGATTCTCTCAAGATGACCTGTCATTGTTTTGGGATGCGTTAATCAACATGTTTGATGTAGACCGTTCTGCAGCAAGAGGCCTAATGAGTGCTCAAAAGCTCATTGTCTTCAAGCATGATTCAGAGTTGGGCAATGCGCCAGCTCACAAACTCTTTGATCTCGTGAAAGTCGAGAGGATTTCGGATGAAGTGGCTCGTTCTTTCAAAGATTACTCTGTCACTATTGACAAATATAACCTGCCACAGGGTGTGACGGTAAAGGAATTGATTTAATGCTCTATAGCGAAGATGACATGCTCATGCTGTCGGGGATTCAACATTATATGTTTTGTCCCCGACAATGGGCTTTGATACACATTGAGCAGCAATGGCAAGAAAATCGTCTTACAATAGAAGGCAATATATTGCATGAAAGAGTAAATGACCCCACATATAGACAGAAAAACGGAGAAACTATTACTCTGCGCTCAATTAGCGTCGCTTCAAAAACGCTAGGCCTTTACGGAATAACAGATGCAGTTGAGTTGCATCCATTTGTTGATAAAAAGAACTCAATTACACACAAACGCTATCCAGGATTGTGGTCTCCATTTCCAGTAGAGTACAAGAGGGGTAAACCAAAAGTGGATGAAAGAGACAAAGTGCAGCTTGCGGCCCAAGTGATGTGTTTGGAAGAAATGAAAGACATCATTATACCTGAAGCTGCTTTGTTTTATTTTGAGACTCGCCAAAAAGTAGTTGTTGAGATAAATGAGCCACTCAGGGATTTGACAAAAAAGTGTTCTAAAGAAATGCACAAACTCATGACTTTGGGTAAAACACCACCAGCTGTAAAAACAAAGTCTTGCAGAAATTGTTCTCTAAAAGATATTTGCAATCCCGATATGTTTGAAAGGCAACAAGTTGGTCAATATTTAAAAAACAATCTATTGAAATGAGACAGCTTCTCAATACGCTATATGTTACAACACCAAACTCTTATTTAAGCAAAGATGGCTTGAATGTAGTTGTGTCATGTGAACAAAAAGAGCAATTCAGAATACCAATTCATAATATTGAGAGCATAGTTACATTTGGTTATATGGGTGCAAGCCCTGGGATAATGAAGCTATGTGATGACAATGGTGTGTCGTTGACTTTTTTGTCTCCCCAAGGAAGATTCATAGGGCATTTTAATGACTCAACAAAAGGCAATGTCTTCTTAAGGAGAAATCAGTTTAAGCTGTTTGATGACATTGATGTAAAACTAAGACTAAGTAAAATAATAGTTTCAGCTAAAATTCATAATTCACGCAATATCTTGCGACGACACATTAGAGATTATGGAGATAATGGTAATGTGTCAACATGCACAAAGAAACTGGATATATTGAAAAGAAAAGCATTATTTTCAACCAATCTTGACAATTTGAGAGGAATAGAAGGTAAGGCCGCAAATTATTATTTTAGCGTTTTTAACGAACTAATTCATGCTCAAAAAGACATTTTCTTATTTAAGGAGAGAAGTAGAAGACCTCCTCGAGACGAAATCAATGCAATGTTATCGTTTGTTTATACATTGATTACAAACGATATGGTATCGGCATTAGAAACAGTGGGGTTAGATCCATATTTTGGTTTTATGCATACGCTAAGACCTGGTAGGGCATCTCTTGCATTAGACCTCATAGAGGAATTTAGAGGCTATTTGGGCGATAGGCTTGTTTTGTCTCTAATCAACAGAAAACAAGTCAACAAGAATGATTTTATCTATCAAGGTGATACTGTTTTAATGTCAGACAATTGCCGTAAAACTATTATTTCATCATGGCAAAAAAGGAAAAAAGATGTTATAGAACATCCATACTTAAAAGAAAGAATACCAATTGGTTTGTTGCCTTATTCTCAAGCTATGTTGTTGGCAAGATATATAAGAGGTGATGTTGATAATTATCCAGTGTTTTTAATGCTTTAAATGTTAAAAAAATGATGATTCTTGTTACATATGACGTTGACACGACCGATAAAGGTGGAGCAAAGCGATTAAGAAATGTCGCTAAATCTTGTGTGAACCATGGTAGGAGAGTTCAGAACTCAGTTTTTGAATGCGTGTTGAATGAAGCTCAATTTACTGCTTTGGTTCATAAGCTTGAGACAATAATTGATAAAAGTAAAGACAATTTGAGATTTTATAATTTAGGTAAAAACTGGGATAGGAAAGTAACTACAATAGGTATAAACACCTCATTTGATGTAACAGGAGAATTGATTATTTGATGCGAACCTATGGCATTGCACTAAATTATAATACGTTCGCAGCTCTCATTTTCAGGAGATTACTCATTTAATAAGGTTTTTAACGGATATCTTTTAGTATATTCGCAAAAATCATTACCTTTGCACTAGCTATTCAATACTTTAAAAAGGAAGGGGTCGCACCCCACACGGGTGCGTGGATTGAAACTTGCACACCCTGCCATTGCTGACAGAGGAGAATAGTCGCACCCCACACGGGTGCGTGGATTGAAACCCCTCATAGGTGTATGTGTGCTCGAGCTCGTCAGGTCGCACCCCACACGGGTGCGTGGATTGAAACCTGATAGCCCCGACGGCATCGGGAGCCACGGAGGTCGCACCCCACACGGGTGCGTGGATTGAAACACCAGACCCGCGACTACCACATCAAGCAGAAAGCGTCGCACCCCACACGGGTGCGTGGATTGAAACTCCTTCGGCACAAGCGAACAACCCACCACGCCGCGTCGCACCCCACACGGGTGCGTGGATTGAAACGTAAATACGTGGGCAACTTTTTGGCACAGCCCCGGTCGCACCCCACACGGGTGCGTGGATTGAAACTTCTCACGCACTGCATCGAGCTTGTCTTGGAGGGTCGCACCCCACACGGGTGCGTGGATTGAAACATCCGAGGATTGGCTGATTTCTCAGATTGTTGGCGTCGCACCCCACACGGGTGCGTGGATTGAAACTTACTCCTAACGGTTTCGGCATTGTTCAGAACAAGTCGCACCCCACACGGGTGCGTGGATTGAAACTATCTCCTTAATCTTTTCAACAGGGTTTGTCAAGTCGCACCCCACACGGGTGCGATTTTCTTCATCCCTCTATTATTGCCATTCACGTTATAAAATTCGTTGTATCAGTTGTCAAAACGTTGTCCTTGTTGTTTGATTCTTTGCGCCCATTAGCGCACTTTACGTGACCTTTTTTTAAAATAGTGCATTCAACACCCACTTCAATTGTCCTAAATCACCAAAAGCCGAATGGCTTTGAAAGCGGTATCTAATGATTTTGTTTTTAATTGTACTTAATTGTTTGACAAAACCTCCGCGTCAATCGTCTTTAATCACCAAAAGCCGAACGGCTAAGCATCCAGCAACAACGAAATTGTTTTTAATTGTCATTAATCGTCTGACAGCCCAGAGCGGCATCAAACAAACTTGTTTTTATTTGTTATTATTTGTTTGACAAAACATTATGCATTGTGAATTGTGCATTATGCATTATATGAAACCCCAGGCGCAGCCACTCTCCCCTCTTTCCTCATCCCACTATCCAAAAAATGCTATTTTAATATTGTTTCCCATTCCCCACCACATTACCTTTGCGCACATGCGTACATTAAATTATTATAAGAAAGGAACCATCATGAAAAATTTTTTTTCAAAAAGTGTCCCAACCACTTCTGGGAGTTGTCAATGTATTGCACCGCAGGCGCGGTGCTCAAAAAATTTTTTTTAGAAACTGTCCCACACCACTTCCGTTTTGGACCAAAAACCTCCGTTTTTATGGTCAAAAACTCCAAAACCATCAAAATTTTTTTTTCGAAAATTGTCCCAACCACTCCTGGGAGCTGTCAATGTATTGCACCGCAAGCGCGGTGCTCAAGTTGTTACAGTTGTTTGATCTGCCACAGAGTCAATTGTCCAAAATAAATGAGAACAAAGCAATTTTGTTTTTCATTGTTTTCTAAAACCGAGACAGGTCACAGATATACGGTCTCGAGGTCCATTGGCACTTGGATGTTGCCAGTGAAGACGGTGCGGGCCTCGGCGGTATAGTTGTCGCGGCGAGCCATGAGGCGTGTGTCCTCGGTGTGGTAGAGCAGCAAATTCTTGACACCCAGCTCCTGGGCAAGCTTGCCGGCATCGATGACTGTGCTGTGGTGCTTCTCATAGGGGCGGAACTGCTCGCGGTCGCGATACATACAAAAAGCCTCGCACAAGAGCCAGTCGCATTGCTTGACATATCGTTCGCTCGTGGGTTTGTAAGGCTCGTCGCCAAGGCACACCACGCGCTGTCCGTCGGGCATGAGCGCGCTGAAGCCGTACTGGAGCGTCTTGTCGGAGCCTATGTCGAAGAAGGTGACGCGCATGTCGTCGATATCGAGCGTCTCGCCATCAGTCACCTCTTTTATGATAATTGTCTTGCCCACTGCCGCCATTATCTTGGCAGGAATCATGATGTTGCACATGGTGAGGAGAGCCTCTTTCACCTCGCGTGGACAGTAGATGGTGAAATTGCCGTGATACTTCCCTTTGTAGAGCAGGGGCGAGATTTTGCGTATGAGCCAGATAACGCCCATGATGTGGTCGGTGTGGACGTGAGTGACGAAGAGGTGATGGATTTGGGTGTAGTCGATGCCAGCACGGTAGAGCTGGCGGAAGATGCCGTTACCACCACCAGCGTCGACCATAAGCTGCCCTGCCTGCGACTTAAGATAGAAGCAGGTGTTATAGCAACGGGTGCACATCGCGCTGCCAGTGCCAAGCATCTTTATGTATTGATTTGCAGCCAAGGCTCAATTGGGGAAATAACTGATTACTGACAACTAATAACTTACTTAACTTTAGGAATTTCGATAGCGAAAGTGGTGCCCTTGCCAACCTCACTTTCCTTGACATAGATTTTGCCGCCGTGATACTCCTCGATGATACGCTTCACGAGCGTCAAGCCCAATCCCCATCCGCGCTTCTTGGTGGTGAAGCCAGGATTGAACACGTTCTTGAAGTTCTTGCGCGGTATGCCCTTTCCAGTGTCCTTGACATAGAGGTGGGCATGCTGCACGTCGCTGGTGACAACGATGTCGATGCGGCCCTGACCGCTCATAGCGTCGACGGCGTTCTTGGTAAGGTTCTCCATTACCCACTCAAACAGCGGCTGGCAGAGCATCACGCCACAGTTGGTGTCGCCCTGAGTATGCACGGTGAGCGTCACGTGCTTGGGGATGCGAGTGCGCATGTAGGCAAGGCTGCTCTCCACCGCCTCGTTGATGAAAGTGAGCTCCTTATCGGGCATAGAGCCAATCTTCGAGAAACGGTCGGCGATTACCGACAAGCGGTGCACGTCGGTGTCCATATCGGTGATAATCTCCTTATCTACACCCATCGACTCGAGCATCTGCGTCCATGCCATAAGCGACGATATGGGTGTTCCCAGCTGATGAGCCGTCTCCTTCGAAAGTCCCACCCACACACGGTTCTGCTCAGCCTTCTTCACACTGATGAGAGCAAAATAGGCGATACCCAAGAAGAGCAGCATCACAGCGAGCTGGATGTAAGGATAATAGGCGAGCCGCCGCAACACGTCGCTGTCCTCGTAGTAGAGCATCTGCTTCGTGTTCTCGTCGATTTTAATCTCAATGCTATTAGTGGAGTTGCGCAACTTGGCAAGTTTCTTGGCAAGGAACGATTTGTTCGTTTTAGAATACTCGTCAATCATCTTGGCGGAGTCAGCAGGCTCAGGAAGCTTGAAGTTTCGCTGCTCGATGATGTTGTTTTTGTCATCGACAAGCAGAACAGGAATATTGCGGTTTCCTTGAATGATTCGGAAAAGGAAATCTACATCGGTATCGGTCGAAGTGGTGAGCTCACGAGTGGCATCGGCCCATATCTCCATGCGCTCACGCTCCTGCTTGGCAAGGTCTTTCACAAGTCGATTAGATATATAGATAAAGACACCCACCAGAATGAGCGAGACAGCCAGTAGCACCATCTTCCAGATGCGACGGGAGTCATATATGTTGCGCAAGTTCATTCTATAGCTAAAAATGTGAGTGCAAAGGTAATAATAAAACGTGAGAACAGCAATGATATTTTGATAATGGAGCGAAAAAAAGAGGACCCTGGAGACAAAATAAGAGACCCATGGAAACAAAAAAAAGAGGAGGCTCGGATTGCTCTGAGTCTCCTCCTTAGGGGGCGATTACCTACTCTCCCACTTTCGCAGTACCATCGGCGTGGTGAGGCTTAACTTCTCTGTTCGGAATGGGAAGAGGTGGAACCCTCACGC
>CAJOFH010000025.1 GCA_905233845.1 uncultured Muribaculaceae bacterium | reverse complement strand
GTTTTTTTAATAATGTTTTTTGCACTACAAAATTACTAAAAATCTCGCTATGTTCCTAATTTTCAGCTAAATAAAATTCATCGAACTCACGTTAATTACTGTCTTTATTGCAAATATACAAAAAATCTATTACAAATCAAAGCACATTCTCGTTTTTTTGAACGTAAAAGATGGTATTAGTCAATTAATGGAAGATATATTTCAAATTAAATGAAAAATAATTGTATATTTGCAGTTTGATATACAATGAAAAAAAATAGTAAAAATAATTGGTTTGAATAACAACTAATACTTACTATATGAGATTTTACCGTTTTTTAATTCAGCTTTCACTGGTGTTGACGATGCTGTTGTCACCGCTGGCTGCGAAAGCCATCTCGGGCCACTACAACGACCCGGGAGGCGGCCAGTACTGGTGCAACGTGTATGTGAACTACACATCCTACGGCAAGAGTTACAGCGAGCTCACTGGTGACAACGAGACCACGGCGATGAACAATTTCCGCGGCTTCGAGAGCGAGCACAACGGCACCATCAGTACTGAGTATCCCACCATCAAGTTCAAGATGCGCTATCACTACTCGCAAAGCAATGACTTTGAGTATAAAAAGACCGAGCAGCAGTTCTATGTGATGACGCGCGATGGCACGCTTCACAAGATTGGCTATTATCAGAACTACAGTTGGAATTTGACTCAGACCGACTACACTTACGGTGTTCTTAAGAGTGGCAACCACGACGACAACTGGCTGTCTATCTACTACGCTCCTAACGAAGCTGGCGTTGCCAATGTTGTGGCATTCCAGATTGAGAGCCACACCGACTATCTTCAGGACAACTATCTCTCAAGCGACAATGAGATACAAATCACTGCTCGCTACCTTCGTGACCTAAACATGGACTTGTCGCCAGCGCGTGAGGCCACGGTGAAGTGGACCGCACCCGATAAGGTGGAAGTTAGTGCCGACAACAGCTGGCTGCCCCAGCAGATAGGTAACGGTGTTGAGGACTTCGAGTATATAGCCTCCCACACGGCCTATTCGGTGGTAGGAAATGACAGCTATTCAGCCCGAATGCTGGAGGTGAGCGACCGTGGCTCGGGCTCGGTAGAGCTTGATGTCCCTGTTGGCCAGGAATTCTCGGTGTGGGTGGACCGCCGAACGAAGACATCGTTCAAGTTCAACGGTAAGGATGTATGTCAGGATTTGAGAGGACATGAGAGGACAATCACTAATTTCCATGGCACGCCCCCTTCGCTTTCGGTGTCGTTTAACCAGGTGAACGGCGAGATGGCGCTCTCGTGGGACGACTTGGGAGAAGGCGTTCTGGGCAAGGGCGAGTGGCAAGTGTATCGCACCGAGGTGAATAAAGATGGAGCTTATGTGGGCAATCGAGAGTTGATAGGAACGACTAAGAACGACCATTTCACCGACAACTCCAGCCGCGGCTTGGACTATGGCAAGTACTACCGCTACGAGGTGTTCCATCTCAAAGACACGTGGAAAAATCTCACAATCCCCTCCAACCCCGAGCCATTGACAGTGGTGAAAGCCAGTGAGGTGTATGCCAACACCATTCCGGTTGTTCCCCTGCACTTGGTGCGTGACGACAAAACAACCGATAGAATTAAGTTTGACTGGGATTTCGGAAATATTCCCAAGGTTGAGAATGATGTGACATTCAAGGTGCACCGCATAGAACCCGATGGCAGCGTCACCCAAAGCTATCTCACGGTGACCGTACCTCGTACAGCCGGCTCAGCCTCGTTTGTTGATGACAAACCAGAGACCACATGCGACATATATGGCTACTATCTGCAGCTCGACCTTATCGACAACAAGATACACACCTATAGCGACACTGTCTTTGCCCATGTGATTGATGGAACCCAAGTGACTAGTGTAGAGGCTGCCAAGGGCCTCAGCGGCAACAATGTCAAGATTGACTGGAGTGCACATCAAGTGGGAACTGCCAAGACCACCTTTGTCGTCATGCGCCGCCTGATAGGCACAAGCGACTGGATTAAGGTGGGACAAGTGCCGGGGACCGACGACAGTTATACTTTCACCGACAATAACATAGAGCCAGGACGATACTACCAATATAAGGTTATCGCTTATATCCCCGACTGTGAGAATTCGGGCCAGGTTGAGAGCAATTCAATGATTGATACAGGCTTTGGCCAATCTACCGGAGTGGTGAGCGGACGCGTGTCGTTCGACACTGGTACTGCGGTTGATAACGTGCGCATTACTTTGAGCCGTGAAGGCGATGAGGTAAATCAACCTCAAGGCTATTGCCGTCACATGCTTGAATCGGGCGATGGTCTGGAGTGGCATCTCTCCAAGCAAGCTGCCAACAACATGTTCCGCCTCGACAAGTCGTATACTATCCAAATGTGGATAAATCCTGATCAAGTAACGGATGAGCCTATGAGCCTGTTTGGCTTTGAGGAAGACCCAACCGATGAGTATGACTATAACTACTACTTCTCACTGGATAAATTAACAGATCAAGAGAATAGTTTTGGGTTGAAGCTGAATCTTTACAGGGGAGATGTGACAAACTCAAGAGTATTCTGGCACCCAGATTCAGGTTATCTGGCACTTGAACCCAATAAATACACCCACCTAACCCTGCGCAACAACGGTGATGGTACTATCGACTGTATCGTCAACGGCAAAAAAGAGACACTATACACCATTCATTGCACTAGTCCCACCTTCGACCCTTATGACGACATTCCCGCCAATCAGGATGGCATAGTCAATGTAGGATTCTTCAGTAATAAAATCAATAATGAACAGTCGTTCCAAGGCCATGTTGATGAGGTGAGAGTGTGGAGTCGTGCCTTGAGCAACAATGAAATCGCTACCAACTACGACCGTCTGCTCAGTGGCCGAGACGAGGGCATGAAGCTCTACTGGACCTTTGATGAAGGTCTTGAGGAATATGCCTATGACTACTCTCGCACCAATGGCCAGCCTAATGGCAACCACCCTATTTTAGGCACCAACAGCCGTCCTTCAACAACTGTTCCCAACGACAGGGAACTGTCATCCTACGGCATAACCAACGACAAGGGTGAGTATGAGGTGCGTGGCATCCCGTTCACTGGCAGTGGCACACGCTACAGCGTGTATCCCTCTAAGGGCATTCACAACTTTAGCCCCACCAGCCGTTCGGCCTTCATTGGCGGTACATCGCTCAATATCAACAATGTTGACTTCACCGACGTTTCGAGTTTCAAGGTGAGTGGCACAGTGCGCTATGCTGGCACTACCATTCCGGTTGACAGTGTGAGCTTCTATGTTGATGGCATGCCCTGCAACAAGAACGACAAGTTGATTCTCACCG
The DNA here is from genome assembly GCA_905233845.1 of uncultured Muribaculaceae bacterium. GTDB lineage: Bacteria > Bacteroidota > Bacteroidia > Bacteroidales > Muribaculaceae > Sodaliphilus. The sequence goes on along the minus strand of CAJOFH010000025.1, from coordinate 33,697 downwards.
ACCAAAATGGAGAGTATGAGATTTCGGTGCCTATAGGCAACCACTATATTGAGGCTCGTCGCAACGGACACACCTTTGTCAACGCAGGGCGTTATCCTGCCGACGAAAACCAAACCTATGAGTTTCTTGACGACACCCATATCGACTTCACCGACAACACCACCGTGGTGATGGCGGGACGCATCGTTGGCGGCAACACCGAGGGCGAGAAACCATTAGGTTATGGTGAGAGCGTAAACAACATTGGAGTTGCAACCATTAAGCTTTCGGCACTCGACCACCCGCAACGCATGCTCAATGCTGTGGAACGGGTGGATGGCACCACACATGAGTGGATTCCAAACCCTGAAAATGTTGCCATAGAATCGTCCAGTACCGACATCAACAGCAGCGCCTATCGTGCCGGTGGCGATATCGATGACGTGAAATACATCTTCATCACCACCGATGCCGCTACTGGTGAGTTCAGCGCTGTAGTGCCACCGTTGCGCTACATGGTGGAGAGCGTGCGCTTCCCCAACAACCCCACAGTGGAGCAAAACGAGATGTTCAGCCGAATCCCGGCCGTGAACTTGTCCAACCCGCTTGATTCAATCACTCCCGACACGATATATGTCGATTCTGACAAAAAGGAGTATCTACCTTTGTTCAAGTGCAACAAAAAGTTAATGCTCATTTATCGCTCCGAGCCGGTGATGGAAATAACTCAAAAGGGAGCTTCTACAGGTGCCTTTGGTGAAGCAGTAATCAAAGTACACGACCAAGACCAGGAAATTGAACTGCCAATCTATACAACAAATCCGATTACGGGTGATGTTACTTATAACTATAATTATCCTATATTCTTACAGCGAAAGCAATATGAATTCAAGGTCAAAGCCTACGAACCATACACCAATTATGACACATATTTAAGTGGTGTAATCTATAAAGACATGCTGCGTGACTCGGTGGTGACATTCAACAATGAGATGGGTGGCGAAGCTCTGGTGGCTGCCGCCGACACGACACACGAAGGGCACACCCTCAAGCGCGGCGACATGATTAAACTTGAGACAGGGCAAGTGCAGCTCGACTCGGTGGGTGAGGCCACCTACAAGTGGATAGCAGGCTTCCCCATGCTCGTGCCACCCTACACGCGCTCGATTAATGTGTCGATGGTCATCAACAACAAGACCAAGCTATGGAACAACACCGGACTGCAAGGAGTGGTGAGCGGAACGCTTACCACGGGCAACAACTTCATCACGGCAGGGCCCAGTCATCTCCAGATGGTACTCCGCGATCCGCCCGGCGATGCATCCAGTGCCACTTGGGAAACCGATACCATTAAGACCGAGTACACCTATACCGTCCGTGGCATCCATCAAGGCACAGAAACGGCAGTTAATTTTGGCGGTGCAGTGCAGCTTGATGTGGTTACGGGTACGTTGTGCTTTGCCAAAATTACCTACAACACCGTTGTTCACGAGAACTCGGCTTGGGGTAAATATGAATTTACCAAGACTTTGGATGATCGCAGCTACACCACCTACACTAACACTCACACCACTTCTACAAGTCCACTCCACTGGCAAGTGGGGCGTGATGGTGATGTGTTCATTGGCTATTCTACCAATTATATAATAGGTGCCGCCGAGAAGATAGGCCTTTTCAAGCAGGAAAATGGCTCATGGGCGATAGGTCATGACGAGGTGATAGCTATGGATGAGAAATTTGACACTCATTTCAGTTATTCACAAGTTTATATCGAAACCATTCTCTTTGACAATATCAAGCGAACACGCAAATCAATGCTCGTTCACGTCAACAGCATGGATGAGATTCTTGACAATCCGTCTAAACCGACCTACTACACTTTCCTAACCGAAGATGATCCGAGGTATGGCTCAAGCAATGATGACGAGGAGGTGTGGGGCGACCAGGCGCAACCTGATGCTACCGCCGCAGTGCAACCTAGCTACTACTTCCGTTATCCTGACGGGTATGCGGGTTGCGACAGTGTTCACTGGTGCAACGAGATGATAAAATTGTGGAAAGTTGTGCTTGCCGAGAATGAGAAGGACAAACTCGACGCATTTAACGACGCCAAGTATTTTGTGGGAAATGAATCGTTCGAGACGGGTAGCACCGTTACGCATTCAAGTAGCTCAAACACGCGCACCCAGAGCAACATGACCTACAATTTCACGACTACTGCTGGCTATAAAGGCAAGCATGGATATCTGCTCGATAAAGCAGGAGTTACATTTGACGTTAAAGTTGGTGCGGGTTTCCACTGTACACATTATGACGTTGACGAGACCAATACCATCGACAAGTATACTTACACCTTCAACGACACGCAACGCGACAATGCCCACACGGTAGATGTGTTTAACTCTCCCAAGGGATGGAGCCCGCTCTTCCGCACACGTGGAGGACAGACGCGATGCCCCTACGAGGGAGCCACCTATACCAAGTATTACCAAAAAGGCACTCAACTTGACTACGCCACAATGCGCAGTGACAAACCCAAGATCAGTATGCCGGTGACCAACTTCACTGGAATACCTGCCGGGCAAAGTGTGCCTATTGATATTGTTTTGACCAACGAGAGTGAGACTCACGATCCTTACATCGCCGCAATGCTCTATGCCAATCCCGTTACCAACCCCAACGGATTGATTATAAAGCTTGACGACAAAACCATCTTTAATGGTACCGAAATCTGGCTTGAGTATCAACACCCGTTGACACAGACTCTCGTTGTGAAGCAGTCAGACCCATCAATCCTTGATTATAACAATATTGAGTTGTTGCTTTATAGTGATTGCGCCGGACTCGACGATCCACAATCGGTAATGGATGGAATTGTTGAGCTCGACAAAGTTGCGTTTAGCATACATTTTGTGCCAGCAGCTCCACCAGTCACTCTCACCCTCAATAAAACAATCCTCAATCAGCGCGCCGAGGCAGCAGGAGAGGGAATTGTAGCTACCATCAGCGATATCAACCGCTTGTTCACTAACCTCAAAGGCGTGAGACTGAAATACCGCTTTGCCGGCAACGACACATGGATTACTGCTCATGAGTGGATTACCGATATGCAGTATATTGAAGGTGGTCAATTGAGCGAGTATCAGGAAATAATGAATCCCAACACCGTCAACATCGTCTATAACTTGGATCTGCCCAACATCGACGGCAACTACGAGGTAATGGCCGAGAGTATGGCCATGTTTGGCAGTGAAGTGGTGAACGCTACTCCTGTGCAGACTGTGACTCGCGACACTCGTGGACCAAAGTTGCTGGGACAGGCTTATCCCAATACTGGCATACTGACTCCTACCAGTGACATACGCATCAAGTTCAACGAGGCAATCCGCGAAAGCTATCTCACCAAGGAGAGCAACTTCTTCATCACTGGCTCGCTCAACGACGCACAAGTGAGTCACGATGTGTCGTTGCAGTTTAACGGCAATCCCGTTGAGACCGATGCCTACCTGCCCATCAGCAACACCAGTTTTGCCTCTACTCTGTGGCTCAAGCGCAAGAGCAGTGGCACCATCATTGAGCATGGCACCGAGGGTAATATGCTCAAAGTGAGCATCAACGAGCAGGGCCAGGTTGAGGCCAACATAAATGGCACTACGGTGACATCGCAAGAAAGCATTCCAAAGGACAAATGGGTGTTCCTGGCGATGAACTATGTGAAAGGCTCAACAGGGTCCCAAAACACCTTGTCAATGATTATGTCAATAGATGAAGTTGAGACGATGCTCTTTGACGAGGCCATCGTGCCCGACTACAACAGCACTGGACGATTGACGCTGGGACGCAACTTCACCGGCATGATGCATGAGTTTGTGCTCTGGAACAAGAACAGCCCAGTACGCACGCTACTGGCACAGAGAGACGAGGTGGTAGCGCCTTACCTGCCAGGTCTTGTGGGTTACTGGAAGATGAACGAGGGACACGGCACCGTCATTACCGATTATACCCGTTCCCGAAATATGCACTTGGCTGCCGAGTCGTGGAATATCGAGAATACCAATCTTGCCGCCCATCTCGATGGTGAGCACACTGTCAAGATTCCTATAGGAAACATCTCACCACGACCAGCCGACAGCTATGTGGTGGAGACATGGTTCCGCGGCGAGAAGGACAAGAACGCGCGAGCCACTCTGCTCTCGGTTACCGACCGCGTGTCGATAGGCTTCGACTACGACAACTCAATGATACTGCATCTCTATAACGACAGCTTGCCATCCTACACCACCAATGGTCTGCCCATAGTGCTCACCAATACTAATTATAACGACGGCAACTGGCACCACTTGGCATTGAATGTGCATCGTGGAGTGAGTGCAGTGGTTTATCTCGATGGCAAGGCTGTGAAGACACTTACCGAGCAGGAATTGCCGGCTCCGGCAGGTGATTACATCTATGTGGGAAGCATCCTCAAGCGCTTAAATGAGCAAGAAACACCTGTTGAGAGCTACAAGTTCACTGGCGACATCGATGAGTTGAGAGTGTGGAACGCTGCCTGCGACGGCACTTCGATTATTGCCAACCGCTACAACCAGGTTGACACAGCCCAGACTACAGGTCTTATCGTTTACTGCCCCATGGAACGCAGTATGCTCGATGCCAACAATAACATCATAACCGAGTTCTGCGTGAGCAACATTGCACCATTGGCACTCAAGTATGGTACCGACGCAGTCATTGCCGATGATGTGACGCAAGCTGTAACATCACCATCGCTGCGCAAGGCACCGCTCAGGCAAAATCTGGACTTCGACTATACAGCATCGGATAAAGAGATTTACATCAATCTCAACACCCTACCGTCGCGCATGCAAGGCAACTTGCTCACGTTCGTCGTCAAGAATGTGCGTGACTTGTGCGATAACCTCTCAGAGACTATAACTTGGAGTGCCGTTGTCGACTACAACACGCTGCAATGGGAATGGGATGAGATACCTGTCTTTAAAGACCGTCTTGACGAGGCCAATGTTAAGGTCAACTTGCAGAATAGGGGCCGTGACAACGAAAGATTCAACATCACTGGTCTGCCTTCATGGATTGAGGTGTCAGAATCGACAGGAGTGCTTGGTACAAACGAATCGACTCCTATCACGTTCACTATTGGCGCCAACGCACCTGTTGGAACTCACCACGTGTATGTCTATGCTGTCAACGAAGATGAGATTTGCTCACCATTGATGCTCCACGTCACTGTCGTTGGAAACGAGCCTGAATGGACAGTTAATCCCGATGAATACGAGAGTTCGATGAACATCATTGGACAAATCTACTTCGACGACAAGATTTGTAGTAATCCTAACACACAGACTGCCACATTTGTCGACGACAAGTGCTGTGGCGTGGCATCACCCAAGCTGGTGACTAGCCGCGATGCTTACTTCGTGAGCATGACAATCTATGGACTTGAGGACATTACATCCTCTAAGCCCATCACCTTCCTCATCTATGATGCCGATCAAGGTGTGGTGCTTGGAAATGTGATGACTACTCTTAATGGTAATCCACTAAACCTCACTTACAAGCCCAATGACCTGATAGGAAACTATGACACCCCCGTTAAGTGGGAGCCTAGCGACCAGGTTGACCAGCTATGCAAGTTCAGGACTGGTTGGAACTGGATTTCGCTCTATGTTCAGCCCGAGGAAGGCAAGAACGACCTCGAGAACGTCTTTGGACATGCCAAGGTGTTCAACACCATTAAGGGCAAGGAGGGATTTGCTATGAACAGTGGCTCACAGTGGACTTCGACAGGACTTGAGACAGTCGAAGTGGGCAAGCTCTACAAGGTTAAGGTGAAGAATGACGTGAACCACAACATTATGGGAACCATGATTGACACCCGCACCACTACCCAGACCATCTATCCTGGATGGAACTGGATTGGTCCGCTGTCAATCTACAACTTGAGTTTGGAAGAGGCGTTTGCCGACCTGCAACCCACCCGTGGCGACATCATCAAGAGCAAGACTCAAGTGGCATTCTATGATGGCTACAAGTGGGAAGGCGACCTCACCGCAGTTGTTCCTGGCTTGGGATACTACTACAAGTCATGCAACACGCAGGCTGTGACCTTCCGTTATCCCACTATCGACGCCACCTACAGTCAGGCTCCACCTGTGATGCATGCTCCATCCAACATGCCATTTACACCAGTTGACCACCACCAGTTTAGCGACAACATGAACGTGGTTGCACGTGTTGTGAAGGGCGATGTTGAGGTCAACGACCTGTGCTTGGCAGCATTCGTCGATGGCGAGTGCCGAGGAGCCACCTACGCCACCGAAGATGGCCTGTACATGCTCACTGTGGCAGGAAATGCCGATGAGGCAGGTAAGACCGTGCAATTTGCCACCATCTACAATGGAGAGATGGTATGGTTCGCCGAAGAGTTGCAGTGGCTCAGCGACTGGATTTATGGTGACCTCGACGAGCCGCAAGTGTTTGACCTCGAGACTTCGAGCATCAACAACGTGATATCGTCATCGTCAATCGTCATCTCACCAGCAGTAGTGACCGACGCGATTAACGTGCGCGCTGGAGACATTCTCAAGTCGGTGAACGTTTATTCGTTCGACGGTAAGCTAATCAACAGCTTCACTCCTGAGGACAATCAAGCAACGCTGAACCTGAGTCACTTGATTGATGGCGTCTACTTCGTTGAGGCACGCACTTATAGCGGTTCTCGAGCAATCAAGCAGATTATAAAGCGATGAAACATCACCTTATTATTAAATAGCAATTATTCGAGGGTGTGTCAAAATTCTGTTTTAGTGCGCTTCGTGCAGAAATCGAACAAATCATATCAAATAAATTAATTATTTGTTAGATTTGGAAAGATTTGAAAGATCTCTCACGCTCAGCATGACTCTTTAATTGTGACACACCCTCTTGGCAAATATTAGCAAAAAGCGAAAATATGGAGAATAATATTACTTACACAACTAAAGTTTTGCTCCAAGATTATGAGCAATGGTTGAAAGGGTTTCGGTTCATGACCGATGAGAAAATTGCAACCTACATTGATTTCGTGAAATTATTTATACGTGATGCTGTGGACTTTCTCTATGCCGAGAATATAATCGACTCGCTGGCATCAATAGCAAGATATGACCAGTTGCACCATACTCGCTACGCCCAACTTACTCAGAAGATTCTGTTTTCTGTACATTACGAGAAGACAATCTCGCATCTCCCCAAATCTGAAAACAGTTATTTCGATAGAAGAGCAGCATTGCAAAAGTTAGACACATTCATCTTATCCAAATCGTTTCAAGATAAAACCAAAGACATAAAACCTGCAAGCGAAACACTTATCAGTGACATAAGAATGTGGCGAATATTACATGAGACAATACATAGTGAAGTATGGCAATTAAGAAAAGACATAATCTCTGATATTCGAAAAGAAGCTGATGACTTTTTCTCTCGAGAAAATCCCCTTGATGAAAACAAGGCTCAAAACGAGGGCAACAACTATGAGAAGTAATTGAGACACTATTGCAAATTGCATATTTATCGAGTTGTCGCTTGTGAGAAATAAGAATAACAACTATATTTGCTAATGAGAAAAAAGAGAAAGCCGAAACGCTTGAAAGGGAGTAGGTGAAATTTAAAGCATATTAATAATGGAAGACATAATTGTTGATGATTGGATTAAATGGGCTAAGGAGAAAAATAATCTTGGACGAAACAATATCCATTTGCTAGTAATTGGGTTCATAGAGCAGAATCCTGAATGCCTTTCTTTGGGCAAACAGGGTGCGTTTTTTATAGATTCTAAAACTTGGGAAGCTGTCTCTGACGACATCTATCGAATGATAAACGATAAAGAAAAATGGATTGATCCAGAAAATTGGTCAGATATTGATCCTGCGGGAAATAATGTAACATTAGATGAAGAAACAAAGAGACAGTATATTTGGATGAGACAAAACAATCGTCCACCTAAAATATGGAATAATCCTGATAATCTTTATGATTTAAAAGACATATATAAACAGATTTCAGGGTATTTGGGCGTGGGATCAATCTCAACTGGTTTTATGGTTTTTGTTCAGAACGAACTTGAGAAAAAAGGCTTGCTTACAGATCAAGATCAACAGCCTATCAGTTTCATTATCCATCGTGATGCATTAGCTACTCGATATGAATATCCTTTTACTTATCTTTCTAATGCACGCATAGTGTTTAGATGTAATCCCAAATACAATACAGAAGGACAATATTTTTATATTGGGGCCTACGAATTAAAACATCAACAATTCAATATTCGTGTATCAATAAAAGAAGATTTTGATGACATTAATGACCCCATTGTTGTCTCTTATGCATCTTTGGATGAGTTATTAAAAGATGGATGGACATTAGAAGGTTTTTGCCATTTCTAAAAAACTAAAGATATGTGGGGTATAGAGTCGGCATTAAGCTTCTAAGAGAACGAAAGGTTGAAAATCACACAAGACTAAACCTATTTTTTAGATTTACCAGACAGTAATAATTTTAAATCATGATATTATGAGAAACATTATCAAGAAAATTCTTTGGACGTTAGTGGGTATTATTGCCGCCATCGTCATCATTGGTGGAGCCGTCTGGCTAATTGACGGACGCTCGCCACAGGCAATCGTCGTAAGTCATGCCCTCACTAAGGCAACAATGGAGGACTATAAGCAAGGCAAGGGAGACAAGACCGACAAGAGTGTTGTTGAAATACCCGAAGATGTTAAGTTTCCTCGCGAAATGCGTCAGTACCGTGTGGGCAACATGCAGGTGTTCCATATGGAGCCGCAAGATGACGACAAGCCTATTGTGCTTTACATCCATGGTGGTGCCTACCTTCATAACTTCAGCGAGCAGCATTGGAACGCGATGGCCGAGTGGGCAGAAACCACAGGCTGCGGAATTGTGACGCCCAATTATCCTCTGCTTTATTGTTACACTGCTAAAGATGCCCATCCGTTGATGATGCAACTCTATAAGCAGCTGATCAAGCAGTACCCAGCAAAACGTATTAGGATTATGGGCGACTCGGCAGGTGGCGGCTTCACGCTCGCATTAGCACAAGAAATACGCAACGACTCAATCGAGTTGCCCAGTCATCTGGTACTCATCTCACCATGGGTCGACGTACTGGGAGGCGATGATGCATTACAGGAGAACGACACCTTCCTCGATGCCAAAGTGTTAAGGAAAGTCGGTGCTGACTGGGCTGGCGAAATTGATCCACGCGACCCTATGATCTCACCATTTTATGGCGACATGAATGGTCTGCCCCCAACTGACCTATATGTAGGCACGTGGGAGATATTCTATACCGATGTCGTTAATACCTACAACAAAATGAAGGCGGTAGGCATTGATACACAATTGCATGTGGCCGAGAAGATGGGTCATGTTTATCCCCTGTGGCCTTGCCCTGAAGGCAGTAAGGCCCGCAAAGAGATAGCAGAGATTATTACACAATAGTAATAAAGTCGACATTTTAGGCGAAGAGAACGCATCGGCAAAAATCGGTGCGTTTTTTTCTTGTGCAACATTATGTGATTCTATAGAACACCCCTATATTCCTTCGGATTCTTGCCTTTCATCCGTCGGAAAAAACGGGCGAAAGTCGTGGTTTCGGCAAAGTGCAGCCGCTCGGCAATTTGTGCAACGCTCATCGAGGAGTTTTTCAGAAGCAGCACTGCTTCGTTTGCCAGCAAAATGTTGATGTGGTCGACAACGGTTCTTCCAGAAACTTGTTTCACGATGCGAGAAAGATAGGTCGTTGTCACCGCCAGTTGGCTCGCGTAATGACCAATGTCGTGATGCTCAATGAAATCTTTTGAAGCAAGTTTGATGAAGTCAAGGTATATCTCCACCACACGGTTTGAAAAACGGTGGCTCTCGATGGTTTTCTCTTGGGCTTTGATGAGATCAAGAAGAAACAGACCATAGAGCATCTCCATGCTTTCCTTTCGGTAGGGATGCTCCGAATCGTAATACTTTGCCATAAGTTGCATCAGCTCAAGAAGATGCGCGGCATCGGCCTGGTCAAGCGAGACCTTTGGCTCTCTCAATTCAATCATAGAGAAATAGGCAGCTTTTGCCGCATTCTTCATGATTGAAGTCCCAAGTGCGAAATCTTCATCGGCAAGCAGGCAAATTCCTTGATGGTCGGCTGAGGTGGCAATGATTGAGAGCGTTGTTCCGGCATTGTAGGTATAGACTTCGTTCTCCTTGAGATAAAGTTCCTGTCCATTATTGACGATGTGCATCCAGCCCCGAATAACGAGCGTGAATAAATAGCACGCCAATGATTCCTGCTGCAATCGGTTGGCGTGCATAGTCATATCAGCATCAGTGTGAACGCAGATGATTTTGTCGTTTTGCCTCGATGCTGGCAGCTCGCCAAGCATCTTAGCCCATCCTTCAGCCAGATTGTACATAATGTTATGGTTTTTATGCCGCAAAGATAGTAAATATTTTTCACTTGTTTCGTTTCGGTCGGTTTTTATTTTCTTTTGGTTTGCTTTCGCTAAACAAATCATAAGTATTTTTGTATCATAAACAGTTATTAATTCATTAAACAATAATCAAAGATGGATAAACAGAAATCAATCGAGGCGTTACAGTTCTTTGTAACCCACCTGAGCGACGGTGCATTTGTGCACAAGATTCAAGGACACATTTTCAAGTCACAGGGCTTCACCAAACTCGGTGACAAGTACATGGGACACTACAACGAGGAAATGGGATGGGTAGAGAAATTTATTGACCGCATCCTTGACCTCGGCGGCGAATTGAAAGTTGAGGACCGCAAGGGCCGCGAGCTCATTTGCGACCCAGTGGAGTATGTGAAGGCCGACCTCGCCATTCAGGAGCCCGGCGTTGAGTTGCTGCGCAAGTGCATGGCATCGGTGTGCGAAGATCCCATCACCTACGACATCATGAAGGCCTATCTCGTTGACGAGGAAGAAGACCTTGGCTGGAGCCTGGGACAACTGGAAATCATCGAGAAAATCGGTGTTCAGAACTGGTTGGTTAAACAAATGTGATTAACATAAAAAACAAAACTAACTATGAAAGAGAAAGTCTTAAAAGCAATGCGTGAGGCTGGTAAGCCCGTCTCGGCAGGTGAAGTGACAAAGGCTCTTGGTGCCGACCGCAAAGAGGTCGACAAGGCTTTTGCCGAGTTGAAGAAAGAGGGCGCGATTGTCTCTCCAGTACGTTGTAAATGGGCACCGGCATAAAAACATGGCATTGTGAGGCGTGAAAACGTCACCATGCATATTCATTTAAATTGCCTGGGGGAGGCCTATGCTTCCCCCTTTTGAAACCAACACAAAAAAGAAGAAAATGAAAAAATACGTTTGTCCTTGTAAATACAAGTATGACCCCGAAAAGGGAGATCCCAAACAGAACATCGCTCCTGGCACTCCATTTGAGGAATTGCCAGACACTTGGCGTTGCCCCCGCTGCAAACGCAAAAAAGAGAAATTTGTACCTATAGAAGAATAAATCAGAGAATAATGAAAATCAAGGCTATCAAGGCTGTGTGCATGTATGACGGCGGTTTCATGCATCAGCAGTTTGCCTTCGGCGGTGAGGGCAAAGAAGGAACCGATGACCAAATCATCTACCGCAGCAGTCTCCAGAATTTCCTCATCGACATGGGCGACGAGGTGATTCTAGTGGACACTGGATTTCAGAACGATTTCGCTGGGCCAGCAAAGAAACTTGGCGGACCGCTCTACATGGGCGAGAAGAAGAAGGATTTCATGGAGGCTTTCGCCGAGTTGGGTTACAAGCCCGAGCAGGTGTCGAAAATCCTCATCACCCACAAGCACCCCGACCACACGGGCGCACTCCAGTATTTCCCTAACGCGAAGGTATATATCTCCTCCGAGGATGCCGATGCAATGAAATTGCCCGAGGGCGGCAACATCATCCGTGCCGAGTATAAGGAGTCGTACAAGAACTTCCCTCGTGCCGATAAAATTGCCGATGGCTTGTGGTTCATTGAGGCAAAAGGCCACACCAAAGGCAACAGCATTGTTATCCTGGAGCACGAAGACCTTTATTATATGTTCCACGGAGACGTGACCTATTGCGATGCTGCACTGAAAGCCAACAAACTCAGTATCATCTTCGAGGATGTGGAGGCTGCACGCGAGACCCTAGACCGTGTGCGCCAGTTCATCAAAGACAACCCTACAGTCTATCTTTCCACCCATTGCCCTGAAGGGTACGAAAATCTGGAGATGAAAAGAGTGATGAAAATTTGAACGAGCCGAATACAAACCAAGCTTGCTTGAGTTTGTTAAAGCGAAGCCAAATTTATCTAACCTCGGACAATTTCATTGTTCTTTTACACAAAGAGGCGGTTACCATACAGAAAAAGTTTGGTAACCGCTTTTTTGTTGTTGGGAACCACCCAAAGACGGTTCAGTTTATTCTAATCATATCTTGGTGGTATTGAAATAATGATTACCTTTGTACGTTCAATGATAATTTTGTATTACACCAAAAGATATAAAATGCGTAAGTCATTCTTTTTGCTGCTGTTGTCATTGGTTTACTTTTCTTCATATGCCAAAGAGCAACCGACTAATATAAAAGGCCGTGTCGTGGAAGCTGACGGAACTCCTGTGATGTATGCTTCGGTCAGCCTGGTGGCTGACATGAAAAATGTCGCTGGCACCTTAACCGACACTACTGGTATATTCTTACTCAAAGGCCCATTTGAGGGAAGTAATGAGTTTAAAGTAAACTCCATCGGGTATGAAGATGTTGTAAAGGTTATCAGTCTTCGTAAGGGCGAGACGCTTGACCTCGGGGATATAGTGGTCAAGCAGAATGGAGTCTTGCTCGAAGGTGTGGTAGTAGAGGGCGAGGCGGCATCGAAGAATGTGACTCTGGAGAAGACACGAATTAATCTTGCCTCTAACGTGAGTGCCACTACTGGCTCGGTAATTGATGCGCTGAGGGGATCATCGGCTGTCACGTTCGACGGCAACGGGCAGGTTTCCATTCGTGGCAACAGCAATGTGCTTATCCTGGTTGATGGTGTACCCACCACGCTTGACGGACTGGGAGGAATACCCGCAGCCAATGTGCAGAGCATCGACATTGTGACGAGTCCCGACGTGAAGTATGACTCGGAAGGCACGGGAGGCATCATCAACATAGTGTCAAAGAAACAAATGAGTAATGCTTTCACTGCTATGGCATCGGCAAACTATGGATTTAACAACCGCTTTAATGGCAATTTTGCCATGAACTATAACACTAGGCGCTGGGGATTGCGGCTTAACTACAACGGTAAATATGAGAAGGACCGCATCGAGAGTGAGCTCCACCGTAATATCTTGCCTATCAATACTGTCCTTGACCAAATAATTGATGCCGACAAAAAGACTACGGGGCAAAACGTGGGTGTGAACATCAGCTACAAGGCGACTAAAAAAGATGTTGTGGCTCTTGATTTCAAGGCCGGTTTCCCGAGGATGAACAATCTTCAGACGATGCACAACCATTATGTTATCGATGGAGCGGCAAGCGATAAAGTACGTCTTACCGACATCACTTTCAACCGCGAGATGTATGAAGGTGCGTTGAACTATAGGCACATCTTCGAGCCAGGCAAGCGTGAGTTCAGCACTATGCTGTCGCTCTCTGCAATCAATGGGCACCGTCCTTCATATTATTACGAAGATGACTATATGACGCAGTATTCAGAGTCGGGCGGCCACCCGCGCATCGCTGCCTTCCAGATGGATTATATGACTATGTTGGGCAAAGGGAAACTGGAGACTGGATTGAAGATGACATACCGTAAAAACAACATCGACCACAAGATGTATGAGCGTGACGCTGCCGATTCGTGGCAGTTGTCCTTGCCGTTGAGCAATGACTTGAAGCACCGGGAGTATATTCCTGCTGCCTACGTTATGTACTCGTCAAAGCTGTCGAAAAAGTTATCCTACAAGGCTGGTGTTCGTTTTGAATACAGTCATGTCTCGCTACGTGGGAAGAAAGACAATTTAGACGAGACGAGCGACTGCTTCTTCGTTGCGCCCAATATCATGCTGAATTACCGCGTCAATGAGCCTTGGTCATTGTCATTCGGCTTGTCACGGAGAATCTCAAGGCCAACCTATCCACAGCTCAATCCCTACATCAATCTTATTGACAACAACACCTATGAGACTGGCAATGTGCGGTTGGAGCCTGAGAAAGCCAACAAGATTGACTTGGGGTACACATTCACGAGTCCTAAACTGAAAGTGAGCGGCAATGCTTACCTCAATTATACACAAGACTACATCAACCAGATTGCCTTTCTCGATGAGGACATCCTTGTCACTTCTTACATCAATAGCGACATGGACTTAAAGACCGGCATTGAGCATAATTTAAAGTGGAACACATCGCAGTGGATGAGCGTCGATGTGAGCGCAAACGTATTCTATACCAAGTCGCGCGGAGATTGGCAGGAGACAAAGTTCACCAATAGTGGATGGACATTCAACGGCAGTACATCATTGAATTTCTTCCCAATCAAGGGGATGACAATTCAGGCGCAGTATTTCTTGACTACACCGCAATACTTCCAGCAGTTCACTGCCAAGACCATGCATTACTGCAACATCGGCATCCGCCAGCAGCTGCTTAACAAATCCTTGACTTTGTCGGCACTTCTGACCGACGTGTTCAACACACAAAAATGGAACATCACAGCCGACAATCCCGTATATTCCCTCGTTAACACCAGCAAGAACCGAAGCCGCATCCTGTGGCTCGGAATCAGCTGGAATTTCAACTCTCACAAGCCCGTTGGCGGCCAAAAGAAACAAGAAGAAGATAGAAGCATAATAAGGCTAGGAGATTAGGTCCTCCCGCACCATCGCCCACCTCGAGGACAACATCAAGGTCAGTTAGCTACACATCACAACCCGACATCAAGCTACCGCAACCTTGGCCGCAGCTGCTAATTTGATTTGTAACAAAACAAGTTTAGGTTCGTAGCAGGGCAACTTTCTTTTCTTACGTTTGTTTATCCATCACCTTTTGGAAACGAAACATCCCATCACTGTCCTCTGAATCACGTTCCGTTTCGGGAGCGTTTGGATCGGGATGGTGACTGTTATAAAACTCCACAATATGAAAGCCACAGTGGTTCACATAAAAGTGGATGTTTCGCTTCTCGAAGTATGGTGTGACAGTTTCCCACACCTTCACTTCAGGGTGCATTTCCTCAATGGCTTGCCAAGCGGCATAACCGATGCCACAACTATGAACATGTGGCGACACAAACAGAATTTCAAGGTCGCCACGAAGCGTCTCCTTGTCAACTTGAATAATGACACCGCCCACGTTCTTGCCATCGCTTACTATGCGATAAACCTCTGATTCCTCATTGTCGATGCACTGCTCAATCGTAGAACGCGAGATAATCTCGCCATCTTCCTCAAAATGATCATCGCGCAAGCCGAACTCCACAGTCGCTCCATACTTGAAAGCCTCTTGGTTGTCAAGTATGAACTGGTTGCGGTCGGCTTGTTCAAGCGGAACTAATGTTATCTTTACCTTGCTCATTATAAAGTCTTTTTTAGGATTATAAGCGCAAAGTTAGGCATTATTTCCTACATCTGTGATAATTCTGGGATGGAAAAGCTAAGCAATATAAACACCTATTTTTTTATCCTATTTTTTTATCCAAAAAATATTAACAATTTTGTTAGACTTTTCTTGCATAATTCATTTTCTTGTATTTACTTTGCAACATCAACTTTATTAACAGGATTGTTAGTAAACTAGAAAACAACAACCAACACACTAATTACAAACTACATATAAATATGACAAAGCATAGAAACAACAAAGAGATGGCGATTCTTGAGGCAGCTCGCAAAGAGTTTCTTGAGAAAGGCTATGATGGTGCGCGCACCACATCGATAGCAAAAAATGCTGGAGTGACCCACGCCATGCTTCACTACTACTTCAAGAGCAAAGAAAAGCTATTCACTGGCATATTCGATGATTTTATCCATCAAGTTGTTGGAAATATGACCGTGCTTTTCAATGACAGCGACAAGCCATTCATCCAGCAAGTGGAAGATGCCGTTTCACTACACTTCGACTTCATCAAAGACAATCCACATATTCCCTTATTCGTGATAAGAGAAATCTCTACTCATCCCGAGCGCATTGAATTGATAAAAGACACAGTGTCAACCACTGTTGGAGGATTTTTCGGCACTGTGCAAAAAAGTATAGACCAAGCTTACGCTAACAACGAGATTTGCGACATCGATGCCATGACACTCTTGTTTGACATCCTGTCGCTAAACGCCTTCACATTCCTTGCAATGCCAATCTTCAATGCGGTATTCGCAAGCCAAATAATTGATGACTCCATCTTCATTGAGATGCGCAAGCAGGAAATCATTAAAACAATACATAAACGCTTAGCAAAATGAAACGTGTCACCTTATTATTAATTGCTTTTGCCCTATGCACTGCGGCATATGCCCAGCTCACGCTGGAACAGTGTCACCAACTGGCACGAGACAACTGGCCGCTCATCAAGCAATATGGGTTGATCGAGCAAAGCAGTAGTTACACCTTGAGCAACCTCAAGCACTCATGGTTGCCTCAAGTGAACCTGAGCGCGCAGGCTACCTATCAGAACAAGGTTCCCTCTTTTCCCGAACAGATGCAGAATATGCTCGTTGGTGGTGGCCTGGAGATGAAAGGCATTGCCAAAGACCAATACCGGGTGCAAGCCGACGTGAGTCAGAGAATCTTCGACGGTGGCAAGGCGAGCAGCGAGCAAGCCATTGCCCAAGCACAAGACGCTGAGCAAAGGGCACAGACCGATGTTGACTTATATAACCTCAACAAAAGAGTTGACGAACTGTTCTTTGGCGTGCTCCTTATGGATGAGCGCATCAAGCAGACCAACCTTACCCTAGAGATGCTTAACGGTAATCTTGAAAAATTGCAGTCACATGTGCGCAACGGCATAGCCACCACTGCCGATGAGAGCCATCTGAAAGCCGAGATATTGACTCTCGAGCAAAGCCGCGACAACATGGAATGGGCACGCACCAGCTACCGCCAGATGTTAGAGGTAATGATAGGTGAATCGCTTAACGGCCGACAACTCATAAAGCCACATGATATTGAGCCGTCGACTACTGTTGTCAACCGCCCTGAATTGCGTCTTATTGATGCCAAGATAGGCACACTCGATGCCCGTGAGAAAGCAATCAACGCCTCGGTGATGCCTGTTGTTAGCCTCTTTGGACAAGCCTTCTACGGATATCCAGGTTACAACACCTTTGAAGCGATGCTCAATCGCAAGTGGTCGCTTAACGCATTGGTGGGAATTCGTGCGCAATGGAGTCTTAGCAGCCTCTACGATCGCAAGAATAACCTGAGCAAACTGACCACCGCCCGCCAGCAAGCAGAACTCCAGCGCGACATCTTCTTGCTTAACAACCACCTAGAAGTAGTGAGAGAAAACAACGAAATATCACGTTTGCGCCAATTAATTAAAAGCGACGCCACCATTGTAGAACTTCGTGGCAATGTGCGCCGTGCCGAGGAGTCGAAACTCAGAAACGGAATAATCGACATCCATAGCCTAGTGGAGAAGATTACCGATGAGAACGTAGCGGCTCAGTCGCAAATCATCCACAATATTGAACTACTGAAAACCATATACGAACTCAAAAATACTGTCAACCAATGAAAAAGGTAATATTTATAGCTGCTTTGGGCATCTTCGCCACTGCATGCAGCAACGAAAGCGAATGGGATGCCACAGGAACCTTTGAGGCTACCGAGGTCGTGGTGAGCGCTAAATGCTCGGGCGAGATAAAGTCGTTCAACGTTGAGGAAGGACAAGAAGTCGAGGCAGATGCACAACTCGGCTATCTCGACATGACACAACTGGAGCTCCAGAAGAGCCAATTTGACGCCAACCAAGCCAATCTTGATGCTAGCAAAGCTAACCTGGATGCCAATAAAGAGAACTTGACGGCCAATCAAGATAATCTGACTTCGAGCCAATCAGGCCTTGACGCCACAAATGCCCAGTTTGACGCCAACAAAGACGCAATGAATGAGAACAAGTCACAGCTCAACATCAGCAAGCGACAGATTGACGCCAACCAGAACTCCAGCAACAGCCGCATCCTTGACAACGAGCGGCAAGTGGCAAGCATCAAGCAGCAGATTGAAAACCTCAAGAAAGAAAAAGCACGCTTCACAGCTATGCTAAAGGACAATGCTGCTTCACAAAAACAAGTCGATGACATTAATTATCAAATTCTTGTCCTTGAGAAACAACTTGCAGCAACTCAGGAACAACTGACATCAAGCAACCAAAGCGTAGGCAAACAAAACGATGGCTTCAAAGCACAGAAAGACGGTGTTGACGCACAGATGCGAGGTGTAGACGCACAAATGCGAGGCGTGGATGCGCAAAAGCGAGGTGTCAACGCTCAGAAGAGCGGACTTGATGCACAGAAGAGAGGTCTCGATGCACAAAAGCGTGGAATAGATGCGCAGAAACGTGGAATCGACGCGCAGAAACGTGGAATCGACGCACAGAGGGCCATAGTCGACAACCAGATTCAAAACTCCATCATCACCTCGCCAGTCAATGGCACAATCTTGACTAAATATGCTCAAAGGGGTGAGTTTGCCACCACGGGTAAGCCTCTGTTTAAAGTTGCCGACATGAGCACGGTGTACCTGCGTGCCTATTTCACTAGTGATCAACTTGCCGACATCAAGCTCGGTCAACAGGTAAAAGTCATTGCCGACTTTGGTGGTGGCAAGACTCGCGAATATACTGGTAAGGTCTCTTGGATTTCCAGCGAAAGCGAATTCACCCCAAAGACAATTCAGACTAAAGACACAAGAGCCAACCTTGTCTATGCCGTCAAGATTGCCGTTCGCAATGACGGATACCTGAAACTAGGCCTCTCAGGAAACGTAAAACTCAAATGAACAAAGATCTGGCAATAGAAATCAGGGAGCTGAGCAAGAGCTACGACTCGGTCAAGGCACTCGACAAGGTGACGTTTGACGTGCGCCGAGGAGAGATTTTCGGGCTCATTGGACCCGATGGGGCCGGCAAGACCACTCTTTTCAAGATTCTCGTCACCCTGCTCAACGCCGATGAGGGCAGTGCCCAAATCGATGGACTTGATGTGGCAAAAGATTACAAAGAGATACGAACCCGAGTTGGTTATATGCCAGGCAAGTTCTCGCTCTATCCCGACCTCACCATTGAGGAGAATATGGAGTTTTTTGCCAGCCTGTTTGGCGTGACAGTTGAGCAGAACTACGACATTGTGGCTCCAATCTACAGCCAAATAGAAAAATACAAGAAACGTCGTGCGGGCCGTCTATCGGGAGGCATGAAACAAAAATTAGCACTTAGCTGCGCCCTTATCCACAAACCCTCGGTGCTGTTCCTCGATGAACCCACCACAGGCGTCGATGCTGTGTCGCGCAGCGAATTCTGGGATATGCTTTTCAATCTCAAGGAGCAAGGACTGTCAATTCTCGTCTCCACACCCTATATGGACGAGGCCAGTCGTTGCGACCGCATTGCTCTTATCAACAACGGCCACGTGCTCGACATCGACACTCCACAAAACATGGTTGACAATTATGACCTACAGCTATTTGGTGTCAAGAGCAACAATATGTATGAGTTGTTAAAAATCTTGCGGAACGATAGTGGCATAGCCAATTGCTATACCGCTGGAGAGTATCACCATGTGGTAGCTGGCAGTGGCTTTGATGCAGCTGCACTTAATCAACGACTTGCTGCAAATGGCCTCTCCAACATTGATATTAAAACCATAGTCCCCGACATTGAAGACGTTTTCATAAAACTCCTTAGCAATGAGCAACAATGACTATATAATAGAAGTAAAAGACTTGACTAAGCAGTTTGGCTCGTTCAAGGCGGTAGACCACATCAGCTTCAGCGTGAGGCGCGGCGAGATATTCGGCTTCCTTGGTGCTAATGGCGCTGGCAAGACCACTGCTATGCGCATGTTGTGCGGTTTGAGCTACCCCACCAGCGGCAGTGGCACAGTGGCGGGCTTTGACGTGATAAAAGAAGGCGAGAAAATCAAGCGTCACATTGGCTATATGAGTCAACGATTTTCGCTCTATGAGGACCTCACCGTGATGGAAAACATGGAACTCTTTGGCGGCATATATGGCGTTGCCAACAATGAACTGAAAGAGCGCGCCGAGGATATGTTCAAGCGTCTGGACTTCTATGAGGAACGCAACACTCTTGTCGGCTCTTTGCCTCTGGGGTGGAAGCAGAAATTGGCATTTGTGGTCGCCACTTTGCACAAACCCGAGATAGTGTTCCTTGACGAGCCCACCGGCGGAGTTGACCCCATCACGCGCCGTCAGTTCTGGGAGATGATATATCAAGCTTCGAGCGAGGGCACCACAATCTTCGTCACCACTCACTATATGGACGAGGCCGAATACTGCCATCGCATGACCATGATGGTAGACGGTCAAATCAAAGCCCTCGACACTCCTGCTAACCTAAAGAAACAATTCAACGCGTCATCAATCGACGAGGTGTTCCGCCTCCTCGCTCGTGGCGCCAAACGAGCAGAATAAAACTATTTCTTAACTATGCATTGATAAAATGGGACGCTTTTTACAGTTTGTGAAAAAAGAGACATTGCACATCTTGCGCGACAGTCGCACGATGCTCATTGCGCTGTTGATGCCCGTGGCTCAGATTCTTCTGTTTGGCTTTGCCGTGTCGACCGAGATAAACAATATCAATGTTGCCGTTGTCGTGCCACAGTGGAGCGAAGGCGTGCGACAGAACGTAGAGAAACTCTCGGCAAACCCATACATCACCTACAAGGGAGCCCTCACACCCAACGAAATAGATCATTACTTGAGAGCTGGACTTGTCGATGCCATAGTAGTTTATGCCAACGATTTTGACCGAATAATGAACGACTGGCGCCAAAACGGCGTGTCAAAGTCGGCTATGCAGTTCATCATGGACGCATCCAACACCAATATTGCCCAAGCTGGCGCTGGATACCTTTCCAACATACTCGCTGGCGACATGATGAGCGCCTCGTCAATGGTTGAGACACACATGCTTTTCAACCCACAACTCAAAAGCGCATTCAACTTCGTGCCAGGCATAATGGGCATGGTATTCATCCTGATTTGTGCTCTCCTTACTTCGGTGTCGATTGTGCGCGAGAAAGAAACTGGCACGATGGACGTGCTGCTCGTATCGCCTGTTCGACCGTTGCGCATCATCCTTGCCAAGATGGTGCCCTACTTCGGTCTCTCGTGCATCAACCTCGCCACCATATTACTGCTGGCAAGGTATGTACTAGAGATTCCCATGGGTAACAATCTGTGGATTGTGATACTGGTGTCGCTTGTGTATCTAGCACTCGCCCTGTCGCTTGGACTGCTTGTCTCAACACTCGCCAAGAAACAGGTGGTGGCTCTGCTTATCTCGGCAGCGGTAATGCTGCTTCCCATCGTGATGCTCTCGGGAATGTTGTTCCCTATTGAGAATATGCCCGCTGTTTTGCAACCCTTAAGTGCCATAGTTCCTGCACGCTGGTACATCGACGCAATGCGCAAACTGCTCATTCAAGGAGCGTCTTTTGGGCCCATTCTGAAAGATTTTGTGATACTCATTGTCATGACAATCGTGCTACTTGCCCTGGCACTGAAGAATTTTAACGACAAACTCGAATAAGCCATGTCAACGCTAAGAGTACTAATAAAAAAAGAGGTGTTGCAATTCAAGCGCAACACATTCCTGCCCAAGCTTGTAGTCATGTTCCCAATAATGATGATGCTTGTGCTGCCCTGGGTGACGACAATGGATGTCAAGCATGTGAACGTGAGCATTGTCGACAATGACCACTCAACACTCTCGACACGGCTCATTAACCACATAGATGCCAACGATTATTTCTCTCTGCAAAGCATCACCAAGAGTTTTGACCTATCAATGAAACAGCTCGAAGATGGTGAGGTTGACGCTATATTGGAAATACCACAGGACTATGAAAAGTCGTTTGTGACAGGTTCTCCAAAGAAGGTGAATGTGAGTGCCAATAGCGTCAACTCCATCAAGGGAAGTCTGGGAAACCAATATCTGGTTCAAACCCTCTCAAGTGTAATCTCTGAGATGCGCAACAGCATGGCGCCAACCCAGCATGGAGAGCTTATTGCCATTCAAAACCGCTACAACCCCACCCTTGAGTATCGCAACTTCATGATACCAGGATTGCTTGTGATGCTCATGATTATCATCACTGGTTTCTTGCCGGCACTTAACTTTGTGGGTGAGAAAGAAGCGGGAACAATAGAGCAAATCAACGTCACTCCTGTGAGCCGATTCACGTTCACACTGGCCAAACTCATAGTCTACTGGGTGGCAGGATTCATTGTACTCACGGTGGCGTTGCTGGTTATATGGCTTGTGTATGGGCTCACATCGGTTGGCAGTCTGCTTACAATCTATGCCGCCGCATTCCTATTTATTCTCGTGATTTCGGGATTCGGACTCATTGCGTCAAACCTATCATCGACTATGCAGCAAGCCATCTTCTTCATGTTCTTCTTTGTGATGGTGTTCATGCTTATGAGTGGACTTTTCACTCCCACCGAGTCGATGCCTAAATGGGCCGAAATTATCACCTATTTCTTGCCGCCACGCTATTTTGTTTCAACTATGCGTGCAGTCTTTCTCAAGGGCGCGACATTCTATGATATGCGCTACAACTTCTATGCCCTCGCCGCCTTCGCCGTAGTGATGAACCTGGGCGCAGCGTTAACCTATAAAAAACGCAGCTGATTTTGGGCAGCTGCGTAAATATTTTTTCATACTTTTAAGGCATGAAGGAAAAATTTCCACAAGTAAAAAATTATACTCTTTGTTCCTTTCGAATCTTGCGTGTGGCTATGAGGTTGATGATATAGCCTGTGGCTAATATAATAATGCTTACAACGGAATAAAATGTAATCAAGATGGTTTTTACTGGTAACGTCTGTCCTGACGGGGTCGGTGTGCCATTATTTGCCGCTGGATTCAGGTCGAAAGCCCAAGTCGCTAGCGCTACTGCAGTACAAAAAACAAAACCGAAGACGAATGCCTGACGCCATAGGGTGCCCCACAGATTATAACCAAACAATTGCATATAGCCAACGATATAGTATAACATCAGTATGAGAGATGATACAGAAATGATGGTCCATTTACCAAGAAAAAACCAGCAAGGTATTAACAAAATGCAAATAACTACCTGTAAAACGGCAAAAAGAACTTGGATAAAGAAGCTCTCGGGCAAAGTGTGGCGAGTGTGACGAGGTGAGTAACTGAACATAATCCATGTGGGAATAATGGCAATAAAAGACAATATCAGCATCACCCAACTGAAGTGGGTCTCATACCAATCATAAAATGGCTTAAACAAATTAGCCATATCATCTCCTGCTTTAAACCCCATTTCCTTAACATCTACAGCATAACCAAATGCCTCAAGGTTTGGAAACAACCAATTAAAGAGAAGCGCATAGGCAACCGCCAGAATAAACAGCATCTTCACTGGCGGAAAACACATCTGACGCTTGCCGCTGATATAGTCACTGATGAGATAACCAGGACGCAACAGCAATTGCCATATGCTATTGAGTAAAGAACGGGATCCTAATCCCCATATGTCCATCATACTCTGACGCACGCTATGCCAATTGATGCGGTTCAAGCCCGCCTTTTGTGAGCAATAAGGACAGTAGTTGCCAGCGAAGTCATGCCCACAGTTATGACAATGTTGCATTTCATCACTAGCAAACTCATAGTCGGTAGGCAACTGCTGCCAGCGCTTGAAACGCTCATAGTACTTTTTTATTTGTCCCTGTCCCATAATATTAACTACATTAAGTAAGTGCAAAAGTAACTATTTTTTTCCATTAGACGCAATTATAGCACAAAAAGCTACAAATATAGTCATCGAAAGTGATATGTCTCACTCAAGTTCAGCTTTCACTCGCTTAATCGTATTTTTCTATTCTAACATAAATCCTAATGACCGATTCAGGTTAAACCTTGTATCAAGGTCGTAGTCTAAACGTTACAGAGGGTTGAAAATGATGTGTTAGCGATATTTTTATGATAAGCGATACGTTGTTTTTCAAAAAATCTGATTAAATTTGCATTTTGAATTTTGTGATATTAACTTTAAAAGTTACGACAATGAAGACTTTGGTTAGAAATATCATCATACTGGCCCTGATGGTGGTCACTTTAGGCCCCACCACTGCTGTGGCTCAAACGCTGCGCGATGCCAACTACAACTATGCAGGCAAGATTGCACCAAATGGCACTGTGCGCGACAGCGAGTATGCCACTTTGGGCTTCTTTAACAACGATGGCACTATCGCCAACGCCAAAGGTAAGACTGTGGGTCGCATCGATACCAAAATGCAGATTTTTGACAACCGAGGCACTAGACTGGGATATATCAATGCCGATGGAACGGTGTGCGATGGTGAGAGCAAGTTGTTGGGCAAGATTGACATTAAGAGTGGAAAAGTTGCCGACAACAAGGGCAATGTGTTGGGATATGCCAACGGCATCTCAATCCAGCGTGTGGCCTCGTACTTCTTCTTTGATTTCTTTAAGTAACAAAAAATACATTCATTGTTATGAGACGTTTCTTGTTTGCAATAGTGGCAATTCTAATGACAGTTATGTCGATGAATGCTCAGACAGTGCGTAACAGCAACCATAGCACAGTGGGTTACGTGCGAAGCGACGGCCGAGTGGAAAACAGCAACCATAGCTGCATAGGCTATATACGCAGCGATGGCCGCGTTGAGAACAGCAACCACAGCTGCATAGGATACATACGCAGCGATGGACGCGTCGAGAACTCCAATCACAGCTGCGAGGGTTACATCCGCAGCGACGGCCGCATTGAGAATAGCAACCACAGCTGCATTGGCTACGTGCGCAGCGACGGTAGGGTTGAGAACAGCAACCACAGCTGCATTGGTTATGTCGAGGGTATGAGCCGCGAATGGGCAGCAGCTTTCTTCTTCTTTTTCTTCAATTAGATGAATTATAATCATGTATAAAAAAATCGTTATGCCAGTACTCGCAATGCTGGCATTTTTTCCTGTGTTAGGTCAAAACAAGTTGCCCAGCGACTCGCTACTGCGACGTGAGGCAGCACGTATGCTCATGGTAGGATTCCGAGGTGACCAGATTGACGACAACAGCGACGCGACGCGCTATGTACGCGACCTGCACGTGGGCAGCATCGTGCTCTTTGATGTTGACCTCACCAGCGATGGCCCGCGTAAGATTGGTACTCGCAACGTCACCAGCAAGGAACGCCTCGTTAAGCTCACGCGTCGGTTGCAGAGCTATGCCGACGAACCCCTCATCATCGCTGCCGACCAAGAGGGAGGCATGGTGTGTCGTCTCAAACCTGAGTATGGCTTCCAACCCACTGTCAATGCCCTCTATCTGGGCACACTGGACAACCGCGACACCACGCTCTACTATGCCATGCGCATTGCAAAGGAGATGAAAGAGTGTGGTGTGAATCTGAACTTGGCTCCGGTGCTTGACATCCACCGCGAAGATGCTCCACATCTGGGACACTTCAAGCGATGCTTCTCGACCGACTTCGACGTTATCACGCGCAATGCAGGCTGGTTTATCGATGCCCATTACAAATACGGAATCTTGTGTGCTGTGAAGCATTTTCCTGGTCATGGTAGCGCTCTGGGTGACTCGCATGAGGGCATGGTAGACGCCACCTCCACGTGGAATGCTACCGAACTCGTGCCATTTGAGAAGCTTATCGCGCAGCACAAGGTAGATGTGGTTATGACCGCCCACATCTACAACCGTCGTCTTGACCCCGATTACCCTGCAACTCTCTCGCACCGCATCATCACCGAAGTGTTGCGCAACAACCTACACTACGACGGTGTAGTGATCACCGATGACATGTATATGGAGGGAATCCTCAGTCAGCACAGCATCCCCGAGGCATTTGCCCTTGCCATCAATGCTGGTGCCGACATTTTGCTCGTGGGTAACAACATCGACACAGGATTCGAGGCCAATCGCCCGTTCAAATTGGTCGACATCATCGTCAACCTCGTCAAGACTGGCAAGGTGCCATACGAGCGCATACACGAGTCGAGCGAGCGCATTTTGCGTCTGAAAAAAAGGATAGCGGCAAACATGTAAGGCGTTTGGGACGCATTTTGCGTAATTTGCGTGAGCTTTCCATTATCCCGAATCGGCTTAATGACCCTTAATTTGGTGATGGTATTTTTCCTGTCACAATTTCGATTATTGTCATAATCAGAAAAACCAATAAAAGCGCTACCACATACATTGCAAATGTCATAAACATGAAAAGAATCGTGCGCCAAATTGAATTCATCCACTTTAATTCATAAAGTTGCTTATAGTCAAACACAAGTACTGAAAAAGCAATCCCACCTGGCACATAGTACGGGAGCAACACTGTTGGAGGCAAATCCCATACCAACAGCATCCACACCAAAGTTAAAAGATGAAATTGGCAGTTGATGTAGATTTGAGAGAAGAAAGTCTCGACAAGGTTGTAGCCCTTCTTACGGAATACTATCCATGCCGCCAGCACAACAAAGATGTTCTGAAAGAGGATGCGGTAGAGGTCGTTTTTGTCAAGATAGATAATGAGATTTTCAATATAATCAAAGATTGAATGTGTTGAATCGCTCAACTGGGCCATTTGGTGGCTTTTGTGAATCTGTGCGGCGATTTTTTTACCCACCAATGGGTCATGGAAATCAAAAAACCAAGACACAAACACGATGAAAATCGTAAGTACTGCCAGCATTTTGAAGGGTGGAAAATAAGATAGATGATGACCGTGAAGATAGTCACGTATCATGTACCCTGGACGAAGCAGCAAATCACGCATACTGCGGAACATAGGACGGTTGCCAAGTCCCCATATATCAAGGAAATTATTTATCAACCGCTTGAAAGTGAAACGATTCTCGCCCGCTGGCATGCCACACTGGGGGCAGCAACGTCCATCAAAGCCATAACCACAATGGTTGCAAATGTGGTGCGAGTGATCGATTGAGGGTAGGTCAACTGGCTCCCTCATTCTTTCATGAAAACTGTGGTTCCACTCTTTAATGCTTTGATATGTAGATTTAATACCCATTTGATAATGAAGTGCAAAGTTCGGTAAAATCCTTGACATGCGCAAATAGGAATATTGACCACCTTGTTTTATACAACAAAAATGGTTACTATAACGTTATATAAATAAAGAAACTATAGTATTTGACAAGACTTAAAAGGAAGATATGGTGCCTGATGATGGCAGTGGTTGTGGGTAGTGCAATGGCTTGTGCTACCGACAGCATCGCTGTTGACTACAATGCTGGCATTACCATTAACACGGGTGGCAGCGAATTTGCTCCTTATCACATAGCCAGCAACCGTCGTGGCACCATCACACAGCAGCATTCGGTGCTGTTATCGGCTTCCATAAAGCACGATATGGACACCACTCTCCGCCTCTCATGGGGTGCTGGAGCCGAGGTGTGGGGAGGATGGTCATCGAGCGTCGACTATCTGCGATATGACCTTGAGAGCAAGACTATGGTTACTAACCCTCAGCATCCTGCTCGGCTATGGATTCAGCAACTGTGGGTCGAGGGAAAGTGGCGCAGCTTGTTCCTCACCGTTGGTCAAAAGGACATTAATCCTGAGTTTGTTAATCGTGATTTGAGCAGCGGCGACTTAGTGATGAGCGGTAACGCTCGTGCTCCATTCGGAGCAAGGGCTGGCTTTGTAAACTTCCAGAACATCCCTTTCACGCGTGGTTGGGTGCAGATTAGGGGAGAATATGGCTTCTACCGCCTTGCCGATACTCACTGGCTTGAAAATCACTACAACCACTATAACAGCTTTATCACTACCCACTACTGGTTCAACTACAAGAACATCTTTTTCTGCACAAATCCCACTAAGCCTCTGGTTCTCACCATTGGAGCACAGGCGGCATGCCAGTTTGCAGGTACAGCAACCTACTACGATAAGGGCGAAATGTGGCATGAGGTGAAAATGAAGGCAAACTTTAAAGCCTTTTGGCGCACTCTCTTTGCTGGCAGCGGTGGTGAGAATCAGGGTGACAAAATTTACGTTCAAGGCAACCATGTGGGATCATGGGACATTGCCATCGATTATCGTCTCCCCAATGGTGGAAAGCTAAGAGGTTATTACCAGTCGCTTTGGGAAGACGGCTCAGGAATTGGCAAGTTGAATGGCTTCGACGGCTTGTGGGGATTAGAGTATCGCAGTGGAAATCATGGACTGGTGACTGGCGCCGTGGTGGAGTTTATCGACCTGATGAATCAGAGCGGTTCTATCCACTTCGCCTATAAAGACCTTATCGACGACAACCACCCCAAGGGTAGCGAGATAGGACATGCTGTCACTGGCAGTGACGACTATTACAACAACTATTGCTACAATGGATATCAAAGCCGTGGTATGTCGATTGGCACACCTATGGCACGTTCGCCGCTTTACAATACCGAGGGATATATGCGTTTTGCCGACAACCGTCTGCGAGGGTTCCACATTGGGCTTATGGGCGACTTGGGCAGCCAAGTGAGCTATCGCGCTTTGCTCTCATGGCGCAAGTCGTTCGGCACACCATTTATTCCACGATTGGAGCCTCTCACTTGCACTTCGATGATGATTGAGGGCACCTATTCACCTCGTTGGCTCGATGGCTTGCAATTCAAAGCTCAGCTTGCCCACGACCACGGCTCGCTCTATGGTGGCAACAACACCGGCGCGCTACTGTCTATAACCTATAACGGGAATTTCACTTTTAACCGATGAGACGACTTGCTACACACATCATTCTTGCCATTCTCGCCATTACGGCACTGAATGGATGCACCCACAACAACGGTGACATAGAACTTTGGTTTGGCCTTTGGCATCTTGATTCAATAGATGTTGACGGTATGCCCGACCCACAATACGACGGTCGTTTCTATTTTATGTTCCAAAGCAAGGTGTTCTGCATCAGGTGGGTCGACGACCAGCAACACAACTATATTGAAAGTTATGCGCAATGGCAGGAGAGCGATGACGGTAGAACCCTGACAATCAATTTTGTGGACAACCGCTACACTCCACGAGTGAGCCTCGAAGTACCCGACACACACCTCTCAACAGTGACAACGTTTAACGTCATCACCCTCACATCCACAACTATGGTGCTGGCACACACTGCCAGCGACTCTGGAGTCACCTACACCTACCACCTCACCCTCTGGCAATAAACTTCACATTCACAAATACAAAAAAAATAATCGCCGCAGCTCCATGTGATGGTTCTGCGGCGATTGCATTATGAAACGAAATTACTTTATTCAGTTTCTAAGTTTTCCCTAATCTGAATCAGCGTTAGAGTTGTGGGCCAGCGGCTACGAGGGCCTTACCAGCCTCGTTGCTTTCGTACTTGGCGAAGTTCTTGATAAAGCGGCTTGCCAGATCTTTAGCTTTCTCTTCCCACTCGGCGGGGTTAGCATAGGTGTCACGTGGGTCAAGGATACCTGGGTCAACACCCTCGAGCTGTGTAGGCACAGTGAAGTTGAAGAATGGAATCTCCTTGGTGGGAGCATTGTCGATACTGTGGTTAAGGATAGCGTCGATGATGCCGCGGGTGTCCTTAATCGAGATGCGCTTGCCAGTTCCGTTCCAGCCTGTGTTAACGAGATAAGCCTTTGCGCCACTTACCTGCATGCGCTTAACGAGCTCCTCGGCATACTTAGTTGGGTGCAACTCAAGGAATGCCTGTCCGAAACATGCGCTGAAGGTAGGAGTTGGCTCGGTGATGCCACGCTCAGTACCTGCGAGCTTAGCGGTGAAGCCACTAAGGAAGTAGTACTTGGTCTGCTCAGGAGTCAGGATTGACACTGGAGGCAGCACACCAAATGCATCGGCACTCAAGAAGATTACCTGCTTGGCAGCTGGACCGTGGCTCTGTGGGCGAACGATGTTCTTGATGTGATAAATTGGGTAAGAAACGCGGGTGTTCTCGGTAACGCTCTTGTCGGCGAAGTCAAGCTTGCCTTCCTCGTCAACGGTCACGTTCTCGAGCAGAGCGTCGCGACGGATAGCGTTATAGATGTCGGGCTCGCTCTCCTTGTCGAGGTTGATAACCTTGGCATAGCAACCGCCCTCGAAGTTGAAGATACCCTCATCGTCCCAGCCGTGCTCATCGTCACCGATGAGTTTGCGCTTAGGATCGGTCGACAAGGTGGTCTTGCCAGTGCCGCTCAGTCCGAAGAAGATGGCGGTGTTCTCACCGTTCATGTCGGTGTTGGCGCTGCAGTGCATAGCTGCGATACCCTTCAATGGCAAGTAGTAGTTCATCATCGAGAAGAGGCCTTTCTTCATCTCGCCACCGTACCAGGTGTTGAGGATAACTTGTTCTTTGCTCGAAACGTTAAATACTACTGCTGTCTCGCTGTTGAGGCCCAGTTCTTTATAGTTTTCAACCTTGGCCTTGCTGGCGGTATAAACGATGAAGTCGGGCTCCTGATCAAACTCCTCCTCATTTTGTGGACGGATGAACATGTTGGTCACGAAGTGAGCCTGCCATGCAACCTCCATGATGAAGCGAACTTTCATGCGGGTGTCCTTGTGGGTACCGCAAAAGCCGTCAACGACAAACAGGCGCTTGCCACTCAATTGCTTGCGGGCAAGTTCCTTAACTGCCTCCCAAGTCTCAAGGCTTGCAGGGTGGTTGTCGTTAGGATACTCAGGAGTAGTCCACCACACGG
Source organism: uncultured Muribaculaceae bacterium (assembly GCA_905233845.1). Classification (GTDB taxonomy): domain Bacteria; phylum Bacteroidota; class Bacteroidia; order Bacteroidales; family Muribaculaceae; genus Sodaliphilus. The sequence goes on along the minus strand of CAJOFH010000025.1, from coordinate 2,740 downwards.
TGTTCTTACTGTTCTCGTCCATGACGATGAATTTGTCCTTGGGCGAGCGGCCGGTATAAATGCCGGTCATCACATTGATAGCGCCAAGCTCAGTCTCTTGGCCCACGTCAAATCCTTCGAGACCATCTTTGGTCTCCTCGTTGAACAATACCTCATAGGTGGGGTTGTAGAGCACCTCCTGTACGTCGGTGATGCCATACTTCGCTAATACTGACTTATCAAATTTTGCCATAGCTATAAATTTTATAATGTGTTTGATTAAGTGTTTTCTTATTAATAAATAACCTCATTTCTTATTAGAACGCAAAATTAATCATTTATTTTGTATATCCCATAGTATTGAGGAAAAATTTCCTTAATGAGGTTGTTTTTCTGTCGTCAATCGGTGGCAATCAAGGCCACCCTTAATTCATCTACAGTTAAGAACATTTGGCAATAGTACAAATATTTTTTCCACAGAAAAACTGGTTTGTGAAAAAATAATTGTATATTTGCAATGCAATCAAATTATTAACTTTTTATTTACCTTAAAACTTTTGATTTATGAAGAAGATTTTAATTATTCTTTTAGTGTCACTCTGTAGCATTGGCAATATGGCCTATGCTGGATCTGAATTTGAAGCTTTTATCGCTAACAAAGGACGTGCTGTTAATGTGCGTTCTAAGCCAGATGGTGATGTTGTGAAGAAGATTTACAACTCTCGTTCCAATTTTTACGTGCTAACCCTTACTGATGCCCGCAATGGATGGTGGCGCATCAAGTGGATAACTGATCAAGAAGAGGACACCGACGTTACGCTTAGTGGGTCTCCCACTGGCCAGTATTGGATTCACAGCTCGGTGGTGGGAACCGCCACAAGTAACTATGGCAACCAACGTTGGTGCCTACGTGACACGCCCTCCAAGAAAGGAAAAGCAGTGTACTGGTTCAATAAAGAAATCATAGTGCATCCTCTGCAGGTGAAAGGTAGCTGGGTGAAGGTTGAGTATAATGGTTACACTGGCTGGATAGAGATAGAGAAACTGTGTTCCAACACTATCACCAACTGCTGCTAAGACTTTTATCCCGAATCGGTTATTGGGACAGGGAAGACGATTAAAACAACTGTCATCGGTCTAATGACCGATTTGGGTTTATCACGTAATAGAAAAATAACGGCCCCTGTTTTTCGCACTGTTGTTTCTCCATTTTTTAAGTCTTGATTATCAGGTAATAAGAAAATAAAATTTACAAATTTGGGTGTCTCGCGATAAATTTGCCGTATGTTTTATCGCAGAAAGCCTAACAAATCAGGCACCTTTAGTGTAGAAGTTGTTGACAAACAAAGCGGCAAAAACATTGTTGTCCAACGGCTTGATACGTCTCGTGATGAATACAAAAAATTTAAACTTTACATATATGAAAAAAAAATTGTTTATCTTGTTGGTAATCCTGATGCCACAATTAGCTAGTGCTTATGATTTTAAGGTAGATGGTCTTTGCTACAACATTAATGATGACGGAACGAGTGTTACAGTAACTTGGGAAATATGTCCTTATTATGAATCAGCAAATATTCTTATTTATAATATAACTTCATATTCTGATTTAAGTGGAAACATTGTAATTCCAGAGCAGGTTGCATATAACAATGTTGATTATACAGTGACAGCTATTACACCATACTGTTTTAACATTTGCACTAATTTGGATGCTGTTGAAATACCAGAATCAATTATTTCTATTGGGGAGAAAGCATTTAATCAATGTAAGAAGTTGAAGTCAGTAACTATACCTAGTTCCACTATTTCTATTGGAACAAACCCTTTCTGTGATTGTCCTGCCATTGAGACGATAGCGGTTGAAGCAGGAAATCCAAAGTTTGATTCTCGCCAAAATTGTAATGCCATTATATTGACATCAAGCAACACTTTGATTTCAGGCTGCCAAAATACAAAAATTCCTTATGGGGTTAAAACTATTGATGAATATGCGTTTTATGGGACGGAAAAATTGGAAGGATTAGTTATCCCAAACTCTGTTACAATTATCAGTGACTTTGCTTTTTGCAATAGTAATATAATCACAGAAGTTTTTAGAATACCTAATTCTGTTGAATATATTGGTAAATATGCTTTTTCTGGTCTAACTGAAGTTTATACAATCATAATAGGCGAATCCACACAATATATTGGATCTAGAGCTTTTGGAACTAATAATACGACAAATGACACTATAAGGGTTGTGTGTTTAGCAGAAACACCACCATACTTAGATTGGACCTTTTATAAACCACACACTTACCCTTTTTATGATTTAAGAGACAATGAAGTGATTATTCTATATGTGCCAGATGTAGATTTATATCTAAATTATGGCTCTGTTGATACTTGTTATCAATGGGATTGGGGGTTTAATGCTATACTGCCTTTGTCTGAATTTGATGGTGACATTTACCCAATGATTGGCGACGTGAACTGCGATGGCAATGTTACCAGTGCTGATGTTACTGCGCTTTACAACTATCTTCTCAATGCTGATGAGACTTTTGTTGCCACTAGCGATGTGGATGGAGATGGCAATATAACGGCAGCCGACATCACTACAATATATAACTTTTTGCTCGGGAATTAATTGTCTCTAATATACTAATCAACAAGTAATACCCGAGTTCGGGATAAGCTCTATCAAAAAATCGTCAGTTGAGGCGATTGTTCAATGTAGAACCCTCTAATGGCAGTGGGTTTGTTGTCAAAGAAG
>CAJOFH010000024.1 GCA_905233845.1 uncultured Muribaculaceae bacterium | reverse complement strand
GCCTTCCGTGTCCTCTTGACCCTGTCGATAAGGCGTCAAAAAAACCGCTCAACTCGGACTGGGTCCTCGTGAGCCGAAAAGCGATGCAAAATTACAACCAGTTTTTGACATGGCAAAATCTTTTGACGACTTTTTTCAAAAAAAACGCCGTTTTTTCGGTTTTGGGGGTGAAGATGGACAGCGATAGGGAGGTTTGGGACAGCCGAAGGGGAGGACGGGGAGCCCCACACATGCCGACACGGCAGGAGCGGGACGCTTTTTGAGGAGAAAATTGTGCACCGCGCCGGCGATGCAATACAACAACACCCCCCAGGATGGCGTGGGACACTTTTTGAAAAAAAATTGTAGTTCATGACGGGCATATATTATATATAATCATTATATTATATATAATAAGGTGTAGAGTTTTTGTCGCGAAAATAGTGGGAGATGCTATTGATAAACAATATTGAAAAACGAGGTGCGAAGCAAAAGAGGTTAATAAAGGAATTAAGTGGAAGTAAAATTTGGTCATGTCGCGTTATTATTGTAATTTTGAGCGTTAAATAAATGAAGAACTAAATAATCAATAAAAACAATTCTACTATGTTTGATAAAGAAGTATATGTATCGCGTCGCGAAGAGCTCAAGAAACTCATGAGTGGTGGTGTGATATTGCTGATGGGCAACAACGAAGCCCCAAACAACTATCCCAACAATGCTTACTATCCCTTCCGTCAGGATTCATCGTTCTTGTACTACTTTGGCCAAAAACGTGACGGTCTGGTGGGTGTAATAGACGTAGACAGTGGCAAAGAGACGCTAATAGGCGACGACATCGACATTGAGGATATCGTGTGGTATGGCTCGGTTGACAGCGTAGCCGACATGGCCGAACAGGTGGGTGTAGAAAACACTGCTCCCATGTCACATCTCGAGAAGCTGGTAAAGGATGCTGTTAAGAAAGGACGAAAGGTGCATTTCCTCCCTCCTTACCGTCATGACACTATGATTCAGTTGATGGACTTGCTTGACATTCACCCCAGTAAGCAGAAAGAAGCTGCATCGTTAGAGCTTATCAAAGCAGTAGTAAAGATGCGCTCGGTAAAGAGTCCTCTTGAGATAGAGGAGCTTGAGCGCGCCTGCGCTATAGGTTACAAAATGCACACCACAGCGATGCGCCTGATAAAACCTGGCGTTACCGAGAAGTACATAGGCGGACAAATCAATGGCATAGCTCAGAGTTATGGTGCTCAGGTGAGCTTTGGCACCATCTTCTCCCAACATGGCGAAATCATGCACGGCTGCCCATCAATGGCCGAGCTTGAAGACGGCAGGTTAGTGCTTTGTGACTGTGGTGCCGAGACCATTGAGCATTACTGCAGCGACAACACCCGCACCATGCCTGTGAACGGCAAATTCACTCAACGTCAACTTGCTATCTACACCATTGTAGAAGATTGTCACGACCTAGTTCTAGACATTGCTAAGCCCGGCGTGAAATACTTTGACGTACACATGGCAGTATGCCGCCTGATGACCGAGCGCCTTAAAGTTCTGGGTCTCATGAAGGGCGATATTGACGAGGCTGTTGCCGCTGGCGCTCATGCCTTGTTCCTGCCTCACGGTCTGGGTCACATGATGGGCATGGACGTACATGACATGGAAGGTTTGGGCCAGATTTACGTAGGTTTTGACGACGAGACCCGCCCCAACCTTGAGCAGTTTGGCACCAACGCATTGCGCATGGGCCGCAAGCTTGAAGAAGGCTTTGTAGTAACCGATGAACCAGGTATCTACTTCATTCCCGCCCTCATTGACGAGTGGCGCGAGAAAGGCCACTGCGCTGAATTCCTCAACTTCGACAAGATTGAGACTTACAAGGACTTTGGCGGCATCCGCATAGAAGATGACGTGCTGATTACTGCCAATGGCTGCCGATTCCTTGGCAAAGACATAATCCCTTACCATCCCAAGGATATTGAGAAGTTCATGGCTGGCAATTAACTAAATTAGTGATTAGAGACAAAATCGCCATAATGAGAAATCATTTTGGCGATTTTTTGTGCATTAAAGTTTTTTTTGTAATTTTGAACTCTCAGCTATAACAACGACATTATAACATGAAAAAAGCGACACATAAAGCGCCCACACAATCGATTGCCGGCAAGAAAGTGCAACAGTGGATAGACTTGTTCTTCTGCCTTGTGCTACTCCCCGTGATGATATATCTGCTACCCATTGAGAGGTGGCTTGAGAACAATTTGCTTTTTGTGTGTCTGCTTGTGGCATGGCTCTACATCGTCTACTTTGTCAACCGCGTGTTCACCGTTCCATCGCTGTTCCGCGACCGCAGACGCATGATATGGGCACTGCTCGTGATTGCAGCCATGATTGCCATCACCTACCTGTTAAGCCGTTACAAGATGGAATCTCCCTTTGGTCGACACTACAGACCTCCATTTATGGTTGATGCTTCTCGCCGTGCAATGTCTCCTTCCAAGTTCCGTCTTCATCAGCAGGCAGTGTGGTTCCTGTTTGTTATCGTCATGACCTTCAGCGGCGCTATGGGTCTGCTTGGCGAGCTTTATCGTCAACGCGCCCGTCAACAGGCCCTTGAGGTTGCCAAGAATAAGGCCGAGTTGTCGCTTTACAAGGCCCAAATCGACCCTCATTTCCTGTTCAACACCCTCAACACCTTGTACAGCATGGTCGTGACCCAGAGCCCCAAAACCGAGGATGCTTTCATGCAATTTATCGACATCACGCGATATATCTATACCAACGCCAATCAGGACAGTGTTGCCGTAGAGAACGAGGCTCAATATCTACAACAGTATATTGACCTCCAACGTCATCGCCTAAACGACTGCACTAAAGTGAATTTCACCTATGACAACGACAAACAGCTACCTGGTGCAACTATTGCACCCATGTTGCTTATCACCTTTGTGGAGAATGCGTTGAAGTATGGAGTGAGTTCAAGTGTTGATACCACAATCGATATAACCTTGACGGTGAAAGATGGAATTCTTACTCTCACAACCAGCAACCCTGTTCGCACCAAGCCCAGTAACAACACCCATGTGGGCATAGGCATCGAGAACAGCCGCAAGCGCTTAGATTTGATTTATGACAGCAACTATAGTCTCGACATAAACGAGAAAGACAATATATTTAACGTAAAATTGATTATCAACCTAAATCATAAAAAACCATGAAATGTGTAGCCATAGATGATGAGCCAATGGCCCTTGAGGTAATCAAAAACTTCAGTCAGCGTCTGGGCGACATTGAGCTTGAAACATTTACCAATCCCTTGGTAGGCATTGAACATGTGAAACGCACTCACCCTGAATTGCTTTTCCTTGACGTCAAAATGGGCGAGGTGAGCGGTGTGAACCTTGCCAAAGAGATACCTCAAGGTACGCTGCTCGTGTTCACTACCGCCTATGCCGAGTTTGCGGTAGATGGTTTTGATCTGAACGCTATTGACTTTCTCCACAAACCGTTCTCTTTTGGGCGTTTTGAGAAAGCCGTTGCCAAGGTGCGCCAGACTATCAAACTCTTGAATCACAATGCTGCACCATCCCTTGAGGAGACCGAAATAACCTTCAAGGTAGAATACAAGAATGTTAACGTGAAGCTTGAATCCATTTTATATGTTCAAGCGATGGACAATTATGTAAAGATTTTCACTATTGATAGCCGCCCTGTTGTCACACAAATGAGTATGAAATCGCTCGAAGCACTGCTTCCCGCCGACCACTTCGTCCGCGTTCATAAGAGCTACATTGTGCATAGGCATCGCATTGAAAGCTACTCTCGCACTCAGCTCACTTTGACTGGTGGCTCTGACATACCAGTGGGTCGCGCTTACGCACATCATTTAATGCACAATTCATAATGCTTAATGCACACTCTATTTTAATGTACAATTCATTAATTGGAGAATATAACGCTTTCAATCAAACAAATAACAATAATAATCATGACACCATTAGAGAAAAGAAATGCCCTATTGGGTGAGAAACTGGTAAAAAATCTGAAACGTCGCAACATGGATGCGCACTACTGCCCCACCGCTCAAGAGGCAGTGGCAAAGGTGATGGAGCTTATTGCCGACGGCAGCAGTGTAACGTGGGGCGGATCGATGACCGTTCGTGACATGGGGCTCCCCCAGGCCCTTAAAGAACGTGGCACCCTCAACGTGCTTGACCGCGACGTAGTGGAAGATCCAGATGAGAAGCAGCAGATGTACCTACGCGCTTTCACAGCCGACGTGTACCTAAGCAGCGCCAATGCCATCTCGGAAGACGGCGTGATAGTCAATATCGACGGTAACGGCAACCGTGTTGCCGCCATCACTTGGGGACCTAAGAAGGTAATCTTCATTATCGGTCTCAACAAGGTGGCCCAAACCGTAGAGGCAGCGATAGCCCGCGCCCGTAGCATAGCATCGCCCATCAACTCACAACGTTTTGACATCAAAACCCCTTGCCAGATAGATGGTGTGTGCCACAACTGCAACAGTCCCGAGAGCATCTGCAGCTATATCCACTTGCTTCGCAACAGCCGCAATGGTAATCGTCACGTGGTAGTGCTCGTGGGAGAGAATCTTGGATACTAATCACTATTTCGATTATGAGAAACATAATCACTTTAACTCTGGCAATAGTGGCTATAGGTTGCTCATGGGCTGCACCCAAGACATCCAACCAACTGCGTTTTGACCCCACAAAGAGTGAGTCGCGCACGATGACGATGCCTGATGGAAGCACAGTAAACTATATTGCCTATGAGCGCTTGTATTACGTGACAAACATTGAGGATTCAATGTTTCAGTACCTTAATGTTTATGTTCCCGAAAATGCCACCAGCAAGTCGCCCATCCTGCTCAGAACCTACGTAGGTGGTTATATGGCATCACGTGCTGGGCAGCCACAAGCTGGTGATGCCAGTGGTCGTGCACTAAAAGAAGGGCTGGTTGTGGTGATTCCTGGCACTCGCGGCCGCAATTCCAACATACACATCCCCAAGAACGACAAGAAATCAGGCTTAAAGAAAGGACAAGTCATTTACACAGGCCGCGCTCCAAATGCGATTCTTGACCTGAAGGCAGCCATCCGATATATCCGCTACTTTGACAGAGAGCTGCCTGGTGATGCTGAGAAGATTATCACTGATGGCACCAGCGCAGGTGGAGCGATGTCGGCACTTTTAGGCACCACCGGCAACAACAGCGCCTACGAGCCTTTGCTTGATGCGATGGGTGCGGCACCAGTTAGAGACAATATATTCGCCGCCGTGTGCTACTGCCCTATCATCGACCTTGAACATGCCGACATGGCATACGAATGGCTATATAACTGCACCGACAGCCGACAGCAGGGCGACTTTGAAATTCTTGCCATCAGTGACCAGCTCAAAGCTCAGTACCCCACCTATCTCGAAAGTATGAATCTACATGCTGCCGACGGCACCCTGTTGACGTCGGAGAATTACCTTAATTACATCAAGAGCGAGATAATACGCTCGGCACAGCTTGCCAAGAATGCTGGAGCCGAGATTCCCGACAGCATAGGTTTCAAATTCAGCGATGACAGCGGTTTTGGAGCTCCTCCCATCAACGGAGGAGTGAACTCTCCTGCAGGAAAAGCACCTCTTGGACGCCAGCGTCCAGCCTCAATGCAGAGAGGCAGCAAAACTGTGGGTGACTATATCGTTAATCTCGACATGACTCGTTATCTCAACTATGTGGTTTCGACTCAGCCACTGAAGACGGCTCCCGCCTTTGACACCCAAGGCGTGGCGGGCCAAAAAGCATCGGGCGAGAATGAGCTGTTTGGTGATTCATCGGGCAGCAGCGTGAACTTCACCGAATTTGGAGCAAACACAGCTGGCACAGAACTAACGGATGTAGTACGTCATAACGTGGCATTGATGAACCCAATGAACTACATAGATGATGGAGCGAGCACCGTTGCCGAGCATTGGTACATCAGGCATGGCGCACGCGACCGTGACACTGCATTCACTGTTCCCATCAACCTGGCACTGAAACTTCAAAACAATGGCAAGAACGTTAACTTCCTTCTTGCTTGGAACCGCCCTCACAGCGGCGACTATGCCCTTGACGAGCTGTTTGAGTGGATTAAGAAAATCACTAGTGATTAATAGCCCATCACATGGAGCCTAGCACCATCAATTTTGGTGCGTAAAAAAAAGTTTGTATCTTTGCACCCTAAAATAGAAATATAGTAGTCTATAATATGAATATCTTAGAACTTAGCGAACAAGAGATTGTGAGGCGCAACAGTTTGAATCAGTTGCGTGAGTTGGGAATTGACCCTTATCCCGCTGCGGAATATGTGGTAAACGCTTGGAGCACCGAGATAAAAGAGAACTTCAGCGATGATGCCGAGCCGCGTCAAGTGAGTGTAGCAGGCCGCATTATGAGCCGCCGCATCATGGGCAAGGCCTCGTTTATGGAGCTCAAAGACTCAAAAGGCCGCATCCAAGTGTACATCAGCCGCGATGACCTGTGCCCCGACGAGAACAAAGACCTCTATAACGTGGTGTTCAAGAAGCTGCTCGATATTGGCGACTTTGTGGGCATTGAAGGTTATGTTTTCCGCACTCAAACTGGTGAGATTAGCGTGCATGCTCAGTCGCTCAAGGTTCTGAGCAAGAGCCTTAAGCCTCTCCCCATTGTAAAGGTGAAGGACGGTGTCACTTACGACGCTTTTGAGGATCCAGAACTTCGCTATCGTCAACGTTATGTTGACCTTGTGGTAAACGATGGAGTGAAGGATACCTTCCTTAAGCGCGCCGTTGTGATTCGCACTATGCGTCAAGTGCTTGACGATGCAGGCTACACCGAGGTTGAGACTCCTACGCTGCAAGCTATCGCCGGCGGTGCCACCGCTCGTCCGTTCATTACCCACTTCAACGCATTGAACGTGGACATGTATATGCGCATTGCCACTGAGCTGTACTTGAAACGCCTTATCGTCGGTGGATTCGAGGGTGTGTATGAGATTGGCAAAAACTTCCGCAACGAGGGTATGGACCGCAACCACAATCCCGAGTTCACTTGCATGGAGCTTTATGTTCAATACAAAGATTATAACTGGATGATGTCGTTCACCGAGCAACTACTCGAGAAGATTTGCATCGCCGTGAACGGCTGCACCGACAGCGTTATTGACGGCAAGACCATCAGTTTCAAGGCCCCTTACCGCCGTCTACCAATCCTTGACGCCATCAAGGAGAAGACCGGCTACGACCTCAATGGTATGGATGAGACTCAGATTCGCGAGGTTGCTGAAAAGCTCAACATCGAGGTTGACGAGACGATGGGCAAGGGCAAACTCATTGACGAGATATTTGGCGAAACATGCGAGGGCACATTTATCCAGCCAACGTTCATCATCGACTATCCAGTAGAGATGTCGCCACTGACCAAGATGCACCGCAGCAAGCCTGGCCTGACCGAGCGTTTTGAGCTTATGGTAAACGGCAAGGAGGTTGCCAACGCCTATAGTGAGCTCAACGACCCAATCGATCAGGAAGAACGATTCAAGGAGCAAATGCGTCTTGCTGACAAGGGCGATGATGAGGCTATGATTATCGACCAAGACTTCTTGCGCGCGCTTCAGTACGGCATGCCTCCCACAAGCGGAATCGGTATCGGAATCGACCGCCTGACAATGCTCATGACAGGCAAGAGCTACATCCAGGACGTTATGCTCTTCCCACAGATGCGTCCCGAGAAGGTGGTTCACCGCGACAAGGAAGAGGCATTCACCACACTTGGCATCCCTGCCGAGTGGGTGGCGCCTATCCAAAAGGCAGGAGTTCTCACCGTTGAGGCCCTCGCCGCCATCGAGAAACCCGGCAAACTTTTCCAGGACCTCCTTGACATCAACAAGAAGTACAAACTTGGCTACAAGAACCCCTTGCCCGATGAAATCAAGCAGTGGGTGGAAGCCGCGAAGAATAATGCATAATGCACAATTCACAATGCATAATTGGCTGCGCTTTTAATAATGCATAATTCACAATGCATAATGCATAATTGGCTGCGCCTTTAATAATGCACAATTCACAATGCACAATGCATAATTGGGCTGCGCCTTGAATAATGCATAATTCATAATGCACAATGCATAATTGGGCTGCGCCTTGAATAATGCATAATTCATAATGCACAATGCATAATTGCAAATTTTGGGCTAATTGGACCAATTGATCTAATTAGCCTTTTTTAAAAACACAATGAAGAACAAATCCTTTTATATAGTTGCGGCGGTAATTATAATCGCGATGCTTGCGACTGTGACCCTCACGGTTACCCACTCGATGTTTGAGTCGTTTTGGAGGCAGCCATTGTGTAAAATCATCTTCAACCACCTTGCCGATGCCATTTTGCTACTCGCACCATGCTGTGTACTCAAATGGCGGCGCACATGGGCACTCGTGATTACGTGGATTGTTGCGCTGTGGTGCTTTCTCCAGCTATTGTACTACCCCACCTATCGCGACGTGATGCCCTTCTCGTCATTCCTGCTTGTCAAGAACATCTCAACCACCCTTGTCAAGAGCGCTCTAGGTGCGGTGACCAAGAAATCGCTCGCCGTGCTCCTCATGCCATTGCTGCTGCATGCCTATCACTGGTGGATTCGCCACGACGATGAACCATCGAAACCAAAACGCAACTGGTGGGCATTCGTTGGCTGCATAGTGGGATTTGTGGTGCTTAGAGCAGTGATTACTTGTAGCATCTACTTAGCAAACAGCGAGAATTATAGTGGTCTTCGCGACGCCTTTGCTACACACTACTCCAAGTTTGGCGGCAGACACCTCAACTATGTCATGCACAACGGAGTGATGAGCTACGCCCTCTACAGCCTTGCCACCAGCGTGGACTGGGGTGTGAGCGATGACGAGCAGCGAGAAGCTGATGATTTCGTTAAGAAAAACTGCCTTAGCTATAACGACAACCCTCATGTCACCACCATAGCCGAGCATCCCAACCTCATCTTCATCATGGTTGAGTCGCTGAACGCTTGGGTTGTGAATCTCGATATAAACGGCAAACCTGTGACCCCAACGCTGAATGCACTTGCTGCCGACACGACACACAACATCGTGTGTCTGAACGTCATTTCTCAAGCCAAGAACGGTCACTCGAGCGACGGCAAATTCATGTACCAGACGGGATTGCTGCCCATGCTCGACAAGTCGGTGGCGATGGAGTACAGCGATCGCAACTTCCCATCGCTCGTCAAAGCTCTAAAGGAGCATGACTATAAAGCCATCGAGATATGTGGTGATGAGGCAAGCCTGTGGAATGTGGAGGGCATGTCGGTAGCATACGACTTCGACACACTGTACCATCAGCCCGAACTCAAGGAACAACTCGAGGCTTGCGACTATCGCATCGACAAGGTGGTGATGGAGTATGCCGCCAACTACCTGCCCAAAGTCAAAGGACCATTCATCGCTCAAATATTTACTGGCACCATGCATAGTCCTTATAACGACGACTGGGAGCCCTTGACATGGATTTCGGACAGCACTCTTTATACCCCTGCCGTCCACAACTATCTCGAAAAGACCCATTATTTCGACCAACAACTGTCGGCATTCCTCGAACGCCTGAAGGAGACTCGTCTCTACAACAACTCTGTGATAGTCATTGCCAGCGACCATAGCGAGCCCGTTGACGATGACCCACAAGGGCGTCCATTGCTGAGCCGTGATGCAAACGAATGCGTTCTGCTTATCATCAATCCTCGTTCCGGCAAGAAAGTTAAAGGACCAGTTGGTCAGATAGATGTCTACCCCACCCTGCTCGATGTGATGGGTCTCAACAGCTATAAGTGGAAAGGATTAGGCCACAGCTTGCTTCGCAATGAAGTATGTTCAGCAGCAGTGAGCACCGATGAGAGCGTGGGCACCTCGCCGCTTCTGCCAGCACAACAACAAGCGTGGACCGTGAGTGACATCCTCATCCGTGCCAACAAGATACCTGGTGCCCAATAATTTGCTCAACACAGTGAAGAGACTATTTTTGGCAATATTGGTTACGGCAGTTGCAATAGCTGCGAGTGCAGGTCGCGCCGACGTGAACCGTGACGGGGTTGTCTCCAGCACTGATATCACCGCAGTCTATAATGTGTTACTTGGCATCGACGACAGCTATCGCATCACTGCCGATGTCAACCAAGACGGTGCCGTTACTGCCGTTGACATCACCATCATCTATAACGTGTTGCTGGGCTATGAGGATGACCCTGAGCCACGTCAGCGCGTGGTGGTGGCCTATTGTCCTTACTATGCCAGTAGCCGTCTGCCCGACCCATTTATCGTCACCCACATCAACTATGCCTTTGCCGAAGTGTATGTGCGTAATGGCATTTATCAAAAGTTTGAGCTACAGGACGATGGAAATACCAATATCCTACGTCAGCTCATCGCTATGAAGCACGACAATCCCGACCTTAAAATCTGCCTTTCGTTCTCTCACACCGTGTCGAATGGCGACAACTATCAAGACGGAGGTTTCTCGGCTATCGCTGCCAGCGATGACAACCGCCGCCGTTTTGCTCTGGACTGCCTGAACTTCTGCCAGCAGTGGGGCATTGACGGCATCGACATCGACTGGGAGTTTCCTGGGTTGTCGTGGAGCGGTGCGGCATGCGACCCTGCCGTCGATACCCAGAACCATGTCCTACTCATGAAACAGCTGCGAGAGATCCTGGGCAACCACTATCTTCTCACCTTTGCCGGATATGTCAAAGATAAACAGCCCGTGGCTGGTGGATACAAGTTTATCGACATTGCCGCCGTGGAGCCTTACGTCAACTTCGTCAACCTGATGACCTATGACATGGACGCGGCCCCGCATTTCCAATCGGCTATTAGCCACCCCGCATCCTACTGGGACTGCCAACGCGCCATCAACGCCTACCAACAGGCGGGATTCCCAATGGAAAAGATTGTGCTGGGCATACCTTTCTATATGCGCCACGCTTGGGATGGTGCCAATGCTGTCGTTGACTATCGCTATCTCTCATCGCTGCCCAGCGAGTACAAGATTGACAACTGGAGCGCTGCGGCGCAGACGCCCTACGTTACTCTGAACGGAGTGTTTTTTGGCTCCTACGACAATGCCCGCAGCATCGCCATTAAAGGCGAGTGGGCACGAGAACTGGGTCTGCGGGGCCTGATGTACTGGGAATGTAGCGAAGATGACGACAACCGCACCCTCTCCCACGCAGTGTGGAATGCGGTTTTTTAGATAAACATGCCGTTAATAGGAAATCGTGAACGCGAAAGAAGATCGTGACGACTGATAACTGACTACCGAAAAAACTTTTGGTGATGTAGTCGAAGTTGATTGGAAAAAAATCATTATCTTTGCAGGTAAATTGACTAAGAATGGACGAGGCTGGCCTCGTCCCTACATTATACAACTCTACAAAATAATATAATTATGGCACTTCAATGTGGTATCGTGGGACTGCCTAATGTGGGCAAGTCAACATTGTTTAACTGCTTGTCGAACGCTAAGGCGCAGTCGGCAAACTTCCCTTTCTGTACAATCGAGCCTAACGTGGGCGTGATAACCGTTCCTGACGAGCGACTGAACAAACTCGCTGAGCTGGTGAATCCCGCCAAGGTGGTGCCCACAACCGTAGAAATTGTGGACATCGCAGGCCTTGTGAAGGGCGCGAGCCGTGGCGAGGGATTGGGCAACAAGTTCCTTGCGAACATTCGCGAGACCGATGCCATAATTCATGTGCTGCGCTGCTTTGAAGACGACAATATCACCCACGTGGACGGCACCATAGACCCAGTGCGCGACAAAGAGGTGATTGACACCGAGCTGCAGCTGCGCGACCTTGAGACCATCGAGAGCCGCATAGGGAAAGTGGCGAAGATGGCAGCTGCTGGCGACCGAGACGCGAAGGTTCAGCACGAAGTGCTAAAGCGTTATCTAGAGGTGTTGACACAGGGCAAGAGCGCACGTAGCGTAGTGCTCGAGACCAAAGACGAGCAGAAGGTGGCTCATGACCTATTTCTCTTGACTAACAAGCCTGTGCTCTATGTTTGCAACGTTGACGATGCCAGCGCCGCTACAGGCAACAAATATGTAGATGCTGTGCGCGAGGCAGTGAAAGATGAAAATGCCGAAATTCTGGTTGTGGCTGCGCAGACCGAGAGCGACATCGCCGAACTGGAGACCTACGAGGAGCGCCAGATGTTCCTTGAGGAAATAGGGTTGAAAGAGAGCGGTGTGAACCGACTCATCAAAGCAGCTTACAAACTGCTCGACCTTGAGACATTCCTCACTGCTGGCCCCAAGGAGGTGCGCGCCTGGACCTTCCGCAAGGGCAGCAAGGCTCCACAGTGTGCAGGTGTAATCCACACCGACTTCGAACGCGGCTTTATCCGTGCCGAAATCATCAAATATGAGGACTACATCCACTACGGCAGCGAGGCGGCAGTGAAAGAGGCCGGCAAGATGCACATCGAGGGCAAGGACTATGTGTTCCAAGACGGCGATATCGTGGTTTTCCGCTTCAATGTGTAATGCACAATAGTAGCGCTTTTAAAGAATAATTAATCCAATTAGACGATTGTCTAATTGGATTTCTTTTGTTTCTGATAACTGACTACTGAGAATTACTCCAACACTTGCTTATAGACTTCGAGGGTTTGTTTTGCGATGCTGTCCCAGTTGTAGTCTCTGAGGTCGTAATGTTGAAGTTGGAAATCCTTTTTCAGCGCGTTGCTGATACCTGCAGCAAGAGAGTCACTGTTGGCGACTTCCACGTAGTTGTCTTCGGGGAGTTCGATGAGGTGTGTGGCAGGGATATCGGTCACAACCAGAGGCAGCTGGTAGCTCATGGCTTCGAGCAGTACCAACGGGAATCCCTCGTTTACCGACGAGAGCACATAGAGGCGCGCGTGGCTGTAGAGCTGACGCAAGTCCTCACCCACAGTGTAACCTGTGAAAATCACCTTTTCGTTCACATCGAGCTGCTTGAGCATCTTGAAATAGCTGTTATCGTGGTCGCTGGCTCCCGCTATCACGAGATGCTTAACATCATCGAGCTTGTTTACTGCCTCGACCAGATACTCAAAACCCTTCTCGGGTGTGAGCCTTCCCACCGACAGGATAAAGTCGCGCGACTCGATGCCCAAAGTGCGCAGAGTGCCCGTGCTTCGTCCAATCTTGGTCTTGTTGATACCATTGGGAATGAACACCGACTTTGCCAGCACCTTCTCGCCCAATTTCTCACGCTGGAAGCTGTTGACGAAAATCACCTTGCTGGCGCAGCTAAGCGACCATTTCTCCGAGAGTTTCAGAATGGCACGGCTCAAGACTCCCCACTTCGTGTGCTCATAGTTAGGGCTGTGATAAGTTAGGATGATGGGAATGCGAAACAGCTTGATGAGCGGCGCAAACATGCCTGGCCCGATGTTGTGGATGTGCACAGCATCTGGACGGTGGAAGATAATGTGAATGGCAGCCAAGAAAGTGTGAATCACCGCCTCCAAGCCCTTGATGCGAGTAGAAGGCAGATCGACATACTCAATGTTCTTGTACTTGCGTGCCGAGACCTCGGTAAGATAAGGCTTACGACGGTAGATGCGCAGCTTGTAGCACGAGTGCATGCGTGTGTAGATGTTCTCGCAGTGCATCTCCACACCGCCCTGAACACCAGGAAATCCTCTAACGCCTATTACCGAGATTGTCTTCATGCCACCGTAACCGACAATTTATTAGTCCCAGCAAATGTCTTTGCCCTGGCGAATACGCCACTTGTTCTTGATGACCCACATGATGGGAATCCATGGGCGACGCACCATATCGTGGCGCTCGGTGACAATGAATGCGCAGTTGCGGTCGCACTCCTGCACCTTCTTGAGGGCTTCCTTGGCCTTGTCGCTGTTCATGATTTCCTCGAAGCTCTGCTCCTTGATGTTACCCATAATCCACTCCTCTTGAGAACCGTTGCAGGGCGACACGTTACCCCATGGGTCGATGAAGAAGAAATCGGTCAAAGCCCCACAGGCAGGACGATAGCCGGCCTCATCACCACGCAGACGGCGGTGGATGGAGCGGTTGAAGAAGGCGCGTCCATAGTCTTTGAGGCGATCCTTGAGGTGACGGCGCTTGCTGGTGAGCATAGCTTTCACAAACAGCTCATGCTGCTTGAGGGCTTCCTCGCTCACAATCTCGTTGTCGTCCTTGTGGAAGTACCACGAGTTGTGCACAGCCGAGTTGCCTAGCTCCACGTCGAGAGCCACGCACAGCTCATAGAGCCACACGAGATCCTTGTAGTTGTCGGGCGAAATCACCACCGAGAAGCCAATGTTCTTGCACTTCGTCTTCTTGAGTTCGAGGATAGTGCGCAATGCATGGTCAAATCCGTTGACCATTCCGCGCTTGGTATCGTTGATTTTTGGCAATCCTTCGACGCTCACGCGTATCAGGATTTTAGGATATTTATTAGCCAGTTCGACAATCTTCTCGGTATTGTAGCCGTTAGTGCTCAGCTCCAGAAGAGTTGATTTCGGGTACAAAATCTCGAAAATCTTGTCTATGTCCTTGCGGATGGTTGCCTCACCACCCGTTATGTTGATTCGCAGTCCATCGGGCAACTTCTCGTAGTAGGAAGCATCAATTTCCTCCTCGGGCTTGGTTGGGTACTTCCAAATGTTACACATGTTACACTTGGCGTTGCACCTGAAAGTTGTGATGAGACTGCCTTGAACAGTACTTTTCATCTAAAAATGTAGCGCTATGTTGTGGATATATCCTAACTATATTAATAACTAAATAAATAATTAATTTATTGTACCAAGACAAATAATTAATTATTCACAAATCACTTTGCACAAACCAATGTTTGGCAAAATTGCGTGCAAAGTTACAAGAAAAAACGCTACACGCCAAATAATAGACTTATAAAAAAGAAAATTGTTGTTTTATATTCACAAAAAAGGCTTACTCCCAAACAAGTAGCAAGCCTTATAAGAACCACAAACTCAATATGTTCATCGAGATTTATTGACAATCTTCTGAGTATCGGCAGAGCCATCGGTGTAACGCGTCACCTTGATGTTCACGCCATCAAACGGCTCGCCGCTCTCTATACCAGCGAGGTTGTAGTAGCACACGCTCGCCACCTGCTTGTCGGCATCAACGGTGGTGATGGCACTCTCTTGAGATCTGTTCCAAGCTTGAATTGGAATACGGTAAATTCGCTTAGGAGAGAACATGTAAGCATATTTGCAGCCTGAATTAGAATTCGGTTTAAAGTGTTCTATAATTCCGTTAATGTAGATTTTATTGTCAATCTTATAAAAGTCATTTGTCAACCAATAAGTGTTTTCTTGGGTCTCATCGAGAACCCCAAAATTCCAAGATTTATCTATACCAAAAGCCAATGGCAACTTTAAGGTGAACTCTTGGTTGGTGATATCGCCACCACAGTTCTCGATGTCGGACACTCCAAAGATGACAACTTGATAAGTGGTGACATCATATTGATTAACCTGATAAATTTCCTGGAGTTGTATTGATGAGTTTTTTAAATCGTTATTGGTGTAACTGAGCAAGTTGAAATTGCCTGTCCATTTGTTGCTGTTCTCAAAACTGCCCATTTTGTCTTCTAGGCAATAAACGTCGATGTTTCCACCGCTTAAATGCTCGATAAAATCATTGGCTGCCTCAGGGTAATCTTCGCCTTTCAAGACAAAGGTTTGGCGTTTGGTGCTATTCATCCAGAAAAATCCCTCTTGTGGCTCATTGCCCAAGAAATTCCCTTCGTCTATAGAAGTCAAAGATTCTCCCATTACAACCAGCGACAAGTTGGGACAGTTGCAAAAAGCGTCTTTCTTGATTTCTTTCACGCCATCGCCCAAAATCACACGAGCCAATTGACTAGAACCACCGAAAGCTCTTTCTCCAATGGTCTCAATATAGTTTCCAATCTCTATTGACACTAACGGTGAATTAGCGAAAACGTCATCGGCAATCGACACTAAATAAAAGCTGCGACTTCCAACAGTAGTGCTCAAAGTAACATAATCAGGTATCTTGTAGCAATAATCATAGCAGAATTGTTCAACAGGTTTCAAGAGTTCAGACACTTCGGCCCATAATTTGTTATTGCGAACAAATATCTTGTACTTGACATTCTGGTCCTGGATGAACCTATATACATCTTCTACATTCTCGGCATCGGGAAGTGTCTCACAGGTGATTTTTAAAACATTTTGAGGCGTAAACAAATATACGGGAATTGTTCCCTTATTGTTTATATGTCCAGTGAGAATCAGTTTCTCCCCTTCGGTTGTAAGACCATAAGTGGTTGTCACTGATGTGTTATTATGCTCCCAGCATCCGTTATTCCATTTTCTTGACGTGTTAAACACAACTGGCAATTGACAAGAATAATCAAGACGTTTTGAATAAGATTGTGAAGCATCTAAAGTAGTTGCCAGTAGATAATCTTGATAAGTGAAACTATTAACAGGGATTGTATCTGACTCGCTAGTGAGTGTAACCGAGGCATTGTTGTATTCCTCCTGGCTGTAACTGTCGAGCATCACTACAACAACCCATGGATCGGCATAATGCGGTTTCCAACGCTCACTTGTCTGGTAGGTTGTCAAGTACTCTGAGGGACATAGACCATGAATGCGTCTTCCTCCTCCTTCACTGATAAGGATTGGGTCGGTCTCTATAATGGGATAATCTGGCCCCTTGAAGACAAATGTTGGTGACGTCTCGCAGTCCAGCGAAGAGTTCATCCCAATCTCGATTCCCCGAAACGAGTCGTTCTTAATCAGTTGCAAGGACTCACCAAAGACTATAAGCCTCAACTTTTTGCACTTATAGAACGAACTCTCGCCTATCATCGTGGTAGCATCGCCAATCACAACCCTCGACAACAAAGGGCACTCGTGACACACACTGTCGCCAATGGTCACTGCTGTGGCAGGGAAATTGATTGACACCACATTCTCATCTTTGAAGAACAACTTGTTTCCAACCTCAACAACAGTGTAGTCTATTCCGTCGTGAGTCACAACACTTGGCATTTCTATAATGTCGGAAGTGCCACTATAAGACACCACGCTCACACCTTGCGACTTCAATTGATAAGTGAAATCACCCTCAACAAACGCCTCCTGGGCATTGATGCCAACAGATGCCGATAACATAAGAGCCACCAATACTATACAACATAAAAAAGATTTCGGTTTCATGATTATTGTGATTTTTGCGTTAAACTTAATTTTACGCAAATATAAACATAAACTCTTTAAAAAGCAAATGATTATATAAAAATATATAGAAAATTTTTGATTAGAGAAATGCAATTTACAGTTCTATTCCATAGATGGACAAAATCTGCTTCAGGTGCTCGATGGGCGAGAAGCGCACATTGGCAGTTTTCTTGATGCTGTCATTATTCCATCGGGTAGAGAATGCCTTATTGATTGCTGCCATAAGTTCATTTTTGTTGCCCGAAGTGAATGTGATGCCATTCTCCTCGTTAATCAGTTCGGGAATACCCCCAATGCGTGCCCCAACCACTGGCGTGCCAGCGCACAGCGACTCAATAACACCAAGAGGGTTATTGTCATAGCATTCGCTTGGCATCACCGAGAACCGCGCATTACTCAGCAACTCAGCCACTTGTTGTGCATTTTGCCGTCCTAAGAGCACGACATTACCATATCCGAAATACATTTCCTTAAGCTTTTGCATCAGTGGTCCGTCACCAGCAACCATGAGAGTGTAAGGCAGCTTCGATGCCACATTGAGCAGAGTTTCCACACCTTTCTCGCGCGACAGCCTACCCACATAGATGTAATAGTCATCCCGATTAGAGCAAAGGGAATTGAAAAGCTGTTGCTTAGCAGGGTCGATGTGGTTGCACACCACATTGATTTTCTCGGGGTCGAAACCGTCTTTGCGCATCTTAGTTGCCATAAAGTTGCTCGGGCAGACAAAGGTGTCGGTATAGTTCTCAAGCGCATCTCGGTTCCACTTGCGTGCTTCGACATAAGCCATGACACTGGCGGCAAAGCTACCTTTCATGCATCGATTGTTGATGACAGGCATCTTGCGGCGCCCAATGCATTGCTCGCACGGCCTCTCATTATACAGGCACGCATAGGACGGGCACACGAGCTTGTAGTCATGCAACGTCCACACCACTCGGCATCCACACTTCTTGGCAAGCTTAGCCAAAACTGGCGAGAGATAGGAATGAATGTTGTGCAAGTGCACGATATCGGGCTTGAAATCATTGAGAATTTTCTTAAAGGCTGGCCTAATATCACCCCACCCCATGAGTCGTTTAGCTGCTCGGATTTTGTTTCCCCAAGAACCATCAAACTCCACCTGCGACGGATAGTAAGCGTTCCATCCCGAGTCAATGTTCTCAGGATAGTCCATGGCAAAGACCGCCACCTCGTGACCTGCATCCTTGAGCAGCCGCTCCAGGTTCATCGCCACGATGCAGTCACCACCACGAGGGTAGTAGAACTTATTTGCTATGAGAATGCGCTTTTTCTCCATCTTGACAATTTAAGACAGTGCAAAAGTACTCATTTTTTCTTGTATTTCATGAGAATGTCAACCATAATTTTAGCGCATCCCACATTAGTCATCTCATCACGATGCATGACACACGCTTTGTGATAAGACTCATAATTAGTTGCGACCTCAACCAAATCGGTTTCATCCCAGCCATTTCGAGAAATACCCATGTTGTTGTTGTTGATATATTCCATCCCATCGGGGACTGTATTAGAGATTACAGGAGTTCCGCTGATAATAGCCTCGGCAATTGTCAGCAGATTCAAGTCTTCTACTGTGTTAATCAACAACCCCTTGGCATGGCGCAAATGAACAGCCAGCTCTTGATGTGACTTGCGTCCCAAGAAGTAGACGCTATCATCTATGCCTAATGACTTGACTTGTAGTTTCAGTTTATCTTCAAGAACACCATATCCAATGATTATAAGCTTGTAATGCTCATAACCAGGAACTTTTAGGAATTTTGCAAACTGGTCAATAGAGACTCTCACATTCTTGCGTTCATCCAATCGAGAAACAACAATAAAATAATCCTCGCTCATTTCATCGGGATACAACTCGTGAGCATTGGCACCATTTCTTACTATCTCCTCAACCACATTATGAGAGTAATTGGATATAAATTGTTGAGCCTCTTCACTGCGAGCCACAATTTTGGTGTTTTTGAGAAAGATAGGAACTATAACGTTATGCCAGGTTTTTGAAACGAGTTTATGAAGGGTCTTCTGGTGAAAGCTCATTTCCTGCCAGATGTAGAGTTTTTCTTTGCAAATGCCAGCAGCCAGTACCGACGGCATGGAGAATGTCTCTCCCGAAATAACCATGTCGTAGTTATCTATGTTCCTTCTCAAGAACTTTCTCAATCCTTTTGGATATGGCAGACGGTCGGGCTTAAAAATGCCTGGCATCCAAGATTTAAAATAAAGAATCTCAAATGGCAAATCATCATCTTCTAATGGCTTAAAGTCTTCGGATGCAATAATAGTGACCTTGTGGCCATTTTCGACGAAACCATTAGCGAAGTTGCAAATAAGGCAATCCTTGATGGACTTACGCTTTGCCACAACTCGTTTCTCGGCTGTATAAAGTATTAAGTTTATAAGTAGTATATTCATAGTCTTATAACCTTTATGCCCTTTTTCACTCTAATGTAAAAACGACATAATATAATAATGCAAAATTAGTGCAAGCAAGGAGAAATACCAAATTTATTTGAGTTTTTCAGAGTCGGCACATTGGAAATAAAAATGAAATTCTTCGCTTTTCATTTTGTGTTTCTCTAGGTTTACACTATTTTTGCAAAAAATAAATTGTTATGGAACGAATAAGATACACATTGTTTTTGTTGGTGTTGCTGCTTTTGTCCTCATCGGTGGCAGCACGCACTGTTGAGATAAAGATGAGCCAATGCCCCAAACCATTTACCGACAACATCAGGCAAATGGTAGCTGGTTTAAATTCCAATGATCAAGTTATTATCAACTTCGACAAGAGTGGCACTTATGAATTTGATGGCTCTATCAAAATAAGATGCAACACGATAATCAAAGGTATTAGCACTAAAAACACAAGGGTTATTGTGAAAGAAGGGTTTGCCAACGGCAAGAGCAAGATGCTCGACGACACTTTTTTTGCAATGCATGGAAGCTCAAATAAGAAAATTAAAGTTGAGATAAAGGATATCGCATTCTTGCTTGCCAACCATAAAGGCATATTGTGGGAGAAGGCTCCCAAGCATATGATCAAAATCTATTACGGTGACGGCATTGTTGTCGATAATATTGAGATGCTTAGTGACAACGCAGCAATTACAAACTTAGACTTGCGCAACTGCTCTAATGTTCTTGTTCAAAACTCGACATTTGAGAATTTTAATAATTGCATGCTTGGTGGTTGCTTATGGTCAAGGGGATACCAAAAGAATATTGTTATTAAGAACAACAAATTCTTGAAATATGGCAATGATGAGCCTTTGGCCATTTGGTCCAGTGATGACAAGAAAGCGCAATTAATTAAGAATATCATTGTTGATGGCAATGAATTCATCTATGAAAACAAGAAAAAGAGCAAGAACAACTATAACATTGATGTTATTATCAATTTTGCTCATTATAAAGATGAATTAGTAAATCACACTTGCACCGTAAGCAACATTGTGTTCAACAACAACACAATAACTAATAATGCTCAAACAAAACGCAGCATTTGGTTCCACTTTGATGACACTGCAATACTGGATACAATAGAAGTCACAAACAATACAATTAGAAACAGCTCAAAATGTCAAATATCTGATGGGTATTTGACAGATATTATTATAGATACTGGGTCAAAGAATAGAGGAGACATATTAATCAGTGGTAATAATGTTTACAATGAAGCTGAGATATTGTGTGATGGAAAAAACAGTGGATACACTTTTCTTGGAGTAAAAAATGGCTACGTTAATCTTTCAAATAATAATATTCAGAGTAATTATCCTGTAGCTCTTGTGTGGTCGCATGGTGGTTATGTTTCTCTAAATCTAAATGACAACACTGCATCAATGTTGTACAAGACAGCAATTCTGAATAGTTCTGACAATTTGGATAAAATAGTCATTAATGCCAACAACAACGAATTTACAGGTGACACTCGCATCTATTGCAACAATATAGAAGAATTAGAGCTGAATTTCACCAATAACACATTTAACAGTAATGACTACCACTTCTTCATTCAAGAGGGCGCTGCCACTACTTCGATTATTTTTGACGGCAACACTGTTAATGCTTTAACAGGGAAAGGCACCATGTTTGCCAATTATTCAGGCAATCCATGCAACTTCAAGTCGATTAGAATTTCAAACAATCTATTCAGGGGCATTTCAAAGAATGATGTAGAAAATGCATTCATCAGAACAAGCAGAAAGTCAATTTCTAACAACATCTATCGATAATTATGCCTCAGCCTAAAGTGTCGGTGATAATACCTGTATATAATGCAGGTAAATATGTTGAACGTTGCTTGGAAAGCGTTCAAAACCAAACTTATAAGAACATCGAAATTATTTTTGTGAATGATGGTTCGACCGACAATTCTGGTAGTATTATAGATGAGATTGCCACAGCTGCGCCAAATATAATGTCATTCCATCAGGAGAATCAAGGCCCTGCGGCCGCTCGAAGGACAGGAGTCCTCAAAGCTTCGGGCGATTATGTCATGTTTCTTGATAGCGACGATACACTTCCACTTGATGCCATTGAATATATGGTAACCATCTCATTGCAGCAGAACCTTGATGCATTCTATGGTCTTTTCAACCGTATCGTTGACGGCAAGGTTTATACTATTGCGTCTCGTGATTTTGAAGGTGTAATAAGTAGTGACGAAATGCTTAAGAATGCTATAGATCCAAATTTCGTATATGTTGCAGCAGTATGTTTCAGCAAGCGTGAATTCTGGGGTGCTGACATGTTCTGCAAAAACCGAAATTTACCCAGTGAAGATGTGATAACCAATGTGAAATTGGCAATCAAGTGTAACCGTATAGGTGTTTATAATAAGCCTATTTATAATTACCATTTTGTTGCAACTTCGTTGACCTCGACAGTGAAATTCTTTAAGCAGGAGTGTTTCAAGGATTTTTTCAATCAATTGAAAAAGGTTCTTGTAGAGAATGACAAAGAAGAGTTGACTAAAGACTCGGTGCGCATGAAAGAAATCACAACATTTGGCTTTCTGATAAAAGACATTGACACAAAAGATGAATGGTACAAGCAAATCATGGCTTATGATGTGAGAAACTATCCTCACAAGATTAAAGTGCTTCACAAGTTGTTGCACTGGCCATGGCTATTACATTTGTTTATCAACGGCAATCGCTTGCTAAAACAAGTCATTTCACGCTAACAGCATTCACGCTATCTGCTATTATTAATATCACTTATGACATGATTTGTCATTATAGTTGCTCCGTCGTTATTTAGGTGGTCGGAGTCGTTGAAGTATTTGTTTCGATTATTGAAAAAGTAAGGGTCGCATCCATAATCATGGAGCAGCACACCATTATCATTGCAAAAAGCTTTAATCCACTCTTGGAATTTTGCAGTAACCTCAAGTGATGGCGCGATATAGACAATTAGCTTGATGTCGTTATTATTGCATGTCTCTATTATCTGCTCAAAACATTTTACCTGAATATCATTAATTTCAAAATCAGTGAAATTTATGATGGTTGTATCGACAAGGTTTCCAAATTGTGGTTCAAAGCCATTGCAGTCGTTAGTAGATAGCATGCGTGCTTTTGCTATCCATGTGATGGATGAATTAAGGCGATAGAGATTACTGTGAAGTTTAGTCCTAAGTTGCCATGTGCCATGTTTTGATACGTAATTGGTGAGCGGCACATTTAGTCCATAGAAATATTTCACGTCATCAATGCTGTTGTTGAGCCACTCGTCGGTAACCATCGCCGCACATGCATCAAGCACCACAACCTGCGGTTTGCATCGTTCCAAGAACGACTGCAACACAATCAAGGCGTAGTTCATTCCGTGACCGTCGATTCCGGCATTGTAAGCAGTCAAACCAGTGCTGTCGGCAATAATTTGGGGATTATAAGTGTGGCGTGCTCTTGAAGAACCTAATATCAGCACATCGGCCTTTTTCTTGAAAATAGCTTGATAGGCATCGGCTTGTAGCGTGCCCACATCGGGAGTGCTCTTGAGCAGCTTGTCGCCCACTAAGCCAACAATAATATCGCAAGCAACAACTATACCAAGTGTTATGATTATGTTGATAATAACCTTCTTCATAACCGCCTAAAATTGCACATAAATGAAACTGCTGCTCTCAAGAGCGCCAGTGAGAATTATGAAAACTATTGTCAAAGCAATGCACACTAAACTAATTGCTTTCGTAGAGGAGTGCATAAAATGTGCCTTGCCATTGTATTCATCCTGATGCTCCTTGTAAATCATAATTAGGATCGATAGCAGTCCAAAGGTAAACAATGGCACTGTGGCTTCAAGAAATGGTGCTCCCCAGTCTTTAGAGAGCCATTTACGCCAAGCCACGATAATGTCGCTGAAGGAGTTCGCCCTGAAATACATGGCACCCACACAACAAACCACGAAGTTGATGGCGATTCTTAAGCTCTTGAACCAAGTTGCATTCTTGAGAGAGTAATGCTTCTTTTCTAACTTCTCACGAGGCACTTTCATAATGCGTGAAATAATTACCCATAGTCCATGGTGAGCACCAAAGATGATATAGGTCCAATTGGCTCCATGCCAAGCTCCACAGACAATGAATGTCACCATCACATTGAAATAAGAACGAAGCTTGCTGCAACGGCTACCACCCAATGGGATGTAGATGTAATCCCTAAGCCAATAAGATAACGACATGTGCCAGCGCCGCCAAAAATCACCACCATTAACGGCAAAGAATGGCTGCTTGAAGTTTTCGGTAACCGTGAGACCCAAAAGTTGTCCCACGCCAATAGCCATATGACTGTAGCCTGCAAAATCGGTGTACATTTGAATCAGATACAAAACTGAAGCCAATGCTATTGATGATGCATTGTGATGTGACATATTGTTGAAAATGGCATCGGTATAAGGGGCTATTCGGTCGGCAATGCAGGCTTTCATGAAGAAACCCCACAGAATCCTTAGTGCGCCGTCACTGATGTTGCATGGCAGCAGTTGCCTTACTTTGTTGAGTTGTGGCAAGAATGTTGTGGCTCGGTCGATAGGCCCTGACATCAAGGTAGGGAAGAACGCCACAAATGCTGTGAACTTGACAATATCGTGCTCAGCTTGGATTTTACCATTGGCGACATCAACAATATAACTGATGAGCTTGAAGGTAAAATAGCTGATGCCAAGAGGTGCTATGATATTGAGTGTGCCAGCATTAATTGTGAAACCAATGCCGGTAAGTAATGACGAGAACTCAGCAATGAAAAAGTTGAGATACTTGAAATAAATAAGGATACCAATTCCTGCACACACTCCAGTTATTTTAAGCCATTTTGCTGAGATTGGAGTGTTGCATTTTTTCTTTTCTACACCTATAGCAAGACCATAGTAAAATGCTATTATGAGAACAAACAATGCAAGCAACTTAATGCTCACGTAACCGTAAAAAGCAAGTGATGTGATTGCCAACCATGCATTCTGCCAGCGATAGTTTCTTGTCAAGTAATAGACAAGAATTACTACAGAAAAGAAAATCCAGAATCCTATTGAGTTTATTAGCATAGCACTTTGATTAAGGATCTGCCTCTAAAGGTTGTAAGATAGTCTCTTGTTTCTCCCAAGAGAGAAATAGGAACAATAGCATTAAATAACTAAAGTTAACGTTCTGCCACAAATCGGCGTAGAACAGAAGAATAACAACCATAAGCAAGAAGAACAACTGCATGTTGAGATTGCGTTTTGGATATAGAGAAGGTTTAATAAAGAACAGACTCACAAAAAATGCACAATACCAAATAATGCCAATAATTCCAAGCTGGAGGACAGAACTCATTATTTGTGGGCTTGTTCCTTTCATAAACCAATCATATTCATTATAAAAGTCGGAAGCATCAACTATAGTTCCATGTTTGTATAAACTTAAACCAAAACCCATCATGTCATGTCCAGGATTCTCTTCAAACACCTTTGGAATGATTGCAAGTTTTGCAAATCGTGGAATGTCGAACATCTCACTCTCGTTTTTCTCGGCATATTCTGCCGCACCTTCAATATTGTCAAGGTCAGCATCAAGATATGTCTCAAAAAAGTCCTTGTCCAGCTCTAATGTTCCTTCTCCCGAAACAGATGAATAATAGAAAGAAGAACCTATCCCAACAAGGATGACAATAAGTGGCATCAAGAACGTGAGACGAATCAGGTATTTGCGGTCGATAGGCAGCAGCAGAATGAAATAAACTACAATAAGGGCAAAACTGATTTTTGTCTCGTTAAGGAATGTGGGGAAAAGCAAGAAAATGTAAATCCAGTTCTTATATAGCGACTGAAGAATGTTATTTCTGTCTATGCGCTTGCTAAGCAGATAAAACGAAATATAATATATGCCAAAGCTAACTACTGGAGAGAAGCCATTACCCATGGTGCCTCCCACATAGTCGCCAGCACCATACACAAAAAACTGGAAAAGCACTGTTGGCACCTGTAGCCACAGAAAGATGAACAGCTGCTTGTCGAGCGACTTAATAAAAAGGTCGTGGCGATATTCTGTCTCCCAAAAGTAACGCAAAATAGGCGGCAGAAACAGCACAGGAAAGAAATATCTCAAACCATTGAGCCATACGAAAAGGCTGTCATTGTTTATAAGAAATCCACTTACAATAGCAATAACGAGAAACGAGCCAATCAAAAGGAAATCAACCATTTTGCGTATAGTACAGACGGCAAGGAAAAGCAAAATCACGTCAACCGTAAGCTGCGAGATGGTTGTCAAGGGACTTATCGTGTCAGGACCCCATAGCAGGTCGCTGACGAAGCCAGTGCATGTGGAAAGCCAGAAGCCTATGAAAAAGAGTCGTTGCAGGATGAATCGTTTCTCAAATGTCATGATTCTGGCGATTGTGTGGTTGTGGCTTTAAGCTCTAAAAGATGGTTTATTTCTTATCCTTGCCGTAGCCGTAGCCGTAGCCAGCCGAGAGCTTGGGATTGCTGTCGTTGAGCACCACAGCGGCATTGTGGAACTGCTTGCGAGCCACCACCTCGTTGAAGTACTTGATGAGGCCACGCTTGGTGTGGTTGGCACGAGCAACGAAGAGCGTTGCGTCGCCAAACTTAGCCAGCGAGAAGGTGTCGCTCACCATAGCGATAGGCGCGGAGTCGATAATAACGATGTCGAACTCCTCACGCAGCTTGTCAAAGAGCTGTGTAGTGCGCTCGCCCAGCAGCAGTTCTGAGGGATTGGGCGGAATGGGACCAGCCACGATGATGTTGAGGTTCTCAACATCTTCCACCTTTTGGACAATATCATTGATTTCGGTGTCGGGGTTAGAAAGGAAATTGGTGACACCAGGAACTTCTTTTAGTTTGAGCATCTTAGCTAGTTGTGGGTTTCGGATATCCATACCCACGAGAGCCGTTTTCTTGCCAAGCAGCGCAAACGACGACGCGAGGTTGGTACTGATAAACGACTTGCCCTCGCCACTGATAGAAGAAGTGACGAGCACCACTTTGTCGTCCTTCTTAGTCATGAGGAACTGAACATTGTTACGCAGCAAGCGGAATAGCTCTACAATCGACGAAGTCTTGCCTGGCTTGACCACTAGCTGGCTGCGGTGACGGTTGTGGCAAATCTCGCCCAGAACCGGCGACTTGGAGATTTCTTGCAGCTCGTCTTGTGTCGAGAATTTTGTGGTGAACAAGTTCTTGAGATAGAGTAGCAAGATGGGCAGCATAAGACCCGCAATCAGTCCAATAAGGATAATAACAGGCTTGTTGGGTGCCACGGGTTTGCTCTGCGCATAGGCATTATCAACGATTTTTCCCTTAGGCGTTGTAGCCGCAAGTACAAGCGCATTTTCCTCACGTTTCTGCAATAGGAATGTGTAAAGGGTGTTCTGGATGCCTTGCTGGCGATATAGAGTGCGTATTTCGCGCTCCTCGGTAGGAACTTGTTTGATTTCCTCTTGCGCCTCCTCATTCACCTCCTTGGCCTTGTCGATTTGAATCTTGAGAGCGTTGAGAGTGTTGTTCACACCCTTGTGGATGGTCGCACGCATCTCTTCGATTTGAGCGTCGAGTTCCTGGAGAGCTTCGTTGCCTTCCTTGGCACTCTCGGCGAGCTCTGCCCTCTTTGTCACGAGTTCGTTGAACACCTTTATAGAGCCCGATGCGGCAACCGAGTCGGCCTCGAATGGGATGTAGGAATACTTGTTCTTTGGGTCGCTGATGAACTCGTTGATGAGGTTCACGATGCGATATTTAGCCTCAAGCTCCACGATTTTAGCGTCTGATTGCTCCTGACGGCCAATGCTCGCCTTGGTCTGTATGCCCACATCAGCCATGTTGTGGACTTTCTTGTATTCCTCAATCTCGGCCTCGCTGCCTGTGAGGTCCTTATAGATAAGTCCCAGTCGGTCCTCGATGAACTTGGCGGTGTTTAGCGCCTGCTCATCCTTCTCTTGCTGACCTCGCTTGTTGTAGAGCTTGATCATGGTGTTGAGCATATCCTTTCCACGCTGGATATTGGATGTGGGGATGTCCATGTAGATGGCATTGCTCTTCTTGTTGAGCACCTTGACAGTCATGTCCTCCATGAATTTCTCGGTGCGCAGGAGGTTACCGGTGACGTTGGCATCGACAGTTATTTCCTTGCCAGGCAAGTAAAAATTAGTGGTCTTTACTGTGAAAAGACCATAGGGAGTTCTGACATTAGCTGGCAGAGTTTGGTCGGTGAGTTCAGTAAGAACCTTGAACATTCCCTTCTTGACCTTAATGTCGGCTTTACCATCGGATTTCAACTTGACCTTGAAGCTCATTCCCACCGATAGTGTGTCAAAGAGCTGGTTAGGTGCCTCAATCTCGATGGGCGAATTCTTGTAAAGGTCTTCCTTGTCGAGCAGGTCGTTTCGCTTAACATATAGTCGATTGAGCTTTAAATCCTTAACAGTGCGATAACAGATGTCTTGCGAGCCCATTATCACTACCTCGTCATCAACACTTGCACCGCTTCCTCCTATTGAGAGACTCTTGAGCAACGAAGCTCCTGCGCTGCCAGCGTCGTCGTCTTGCGCGACGAGCACGGTAGACATCACAAGATATTTAGGCATCTGATATTTAATGAAAACAACAGCAAGTCCAATGCATGCTATCAGCGACAGGAGAAAAAGCCACCAATAGCGCTTGTACTTGTTTAAAACGCTGCCAAAGTCGATGATTTTCTCGCCTTGTGGAGCTACAGGGTTGCTGTTGTTATCGTAGGAATTATTACTCATGTCTTTTTTAGCTATATTCGTTTTACTAGTGTGGATGAGAGGTGTTTTTCAAATAATTATCTCGCTGCCACGGCAATAATCAGTGAAGCAATCACCGATGATGCGCTCACTATAGTGGAAATGACGGTGAGCTTATAGGCATTGTTCTGGTTATATTTTGAGTTGTCGATACGAATTTGGTTAGGCTCCACATAGATTACATCGTTTTGCTGCAGGTAGAAATAGGGCGAGTTGAAGATGTTGGCGTCGGCAAGATCCATTCGGTGGTAGACTTTCTTTCCATCCTCTTCTCGAATCACCATCACAGAACCTCTCTCACCAAACTCGGTGAGATCGCCGGCTGCGCTGAGCGCATCGAGAAGAGTGAATCGTTGCGACTGCACCAGAATGCGATGAGGATTCTTTACCTCACCCAGCACATTGACGTAAAAACCCATCAATTCAACCCTGACAAATGGGTCCTTGACGGTAGCGCTCACTTTGTTCTTTATCAGTTGCTCAATTTGCGAAGTAGTTTTTCCTGCGACGTTAATCCTGCCAAGAGTTGGCATTACAATATCGCCATTCTTGTCAACGATGTAGGACTGGATGCGAGGAGTTCCTTGAGTGGTATACTCACCTCGCAACGAGTAGTTGGCTTGTGGTTGGTTAAACATCGCTGTTGCCTCGGGCACCTTAGAAGTGACCATGATGGTGAGTTCATCTTCGGGCACCACTTTGATGTCGTAGGTCTTATCTTGCGACAAGACTCCGCTTGGCGCGTCACCCAGATTGCGGAAATAGGAAAGTGTATTCTCGGTAGCGGTTTTACATCCTGTCAAAGCAATCATCAAGGCCGCGATTATAATGTTCTTGAATTTCATATAATAAATTATCTTTTGTATATTTATAATTTAACGATTATTCAAAGCCATTATTGCTTTTTGGCACTAATTTTTGGAGAACCAAAGCTTTCATCTCGCTGCGTGTCTCTTTGGGAACAGCCACTAGAGCGAGAGCACAAGCCACTACCATATAGAGTATTAGCATCCACCAAGAGTTGAAGAAGTAGAACGGAACAGCACCGAGCAGAATGATTAGAACCGCTATCGTGGTTGATGGATAGAACGAGAGCTTGAAGTAGCGTTTCATGTCGTGCAAGCGGTAGACGAAGAGCACCAAGTAGGTGATGATGGAAGTAGCAATAGCGCCATAGACGCCATAGTACTTGACAAGGAAGTGGTTGAATACTATGTTGACCACTGCCGCCAATATAATCGCCGGCAGCGTGCGTGAGGTGTCCTTGGCGCACTGATATCCCATGTCGAAGAAAGCCGCAAGAGCAAATATCACCGCCGATATTCCCATAAGATAGAGATAGTTGACACTCTCCTGATAGTTGGCGTCAATTATAATGGGATACAATGATTTAAGTATGAAAGAATAAGCTGTAATTATGATGGCAAGAACGCCAATGTAAGTATTGAACATCTTGGAAAAGAACTTGTCACGATCGGGGCTGTTGTACTGCAAAATGGCTGTCTCCTGCCATGCCTGATAGAAGATAGTGGAGAGGATAAGGATAATACTGTTGAATCGGAACGCCACTGCATACAGACCATTGACCTCTATGCCAAGATAATAATTGATAAACCAGCGGTCGCTGCTACCCGTCAACCACCAGCACAAAGAGCCTGGCAATAATGGCAACGAATACTTTATCAGGTCGCGCGCCACCTGCTTGAGGTTGACATTTGGCTTGAAATAGGTGGCAATGATTTTGAGTCGCATCTCCAAGAATATCAGAGCCAAAATGCGTGCCAAAATATTGGCGATAAAGATGCCGTTTATGCCCCATGGCAGAACCACCACAAAGATAATGCTGAACACAAAAATCCCCAACGAGGAGATTATTCCAGCAGTAACAAACCCCACATTATCGCCCAGTCCTCGAGCCACTTGCGTCACGACTTCAAAGAAAGACATAACCACGAGCAATGCGAAGCAGTACCACACATAGTCGATACTCGTGAACATTGCGAGCAAAATAGTTGCCACAAGACATATCACCGAGCTGGAAACGAGAGTGCGATAAACAAACGTAACGATTTTGCTTCGCTGGTCGGTAACTTGAGTCTCGAGCAGGAACCGGAATGCTCCGTCACGCAGTTGGAGAGTAACAAAAGGAATTATCAAGAAAATGATTGTCAAGCACAAATCATAGTATCCCAACTCGCCCTTGTTGACATAATGGGTGTAGACAGCGACCATCGCAAAAGTGATGATCTTCGATCCCAGATTTCCGATGGCATAAATTCCCAAGTCCTTCAAGAACTTAGTAGAACGAGACTTATGTTTGCCTACTTTTGTCAATTCTTTTGTTGCTTGTTTACAGATTTATAGAAAATATTGGTTTGATTTTTAAAGAACTATCCCGTTGTTATCTTGTTTTCTCAATAGCTATAAATAACATTGGCTACCGTTTGTCCCACTACTTTCAGCACAGTGGCATCGATTTTGTCAAGAGTGTCGCCAGTAGTATGCCAACCTTCAAAGAAGCCTGTGTCGCTGCCAGTGCGCATGTCGATAATGTCGATGCACTGGATGCCCATCTTGTTCACCACAATGTGGTCGTCGGTGATAGCACCACCAGGGTTGTTGTCAAAATAGGAGCTGTAGCCACTTCGTTGTGCCATGTCCCACACCTCGTTGACCACGCTGGGAGCATATTGTATCGACATAATCTCCTTGCTGAACTTCGCTCCTTTGGCACCCACCATGTCGAGCAAGATGCCAAATCGTGGCGAATAGCCTTCCACATGCGGGTTCTTTGCCCAGTATTGTGTTCCCAGAGCCCATGAATCCTCATTGTCGTTCTCTCCCCAGTCTTCGGCATCGACAAACAGCAGGTCGACACCCACATTGGGCTTCTTATCTTTCATTAAGCGCGCCAACTCTATCAGCACTGCCACACCACTTGCAGCATCGTTAGCACCCATAACTGGCTCGCGCTGCTTAGCGGGGTCGGGGTCGTTGTCGGCCCATGGACGGCAGTCCCAGTGCGCCAGCAGGAGTATGCGGTCGGTGGTAGAAGGATTAAAACTCCCTATCAGGTTTTTTATTTTCAGTGTCTTGTTGTCAAATGTTGTCACTTGAGCCTCTTGTACCACAGTGCTGTCGCAGTATTGCTGCAACTGTTGTTCAATCCACTCGGCGCACTTGGCATGTGCTGGTGTTCCTGGCACGCGCGGTCCGAAGTCGCACTGAGTTTTCACCAGCTGATAAGCATTGTTGCCATCAAATTCTACAGCAGATGCTGCTGTGGCATTCTCACTCGTTGAGCTGCTTGCGCTGCTCTGCTGCTGCGACTTACAACCCAAAAGAGCCATAACTGCCAACATTAGAATAGAAATTTTAAAAAAATGCATCGCCTTGATGTAAAGGAATGAAAGGAATTAAAGGAATTAAAGGAAAGAAAAACTGAGGACTTATAGTTTTATAGTTTTAAGTCATCTTCGTTCTTGGGTTTGGGAGGATAGTCGACGGTGTAGTGCAGACCGCGTGACTCCTTGCGCTCCTTGGCTTGACGCATGATGAGATAGCCCACGTTGATGATGTTGCGCAACTCGCAGATGCGTCGGCTCACAGTGCTCTCCTTGAAGAGTTTCTCGGTCTCTTGGTAGAGTATGTCGAGGCGGTTCCAGGCTCGGTCGAGACGCAGGTTGCTGCGCACAATGCCCACATAGGCGCTCATAATCTCTCCCACCTCCTTCTCGCTCTGACTGATGAGCACCATTTCCTCGGGATGCTGGGTTCCCTTGTCGTCCCAAGCAGGTATGTCGGTGCGATAGTCGTAGTGATTGCGACATTTCATTGCATGCTTGGCAGCTGCCTCGGCATAGACTACCGCTTCAATCAGTGAGTTGCTTGCAAGGCGGTTGCCACCATGCAATCCTGTGCAAGAGCACTCGCCCACAGCATAGAGTCGCTCAATTGACGAGCAGGCATTCAAGTCCACCTTGATTCCACCACACAGATAGTGAGCAGCAGGCACTACGGGAATGTAGTCCTTAGTGATGTCGATGCCCAGTTCCAAGCAGTGCTTGTAGATGTTGGGGAAGTGATGCTTGGTCTCCTCAGGATCTTTGTGAGTCACATCGAGGAAAACATGATCCTCACCTCGCTGCTTCATCTCGCTATCGATAGCTCGTGCCACCACATCGCGAGGCGCAAGCGACAAGCGTGGGTCATACTTCTGCATAAACTCCTCGCCAGCCAGATTTCTCAGCACGCCACCATAGCCTCGCATCGCCTCGGTGATAAGGAAGGCGGGGCGATCTCCAGGATGGTAGAGGGCTGTTGGGTGGAACTGAATGAACTCCATGTCCTGCACAGTTCCCTTGGCACGGTAGACCATGGCGATGCCGTCGCCAGTCGCCACGAGAGGATTGGTAGTGGTATGGTACACTGCTCCTGCTCCGCCAGTAGCCATGAGTGTGAGTCTCGACAGGAAAGTGTCGACCTTTCCAGTTTCCTGGTTGAGCACATAAGCGCCATAGCACTGAATGTCGGGAGTGCGTCGTGTCACTATCTTGCCCAAATGGTGCTGGGTGAGAATCTCGATGGCGAAGTGGTTCTCAAAGATATCGATGTTGTCGTGAGACTTCACAGCCTCGATGAGAGACTGCTGAATCTCATGTCCAGTGTTGTCGGCATGATGTAGGATACGGAACTCGCTATGCCCACCCTCACGGTGCAGGTCAAAGTCGCCTTTTTCGTTTTTGTCAAAGTCAACGCCCCACTCTATCAGGGCTTTAATCTGCTCGGGGGCTTGCGTTACCACTTGCTCCACCGCCTTAGGGTCGCTGAGCCAGTCGCCCGCCACCATCGTATCGTGAATGTGCTTCTCGAAGTTGTCTACCTCAAGATTGGTGACACTTGCGACACCACCTTGTGCCAAATCGGTATTGGCCTCATCAAGCGTGCTTTTGCACACGAGAGCCACCTTTCCCGTTCCAGCCACTTTAAGCGCAAAGCTCATTCCAGCCACGCCCGACCCGATTATTAGATAGTCATATTTGTGAGTCATAACAATATATTGTAAAGTTTTATGTTTGTTGTATTTGGTTAATTAAACATTTCTTCTTGGATGTCAGGAACTTCGCCTCCTTGTTTCTCAAATTCCTCATCGCGGTATGGTTGCTCGATTTCGTTAGGACCAATGTCTTCAATAACCTTTTCACGAACCGAAGGCTGCTCTTTAGGTCGCACAATCGCAGTGTCAATTGGGCGTTGTTGCCCATCTTCTTGCATTGGCATCTCGGCATCATCATCGGGTTCGAAGTTGCTACAAGCCATTACCTGTCGGTCAAGGTCATGGTCAACGGGGAATTCTTTATGGAGATAATTGAATGCTCTATTGCCAAGCACCCTTTGCAAGAAAGAACCCACTATTGGCAATGCCGCTCGACTTCCCTGACCCTGCGCCGAGCGGAAGTGGATTTGTCGGTACTGTCCACCCACCCAAGCTCCACACACGAGCCTTGGTGTGATAGCAACAAACCAAGCATCGGTGTAATTGTTGCTGGTTCCCGTCTTGCCACCAATTCCCACGTCGTTGACATAACTGTTGATAGCACCACCTGTGCCTCCTGCATCTCGGCACACTGCCTCAAGCATGCGTCGCATGCTGTAGGCCTCATCGTGCGAGAGCGCCTGCGTAGGGTCGCCTTGAGCGTGGCTATTGTAGATTTCCTCTTTCTCCCCCTTCTTGTTGGTGCGGTAGATGCTCGTCACCAAGACTGGCTTCTTGGCCAGTCCATTGTCAACCACAGTGCTATAGCAATTCACCAATTCCAGCAGATTGACATCGCTCGCTCCCAAACATAGCGATGGTGTCTCGTCGAGCTGAGAGTGGATACCCATGTCGTAGGCCACCCTGGCGACCTTGTTGACACCCACTTCGTTGCCCACTTTCACAGCGATGATGTTATTGCTACGTGCCAGTGCCGCCCGCATGGTAAGGTTTTGATAAGAGAATTTGCCATTAGCGTTACTTGGCTCCCATGGCTTGTTGTTGCTACCCATGAGCGGAGTAGACAGCGGCGAGTCCATATACGTATCGCATGGTCGCTTGCCATCCTTCAGAGCCGCTGAGTAGACAAAGACTTTGAACGTACTGCCTGGCTGATGTGCCGCTCTGACGTTGTCATATTGCCACGTCTTGAAGTCCACATCACCAACCCATGCCTTCACCTCTCTTGTCACGGGATCCATAGCCACAAATCCGCAATGCATCCTGTGAAGCATGTACTTAATCGAGTCGATGGCACTCATCGTTGCCGTGTGTCCACCACTGAAGTCAAAGAGCTGCATGGTGCGCTTCTTGTTCATGTAATAATTCACCGAGTCGAGGTCCTCGTTGTATTTCACCATAAGCTGCTTATAGTAGTCGCTTTGCTTGGCTTTTTCTTCCACAAAATCGGGGATTACTCTACCGTTGGCATCAAGCCAACAATCGCGGTCACCCCACTCATTGTTGAAGCTCTGCTGCACAACTTTCATCCGTTCCTTGACAGCTTGCTCGGCATATCGCTGCATGCGAGTGTCGATTGAGGTGTGAATCTCCAATCCGTCGCGGTAGAAATCCACGCCTTCCTTTTCACACCAATCGCGCATCTCTTCTACCACCGCCATGCGGAAGTAGGGACACTGCGCATCCATCTCGGTCTCGGGATTATATTTCAAGTTCAG
The DNA here is from genome assembly GCA_905233845.1 of uncultured Muribaculaceae bacterium. Taxonomy (GTDB): domain Bacteria; phylum Bacteroidota; class Bacteroidia; order Bacteroidales; family Muribaculaceae; genus Sodaliphilus. The sequence continues at coordinate 3,939 of CAJOFH010000024.1, read as the reverse complement.
GTTGGTCTTCGAAAGACGTTCATATTGCTCCTGAGTGATATCATCATGCTCCAAGGCATTGTTAAGCACTGTGTTACGACGTTCGAGACACCTGTTGGGATTCTTGAGGGGATTATAGATTGATGTACCCTTGAGCACACCCACCAGCATAGCACTCTGCTCAATCTTGAGCTTGTCGGGGGTTGTATCAAAATAAGTCTTAGCCGCCGTCTTGATTCCGAAAGCCTGATTGCCGAAGTCGACAGTGTTGGCATACATCTCCAGAATCCTCTCCTTGTCATAGAAAGTCTCAATCTCGGTAGCAAGAATCCATTCCTTCATCTTCATGATTATCATCCTCACGCCAGGAATGTAACACAGCAGTCCACCTGTGTATTCGCTCGTGCGCATCCTAAACATGTTCTTTACCAACTGCTGAGTGATAGTCGAAGCGCCACGAGCCTTGCGATGCACGATAAAGTCCTTGGCGGCACCAGCCATACCGTGGAAGTCTACACCCCAGTGATTGTAGAAGCGTTCGTCCTCGGTGTCGATGAGAAGCCTGTAGAACATCGTGTCTACCTCATCATACTTCACAGGAGTACGGTTCTCTTTGTAGTATTTACCTATCACCTGATTGTCGGCACTATAGATGATAGAGGCGTTATAGGGACGTGGCTCCATGATTTCGTGTAGTGATGGCGACTTGCCAAAGAGCCAAAGGAAATTGGTGTTCACTGCGACCAGCAGTAATAATATGGTAATCAGTAGAGTACACATCGCATAAAACGCCTTAGTGTACCAGGGCTTGCCGGCATAAAGCCCCTTGTACCAAGCGTTGAAGCGCTTGTAGCGGTTAACTATATTCCGCCACAATCCCCCTCCTCGTTGAAGACTTCTTTTGTGTCTTGCCATTGCTGCAACGTTTTATATAATAATTATAATCAAACTGCAAAATTAATAAATAAATAAAATATACTACTCAAAAAAAGCTTAAAAAAAACTACAATGCCAATTCTTAACATTCTTAACATTCTTGTTGTAACATTATAATCTCCTTTGCACAGCCCTAAAACAATAAGAGGGTGTGGCACAATTAAAGAGTCACGCTGAGTGGGACAGTTTTTGAAAAAAAATTTTTACACCGCGCCGGCGGTGAGTCTCACGCAAATATCGCAATTTCAAACAACTTTAACAACTTGAATACAACTTGCACAACAAATGTGGGTTGAGTGGGACAATTTTTGAAAAAATTTTTTACACCGCGCCGGCGGTGCAATACATTGACAACTCCCAGGAGCGTGTGGGACACTTTTTGAAAAAAAACTTTTTACATCGCGCCGGCGGTGCAATACATCGACAACTCCCAGGAGTGTGTGGGACACTTTTTGAAAAAAAAAATTTTTACATCGCGCCTGCGATGCAATACATTGACAACTCCCAGGAGCGTGTGGGACACTTTTTGAAAAAAAATTTTGGTTGATGGGACTTGGGGGATTTTGGGGACGTTTGACGATTTTGGGACAAGTGGGACAGATGGGACAAATTTGTGTCAACTTTTTCAGGAATAATGGGGGCAGTATGTCAATGAGCTCTTGAGATATTACAAAGATATGGTTTAGTCAAGGAGGAAACAAAGTTAAAATAATATTAGGTGAGTGGGGAGTGGGGAGAGGTGAGTGGCTTTATGAGAGAAAACCAAAAACAACTTGCATAATTGAACAGTAATTACTAACTTCGTGGCGTTCAAAAAGGTTAGCCAACTCAAAAATGATAAAGATATGAAAAAGTTCACATTTTTATTGCTGGGACTGATGATGATGACCAATACCAGCGCCTATGACTTTATGGTTGATGGGTTGGCTTATAATATCAACGAAGATGGCACCACCGTGAGTGTGACATATGTGACTTACTACAATCTTCTTAACTATGAGGGTGTCACTGAGATAGATGTTCCTGCTAAGGTTGTTTATCAAGGCAATACTTACACGGTTACAAGAATTGGAGATTTTGCATTTAATTGCTGTCCTGATTTGCAAAAAATATCGCTGGCAAACACAGTTGCCAGTATTGGAATGAGGGCTTTCGATAATTGCGAGAAGCTTGATGATATCAATTTGGGCTCAGTGAAAGAATTTGGATATGCTTCTTTTGCATATGACAAGGCTCTACAATCCATCACCATTCCTGAAGGTGTGGAGCGCATAGATACTTTATTATTTAATGGATGCATTTCACTGTCGAACGTAAATCTTCCCATCACTCTCAAGGAAATCCAAAGAAGTGCTTTCTATGGTTGCAAGAGCCTCACGAGCATCACTTTGCCTCAGTCGTTAAGGAGTATTGAGGAAGCAGCCTTCTCAACCTGTAAAAACCTTGTTTCGATAAAGATTCCACTGTCGGTTGAGTCAATGGGCCAAAAAGTGTTTTTTGGCTGCGATTCGTTGAGAAGCATCTACAGCTGTTCGGCCCCATCGGGGATTGAGGTTGATGAAAACTTGTTTGATGGCTTAGACACGACTCAAGTTAGGCTTTACGTTCCAATGAGATATGCTGGTGACTATATCGCCAGTAGTCCTTGGAACCACGTGCTGATATTTACGCTTGCCGAGGAAGACGTGGATGGCGACGGTGTTGTCTCATCGGTCGACATTACCGCCATTTACAACTGGTTGTTGAATGGAGACGACACTTTTGGAAGTACGCTTGATGTGAATGGCGACGGCATTTGCAGCTCAGTAGATATCACCATGATATACAACTTGCTCTTGAATGGCGGCTTGCCCGGTGTCGAGGAATTTGATGTAGGCGGCATCACGTTCAAGATGGTGAAAGTTAAGAAAGGCGCTTTTGTGATGGGGGCAGGCAGAAATGGGGAGAATGTGACAAATTTCCATAATGTGACATTGTCGAGGGATTACTACATTGGTCAAACCGAAGTGACGCAGGAATTGTGGGAAGCCGTGATGGGCGACGGACGAGTTTTTGGTTTTCCTGGCGCCAACAAGCCAGCTCAAGGTTTATCTTGGAATGACTGCAATGCATTTATCCAAAAACTCAACACTCTCACGGGCCGAAACTTCCGTTTGCCGACAGAGGCCGAATGGGAATATGCCGCACGAGGTGGTGATAAGAGTTGTGGCTATCTTTACAGTGGCAGCGACAACTTGGATTCAGTGGGTTGGTATGCCGATAATTCACAAGGATATCAACTTCATGATGTGGCGACCAAAGCTCCTAATGAGTTAGGGCTTTATGACATGAGTGGCAGTGTTTCGGAATGGTGCAGTGATTATTACAAGTCTTATGTCGCCGAGCCCCAGCTTGATCCTACGGGTCCTGAGGACCATTCTGTGGATAGTCACGTTGTTCGTGGGGGCGCTTTCAATAGCCCTTACTACAATTGTTATGTAAGAACCCATAGCCATGCTGCAACATCGCAAGCAGGATATTATTTAGGATTCAGGCTTGTGTTGCAATAGAAGGGTGGCGTGAGCCAGCTATTTGGTGGGTGTTGCAAAACTCCGACACAAATATAAACTAACGTGAATTCGACGAAAATAAAGTGCTGTGTATCAGCTGCTCCTTTAAGATAGAGGAGCTGTCGCAAAGCGACTGAGGAGTATGACAGCCTATTTGCCTTCAAAAACTCTTTATCATACTCTTTATCATACTCCCCCCGCCCCCTCTATCTTAGAGGGGGAGCTAAAACGCTGAATATAAGGATGAAAATTAATTGAACTCACATTAAACTACGGATTAATCTGATTTTTCTGATTTATAATCAACTTTTACACAGCCCTGAAACAATAAAGCACTCCCCAATTGTGAGGAGTGCTTTATTAGTCGTATCATGCATTAATTAGTCGTCCCTTAAATAAGCCTCAAATAGTTGATTATTAACATATTATAACTATCAACATTTGTATAAGTCTGCAGGATTTTGTAACTTTGCGT
>CAJOFH010000023.1 GCA_905233845.1 uncultured Muribaculaceae bacterium | reverse complement strand
CTCAATAGAAGACCAAGGGAAAAACTAAATTTCTCAACACCCAAGAAAGAGTTCTTCAAACATTTTCCTTAATTTTGCACTTGCCAGTTGACTCTACATATAGCCCAAATTAATCATTATATTATTTAATAATTGTCAATCTTAAGCCAATATCAATAGAAATGATTAATTTTGCAGTTTGTATCGCTTAATAACGATGCTAAGTTTTGATTAACCGCTTACAAGGTTGAGAACGCGAGGACTGAAAATATTATTCTGGTGTGTGGCAATAACAATGGTTGTTGCAGGCACTATCAATGTGCTGGCGGCACCTCAGGTGAGGGCACCGCTCGGAAGGACGCGCATTGCAACCGACTCGCTGCACAACGACTCGCTGAGTGTTGACTCGCTTGTTGCACGTCGCGACACGTCGCGCTTCAAGAGGTCACGCTCCGTCGACCTTGACCATGTGGTGAAGTTCTCGTCTAAGGACTCCATCATCCTCTTTGGGCGCAACGACCTGCATTTCTATGGCGCCAGCGAGATTAATTACGACAACATGACGCTCAAAGCTTCTTCTATTACCATGAACATGGACAGCAACGTGGTTCATGCCGTGGGTGTGCCCGACTCGGTAGGAGAATTGCAGGGCAAACCAGTGTTCCATGACTCAAGCGGAGAATATGAGTCCAAGAAGTTAGCGTTCAACTTCAAGACCAAGAAGGGTATCATCACTGACATTGTCACCGAGCAGGGCGACGGATACCTCACTGGCGGTGTCACCAAGAAACATGAGGACGACGAGTACCACATCATGAACGGACGATACACCACCTGCGATAATCACGAGCATCCACACTTCTACTTCCAAATCACCAAGGCAAAGATGCGGCCCAAGAAGAATGTTATCACTGGACCAGCCTATATGGTGCTCGAGGATTTGCCGCTGCCACTGGCGGTGCCATTTGCATTCTTCCCGTTTACCGACAAGTATTCGAGCGGTATTCTTGTGCCAACGTTCGGAGAGGACTACAACCGAGGCTTCTACCTCAAGAACGGTGGATACTACTTTGCTCTGAGCCAGTATATCGACTTGGCACTCACAGGAGAGATTTACACAAGAGGCTCTTGGACATACAGTCAAACTACTCTAAACGCTACAAGTTCTCGGGACACCTCAGCGCAAGCTATCTCACCACCATCACAGGCGACAAGGGAGACCCCGACTACTCCAAGGGACGAAACTTCTCGGTGGTGTGGAGCCACACTCAAGACAGCAAGTCTAATCCCAATATGCAGTTCTCGGCGAGTGTGAACTTCGCTACCAGTGGATATTCCCGCAGCAACATCACCGACTACTACCGAAACTCGTTCACCGAGAACACTAAGAGTTCGACAGTCAACTGGTCTTATAACTTCCCCAACTCCAAATGGAGCATCTCGGCCACGGCAAGTGTGTCGCAGCGATCGGCCGACTCCACGCTCACCGTCTCGTTCCCAAACTTCACAATCACGATGGCTCAAGTGTCGCCTTTCAAGCGTAAGAAAGCAGTAGGTGCCGAGAAATGGTATGAGAAAATCAAAATTTCCTATTCGGGACGTTTCCAGAACTCGCTCACTGCAAAGGAAAACGAGTTCTTCCACAAGAGTCTTGTTAAGGACTGGCGTAACGGATTCTCGCACACAGTGCCCATCTCGGCGACTTTCAATGTGCTCAAATACATCAACATCACGCCATCAATCACCTTGAATGACCGCATGTACACGAGCAAGATTAAGCAGTCGTGGGACCCTAATGCCAGTGCAGTTGTGCGAGATACCACCTACAGTTTCTATAACCTATTCGATTTTTCCGTGTCAATGTCGTTGAGCACGAAACTCTACGGTTTCTATAAGCCACTTAAGTTCATGGGCGACAAGCTACAAATGGTGAGGCACGTTTTGACTCCTACCATCTCGTTCTCGGCAACGCCCGACTTCGGCACAAAGTTCTGGGGATATTACGGCAACTACTCCTACACCGACGCACAAGGCGTTTATCGTGAGGTGCAGTATCCTTATTTCCAACATGGACTCTACGGACAGCCGCAAAGCGGCAAGAGTGGTGTGCTCTCGTTCCAACTTGCCAACAACCTCGAGGCGAAGGTCAAGAGCGAAAGCGACAGTACAGGATATAAGAAAATCTCAATCATCGAGAATTTAACGCTCTCGCAGTCCTATAACTTCGCCGCCGACTCGCTGCGATGGAGTAATTTGCAGACATCTATCTTGCTTCGACTCACCAAAAGTTTCAACCTCAACCTCTCGGCCACGTGGGATGTGTATAAGTATGGATTGAACGAATATGGTAATCCTGTTCACATCAATAAGCTAAGATTGTTCAATGGTGGAGGTTGGGGACGACTTTCAAGCACAGGAACGTCGTTCTCTTATACATTCAACAACGATACTTTCAAGAAACTCTTTGGACGCAACAAGGGGAAAGATGATGACAAAAAACCAAAGGTGAGAGACAGGAATAACCCTAATGCGTCATCAAACGAGAACGAAGACAACAAGGGTGGCCAAGCCCAGGGATCTGACATTGTGCTACGCCCTGACGGCTACATGGACTGGAAATGTCCGTGGAGCTTAACCGTAAACTATTCGCTAAACTATGGCTATGGCTCCTTTGACTACGATAAGATGGAGTATAAAGGGAAATTCACTCAAAACCTGAGCTTCAACGGCAACATTCGCCCCACCAAGAACTGGAATCTCAGTTTCTCGGCAAGTTACAACTTCGACACTCACAAGATAGCTTATATGAACTGCTCTGTCAGCCGTGAGATGCACTGCTTTGTCATGAGTGCGAGCTTTGTTCCAGTGGGTCCTTACAAGTCCTATAATTTCCACATTGCTGTCAAGTCGAGCATACTCAGCGACTTCAAGTATGACAAGCACTCAAGCTACAATAATGGCGTGCAGTGGTACTAATATAGTGGGCAAAAAAACACTCGTTGAAACTTTTTCAATATTTGTCCTTATTTAAAGGTGATTTATTGAAACCCATTTGGAGATACTTGTTTTTTGTTGTATTTTTGTAACGTAATAATAACACATAAGGCAAATCAATAAAAGTAATCACTATTTTTTTCATCAATGGGGTGTAGATCGTTGTGAAACGTGACCCAACGCCCAAAATGCTAAAGGTCCAAACCGCCTTTAGCATTTTTTCTTATATGCATCTTAAGCATACTCAGTCGTTGGTTTTTGCATTATGGTTTGAAAAAATTTTATGGTTACGCGTTTTTTCTGTACCTTTGCAGTGGCTTTATTTGATATACACATTATTAATTATGTCAAACACAAACAAACAATATGACGAAGTGATAGCGCAATGCCGTGAGATGTTTGTTTACAAGATGGGCGACTACGGACCCAACTGGCGCATCCTTCGCCCGGAGACACTCACAGACCAGATACTTATCAAAGCTAAACGAATCAGGACACTGGAGATAAATGGAGAATCGAAAGTTGGTGAGGACATCTGGCCTGAGTATGTGGGCATTATCAACTATGGTATCATTGAGCTTATACAGCTCAAGTTTGGCTACAGCGATGAGATAGACATGAGTAGAGAACAAGCTTTGGAGCTCTATGACAAGTACATTGCCGAAACCAAGACACTGATGATAGCCAAGAACACCGACTATGGAGAGGCATGGCGCTTGATGCGCGTGCAGAGCTACACCGATATGATTCTGTCGAAACTGGAACGAATCAAATCTATAGAAGACAATGACGGCAAGACACTCGTGAGTGAGGGAATCGACGCCAACATCCAGGACCTTATTAATTACTCGGTATTCGCCCTTATCAAGCACAACGAGGGAGTGTGTTGACACTTTGACTACAGTTAATGATATGGCATCAAAAATAGTAGAACTACACAAAAAGATTGCAGCCAATCCGTTTAACAAGATAGCAGTGGTGGTACTGCGCATTGTCATTGGCGCGACCTTCGTGGTATCGGGCTTTGTCAAGGCAATCGACCCTATGGGTACCGTTTACAAATTGCAAGAATACTTTGCTGCGCTCGATTATACATCTCTCGCAGGGAGCGAGGTGGTGCTATCTTTTGCATTGCCCGCATTGGAGTTAACGCTGGGTGTGATGCTCATCACTGGATGCCTGCGTCGCATGACACCACTGTTGCTGCTTTTAATGATGTGTGTAATGCTGCCACTCACCTATTTCCTGGCTACGACTAACGCCGTGCCCGATTGTGGATGCTTTGGCGACGCTTTTAAGCTCACCAACTGGCAGACGTTCTGGAAAAATGTAGCTCTCACCGTGGGGCTGATCTATCTTCTTTTCCAAAACAAGTCAGTGCCATGCATCTATGGCCCAGTGGTGCAGTGGATTGTGATGATTCTCACAATGGTGTTGAGTCTGGCGATTTCTTATATAGGCTACAACACGCAGCCACTACTAGATTTTCGTCCTTACAAGGTGGGAACCCACATTGGCTCCAAGATGCAGCCAGTGAGCGAGAACGACTTCTTGTTTATTTATGAGAAAAACGGCAAGCAACAGGAGTTCGTGCTTGACAGCGTTCCTGATGAGGAAGACGGATGGAACTTTGTGGGCCGCAAGAAGCTGACCCCCGACTTGTCGCTGGCACAGAAGGCAGCACTCAATGCGGTGAGCATCTATGATGAAGGCACAGATGTCACCGACGAGGTGCTTGACTCTACCGAAAACCAGATGCTCCTTCTTATCCCCGACATGGATAAGGTGAACCACGCCTACGCATTTGTGCTCAACGACCTTGCAAAGGCGTGCGAGAACAAGGGAGCCACTTTCAGTGCCATTACCTCGGCGAGCCATGCTCAAATCGAGGAATGGACATCGCTCACTCGTCCCACCTACCCAATCTACATGGGCGATGACAGCGAAATCAAAATGCTCGCTCGTGGCAACCCTGCTATTGTCTATGTGGAGAATGGAACCGTCATGTGGAAGAGGACGTTCAGTTCTCTCCCAGCAAAGAAGCTGCTCAGCAGTACTGTGCCACTTGCACAGCTCGGCGACGACATCGCACCTACCTTCAAATTGTGGGAGCTGCTGTGGCCCTACATTCTTATCATGATAGCTCTGCTCTTTGTCAACCGCATCTATCCTGTGGTGAGCTTTATTGTCAATAAGTTCAAGAAAACCGAGAATAAAGAATAATTTTGCTTGTTATCGACACAAAACATTCACTTATATAACAATTAAATTTTTTAAAAAATGAGAAAAAACATCGTTGCTGGCAACTGGAAGATGAACACTACAGTGCCCGAAGGAGTGGAACTTGCTAAGGCAGTAAACGACGCCGTAGCTCAAGCCCAAGATCTCAAGTGTGACGTGGTGATTGGCGTACCTTTCACTCACCTCACCGCAGTGAAGCAAGTTATTGACATCAATAAGGTGGGTCTCGCGGCCGAAAACTGCGCTGACCACAACAGTGGAGCATACACTGGAGAGGTATCGGCACCCATGGTTGCTTCAACAGGAGCGAACTATGTGATACTTGGTCATAGTGAGCGTCGCGGATACTACAACGAGTCTTACGAGATGCTTAAGACTAAGGTCGACCTGGCTCTTGAGGCTGGGCTGAAAGTAATCTTCTGCTGTGGCGAGAGCCTCGAGGAGCGTGAGGCAGGTAAGGTTGAGGACGTGATTAAGGCTGAAATCAGCGAGTCGCTCTTCCACCTCACCCCTGAGCAGTGGACAAATATCGTTATCGCTTATGAGCCTATCTGGGCCATTGGAACCGGCAAGACCGCTACCAACGACCAAGCTGAGGAAGTACACGCTTTCATCCGTGGACTCGTAGCCGAGAAATTTGGCAAACAGATTGCCGACGACACAACCATCCTCTACGGCGGCAGCTGCAAGCCAAGCAACGCCCCCGAGCTATTTGCTAAGCCCGACATTGATGGTGGACTCATTGGCGGTGCCTCACTCAAGGCTGCCGACTTCATGGGAATAGTTACAGCTTTCTAAAAGAAATATGCTCCTAATCAATAGCGCCCTGACGTGTCAAAACGTCGGGGTGTTTTTCTTGTTGACTTGCTAAAAAAGTATAAATTCTTTAAAAGGGTTTAAATGAAAATAAATAAATGGCACAAATGACTCTTAAGTAATTATTTATGAGTAATTTTGCACCCGTTTTTGAGACGTTACTATATAGCAAATAATAAAAACAACAAATTTTGACATGTTAGGAAAAACTAACGTTAAATTCCGTCAGAGCATCGTGGTGCGTTTTTCGGGTGACTCTGGCGACGGTATGCAGCTTGCCGGCAACATCTTCTCGAGTGTGTCGGCCGAGATGGGAGAAATTATATCCACCTTCCCCGACTATCCCGCCGAGGTGCGCGCTCCTCAAGGCTCGCTCAGTGGAGTGAGTGGTTTTCAGGTGCACATTGGCCATGGTGTTCACACCCCCGGTGACGAGTGTGACGTGCTGGTTGCAATGAACCCAGCGGCGTTGAAGCAGAACGTTCAGTTTTTGAACAAGAATGGTGTGGCGATTGTCGACATTGACTCGTTCAAGGAGATTGACCTCAAGAAAGCGGAGTTCAAAACTGATGATCCCTACAAGGAAATTGGCCTCAAGACTCAAATTGTGGAAGTGCCTATGACTACGATGGTGAAAGCCGCCCTGGAAGACAGTGGTATGGATTTCAAGTCGCAGATGAAGTGTCGCAATATGTTCGCCTTGGGCCTTATCTGCTGGCTGTTCAACATGCCATTATCGAGTGCTCGCCGATTTTTGCAGCACAAATTTGGCAACAAGCCGGCAGTCTTCGACGCTAACTGCAAGGTACTTAAAGGTGGTTACGACTATGGCCACAACATCCACGCTTCGGTGTCGAAATACCGCATCGAGACCGAGGACATGCGCCCAGGCATCTATGTCGATGTCAATGGAAACAAGGCCACCGCATGGGGACTTATCCTTGCCAGCGAGAAGAGCGGACGACCATTATATCTGGGTAGCTATCCCATAACCCCAGCCACCGATATCCTTCATGAGCTCGCAAAGCGTCGCGACTTGGGCGTGAAGGCTTGTCAAATGGAGGACGAGATTGCCGGTATCTGCTCGGCTATCGGTGCAGCTTATGCTGGCTCGCTGGCAGTTACAAGCACCAGCGGTCCTGGACTATCGCTCAAGAGCGAGGCAATGGGTCTTGCTGTTATGTCGGAGCTTCCGTTGGTCATTATCGACGTGCAGCGCGGTGGACCATCAACCGGTATGCCCACTAAGACAGAGCAGACCGACCTGCTACAAGCCCTCTACGGCCGCAGTGGTGAGTGTCCACTTGTGGTGCTTGCCGCCACATCACCCACCGACTGTTTCCACATGGCATTTGAGGCTGCCCGTCTCGCCATCGAGCACATGACACCAGTCATCCTACTCACCGACGCGTTCATTGCCAACGGCTCCAGTGCTTGGCGTGTGCCTGAAGTTGGCGACTATCCCGAGATTCATCCCAACTTCGTTCCCGAGGAGAAAGAAGGAAGCTGGCACGCCTACAGCCGCAACGACGAACTCGTGCGTTACTGGTCATTTCCTGGCGTTCCTGGCAAGATGCATCGTGTGGGCGGCTTGGAGCGCGACTACGATACTGGCGTTATCTCCAACAGCCCAGAGAACCATCAACGCATGGTGAACACTCGTGCCCAAAAGATTGCTAATGTCGCCAATCATATCCCTGAACTCGAAGTTAAGAGTGAGCATGATGGCTGCGATACTATCATCGTGGGATGGGGCGGCACATATGGTCATATCCTCACTGCCTATGAGCACTTGAACAACGCAGGCAAACACCTTGACTTTGCACAGTTCCAATACATCAACCCACTGCCACTCAACACTCGTGAAGCGCTCTCAAAGTATAAAACAGTGATTGTAGCTGAGCTGAACAACGGGCAGTTTGCAACATACTTGCAGAGCCAGATTCCTGAGCTCAACATCAAGCGTATCAATAAGACTCAAGGACAACCATTCCTTGTGAACGAGATAGAAGAAGGTGTAATCAAAATTATGGAGGGCAAATAATCATGACAAATCAAACATACGATCCTAAAGATTTTAAGAATGATGTAGCAGTGCGCTGGTGCCCAGGATGTGGCGACCACGCTGTGCTAAACGTGCTTCACAAGGCAATGGCCGAGTTAGGTATCCCACCTCACATGATTGCTGTGGTATCGGGCATTGGCTGTAGTTCACGCCTACCCTACTATATGAACACTTACGGATTCCACACCATTCACGGACGTGGCGGTGCCATCGCTACTGGTGTGAAGGTGGCAAATCCACAGCTTACTGTGTGGCAGATTTCGGGCGACGGTGACTGTCTTGCCATTGGTGGCAACCACTTCATCCATGAGGTGCGTCGCAACGTGGACCTTAACCTGCTGTTGCTCAACAACAAGATTTACGGATTGACCAAGGGACAATTCAGTCCTACCAGTGACCGTGGCTGTATCTCTAAATCGTCGCCTTATGGCACTACCGAAGACCCATTTATCCCTGCCGAACTGGTGTTTGGCGCACGTGGCACTTTCTTTGCACGTGGTATGGACGTGGAACTGAAAATCAATCAAGAGATAATGATTGAGGCAGCTGGTCACAAGGGGTGCTCGGTAGTAGAGATTCTGCAAAACTGCATGATTTTCAACAACGGCATCCACAACCGCATCACCGATAAGGCAGTACGTGCTAATCGCACTATCCACCTTGTGCATGGCGAGAAGATGCTCTTTGGCAAAAATCGTGACATGGGTCTTGTTCAAGACGGATTTGGACTGAAGGCTGTGCGTCTTGATGATGGCGACTACACCATCGATGACGTGCTCGTTCACGACGCTCATTGTCAAGATAACTTCCTGCATCAGCAGCTCGCTATGATGGACGGCACCAATCTTCCAGTAGCACTCGGCGTGATTCGTGACGTTGACGCCCCAAGCTACGAGACCGATGTTGCAGTGCAAGTGCGCAAGATTCAAGTTAAGCATCGCTTCAAGAATCTGCGCGACATGATTCTAGCAGGCGACACCTGGGAGAGAAAGTAAATAGCACAACCCAAATCGGGTTCAAAAAAGATCGCAAATTATTACATTTTTTTTAATATTTGGTTGCATTTCTTTAAAAATGCAGCCAAATATTTTTTTATACTTGCCAAAATAAAAATATATACTTATTTTTGCAAAAAATATACTTATAGAACACTCTTTATTAATTTCAATATTAAGAAAATCATATTATTGGGGCTTTAATCAATGCACACGCCATCTAATTAAGAGTTAAACCATCATAGATGATGATAGTCTAAAGTACGTATAAAAATTATATTTATGAAAAAAATCGCAACACTATTAGCTTTGTGCCTGATTGCCGGTACTGTATCGTTCACTGTACAGGGCAAAAAGAGAACTACCAAGAAACGCAAAGCGAAAACCGAGAACATAAAAGGTCAACAGACATTTATCGTTGGCGGTGTGAAATTCACAATGATAACAGTTAAGGGTGGCACTTTTTTGATGGGTGCTAATGAAGGTGACACATTCTCTGAGCAATGTGAGAAACCTGCACACAAAGTGACATTATCGACTTTCAGCATTGGTCAGACTGAGGTCACTCAGGAACTGTGGAAAGCAGTTATGGGCAACAATCCGAGCGAGTTCAAGGGCACTAAGCGACCAGTGGACATGGTTGACTACTATGACTGTGAAGATTTCCTTAAAGAACTTAACAAGCTAACCGGAAAGAACTTCCGCCTCCCCACTGAGGCCGAATGGGAATATGCTGCTCGTGGTGGCAACAAGAGCAAAGGCTACATGTACTCTGGCGGCAACGACATTGATAATGTGGCGTGGTATAAAGGTAATAGCAAAGAAAAGACTCATCCAGTAGCCCAAAAACGTGCCAACGAACTCGGTCTCTACGACATGAGCGGAAACGTGTGGGAGTGGTGCTTGGACTGGTATGATGATAATTACTATGCCAATTCACCAGCCTTGAATCCAACCGGTCCTGCCGAAGGAAAAGAACGCGTGAACCGTGGTGGACATTGGGGATGTGACATCGAACACAACCGCCTTCGCGTCACTCAGCGAGATAAAGACATTGCTGGCTCACGATGCGCATTAATAGGACTGCGCCTTGCTTTATAATAAAACAGAATTATTACTTATATATTAACCATAACAATGAGAAACTTATTGAAATCGTTACTCGTTATCGCAATTTGTGCGATACCTGTTGTTGCTATGGCTCAGACCGAGTCGTGCATCGTAAAAACCAAGGGCGTTAAACCCACAATTAAAGACTTTGCCAAGGCTTATTGCTCGGAATGTGAAGAGGGAGAATCTTTCGAGCGCAACGCACTTGCAGAGTTAAACAAAGTCAACACAAAGCAATGGGTTATCGACACCAAAAACGGCTATGCTAAATACACTGAAAAGCAAGGCGACGTAGTTGAGACCCTTGAAATGTGCTTCTGGAACTGCACAAACAAGAATGAGAAGCTGGTTGCCGTTAACCGTGTGAGCAATGGCATGGGATTTGATGAGAGCTTCCTGTATTTCTATCGCTACAATGTGAAGACCAAGGAGATGAAGCTCATCGACGCTCCTTTTGACCGTGAGCCACAGCCTGTTGACATGCTTAACAAGGCTAAAGCCAGCAAGAAGGTGACCAATGAGGTGAAAACAGCTGAAAATGAGGATGCCAATAAGTATCAGCCATGCTATCAGCTGCCACGCGTAGGCAAGAATATAACCTTCCGCATGGCTGACCCTAATGCTGTGCCTAAAGCAATGCAGCGCACAGGCACAATGGTATGGAACGGTGCTTCATTCAAAATTGACAAATAACATTATTTACTGACAATTAAATATTTAACTATTATGAAGAAAACTATTTTTGCTTTATTGCTGATGCTGGCATCGGCTGTTACAATTCAGGCTCAGAACCTGACAAGAACTGCGTGGACTACTATGGTTCCTGGAGATGAGGAACTTGAAATGGTCTTGAACTTTGATAATGATGGTGAATGCTATATCATTCTTACTCAAGAGACTTTTGAAGAGTTAGAACCTGGAAGTATGACCATTCGTGTTTCTCTATCGGTTCCTGGTATCTACAACCAAGATGGACGAGACATTACGCTGAGCTTCAACAAGAAAAAAGCAGACTTCAATATCAGCTATGAGATAAATGGCGTTGACCGTGAGACAAAAGCCATGTATGAACAACTGATGAGGCGAGAGCTTAAAAAAATGGAACCTCAGGCGAAAAGGGATATGCTCGAATGTGTTCCTGCTTTTATGGACGACATGAGAGTTATCTCGGTTAGCAAGACTAAACTGATTCTTGGCGACAGCACTGGTGAGAAATTGACATTCTATCCCACAGCCAAAGGCTAATCAAGTCATAGCAACTTAGAATAATGAACAAAATATTCATTAGTATCATCATGACTGCAGTGGCGTTACTGCCATTGCAGTCTTTGGCACAAGGGCTCAAGACCAGTGGTTCAAATGCCACCGACATAGTTCCAAACGGATGGGAATCGATATACAAGACTGGCGACCTCAACGGTGACGGTATTGCCGACCTCGTGCTCATCGCCACTCCTTGCGACAAAGATAAAATGAAGACTCGCGATGACGGTTACGTCTACAACTTCAACCAGCCAGTACTCGCTGTTTTCTGGGGGGAGAAAAATGGCAACTTCAAGCTCTTCAAGCAATATGACAACGTGATTCCTGCACGCGAAGACGAGTTTACGAACATTACTCCAACCCTTGAGATCACCAACAAAGGTGTGCTCAAAATTATGCTGGAGTATTTCTTCTCGGCAGGAACTTGGGTGCAGCCTACCACAACGCACGTTTTCCGTTATCAGAACGGAGACTTCTTCCTTATAGGTAGCGAGAGGATTGAGTTGGAGCGCAATACAGGCAAAACCGTTGAAACAAGTGAGAACTATCTCACCCACAAACGCATTGTAACAACAACCTACCCCAAAAGGAAAAAACCAACCATCAAGAACACACCTCTACCCCGAACCATGTTGAAACCTATAGGTTTCAACCTCGATGAGTAAATTGGTTGGCAAAGGTCATAAATCATATTGAAGCGATAGCATTTAAATGTTATCGCTTCAATGTATATCGGCAACCAGGAAGAGTTGCAATGACACCTTTTGTGTCTAGCTCCACAAGGGTCGCCATTAGACGGTAGATGGGCAAAGCCATGAGCCCCGCGAGATCGTTGATGTGGAGGTCTCCTTGTTTGCGCAAGAGGTCGACCACCTTTTGCTGTTCGGCAGTTAGCTGCGGGAAGAGTTCAAGCTCAGTTGCTTTTTCTGGCACCAGTTTCGACTCCCACCGCATAGCTTTCAGGATGTCTTCGGCACATGTTATTACCGCGGCCTGATTGTTCATGATGAGACGGTTGCAGCCCTTTGAGAACTCATCGGTGACACGTCCTGGCAAGGCGAAGACATCACGACTATAGCTGGCGGCAATGTTGGCAGTCACCAGTGCTCCACCTTTGTCGGCACTTTCCACCACAACGGTGCAATCGCTCAATGCGGAAATGATGCGGTTGCGTGCAAGGAAATTGCCACGATGTATTTGGTCTTGACTGGTGTAGTCGCTCACTACTGCCCCTCCTTGCTGCACCATGTGGGCAGCATCGTTGCGATGCTCAGCAGGATAGATTTTGTTAAGTCCGCAAGCCTGTACGCCTACCGTTGGTACCTTGTATTTCAGAGCGGCACGATGGGCATTGATGTCGGTGCCGTAGGCGAGTCCGCTCACTATTACAACCTCATTTTCCAACATCAGCGAGAGTCCTTCCACGAGTTTGTCACAGAACGAGGCTCCATAATGCGTGCTCCGTCGCGTGCCCACGATGCTCACCACGTGCTTTGCATTGAGGTTGCAGTCTCCTATCGTATAGAGCAAAATTGGAGCATCGCTGGCATTAAGCAGACGTTGGGGAAAAATGTCATCAGTAAAATACTGTACCTTCACGTTCTTCTGCTCCACAAAGCGCAGTTCTTGCTCTGCTTTGCGCAGCATCTCATCGCGTAATGAGCGCTCCCACACCTTGCTTCGGCTTCCAGTAATGGATTTGAGCTCACGGTCGCTCATCTCAAAAAACTCCTTTTCGCTGGGTATAACGTCAAGCAGACGTTGAGCAAGTTCAACACCCATACCGCGTATGCCAGCAAATGCCATTTGGTACAATATGTCGGGGTGGAGGGTCACAGCCATTTCTCAAATTTATGGAATAGTTTCTCACTGCGTGAGAGTTTGCCGTCCTCAAGGCTCACCACCGAAACGACGGAACTCACCGCCATCTCGCCAGTAAACTTGTTGCGTATATCCTGATGAAAAACAAATCGGATGCCCTTCTTCTCCACCCACAAGCTGCTGAGCATCACATCGCCACTGCGCAGAGGAGTTTTGTAGTCTATTTCCACGCGGTTTAGTACAGGAATGATACCGTCGGCACTCATCTCCTTGAACGAGTATCCCGCCCAGTGGCAAAACTCATGACGCGTCAACTCCAAATAGTGCAGATAGTTTGCGTTATTCACAATCCCCTCACTATCGAGCTCATAGTCCCGCACAGCAATCTCCAGCGTGTAGATATATTTGTTGACTTCCATTCTCAGTAGCTTAATAAAAACAATTGCAAAGTTAGCTTTTATTTCTCAATAACACAAAACACCAATTCCAAAAACAAATCTTTTATGTTATTATCTTTAATTATATGGCTGCAAAAGGTCTGGCGATGTACGAAAAAATCGCCAGACCTAACGTTATAGTAATTGTAAATTATTGTGAAGGGTTACTCGAGGCCGCGGAGGCGGAGGAGAGCCTTGGCATCGGGCTCGCGGCCACGGAACTTTTTGTAAAGGGTCATGGGTTCCTCGGTGTCTCCAGCCTCAAGGATGTAGCGGCGGTAGTCGTTGGCAACATTCACATTTAATGGACCTTCCTGCTGGAAACGCTCCCAGCCATCGGCCTCAAGCACTTGAGCCCACAAGTAGGTGTAGTAACCACAAGCGTACTCCTCGCTGTTGAAGATGTGCTTGAAGTAAGGACTGCGATAGCGATACTCAATGATTTTGGGCATGTGAAGACGCTTTGCCACTGAACGCTCAAAGGCCTTCACGTCAATGTTGTCGCACCAATTGATTTTGTGCCACTCAATGTCGAGCAAAGCAGCGCCCACAAGCTCAGTGGTCATAAAGCCCTGATTGAACTTCGAAGACTCTATGAGTTTATCAACAAGCGCTTGAGGAATCACCTCGCCAGTCTTGTAGTGCTTAGCATAGTTCTTGAGAACCTCGGGCACGAGCATCCAGTGCTCGTTTATTTGAGATGGCATTTCAACCATGTCACGGTCGATGTTAGTGCCAGCTAGGCCACGATAAGCCACCTGAGTCAACATTCCGTGAAGAGCATGTCCAAACTCATGGAACACAGTCTCAACCTGGTCAATCGAGAGCAACGAAGGAGTATCCTTAGTTGGAGGATTGAAGCTACCCACGTTGTAAACTATTGGACGCTCTACAACACCATTGTAATTGTAAGCACTTTGCATCTCGTTCATCCAAGCACCTTGCGCCTTGGTGGCACGTGGGAAATAGTCGGTCATAAACACAGCCAAGTGATTGCCATTGGCATCCTTAACGTCATAGACGGTAACCTCGGGGTTATATTTTGGAGCATCCTTCATCTCGGTGAAAGTGATGCCATAAAGCATGTTGGCAACGTAGAAAATACCATTCTTCACAACGCTGTTGAGCTCAAAGTAAGGACGAACCTCATCCTCGCTGAAGCTGTAACGCTCGGCTTTCACCTTGTTGGCATAGTAGTAGTAATCCCAAGGCTCAAGTTTGAAATTAGCACCGTGAGCATCGGCATACTTCTGCATATCGGCAACTTCCTCATCAACCTTCTTGATAGCTGGACGCCAGATTTGCATGAGTAGGTCCTCAGCATTCTCCACGGTCTTTGCCATCACGGGATCACAAGCATAATCGGCATAGGTGTCAAAACCCAATAAATTGGCTTTGCGCTGACGCAACTTGAGAATCTCGTTAATGTTCTTGCTGTTGTCCCACTCATCACCATGACTGGCAGTAGAGGTGTAAAGCTTGTACATCTTCTCGCGCAGGTCGCGATTGTCGGCATCATTGAGAACAGCCAGACGAGTGGCAGCCGATGCTGTGAATCCCCAACCCTCATGGCCACGGCTCTTGGCAAGCTCGGCGGCACCATCAATTGCCTCCTGAGAGAGTCCCGAGAGTTGAGCTTTGTCAGTGACATAAATCACATTCTCACTCATCTCACGCATCACATTTTTACCGAAAGCGAGCTCGAGTTCCGACTCACGCTGGTTAACCTTCATAAGCTCTTCTTTCTGCTCGGGATTGAGCAGCGCGCCCTTGCGCACAAAGCGCTTGTAGTACTTCTCGACAAGACGCTTCTGTACTGGGTTGAGCCCCATCTGGTCGGCATTGTTATACACCATCTTGATGCGCGAGAACAACCCGTCGTTCATGTAGATTTCATCACCGTGAGCAGTCATCATTGGCATGAACTTCTCGGCGATTTCCTGCATCTCAGGTGTGGCGTCGCTCTCATTCAAAGCCACAAACACAGCGCACACTTTATTATATAACTTACCACTATTATCGAGTGCAAGCACGGTGTTCTCAAAGGTTGGAGTCTGTCTTGCGCCAGCAATCATCTCTATTTCCTTGTTGTGCTGCGCAATACCCTCCTCAAGGGCTGACATATAGTGCTCATACTTGATACTCTCGAATGGCGGAATCTGGTACTTGGTAGTATACTCCGTCATGAATGGGTTAACATTTGACTCAGTTTTCACTTTTTTAGGAGATTTGCCTGCTGCCGGCAGAGCCAAGACAGCAATGGCGAGTAATGAAACAATTGTTTTTCTCATAATGTTTAAATATAATTTAGTTATAGTATTATTTCCAAACAAAAGTAGCAACCTGTGGATAGTGATCACTGTCGCCCTCCTTGTCGCGTTTCCAGTCAACCGCCTCTATTTCTCCACGATACATTATGTGGTCTATTTTGAAAAAGAGCCTTCGGTCATAGAAAGTCCAAGTTAGACCTGCTCCACAGTCCTGAAAAGTATCGCTAAGGTCATCGCCACGTATTGCGCGGTAGCAGTAGGATGCGGGAGTTTCATTGAAGTCACCACAAACTATTAAGTTGCCGGGACTGTTATCGATGAGCCCGCGCACTATCACTGCCTCCTCGGCATGACGCTTGAAGGCACGGTCAAGTTTGTCGAACAGCGAGTGCTTGATTTTCCTTAACTCACTGCGTTTCTGCACATTCACACCACGCTTGGTGATGTCGGCATAAAGGTTCTTATCTCCCTCCCCCATCCCAATTGAACGCAAATGTAGGTTCAGGATTCTCAGCTGCTTACTATTTGGCAACTCTATATCAAAGGCCTTGGCATATACACCACCATGCGCTTCGTGAAGCACGTCGAATGCCGAGTCGGGAACAACGGTATAGGGGTATTTGGAAAGAATCATCAGGTCGCGCCATCCGTCGCTGTGATAGGGATACTTCTGTTCAACCTCATTGGCCATCATCTTCACATTGGACAACGCCAAGTAGGTGCGCTCCTGTGAACCTTCCTGCAGCAGCACGAAATCGGCATCTTGATCAAGTATATATCGCATCGACTTCGATGGATTATGATTACTTGGGTCGTAGGGACCAAAGTTGGCAACATTGAACGTCATCACCCTGAAAGACTTGTCATTGTCGACAATCTTGGCGAAGAAGTTCAACGGACACACCATGCTCACAGGACTCCACGAAACGGCAATTGCAACGATGGGGATGAGCGCATATTTCCACTTGAACATGCATAACCACACGAGTGCCATTACCACATTAACTATCAAAACCAAGGGCATAGCAAGGGTAGCCAATGGCAATAAACGACTCTTTTCGGGAGATACCAGTCCACCCCAAGCCGAAAGCAACATTGTCACTGCCATTACCACAGTAATTAAAAGCAGCACTGTCTTTATCGTCAATTTACCCAGCCTCAAACCTTTCATTATTGATTACTTAATCAGCTACAACACTTAGTTTATTCCCGTTTGCGTGATGCGTTAAACAGGAATTCTTTCTCCTCATCAGTCAGGGCACCATAACCTGAGCGTTTGAGCTTACCTAGTATTTCGTCCAAGCGTTCCTCATTGAGTGATGACGAAGATTGGCTCTTTGCGTCGGCAGTTTTGGGTTGCTTTTTAGTCGATTTCTTCGATGTCTTAGCTTTTCCCTCAATAGGTTTCCATGCCTTGTGGCTACTACGCCTAAACAATGAAACCACGGTATCGATACAACGATTAATCCACGAAGTTATGTCATGTCCTCGCTTGATAGCCATCCCGAACCACAGCCCCATAAGCATTCCGCCCAAATGTGCAATGTGTCCACCCATATTGCCGCCCTCTATACCTATCAGGTCGATAAAAACGGTGACAATCGCCACCCACTTGAGAGATATGCCGCCAATAAAAAGCAGATTGATTTGATAGTCAGGGCGATAAACCGATACAGCAATCACAATAGCCAAGACCGATGCAGAAGCACCCAGCAACATGGCACTCTCGCTGTTGAGATGAGGCAAGAGGTTATAGGCAGCGACATAGAGAGCTGCGCCTGCCAGACCTCCAAGCACATAGAGTCCACCCAATTGTCTTGGAGTGAAGAACTCAAGAAATATTCTCCCCATCCAGTAGAGCCACAGCATGTTGAACAAAATGTGCAACACACCGTAATGAGAGAACATATAGGTTATTATGGTCCAGGGGCGGCGAAGTAACAACATTAGGCTTGCCGGAAGCTCAACCCATTGCAGCAGGCTATTAGTGCTACCCGTGCCAAGGAACGACACCAGCCCAACCAAACGTAGCGCCACAAACACCGCAATGTTGATGTAGATAAACCGCATCAACAGCGATGACGCCTTATAATGATTTTTCAACTCGTCAAATCTCATGATAACGGTCAAAAACGCCCTTCTTCTTCCAATAGAACAAAATCAGTGCGCCAAAGAGCATACCGCCCAGATGTGCAAAATGCGCAACATGATCCATCGCACCTGTCACACCGAAGAACAACTCGATGGCTCCATAGCCTATCACCACCCACTTTGCCTTAACAGGGATGGGGATAAACATAATGTACATAGGCAGATTGGGGAACAAAACACCAAAAGCCAGCAGAATGCCAAACACTGCTCCTGAGGCACCAACGGTGATTAGATTATTGAAAAACTCATTCAAGAATTTACCATCGATTTCGCCACTGGCAATAGCATTGTTAATGACATTAGTGTCGGTATTGTTAATGCTGGCAAGAATACTTTGCCACGAGATTTGCCACACAATTTCCTGGACAAGAGCCGCACCCAATCCACAGGAGATATAGAAGAAGAGATATCGCTTAGCCCCCATCACCCTCTCAAGCAACATACCAAACATCCACAACGAGAACATGTTGAAAAAGATGTGGGCGATGCCTGTAGAAAAGCCACTGGAGTCATGCATAAACATGTAGGTGAAAAACTGGTGGATGTGGAAATCACTGCCTTGCCAGAAGTGCAGTCCCAAATACTCGTCCAAGTCGACAAGTCCGCGTTGCTTGAGCAAGATAGTCGCCACCCACATGATGGCATTTATAATTATAAGGTTCTTGGTGACAGGAGGCATGACAGCACTCCAGCGATTATTGTTAGCCATTTTGATAGAATGTATGTATAAAATATAGTGTATTTTACGAAACTTCTCACTAGCTGTGAGACATTGTTTTCGGAGCACAAATATATATTAAAAACACGAAAAATCGGCATTTAATGCATGAAAAATGACCTTTTTTAATAAAAAATATAAAAATTGTTCTATTTTTTTTTGCTGAATGTTTTTGTTTTTCTATATTTGCGATGTTAAAAGCATTCAAAACTATTTTGTTAACAATTTAATCATCAATTATTATGAACAAAACAGAATTAGTAAACGCTATTGCTAATGAAGCAAAATTAACTAAAGTTCAGGCTAAGGCTGCCCTCGAGGCAACTCTCGGAGCAATTGAGGGCGCTCTTGCAAAGGGTGACAAAGTTGCTCTTATCGGCTTTGGCACTTTCGGTGTTGTAGAGAAGGGCGAGCGTCAAGGTGTAAATCCTCGCACAAAGGATAAAATCACTATCGCTGCAAAGAAAGTGGTTAAATTCAAAGCTGGTGCTGAACTCAACGCAAAGGTTAAATAAGCTTCTATAGCAAGTATTTAACGAAATAAAGGTTTCTTGTCTTTCTTGACTTGAAACCTTTATTTTTTTCTTTACTCACCTTGTTGTATCTCGGATTGGGTTCTGTCACTTTCTTGGGCAGTATCACAACGCCTCAGCCGTTGTATATAGGCCAACTCATTAATCGCATAATCTTTGCTTAAGGGGTCTTCGAGCAACTCGCGGAATTCACTTTCAGCCTCCTCAAGCTTACCAAAGCTTATCAAGCTATAAGCGTGACGACGTTTCAAGAAAGACACAAATCGAACAATGTGCTCGGGCAGTTCAGGTTCATCCTTATAATTCTGCTCAACCACCTTCAAGTAGTTGTCAATATAATAAAACACCCTAAAGTCGCCAGCATTGGCTAGGACGTTGACAAGTTCCTGCACATGATCAATGTTTGATGAGCCACGACAAATCTCAAGATAGTAGAATGCCCTGTCTAATTTACCCATCTCGCATAGGCAGAAACCAATGTAAAAGCTCAGCGATTCTAAGGCATCGCTAACCGAGGTAAGACTCTCACGCTTTAAAACATGAAAAGCATTCATGAAAAGCTTTAACGCTTGAGCATATTGCCCAAGTGAAAAATATCGCCGCCCCCAGTAATAATTCAAGCCCACATGAGCATTCGACAACTGAGCAATAATCATTTCATCGGTCGTTAGCGATACATTCTTATCGTTTAGGCGGTCCTGGTATTCTTTCCACATGAAGTCAAACTCCTGTACTTTTTTTAGCATATACACCTTATCGTAGGTTAGCAAGATTGAAATCAGTTCTTTCGATGCATTTTCATTCAATGTGGTGAGGGAATGCGAGCGGTCTAGGTCGGCAGGCTCAACTGCAGCATAGGCTCGATAATAAAGTGTAGAGTTATCCTCTCCACGTGCTACAAGATTAATCGTCAGTGAATGGGTTTCTTGAGAAGCATCTTGATAATCTACTATCATGATAGCATTCTGTCTCTCAAATCTCACTTCACGCTCCTCGCCCTCATAGTCAGGCTCAACAACTTCGATAATAGGCGCATAGAGGGGCATTTCTCTAATCATCTGGTCGTCGTCATAAGTTGTGACAGAATCATCTTCTATAATGCGCAATTTGGAATAAATGGCCGGCGCAATATCATCGCATGCCAACTGCATAAAATCGTCGATTGTGTAGGTGAAATCTTCATTACTACGAACCAACACGCCTTCATTTTGATGCTTAAGTTCAAACTCGCGATTCAGCGTCAACTCTCTACCATCCAGCGCTTGATGATACTCAAAATCTCTATAATACCCTCCTTTGTTCTCATTTATCTCTTTATCAATTTGAATTGAGAAATCGTGTTGAACATTAAAGAAACTATCGAGGTAAGAAGCAAAGTCCTCAACCTCAAGGCTATTTTTCATCACGGGCATCTCACAATGAACAGCCGCATTATAATCTTCTTTTACAATACTATACAACAATTTGTGACAATAACAAGCGTTGTTGAACACATTACACATGTGACGCACTATATTAAGGTTATCCACACTTGTTCCAAACATGTAAGGATAAATAATCGTCAGTAACGACTTCTTTTGAAATAGCCTAACAGTAAAGTACTTTCCTTGATACTTGAAATCATAAAACACATCATCGGCATCTCCTTTTCGAGTCTCAAACTTACAATTGAGACTATCAAGGCAATAAATCAACGATTCCTCAAGCGACATTTCAATGCTTGATGGAACCTGGTCTGGAGCCTTACAAACTTGATTTGAATTCTTAGATTTGATTTTTTTAAATAACGGCATTTGATTTTCTTCCTTTTGATATTAGTATACTGACATTTTTCAAGCAAATTTCATGCCAACTAATGAAAGTGTCATTTTTTCATGTATTCAAAGGTTTGCATAATATATAACTATTAAAAAAAATAAATATTAAATATTAATCAAAGATTTTCACTACCTTTGCAGTTGCAAAATAAAAATTCTGGCGCAAGGATGTTTGAATCTATTGTTGTTCAGTACATTATACGAAAAATACCAAACATTATTCAAATTTATATTTTTAATTCAATTTCAAAAAATGAAGACAATCTACACTTTCGGTAACGGTAAAGCAGAAGGTAGTGCCGACATGAGAGACCTCCTAGGAGGTAAAGGTGCTAACCTCGCCGAGATGAACCTCATTGGTGTACCTGTTCCTCCAGGTTTCACTATCACCACTGAAATGTGTCGCCTCTACAACGAGAAGGGTCGCGACGAAGTTATCAAACTCATTAAGAGCGACGTTGAGAAATCTATCGCTCACATCGAGAGCCTCACTGGCAACAAGTTCAACGACCCATCCAACCCACAGCTCGTTTCGGTACGCTCTGGCGCTCCAGTTTCGATGCCTGGTATGATGGACACAGTGCTCAACCTGGGTATTAACGACGAGGTGGCTGCTACACTGGCTGAAAAGAGTGGAAATCCCCGCTTCGCATGGGACAGCTACCGCCGTTTCGTGCAGATGTACGGTGACGTAGTGCTCGGCATGAAACCCGAGAACAAAACCGACATCGACCCATTTGAGGAAATCATCGAGCACATGAAAGCCTCCAAGGGTGTAAAATTCGATACCGAACTTGATGTTGACGACCTGAAGGAGCTGGTTAAACAGTTCAAGATGGCTGTTAAGAAGAATACTGGCAAAGACTTCCCAACAAGTGCTTGGGATCAGCTTTGGGGCGCTATCTGCGCTGTGTTTGACAGCTGGAACAACGAGCGCGCTATCCTCTATCGTCAGATGAACCGCATCCCTGAGCATTACGGCACCGCTGTTAACGTTCAGGCTATGGTTTATGGCAACATGGGCAACAACTCGGCTACCGGTGTTTGCTTCTCGCGTGACGCCGCTACTGGTGAGAACCTCTTCAACGGCGAGTACCTGATTAACGCTCAGGGCGAGGACGTTGTGGCTGGTGTTCGCACTCCACAGCAAATTATGACCGAGGGCAGCCGTCGCTGGGCCGCACTTCAAGGTATCAGCGAGGAAGAGCGCGCAAGCAAGTACCCCTCACTTGAGGAGTCAATGCCCGAGTGCGCTAAGGAGCTGGTAGAGATTCAGCACCGCCTCGAGGAGCACTATCGCGACATGCAGGACATGGAGTTCACTATTCAGGACGGAAAGCTCTGGCTGTTGCAAACCCGCAACGGCAAGCGCACCGGTGCCGCTATGGTGAAAATTGCCATGGACTTGTTGCGTGAAGGCAAGATTGACGAGAAGACCGTCATCAAACGCATGGAGCCTGAGAAACTCGACGAGCTCCTGCACCCAGTATTCGACGCTTCGGCAGTAAAGACCGCTAAGGTTGTCGCTAAGGGTCTTCCCGCAAGTCCTGGTGCTGCAACTGGTCACATTGTGTTCTTTGCCGATGACGCGGAGGCTTGGGCTAAGAAGAACAAGAAAGTCATCTTGGTTCGTCTTGAAACTTCTCCCGAGGACCTGCGTGGTATGAGCGTAGCTCAAGGTATCCTTACCGCTCGCGGTGGTATGACTAGCCATGCAGCAGTTGTTGCTCGCGGTATGGGTCGCTGCTGCGTTTCGGGCGCTGGCGAGATCTTGGTTGACTACAAGAACAAGACCGTTGAGATGGGTGGCAAGGTTTACCACGAGGGAGACTGGATTTCATTGAACGGCAGCACAGGTGAGGTTTACGAAGGTCTCGTTTCGACTGTTGACGCCGACGTTAGTGGTGACTTCGCTTCTATCATGAACCTGGCCGAGAAGTACAGCGAGATGTACGTTCGCACTAATGCCGACTCGCCACGCGACGCTAAGGTTGCTCGCAAGTTTGGTGCCAAGGGTATTGGCCTGTGCCGTACCGAGCATATGTTCTTCGAGGGTGACCGCATCAAGGCTATGCGTGAGATGATTATCGCAAGCGACGAGGATAGCCGCCGTGTGGCACTCGACAAGCTACTTCCATTGCAGCGTGGCGACTTCGAGGGTATCTTCGAGGCTATGGACGGCTTTGGTGTTACCATCCGTCTGCTTGACCCACCATTGCACGAGTTCGTTCCTCATCAGCTTGCTACTCAGAAGGAGCTTGCCGAGGAACTCGGCATTTCGCTCGATGAGGTGAAGAACGTATGCGCTAACCTCGAGGAGTTCAACCCAATGCTCGGCCACCGCGGTTGCCGTCTGGGTTGTACCTATCCCGAGATTACCGAGATGCAGGCTCGCGCCATTATCGAGGCAGCCCTCAATGTGAAGGCTCGCGGCATCGACGTTCACCCTGAGATTATGGTTCCATTGGTAGGCGTACTTCCTGAGATTGACATGCAGGCTCGCATCATCAACGAGACCGCACAGAAGGTATTTGCTGAGCGTGGCGAGACTGTTGCCTACAAAGTAGGTACCATGATTGAGATTCCTCGCGCTGCTCTCGTAGCCGACCAAATCGCTAAGGTTGCCGACTTCTTCTCGTTCGGCACCAACGACCTCACTCAGATGACCTTCGGTTACTCGCGCGATGACGCGCCCAAGTTCCTTGGCAAGTACAAAGAGCTTGGCATTCTCAAGGTTGACCCATTCGCAGTCCTCGATCAGGAAGGCGTTGGACAGCTCGTTGAGATGGGTACCAAGAAGGGCCGCGCTACCAAGCCTGAGCTCAAAGTGGGTATTTGTGGTGAGCACGGTGGTGAACCTTCGAGCGTGAAGTTCTGTGCACGCCTCGGCATGGACTATGTTTCTTGCAGCCCATTCCGTGTGCCCATCGCACGTCTGGCAGCAGCTCAAGCAGCTGTAGAAGCTCAGAAGTAATCCACACTTCACACAACAAACATTTAGCGGTAGAACCTCGAGGCTCTACCGCTTTGTTTTTCATATATCATTCAAATAAAATTTTCTATAGATTTGGAGTTAACGACGCTTTAGTCGATCCACTGCTGCGCTAAGCTGTTCCATCGCTTGGGCGAGTCGCTTACGGGGGGTACCCACATTAAGGCGCATGTGGCAGTATCCAGGCACACCATAGATTTCGCCATTATTGAGCGCGAGGTGAGCCTCCTCGGCAAAGAAACGCACCAGTTCGGAATGATCCAATCCCAATCGCCTGCAATCAAGCCACATCAGGAAAGAGGCCTGAGGCTTGATGGCATATATTTCGGGGATGTGCTCACGGCAGTATTCGGCCACAAAAAGCACATTCTGTTCAATGTATTTCTTGCATGCCTCGAGCCATGGTTCTCCATATCGGTAGCCCACCTCTGTGGCGAGAAACGCCGTGATGTTGCCATTGCACAACTCGTTTACTTCTACCCAACGATAAAATTCGCTGCGCAATTCAGGATTCTTGATAACTAACCAGGTGCTCTTCACTCCAGGAATATTGAAAGTCTTGCCAGGGGAGCCGCAAGTGATAGTCACTGCAGCTGCATCCTCGCTCACGGTTGCCAGTGGTGTGTGCTTGTGGCCAAACAGTGTGATATCGCCAAACACCTCGTCACTGAAAAGTATCACGCCATGACGTTGAGCTAATGCTGCAACCTCGCGCAGTTCCTCTTCTTTCCACACAATGCCAATAGGGTTCTGGGGGTTGCAAACCACCATGAGTTTCGGTTTCTGTTCTATGAACACACGTTCCAAATCGTTAAGGTCCATGCGATAGAAATGGTCGCCAGTGGGCACCAAATTATTGCGCACAGCAAGACGACGATTCCCCTCAATCACATCCTTAAAGTCGTAGTAAACTGGTTCTTGAAGCACCACTCTGTCGCCTGGCTGGGTATAAAAATTGAGGACCATACCCAAAGCAGGCATTCCACCAGGCATGAAAGTCATTTCTTCGCGGCTTATTTCGAAACCATTACGACGCAATTGCCAATCAATAATAGATTGCCAATATTCATCGTAGGGAAGTGTATATCCATAGATGGGGTGCTCACCGAACCGTTTCACCAAAGCAGAACTGATTTCAGGGCTCACAGCGAAGTCCATGTCGGCAATCCACAGTGGTAACAGGTCTTCTTGACCGAACATAGAAGAAAGCATGTCGGTTTTTTTGCAGTGAGTATTTCTCCGCTCAATCACCGTGTCAAAATCATAATTAATCATAACATTAATATATTAAATGAGGTAAAAAATAGGTTTGTTTACAACTTGCAAATATAGATAAAAAACCCGATTTATAAGCCATTTGAGATAAAGAAAAATCAGGGAACAAGTACTTAGTTGAGATTAGTTGAGATTGATGAATCAATCTACAGAACTTTGCACTTAAGACCGTAACGCTTAGAAAGGCTTTCTGTATTTGTCAGGGTTGGAATCCTCCATGATGCTCAGGTAGCTATTGTAACGCGAATGGCTAATGAGACTCTGCTCCACAGCCTCAAGTACTGCGCATCCTGGCTCATGTGTGTGGGTGCAGTTGCTGTATTTACATTCCTTTGAAACCTTGAAAATCTCAGGGAAGTAGTGCGCCACTTCACTCTTCTCGAAGTCGATAGTGCCAAAGCCTTTCACACCTGGAGTGTCGATTATGTGACCGGCATCGTCGCCAGGGATGTCGAGCATTTCGCTGAAGGTGGTCGTGTGCATACCGGTGTGATGCACTTCAGATATGTCGCCCACTTTGAGCTTGGCGTCAGGCACAAGCAGGTTGATGATAGAACTCTTCCCTACTCCAGAGTTACCACTAAACAACGCCGTCTTGCCCCTCAGCTGTTCTTGTAGCAAGTCCAATCCCTCACCAGTGACGACCGACATGGGCACCACTGTGTAGCCTATACTCCTATATAAATATATTATGGCGTCAAGCAGTTCATGGTCTTCAGGATCAGTTTGCAGGTCAATCTTGTTGAAGACGATGGTCACTGGAACGTTATAGGCCTCGGCAGTGGCGAGGAAGCGGTCGATGAACACCGTGCTCGTCTCGGGATTAACGAGTGTGACTACCAACACCGCCATGTCGAGGTTGGCGGCAAGAATCTGAAATTCACGAGAGAGATTGCTGGCGCGGCGGATGATATAGTTGCGACGAGGCAATATAGACCGGATAAACGCTGTTCCATCCTCCTTCACCTCTATCTCCACATTGTCGCCCACTGCCACAGGATTAGTGCAACGGAAACCCTTTAGTCGCAGGTTCCCCTTGATTTTGCAGTTTCGCTCGGTGCCATCTTCGGTTCGCACGATGTACCAGCTGCCAGTGTTCTTTATTACCAATCCTTGCTCCATAAGAAGTATTTATGTCACAAAGGTAGTGCAAATTCTTCAAAAAACACTCAAAAAAAACTTTTTCTTTAAAAAATATCCAGTTAATAGTAGTGAATTGAAATAAAATGTATAACTTTGTTTTTTGATATTCTTTCTAACAGAAATATAAACTTTAAAAGCACAACGATATGTCAAAGAAGAAATTCATTCCCGATTCCGAGATGATCATCAACGATGATGGTTCCATCTTCCACATCCATCTGAAACCCGAGCAGCTCGCCGACAACATCATCATCTGCGGCGACCCCAGTCGTGTCAACATGATTGCATCCTATTTCGACACTCAAGACTTTGAGGTGTCGAGCCGTGAGTTCCACACCATTGGCGGAACCTACAAGGGAAAGCCCATCATGGCGCTCTCTCATGGCATTGGCGGCGACAACATCGACATCGTGGTTACTGAGCTTGACGCGCTCGCTAACGTCGATTTCGCAACCCGCACTGTTAAGGACGAGCACCGTACCCTCAACATCGTGCGCATTGGCACCAGTGGAGGCCTCCAGCCCTACGTTCCCGTAGGCACTCCCGTGATTGCAGCCAAGGCTCTGGGCTTTGACGGCGTGATGAACTACTACGCTGGTCGCAACGAAGCGTGTGACCTCGAGTTTGAGCGTCAGTTCTGCGAGTTCGTGAAGTGGAACCCCTTGTTCTGCAAGCCTTACATTGTTGAGGCCGACCCAACGCTCGTTGAAAAGATTGGTCGTGACGACATGGTGCGCGGTTACACCATCTCGGCAGTGGGATTCTATGGACCTCAAGGACGCGAGGTGCGTCTGCCACTGGCTGAGCCTGAATTGAACAAACGTATTGAGGCATTTGAGTATGACGGTGGACATATCACCAACTACGAGATGGAAGGCGCAGCACTGCAAGGCCTTGCCAAACTCATGGGGCACCGTGCCATCACCATCTGCTCGATTATCGCCAACCGCGTCGCGACAGTCGCCAACCCCAACTACAAGACAGCGGTCAACGACCTCGTAAAGACAGTCATCGAGCGACTCATGGCAGACTAAACCCAAATCGGTCATTAGGCGACGGAAGGTCATAATTTTATGTCTATTTATGCTATAACAGTTTTATTTTTGCATTTTGTTGCAGAGATTGTCTCGCCATAGCCTGCTATGTCTTCAACAATCTCTTTACAACATGCTAAAAATAAATTCTGTTCTAACATAAATCCTAATGACCGA
The DNA here is from genome assembly GCA_905233845.1 of uncultured Muribaculaceae bacterium. Taxonomy (GTDB): domain Bacteria; phylum Bacteroidota; class Bacteroidia; order Bacteroidales; family Muribaculaceae; genus Sodaliphilus. Next base: position 15,855 of record CAJOFH010000023.1, on the reverse strand, counting down.
ATTGGGCTAAAACATCAAACTCAATAAAAAACAAAATCGGGATACGACTGTTTCGCGTCCCGATTTTTACTCACCAGTAACCCTGTTCTGGTGTAATCTTGATGGAGATTGTCTTCAGGTGATTTCTCTCACCTTCCTTAATTTGCTATAAAGCCTTCAAGTCCTGGCTGATCGATGCCCGATGGAGTGTAGGCTCTTGCAAATTGCTTGAGGAAATTGATGGTTGACAGCCTTGGTCCCATCTCAACTTGTTCCTCGTGTGTTTCAAATTTTAATTCTTCGGTGTAGTTTTCTTGCATAGGCAACCTTTCTTTAATTGTTCTACACCTTTATAACGCACTTAACCACCTATTATTATTTAAAATACACACATTTTTTCAAAAAAGTTATTAACAAGGCAGGGAAGAGGTATTTCCTCAATGACTGAGTAGACCATAGGGCCAGCCTCTGGCTGATTTATTGCACAAGCACTGCCCAAGAACTGTCATGCTCCACAAAGTGATGCTCCACACGCAAGATGCGATGAGAGCGCAAGAACAGGTTGACTTCTGTCTCGCTTTGCTCGACATTTAATGAATTGATTATAAAGGTCTTTATTTGCATATATTCAAAAAAGTAAGCCCTCGCTCTCGCTCGGGCTGAGAATACTATCGCCTTAGATAATCGCATTAATGTGATTTTGCCTATTTTTAGCTCGGCTACGCACGAGCTATTTTTTTGCAAAATCACATTAATGCTCTCTTCTATTGAAGGGGAAACTATAGAGCCAAGCGCAAGCCAAGGTTGATGAAGCGGTAGTCGGGCGAGTCGGCGTCCCGGCTCGACACTCGACAGACCCCGGCGTCGCTGAACCAGCTGCCGCCACGGTTCACGCGGTAAGAGCCCGAAGAAGGACCAATGGGGTTGCTTGATGGTGATGAGCCGTAATATTTGTCACCATACCAATCCTGACACCACTCCCACACGTTGCCACTCATGTCGAAAATGCCTAGCTCGTTGGGGGACTTCGTGGCAACGGGGTGAGTCTGAGAACCAGAATTGTCATAGTACCAAGCCACACTGCCTATCGAGTTGCTACCGCTGTACTTGTAGTCCTTGCTAAGGTTGCCACCACGAGCGGCATACTCCCACTCTGCCTCGGTAGGCAGGCGGAAATGCTTGCCTGTCGCGGCATTGAGCTTACGCAGGAACTCCTGGCAATCGTCCCACGAGACTTTCTCCACAGGTCGCTTTGCTCCCTTAAACTCACTTGGATTGTTGCCCATCACCGCCTGCCACAACTCTTGAGTCACCTCGGTCTGACCAATAGAGAACGACGACACCGTCACTTTGTGTGCGGGTTTCTCGTGATCCCAGACATCACTGCCCTGCTCACTGGTCGCACCCATAGTGAATGTGCCACCCTGGACTGGCACCATTGCAAATATTACACCGTTTACTGTGAACCGCTCGGCCTCACACACGATAAAGTCTTTCTTGAGTTTTGCGCCACAGTTTGAGCAAAAATTTGAAGAAAAAGTATTCTTTTGGTTACAGCTTGAACAATCGACTTGAGATGGCTGCTGGGGCTTGGCGCCCATGGTGAATGACAGCGAGCCGTTGCTGTAAACCGCCCAAGTTTTGCCTGCAGGCTGGGAAGGCGATAGTGTTCCCTTGGAAGATACCACTTTTGTCGTCTTCTTTGTCTTCCTGCCCTTCTGCGCAACGACATCAAACGGCGTTGCCGCCAGCAAAGCCAGCAGCAACACGAATAACAAATAACGTTTCATCTTATTAATCGTATTTGTGTTTCTTCTTCAGCGTCAAGGTATAGTTTCCACCATCGCGATAGTCAACCTCATACTTGTCGCCCTTGACATAGAGGTGAGTAATATCGGAATACTCCCATGTCAAAGTAACACGTCCTTTATCATCAGTCTTATAATCGTGCTGACCATGACGAGTTGCAGCTGTAACTGTTACATAATCGGCAGGATCGCCATTCTGATAATAGACTGTAAGTTTACATGACTTCTCGGAAGCGCCACTACCCTTAGCTGTGTTGCTGAAGGCCATCATTAACGCCATAATCAGGACCAATGGTCCCATTGTCTTAATAATCGATTTCATTTTTGTTCAGTTTTTTAATTTGTTAATATTGAGTTATTCGAAATCTACATCAGTAATTCTGACTAAAGAATGTGCAAATATAACATTTTTTTTCAAACGAAATAATATATAAATGTGTTTTTTATTGTACTTCATTAGTTGTACTACGTTAGATAAAACCTGTAAAAACCTAATAAAAATGATAGTACATTTCAGTGACGCAAAATGACAACATTTTGATTATCAATTAAAATTAACACTTTCAAGAAAAAGGTGACTAAATCAGAAAAGGTGGGAGTATTGAGTGCACTTTGCTTTTCGTCTTCGTGTGCTTTTAACTCAATAATATCCTCTCGTGTGTTTTTGTGGTTCGTAATATGTAATTATAAGCCTAAATTCAAAACACTTGTGGCTCGTTCGCTATGATGCTGCTACTAAAGCCACAAGTCAAATAAAACATTTGCCAGCCTATTCAAATGCTGGGCGGGAGATGTATCCTGTTTCCCCTTATTATTTAACTATTAAAGAGCAAGCTATAGAGCCAAGCGCAAGCCAAGGTTGTTGTTGCGGTTGTCGGGCGAGTTGTTGTTCCGGTTCGACACTCGACAGTTCCTGGCGTTGTTGTTCCAGCTGCCGCCACGGTTCACGCGGTTAGAGCCCTTGCGGATACATTCCCACGGTATCGCTCATGCTTCTCAGCAGTGTGTTGCATTCGGCTTTTCTTGCAAAGGCAAGTAATGCTGTGGCATGAGCGGCATATATCTCGTCATCAATCACTCCATTTTGAAGCATCATGTTCAAGTCAAGCATCTTGTGGCGTAGCCGTCTCACACTACGGCCATTGAGCCTTAGTTGATGGGCAAAAGCCACATATCCAAGAAACGGCACTCCCATCGCCGTGCGGTTCATCACTGTGGGATGAACATTAAGCAACAGATGCTGCTCAACATATTGTCGATAACACTGTACTTTTTGCTTTAATTGCACTGGGTCATCATCAAAAAACAACACATCGTCCATATATCTCACAAAACCTTTCACTTTGAGTTCTTCTTTAGCATAGTGGTCGGCAGGTGAAAGGTAGTGGTTAGCAAAATACTGACTCGTGAGATTACCGATTGGTACGCCTTTTCCGGGTTCCACCTCATAACTGCCTAGCAAGTCATCAAAATAGTCAAGCAACACATGGTCTTTTATCAGTCGTGACAACTGCTGCATCATCACTGCGTGATTGATGCTGTCGAAGTATTTTTTCATGTCAAGTTTAGCAAACCAATGATATCGACAGCAGTACTGCCGCGCTCTCTCAAGAGCTTTGTAGGTACCTTTCTCGCATCGACTGTCATAGCTGTCAAAAATCTGATAATCATCAAAGATATAATGGCACACTCTCATAATAGCATGGAATAACACACGGTCACTGAACGAAGCGGCACATATCACTCGCTGCTTGGGATCGTAGATGGTGAAGAAGTGATACCCCCCACACTCAAAATCGCCACTGAGAATCCTGCGTCGCATTTCATGCAGATTCTCGTCAAGACTCTCAGAAAAACGCATCACCGCCATCTTTCCACGCTTGCCGCGAGCCGCCCTGAGGAAAGCCTCATGCAAATTGTCAAGCTCAGCTATTTTGTCAATCAGACGCCCCACTCGCTTCATTATCGTTAGGCTTATCATAAAAGAATTGCACGCTATCCTTGAGCCTTGAAGGGGCAATACCCTTGATATGTTTTACCGTCTCCTCATTAAGTACAGGCTCGCTCGCTAGCAGTGACAACTCATCATTGGTGAATATGATATAGGCGGGCACACTACGCTGCATCGACAAGTCGGCACGAATCTTGCGCATTTGTTCGTAACGTTGTCTCACCTCATCACTCATACCTTCGGTAATATCTTTCTTCTTGCGTTTGGGTATGGGACTCACAGCATCGGGAAGCTCATCTTGATACTCAACAAGCACTGACCAAGAGCTGTCATGCTCCACAAAATGATGCTCCACACGCAAGATGCGATGAGAGCGCAAGAACAGGTTGACTTCCGACTCGCTTTGCTCGGCATTTAATGAATTGATAATAAAGGTCTTTATTTGCATATATCCAAAAAAAATAAGCCCTCGCTATCGCTCGGGCAAAAATACTATCGCCTTAGGTAATCGCATTAATGTGATTTCGCCTATTTTTAGCTCAGCTACGCACGAGCTATTATTTTGCAAAATCACATTAATGCTCTCTTCTCTTGAAGGGGAAACTATAGAGCCAAGCGCAAGCCAAGGGGGTTGCCGCGGTTGGCGGGCGAGTCGAGGTTCCGGTTCGACACTCGACAGTCCCCGGCGAGGTCGTCCCAGCCGCCGCCACGGTCCACGCGGTTAGAGCCCGAAGAGCTGCTGCCGTCATAGTAATACCACTTGTCCTGGCACCACTCCCACACGTTGCCACTCATATCGTAGATGCCAAGCTCGTTGGCGCGCTTGCCAGCTACAGGATGAGTTCCATAATCGGGACTATTCTTTCCCTTGTCGTAGCTGTTTTTTTCATACCACGCCACATCGTCAATGTTATTGCTGCCGCTGTACTTGTAGCCACGGCTCTTGTTGCCGCCACGTGCGGCAAACTCCCACTCGGCCTCGGTAGGCAGGCGGAAATTCTTGCCAGTCAACTGATTAAGCTTTTTGATAAACGTCTGGCAGTCATCCCAGCTCACATTCTCCACAGGACGCTTCATCGAACCAGAGGTTGTGACCATAGCGACGTCCCACTCCTCTCGAGATGGGATGCGCACTGTGCCAGGCTTCTTGTCATTGAGACGCTTGGCATCGGCGACAAAGCTGTCGTAGTTACACCGAGAAGCGTCAGCCCTTTTAGGAGCAAACTCCGACGGGTTGCTGCCCATCACCGCACGCCACAACTCCTGTGTCACCTCGGTCTGCCCAATGGAGAACGACAACACCGTAACCTTGTGGGCAGGTTTTTCATCGCTATATGCATCACTGCCCTGCTCGCTGGTAGCACCCATAGTGAACGTGCCGCCTTCTACCCTCACCATCGTGAACGAGACACCATTAACTGTGAAAGTCTGGGTATTAGCCCCCCTTGTTGAGACTGGAGTTGAGACTGGAGTTGAGACTGGAGTTGAGACTGGAGTTGAAGTTGGAGCAGGGGTTGAAGTGGCTTTTGTTGTCTTCTTTGTCTTCCTGCCCTTCTGAGCTGCGACATCAAACGGCGTTGCCGCCAGCAAAGCCAGCAGCAACGCGAATAACAAGTAACGCTTCATCTTGATTAGTCGTATTTGTTCTTCTTGATGGTCAACGAATAGGACCTACCGTCACTGTAGTCCACCTCATAGTAGTCCTTCTTAATGTAAAGGCCTTTGATGCGATGCGACTCCCAGCCTAACTTCACCACACCACTGCTGTTGGTCTTGAAGTCGTGCATGCCACCGGCGAAGCCGGCATAGTCGGCAGTGACGGTGACATTGGCTGCCGGGTCACCGTTTTTGAAATACACTTTTAATGTGCAGTTGTACTTCCAAGTGCAGTCGGCACAACGCAGTGAGGTCAATGACACGAAAGCCACGACCAACAAGGTCACGAGACCCATCATTTTCAATGATTTCTTCATTTTTGTTTGGTTTTTTAGTTAGTTAATATTGAGTTATTCTAAATCTCCAACAGCAATTTTGACTAAAGAATGTGCAAATATAACAAATATTTTTCAAAATATAAAAAAATGTGTGTGTATATTGGACTATATTGATAAAACCGTGTCAAGAGATTCCAACTATTAACTATGAACTATTATGGAAATTGGAGGTTGTGTTTTTTGAACTGGTCGATGTCGAGCTGCTTGAAGCCACAATTGTCGAGTGGCAAATATTCGTTATGGTCGTTGATGTAAAGACGGCTGTGCTGCTTAAACTCCTTGTTGCACAATGAGAGATTGTTTTTCTTGTAGGGGGTATTGATGCCACTCAAGTCGAGCAGGGTGTGAAACACTACCATATTGGTCGACACTGGAATATTGGTATGAGCCTTGAGCTGTGCCAAAGCATCGGGATAATTGATCGAATACTTCTGCGAAGTCCATACCAGCAACGGTACTCTAACCTGATAATAAGTGGGAATGGGTGAGGCGTGCAAGAATCGCCCACGCTCGTCATCAAAGATATCCTCGCCGTGGTCGCTAGTGAAAACAACGGCACTGTTCACACCTTTAGCCTCGACTTGGCGTATGATTCCCGACAGCACCTTGTCGGTATTGATGATGGTATTATCATAGGCATTGATAAGCTCCTTGCGATATACCCTCTCGGCAGATATCACGTTGTCGGGCTTGAAATGTGCATCGTCTTTGGGATAACGGTCTTTGTAATTGAAGTGCGAACCATACATGTGTACCACAATAAAGAGTTTTCCACCATTATATTGCTCAAGGCGTTTCTTCACGTAGTCGATAAGCTCATCATCATAGTTAGTATTCGTGAGGTCCATGAGCGACACTTTGTCCTTAAGGAACACTACCTCATCGGCCTCACTTCCAAAGGCATCAATAAACGAGTGATTGCGTTGCTGATTGCTGTAGAAAACAGTTTGATAACCAGCTTCTTTATAAGCCGTAATAATGCCTTTGCGATGATAAAGGCTATCATAGGCTTCGCATCCAGCGCTCGACATCAACGTAGGGACGCTCTTGTGGGTAGTGTTAGACATTGTGATGGCGTCGCGATAGACCACAAGGTTGTCGAGAGCCGAGGTGCCAGGGTTGGTATTGCGCTCGTAACCATAAAGGCTCCAATTGTCGGCACGCGAGGTTTCTCCTATTACGAGAACATATATTTCGGGCACGCTGTCGTTTCGTGTTGCAGTAGCATTATAGGTAAAACCTCGAGAAGTGTCCTCATATTTCGACTGTTTATAAGCTCGCTGGATGGCAAGTCCCACGTTGTAAGTGCCGTTGATGGGGAACACATCGTCTTGGGCCTTGAAGTTCTTATCGACAAAGTAGTTTGCCGTCAACAGGACTATTCCTGCCATTAGCATTGGGATACTCCAACGGCGTTGAACACGACGGAACTTGTCACCCAACGTTGTTTTGGCACGAAGCGACACAATCGACATGACGATACCAGATCCATATAGCACTACCACAAAGACAACAGACACAAGCAAGTTGGACAACAGCTCGGTAGCCTCACCAGGATTTGTGGTCAACACATTGAGGAACATGTCGACAGCGATGGGCGACTCACCATAGAGCCACAACAGCACTATCTGGAATGCGTCGACAAACATGAACCAGAACAGCCACCAGAACATCTTGCCAGGTTTACGTGCCCAAGTCAATGCCCATCCATAGAAGCCCAGCGGTAGCACAATCTGGATGACACGAGTCAACAATGAAGTCGACTCGGTGAAGAACATAATGATATTGGGTAATATCGCCATGAACAAGAACAGCCAGTAGATATAGTGCTGATTGGTGAATATTTGTTTTAAACGCTTCATTCATTACGTCACTCAATGTTGTTTGTCTCCAAAAAACCTGCAAAGATAATAATTTTTCCATAAAACCAATCAATGGTTTGAAAGTAATGAGTAATTTTGCAACTTTAAATAATGCCAGCGATGAAGAATATATACTTGCAGTTGTGGTTGACGTTCATGAAGATTGGCGCATTCACCTTTGGTGGTGGATGGGCAATGATTTCTATTATCGAACGTGAGATTGTCGACAACCACAAGTGGATTGCAAAGGACGAGTTTCTTGACTTGCTGGCTATTGCTCAAGCGATGCCTGGCATCCTGGCGGTAAACATTGCCGTGGTGATTGGCGATCGCCTCAAGGGCATAAAGGGCAGCATGGCAGCTGCCTTCGGAACTATATTGCCATCGTTTCTAATTATCCTTGCCATCGCCATCTTCCTCACTCCCGAAACCATCAAGAACAACGAAGTGCTGAGCCGCATCTTCAAGGGCATTAGGCCAGCAGTGGTTGCACTCATCATCGCCCCAGTAATAACCACAGCCCGCGCCGCAAAAATCAACTGGAAGACCATTATCATCCCTGTGGCTGTGGCCCTACTCATTTACTCGGGACTTCCCTTCGTTTCTAACCCCATTCTGTACATCATTTTGGGCGCAGTAGGCGGCTATATCTACTACATTCACAGCAACCTGAAACAGCGAAAGGAGGGAGAACAATGAACATCTACTTAAAGTTGATATGGGCTTACCTAAAGATTGGACTCTTCGGCTTCGGTGGTGGATATGCCATGCTTTCGCTTGTTCAAAACATCGTTGTGGAGAACGGATGGATAAGCAGCCAAATGTTTACCGACATCGTCGCCATCTCGCAGATGACACCCGGCCCCATTGGCATAAACAGCGCGACCTACATAGGCTACGTTTCAACAGGCAACGTGTGGGGCTCGATAATCGCCACTCTTGCAGTGGTACTCCCACCCTACCTGCTCACACTCTATGCTAGCCACTATATCTCTCGCCATAGCGACAGCACCATCATCAAGGGAGCTTTTACAGGTTTGCGACCTGTGGTGGTAGGGCTTATCGCCAGTGCAGCATTGCTGCTGATGAACAAGGAGAACTTTGGCATCGCTGGTTCTTCCGATAATATCATATCTATCGCAATCTGCATTGCGTCGTTCTGCACAGTGTTCTTCACCAAGATTCACCCTATTTTTGTTATTATAATGGCAGGCATTGCCGGCTTTTTCCTCTTTTGACTATGACTTACAAGGACGCTATAGAATATCTTTACAATCAGCTCCCCGCTTTTGAGCGACAGGGCGCTAGCGGTTACAAACCAGGGCTTGACACAACCATCGCACTTGATAACTGGCTCGGCAATCCACATCGAGCCTACAAGTGCATCCATGTGGCAGGAACTAACGGCAAAGGTTCGGTCGCTAATATGCTTGCTGCCACACTGCAAGCCAGCGGATACTGCGTGGGCCTCTTTACTTCACCACATCTTGTGGACTTCCGTGAGCGCATCCGCGTCAACGGCGAGATGATTAGTAAGCGCAGCGTGAGCCACTTTGTGGAGCAGTATTTCAAGAGTGGACTTAATTGTGAGCCGTCATTCTTTGAGTTGACAACTGCGCTGGCTTTTGAATACTTCAAAAAGCAAAAGGTGGACTACGCTGTGATTGAGGTCGGCTTGGGTGGACGTCTTGACAGCAGCAATATCATAACCCCCATATTAAGTGTCATCACTAATATCTCAATTGACCACACACAGTTCTTGGGCAATACCCTTGCTGCAATCGCTAGCGAGAAAGCAGGCATAATCAAACCTGATGTGCCAGTGGTCGTGGGAGACGCTTCACAACCCGAGGTGCGCAAAGTGTTTGAGGACACTGCACGTGAATGCCACTCCCCTATTGTCTTCGCCAATGATGAGCCAATGGTTATGGGATCGGTGAAGAACATCGACGGTTCTTTGTCAATTTTTGCTGTCGGTTATGATGACACTCTTACCTGCCAATTAGGAGGCGACTACCAAGTGAAAAATGTCAATACTGTGTTACACGCTATCTCGGTTCTGAAGAAGAACGGCGTGAAGATTAAGAAAAGTGCTTTGAAGCGAGGTTTGGCTAATGTGTGCCAATACACAGGTTTTATGGGTAGATGGATGGTGATTGGCAAGGAACCAACGGTAATTTGCGATGCCGGACACAATGCTGGCGCATGGATAATACAATCGAAGCAGCTGCGAGATTTGGAATGTAGAAAGCTGCATATGGTGCTTGGATTCTCGGCCGACAAAGATATCGACACAGTACTCGGCATGATGCCAACCGATGCGACCTACTATTTCACGCAAGCGCAATCGTCACGTTCAATGAAAGCGCAAGACCTCCAAGCCCTAGGAGCCAAACACGGATTGAAGGGAAATAGTTACCCCAAAGCCCTTGATGCCTATAAAGCCGCATTGAAAGCCGCCAAACCCGCCGACGCGGTCTTCCTGGGCGGCAGCTTCTACGTCTTGGGCGATATCTTCAACCACATCAAAATACAAAAATGAGAAAAGGTGCGCCTTTTCTCATTTTTAAAAAGTAGTTGAGCTATAAGCCGGGTTATGTGGTCGTTCCCCGTGGGGAGCGCCGCTTGTCATTTATCTGTCTGACGTGTTGCCACGACAGTATAGCAGTCTACCCCTCGACAATGGACGAGCAACCCTTAAATGCCGATATACTTGACCTTGCAACTCGCAGGTGGTGCGGCACACCATGTCGCCGTGGTGCCCGGTGGGCTCTTACCCCGCCTTTTCACCCTTACCTGCCCGAAGGCAGGCGGTTATTTTCTGTCACCTTAACCCTGAGGTCACCCCCAGCTTCCCGTTAAGAAATGCGATGCTCTGTGTTGCCCGGACTTTCCTCTCGCAATCGGTGTTGCGAGCGACAAGCCACTCCACTACTTTTGCGGCTGCAAAGATACAGCATTTTTATCAAACAATAATAAAAAAAACTAAAATGTTATTTCACAGCTTTTGTCACGCAGCGCGTGCCGTCGTTAAACTCGGTGATAACAATGTTCAAACCCTTGAATGGAGTGTCGCTCACGACTCCTGTAGTGCTCACGTAGCTAACCCTCACAACTTGATTACTGGCGTTAATATTGTCAATAGCAGTGACAATTTCGGCACTAACGGGCATAATAGTGTAATTAGTATAATAGTCTGAACCACTGGCTTGGGTCTTGCGGGCAGGAGCTTTAATCGCCTTGCTGGTGGCAGGCTGGAACTGCTTGCGTGGGGCATAATTATAGTTCTCGGCCTCCCAAGGCTCGTTTAGCTTGAAAACGCTCAACATTTCATAGCGTTGTCCCACCACGAGATGACTTTGCAGCTCAGGATTCAAACTGAAATCAAGTCGCACCTTCACAGTATCTTGAGCACTGCACAGGTAAGGCTCGCCATTGAAGACTTTGTACCGACCTGTGGCTTGACCCAATTCGTTGCCAAGAGCCCAAATTCTATCGTAAGTCAAGTTATAAGAATAGAGCTGATAGTTTGTAAAGTCGGGATCGGTAATACCTGTTGGCATTGAACTGAGAATCAATCGTGGATTGGTATTCACATCAACCACCTCTCCCTTGACTGTATTTGGTGCGAGAACCTGCATATTCTTGATTGCTTCAAAAAGTTCGGTGTTGTCACCGCAGTCGAGGGCAATCCATGTGGGATACCAGTCCTGATACCAGGTGTAGCCCCATTCGGCGTAGGTATCGACGAGGATTTCGGTGGCGTTGTCGGTCACGAGAATCTGGTTGTCGGTCAACGGCATTACCACATAGAGCGAGTCGGCAATCTTCATGTTGCCTTCCAGTCCTTCGTATGTCACCTTCCACAAGCGAGTGCCAGGAGTCTCCTCTATGCTGATTGGATAAAGCTGATAGTTATTGTTGTAGATGGTGACCATTCCGTCAATATTATACTTCTCGGCAGGGTCAACAGTGGGATAGTCTATTCCAAACTTGTTATGTCCAGCGAGAGTAACGGTGATTGGGTTGCCATCCTCGTCCTCCTCATTGCTCGTGACAGTGAAATTGCCTTGTTGGTCTATCTCGCTCAGAGTTATGCCATTGAATTTCACACGCATATTCTCGTAGTGATCAGGCTCGATGTAGCTCATGTAGCCAGTCATGTCGAACGGCTCGGTGAACATCTCGTCTACCATATTAGTGGCATTTTTGAAATGGGTTGGCTCGGTAATTTCCACAAGACCCTTGTAAGTGGTTTTCTTGCCTGTCCATCCTGCTGGTATCACAGCACCAACCTGATACACTCTACCCACATCACCATAGACCATTGCAGCATAAGCGTAATACTCCTCGTCGAGTTGCATGAGCCACAGGTAGTCTCCCCACTGATATTGCACATAGACCTCGGTAGTGAACTGGAACTCAGTACCCTCATCAAGTCCCTCAAGATTGCTGAGAGAGTCGAGTTTTGTGATATTTGGGTCAACTGGGTTGGGATCCTCACCACCTGGGTCGTCGGTGGGGTCCTCGTCGCTGGTAGTCACTACAATTGAAGAAATCTGCGCATTCTTGGTTGTAGTGTGAGAGAAAGTCACCGATGAGGTGCTGCCATTCCATGTGCCCACGCCACCATTGACACTATAATTACCCACGTTTGCGAGCAAATCAAAATTGCTGGTGTTGGCGGCATTGATTGTTACGTCGGTTATACTGCCACTCTCCACGGCAAAGGTAATGCTTCCACCCACATAGATGCGAAGGGTGTAGCTGCCTTGTGAGTTCCACACGCGGGTCTCGGTGGAGCCATTCACCGCAGTTAGATTAACGCCATCAACAGTGATTGTCCCAACATCGGTAAGGTTCACACCGCTACTTTGCGCAGGTGGTGTTATTCCCATGGCTTGCAGACCAGCCTCAGTCGAGAAGTCGAAAGTCACCTCAGCTGCCCATGCCGTCACAGCCATAATAACAATTATGGCTAATGATAATATTCTTTTCATATTTTTGAAATATAAAAGTGACTAAGAATTAGAACGCTTTGAAGCTCATGTCGAGCGACTTCACGCTGTGGGTAAGAGCTCCTACCGAGATGTAGTCCACGCCACATTCGCCATAAGCGCGAAGAGTGTCGATGGTGATGCCACCACTAGACTCAGTCTCAACCTGACCGTCAACGATTTTCACAGCCTCGCGGGTGAGTTCGGGGGTGAAGTTGTCGAACATTACACGGTCCACGCCGCCAGCAGCGAGCGCTTCGCGGAGTTCGTCGAGATTGCGTACCTCAATCTCGATCTTGAGGTCCTTGTTGTTTTCCTTGCACCAACGTTTTGCTCCCTCGATGGCAGCGGTAATGCCACCAGCGAAATCCACGTGGTTATCTTTTAGCAATATCATGTCGAAAAGACCGATGCGGTGGTTGCAGCCACCACCAATCTTCACGGCATCTTTCTCCATGATGCGCATGCCTGGAGTGGTCTTGCGGGTGTCGAGAACCTTGGTGTGTAGACCTTCTAGCTCTTTCTGGTAACGGGCAGTAACAGTGGCTATGCCGCTCATGCGTTGCATGATATTGAGCATCAGGCGCTCGGTCTGCAATAACGACTGCACTTTGCCCTCAACGATAAAGGCGATGTCGCCGGGCTTCACGTGGGCACCGTCCTCAATGTAGGTAGTCATCTTCAACTCTGGGTCAAACTTTTCAAAGACCTTCTTTGCCATCTCCACACCAGCAAGTATGCCTTCTTCTTTGATTATCAGGCGAGAGCGTCCCATCTCGTCAGCAGGTATGCTGCATAAGGTTGTAGCATCGCCATCGCCAATATCCTCGGCAAACGCCAAGTCAATCAATTCGTCAATCAATTCGTCTCTTGTTTTCATATCATTTTCGTGTTAGGATTACTTTTGCCACAAAGTTAGCACTTTTTCCTGAACTTGACTCGATTTTTCAAACAATTAAGCACAATTAAAAACAATTTTCATTGGTCTTAGCTTGACTTACCCTGACTCGGATTTTCAAACAACAAGCACAACGTTGTAACAACCAAAAACAACTATGATTTTTTAGTTTGCTGTGGACATGTGGGACTACTGGGACAACTGGGACAAAATGAACAAGATGGACAGTCTTGCTGCTCGCTCAGTCGAGTTAAAGGTTCTTGAACAACACCCACGATAGATTTAATACAGAATTATGGTAGATACTGTTTTTATTAACAGGAGTTACAAGATTTTTCATGGTGTGGGACAATTTTTGAAAAAAATCTCACGCAAATATCGCAAATGTCGCGAAATGATTATCTCGCAAAAAATCAAACAACTGGAACAACTTAAATACAACTTGCACAACAAATGTGGGTTGTGTGGGACAGTTTTTGAAAAAAATGCCAGAGTGATTTCAATGTGGAATGGCGACATGGTTTCTCTGAGGCCTTGGACACCGTGGACAATTGGGACCGCCGGGACAAATGGGACAAAATGTGTCAACTTTTTTCAGGAATAAGGGGTGGCAGTATGTCAAAGAGCTCTTGCGATGGGTCGCAAGGCAAAGATAACAGCTTATTTGAAGAGAAAACAACATTAAAAACGGCGCGGGGTTTTATCAAACAATTGCTAACAATTACATACAATTTCGTTAGATGCTCTTTTGACCTCGCAAGCTCGGAAATTAGAGAGCCTACGGCTCTAAAATTTAATTTTAATAAAATTTTAGCGCGTTAGTGCCATATAATTTTAGCGACCATAGGGAGCTTTAACCTTTAGATGGCGGAGTGGCAAAAAAAGTGCCGTGGTTGGGTTGAGCAATCACGGCATAGCTATTATTTAAATGAAACGTATTTACGTCACTTCACGGCGCTGGGCTTCGCTCGAAGTCGTTCACGTTCGGCATAACATGAGCATGTTCAGTTCTGCTCTCACTTAATCACGACTTTTTTGCCGTTCTCGATGACTATACCGTGATAGTCATCGCCAACAGGCTGGCCCATGAGATTGTAGCGCTGTCGCTTGCCTCGGGCGGCAGGGTCAACAGGCACTCCGTTGATGCCCGACTCATCAATGGGCAGAATCGTGAAAAAATTCTTCCAACCATAGGCTGTCTTATACTTCTCTACTGATGACTCAGGCACATAGAGAGTAGCTGAGCTGTAACTGCTTTCAAAGCAATCATCACATAACATCTTAGGAGGCGTCGTTGCCGTGCAATATATATTCTCAATAGCATGGCTAAAAGGATACCCACAATTAAAAGCCCAGTCACCGAGCGTTTCTAAACCACTACCAAGATGTAATTCTTTTAGACTTTCACACCAAATGAAAGCCATCGGTTCTATGACCTTCACACTATTAGGAATGGTTAGATTCTCCAATGCAGAACAATGACTAAATGCACCGATTTTAATAGTGTCAACTGTATTTGGAATGACTATTTCTTCTAGACTTTCATTTATGCTGAATGCCATTTGATCAATCTTTTGAATGCCATCTAGCATAATTACTTTTTTCAGGTTTGCTCCTGCAAATGAATATTGTGGTACGGTTTTCATTGTTCCTGGTATCGTTACTTGAGTTACCCCACTAGCTGTAAAAGCAAGTAAACCAATATTTGTCACAGAAGCAGGAATCTCTAATGTATAAGGCCCAGGTGAACCATAAAATGCTGAGTCAGCGATAGCAGTAACTGATTCAGGAATAAATGATGACTTGCAGCCCATCAGCAATGTGTTATCCGATTTCCTAATGATTGCATTGCAGTTTTGGCGTGAATCATAAAAAGGATTTTCGTCATCAACTATTATGCTTGAAAGATATTCACAAACATTGAATGCCAAACTCCCTATTTTCTTTACCGTTTTAGGAATATAAATCGAATTAATCCCAGACTGGACGAATGCGTAATTACCTATACTTTCTAATGAATCATTACAATTAAAAGTATGAAGTGAAGAATAGCAAAAAGCATTAGCACCAATTACTTTCACCGAATTTGGAATCGTTACTTCACGAACTAGTGAACCATTAAAAGCGTTATCACCTATAGAATTAACTATATAAGTGGTACCCATGAAAGTTATGGTTGATGGTATATCAACACTATCATAGTAATGTGCTCCAGCATACCCATCAGGATATGTCACTTTCACCGTTCCTGAACCATTGAAAGCATAATTTAACGTGAGTTCGATGAATTTTATTTAGCTGAAAATTAGGAACATAGCGAGATTTTTAGTAATTTTGTAGTGCAAAAAACATTATTAAAAAAACAC
>CAJOFH010000022.1 GCA_905233845.1 uncultured Muribaculaceae bacterium | reverse complement strand
GGGCGAGAAGCCCCCGACGAGCAAAGCAAAGAAATAACATATCAACCTTTCACATTTTTTAACCATAAAATCCTTGCATGAGTCCTATAATACGGTGTCAAAAAGCTGGCTACGCCAGATTGTTTATTTTTCCTGCGTGAGCAGGCTTTTCGACGAACTCAGTTCGCATTTTTTTGAGAATCATTAGTGGTTATTCAGTAATATGTTATAAATGATAGTTATATCTACCGCATTGATGTAACCATCACCGTTGACGTCGCTCGTGTTTAAGAAACTCTCGTCGCCATTAAGGAGATAGTTATAGATGGCTGTAATGTCGGTGGCTGTGACCGTCCCATCACGGTCCACATCGCCCATGACGTATCCCCACTGACTGTCGAGCCATTCTGCTTTCTGTGCAACCTGGTTCAAGTAGCTTGTTGATGCCCCCGTCCAAAGGTCGCTATAATAGGGCCATCTAACTTTGTCATGGCTATTGGCTTGGTTAATTTTGTTCATCATGTAGAGGTCATGCTCAAAAACTTTGTTCAAAACATTTTCCTCTTTAAAATATCTCCAAACGTCAATTACAGCCTCTTGGAACCGAGGGAATTTCAGCAGTTCTTCAATCCACAGGAAAAAGAACTGTGTGTTGTAGTTATAGATGAAATCATCGGCTCCTGTGAAGGTGAAACTATTTCCAAAATCCCACACTGGCCCGAACTTCAGCCTCTCGTCTTCTCCCCAGTCTTTGTAAAGAAACATGCTTCGGCAAAACGACTCGACATTTGACATGACCTCGTTGATGACATAAAAGCGTGACAGCGAGTAGACATCAATAAACCCCTCCCAACCACGGTCGTACTTGTCCTTGACAAAGATGCAGCTGTCGGTCTGACTCAAAAGTCGTGAGATGTAATTGACTTGTACTTGCGACACCTGCTCGGGGGAATGTGAGTCAAACCAGTACCATATCCTTGTCGGGTCATTGTCCTCGAACTGGCCATGTACAAAAGTGCCGTCACCCGAAAGTTCCAGTAGCCAGCCTCCGCTGACATTGTTGGGGTTGGTGTCATTCTCTTGCTGCTCTGTTATGTCGACCCGTCCGTTCTCAACCCTGATTTTCTCACACAGGAAGTAGAGGCCAATGTATTCACCGTTAAGCACTACTTCCACGGGCAACTGTCGAGGAGTGTATTCCATTCCCAACTGTCGGCTCATCTCAAATCCTGTCTCATCCCTCAAATAACCGCTCAAGTCGTCGGCGTGAGGCATCAGGATGAAATGCTTGCTCTTATCAAGCCCCAAAGGCGACTGCTTAGAAAGGAACTTTATTTTATAGGGTTTCTTATAGAACGCCCTCCATGTGTAATTGCCTCGTCCCTTTATCTCGATGGGTAGAGGAGCATTCTCAGTTCCCATCGACTCAAATTCCTGGATTCCACAATTGTCAAGCCAGAGATTTCCATTGATATAATAGTCCTTTGTGACGATGGGCTGTGAGTCATTAGTGCGGACATGCAAAATGGGCAGAGTGCCCGATGGCGTGGCATCGTAGCTCTCCTGTGTCCTCCAGTAGCCATCACTCACTGCATCATTCATTATCGGGCAGTAAACGTAACCAGGATAATGCGGATGTGTTGAGGGGTTCATCTCCATCCACATCCCAAGCTGCGTATGTCGGGTGGTGTGACGAACCAGAAACTTGTTTACAGTTTCGTTATAAGATGTAGGAAATGCGTAACTCTCAACAAAGGAATAAAGGTCACAGACGATAGGTTCATCAAGAGATAATTCCCACCATGCATTATCGCCAGTGGGATTCATCTCATGAAGTGTGACAGTTGTGTTGACAGTGTCGAAAGCAGCAAACATAATATTGCTGTAATCTATCTTGCTGTTATCGAAATAGTATTGTCCAGCCTCGAATTCAAATGCATATCCTTTTACACAGAAACAAGTCAATGCAAGAATTATGTTGCCAAACGATTTTTTCATGTGCTGTTGACAAAAAATTCAAGAATTACACTTTGTTATAGCTGGATGTTGTTTTGTACAACTTGAACTGTACTGGTCACATTATTGTTAAAGATGTTCATGGCATTGCTGGGCAGATTCTCAAAAACATTGTTAGCGACACAACAAGAGTCTATATTGTGACTATTTGAAGAATAATAGAAAGAAGAAATTGGCTCATGAACAACCACGTGATTATTAATATAGTTGAAGATGCTGCCAGCTCCATCTTGTAGGGCTATCACATCGTGGTAGCTTTCAATGTGATTGCCATCAAATGTGAGTGCCATGTCTGTTAAGTTGTAACAGTAAATCCTCGTGTCTCCCTTTATAATATTATCCTTTATAAGTAAATCACAAGTGAGACTATAATTAGGAGCGCAATCCAAGGAACCAAGAATAAAGAGACCTTCCAAATCATTGTTCTCTATTATTGTCTTGTTAGTGAAGTAGTTGTTCCATAAGAAACGTATTTTCTTAAACTTAGTATCTTCAGAAATCCTTGTGATATTGCCCTTTACAGAGACTTTTCCACCATTTTGAATTAAGAAGAAAAGAGCTGGCAGATTGTTTTGATCTTCAACATTAGCAAAATTTTTAATTTCCGCTTTATTGTAAAGTGTGTTACCCGAAATCTCATAGATTGTGTCAATCCCTGGGAATTTGTTATTCAGACTAAACACAGAAACATATCCACCGTTGACATTAAAATCACCGACTTCAATATTGTTGTTTTGGTAACAAACATTACGCAATATGGTTTGTTCTTCAAATTTGGTGTTGAAGATACTCCTGCAATGATCGTTAATGATGAAATTGTTGCTTTCGAAAATGATGTTCTCAAACAAGTATTGTTTTGTTCCTTGGGAACTTGGGTTGATTGTGTCACGGTCGCATAAAACAACAAGACAGTCATTGGAGTAATCGGTGCCTGTCGTTACAGGACGTTTGTAAACAATAATATTGTTTTTCACAATTATATTATCCTTTTTACAAAGGTAAAGTGGTGGTTTCTCATCGTCTGGGACAACAACATTTGTGTCATCAAGATAATGACCGAAAAACGCCAACAACTCATCGTTTCCCGCTTTTTTTAGAATGTTGTTGACAATTTTTACATTCTTTACGTTTCCACTAAACCAAATAACTCCGCCCAAGTTCGTTTCTTGAACATTTTCATGATAGTTTTCGAGCAAGTAATTCTCGATTACAACATTCCAGCATTCACGGAAGTCAAAATTGGTAATTGGATGGCCATCGAGTCTCATTTTCACATTATCAATGTGCACTGACCCTGAGGCATAAAACTTCAAAAAGTAGAAACTTGGATATGAAGAACTCCAAAAATGCGAGTTATTTATCTTAAACTCAATATTCTTAATCACAATATTGCGACGATGATGTACGCCTTGATAAATGTTCATGAATTCCAAAAAAGAATCATCACTATAATCATTTGCAGTTGAAAATTTAACTTCAATTATAGCTCCCTCACATCCTTCAATTATTAGATTGCAACAAAAACATATAGTTTTAGTAATATAATATACACCTGGTTCTGTTAGCTGTACTTTCACAACATCATCGTTGGAGCGTTGAACGACAGTGTTAGACAGAAGACTGTTTAGATTGAAGTTTGGGCTAAACGTTTGTCCTGTTTGGGATCCGTTGACATAAATTTTACTCATAATAAATACTTTTTTAATTTAATAAATTAATTGATTATTTAGTATTCCAATATCAATAGGATACTGTGAAGTTTCCATAATAGGTAACACCGTAGATGCTGTGGATTGTGATGGTGTAATAGCCGGAGGGGAGGTTAGAGTAAGTGGCGGTTTCGCATGCAACATAGTACTCACCATATACATAATAATAAGGTGTGCCTGTGCCGTCATCACACTTCCAAGTCGATTGTCCCAGAAGAACCAAAATAGACATAGAGTTCATTCAGTTCCTCATCGTAGGTCACTTGAGGATTTTCAATGTAGATTTGATTATTGCCAGTTCCACCACTGTGGTGAATAACAATATCATTTGAATACAACAATTGTGAGAATGCTATAAAAAGCAATAGCAAAAGATAATTTTTTAATTTCATGATTCTTTATGTTTTTTTGTTAATAATTTCGTTGCAAAATTACATCTGCAAAATGAATACTCCAAAAATCCAGCCCGTGCCTAGTACATTGTAATTCGCTGATAATTAGGTCATATTTCAAGGCACAGCGTGCCCGATGGTATTTTGCATATTTATACCACCAAAACTATGTTTTTTGATAAGTTATTTCTAAATATAAACCTGAAAAACTGAAGCCAAATGATGTAAGAAACGAATGGGCTGATAAGCGAACGGGGTTCCTTCACTCCTTTTCCGTTATTAGAGCACATCGATAACTATTACATCATATGTAATTACCAATAAAAAAGCGTCTCAGCCCTAATAGCTAAAACGCGCATAATTTTGTTTCATGCATCCTAAAGACAACAATCTGTATTAATCGTCTTCACAAGAGACTAAGATTTCTATCATTTCAATCAATCCGTTGGATTCTTTATCATCATTTTTTTCAAATAAACGTCTAGTAATCCATTTATTTTCATCTTATCTCTAATCTTTCTGCGACGACTTCTGACAGAGCTTGAGTTTCTAAGTCCTAGACACACGGCAATAGCTGCATCTGAGAATTCACAACATATAAGTCCAATGAAATTAATGTCTGACTCAGTCAGAATTGAATAATCATTTTTTATCTTATCTATTAATCCATCATAACTATGATTTATGTAGCTTCTAAGTCCATTCCAGAAATCAATATTTGAATCATCAATAGCTTTTATTTTGTGTGTAATCTTATAATCAGATGGATCCTTGTTTGGACTATATCCAGATGCCATTATTTCTTCGAAAACATCTATTTGAGATTGCATCAAACTACTGAAACCATTATCAAGTTTATCAATATCTTCTCTTAAAGAATTATACTTTGAGATGTGCTCGTTTCTTAATTCCTCAATCAACTTCTTAGTATTGTGTTTTTTAACAAAATATAATACTGTAAAAATAATAAAGATAGTACACAATGCTGCTGCTGTCCATGTAACCCAATTCTTTAATATTGAGATTTTTGCTTTCTTATTTAAAGAATCTGATTTATCAAACCTTGATTCTTCTTTCAAAAGTAAATATTTATTTTTATTATGCTCTAAAGAATCTACAATATGCTCGTATAGTTTATTCAGTCTATTATATTCTGCTAAATTATTCTTTGACAGCTCAATATCCATCATACATTTATAACGTACAACATTATCATAAGCTGTATTTTCATTTACAACAGGGAGCTTCAAGTAATACTCTGCTGAGTCAAGGCATCCTAATCTCGCATAAATATCACCTAAAATATAGTAATCACTATTCTCTTTAAATCTTCCTGCAATATCCCATGCTTTTATACTATAATCTTTTGCCTCATTAAAAAGAGAGTCTTTTTGGCATAAAACAGAATGATTAATATAGACCAAATATAAATGATTGGAATCAGTTAATTCTTGTGCCAATAATTCTGCACGATTATAAAAATCTTTTGCGCTTTTGCTATCTGTTGCTCTCAAGCTATTGGCAGTATTTAGCAAAGATACTAAAATCATTTTCTTGTCGTCAATCTTCTCATAGTAGCGTAATGCCTCTTTATTTTTTTCAAGGTCTAAGTTGTTGCTAGCAAAGTTGTTATAATACAAATTGCCCAAACGTAAATTTATTTGCGCCAAATTTCGATAGTCAGCAGCATCGGCGTTACCTTCAGCTTTTTTGTACCACTTGATGGCCTCTACAGGGTTATTATGTACTTCATAATAAGCACCTTTATATAATAAAGAGCGAGTGTAGTGCTCACGATTATTATTGTCACAGAAATGATTAATAGCTATATTAATTAATGAGTCGGAGGGTATGGCGTAGTCCACACGGAACTGGGCTTGTGTGAGCAGCAAAGCGTAATAAGCAAAGCTCTCATCGTCTTGAAGTGAATCACGGTTGATTGCTTCAAGGATTGCAAGTGAACTGTCAGGATTAGTCCACATAAGCGTGTCAGCGTGTTCTAGTCGCTTATCCACACTGCGGCCGCAGCTCATCACGATTGAGATGAGCAGAAAGATGAATGATATGTAGAACAACCGCCTCATTATAGTCTTAATGTAAAGTTGTCGGCGTCGCGCCAAGCAGGGAATTTCTCTCGGAATCGTGCGAGGTCGCCAGGCGACAGGTCGGCCTCAATCACTGGCGAAGTTCCTCGTTCGCCTATTATTTTCCCTTTGTAGTCAATAATCAAAGACCCTCCAAAGGCATATTCCAACCCATTGGGATCAGTTCCGCATCGGTTCACTCCACACACGTAGCACTCGTTCTCAATGGCGCGTGCCAGCAACAATGTCTTCCAAGCGTTGAGTCGCACTTTGGGCCAATTTGCCACGACCAGCAGCACATCATAACTATTGTTGACATTGCGGCAAAAAACAGGGAACCTGAGGTCGTAGCATACAATGAGCTTGATGTTCATGCCACGGTATCGGATTATTGGTGCGTTAGTGACTCCTTGATTGTATACATTTTGCTCTCCCGACATGGTGAATAGATGCCGCTTGTCATAAAAGACCTCTTCATCGTTGGGTTCAAGGAAAAACGCACGGTTATAGAGTTGACTGGCAGTGCTTGCAAGAAAACTGCCAGCAATCGCTACATTGTAATAATGAGACAAGTCTTTCAGGTACTTGATAGTCTCGCCAGTGTTGCGCTCAGCAAGCTCTCGAGCACTATCATCAACCACAAAGCCAGTTGTAAAAAGCTCGGGTAAGACTATCAAGTCGGTGTCCTCACTCACATTCTTGATATTGCGCCCCAACTGTTCCATGTTAGCATACTTGTCGCCCCAAGCGACATTGTCCTCAATAAGCGCTACTCGCAGATTTCTTGATATCATAATATTATTGTTGTTTTTTTAATAGTGTCCGCTAAAAATCTGTAAAAAGCCATGTAATAGATTGACAATAAGCTTAGAATGACATTTAACTATTATAAGGGCTTGGTTTTAGATGTCGGTGTTTTGGATAGCTCCCCCTCTAAGAATAGAGGGGGACGGGGGGAGTATGACAGAGCAAGTTGTTGTTCATCAATATATTTGACATACTCCACAGTCACAATGTTGGGTAAAGTTGCAATGTCTTCGGCACCACACGCTGAGCTATGCTCAACACATGTTTTGCAATTTCCCCGAGCACTTCGTGGTTCGTGACAGCTCCTCTAACTTAGAGGAGCAGCTATCTCATCTTTACCGGACACTAGTTGTTGTTTTTCTAATCCAGTAGTAAAATTCTTAGGGTATTTTGCTTTACAGTCCACGCTGTCGTAATATTGTTTGATTGAGAGCATGTCGGCTTCAACGTCATCAGTTGGTTCAAATAAGCGGTCGAGGCACACTATCTTCTTCTCATAGTTAAAATAACCAAGTACGATTGGCACGCCAGCTTCTTTTGATATATATAGGAAGCCTTTGTGCCAATGCGGATTGCGACTGCGAGTGCCCTCGGGCGTCACCGCAACGGCAAGTTTGTCGCGACGATTGAAACTGTCAATCACTCCACCAGTGACATTGGTGCGATGATTACGAGATACTGGTATGCCCCCCAGAGCACGGAGGACATACTTCAGCGGAAAGAAAAACCAGGTGTCTTTCATCAAGAACTTAGCTTTCATTCCGACTGAGCGACTAGCCAACTCGCCCATGATGAAGTCCCAATTGCTAGTGTGAGGGGCAGCACAAATGACGCACTTGTTCACGGGTGGAATGTTCACGATGAACTTCCACCCATGATTCTTCATGATGCGACTCAACAGTTTTCTCAAAATTCAGTTATTTGAATATAGTTATTCTTCAGAACTATTTATCAACCTTTTGTTTTGGCGAGTGCGTTCATCTGGCCAACAATCTTCTCGCTCTCTTCTTTCATGAAATTGCCAAGCGCTTTCTCCACAGCTTTGAAATAGGTTCGACGAGCTTTGTTGTACTCCTTGCGGTTTTCAAAGTCCTTAGGAACTTTGTCAAAGTCTACCGAGACACGCTTGATGCCCTGAACCTGAAGCATTGCGATGTCAAGGATGATGTCCTCCCATTCTTCAGGATTGGTGTGTTCAAAGGTGTTTTGAGCGAAATAACATTCACCTGCCATCTCACCACATGCGTATTGGATGGCTTTTTTCAATTGTCTTTTATTTGCCATGATTATTTATGATAATTGTTAAATGTGTTTTTGAATAAGAATTAGTGATTAGGGAAAGCGCCCTAATCACTAATTAAAGCAACGGCATCAAATGCCCAGGTCGTGGCAGATGGTGTCGATTTTAGCATCGGCCCATTCGTTCTTGGCATCGTAGTCCTCGGCACTCTCAAGCTTGTCGTGAACCTCGATGTAGAACTTAATTTTAGGCTCAGTGCCCGAAGGACGAATAGAAACCTTGGTGCCATCCTCGGTGTAGTACTGCAGCACATTACTTGTTGCTGGCATATCAAGTTTCGTGATTTTGCCAGTCTTCACGTCGAGTTCCTCAAGGCTTTGGTAATCCTTGATAGTAACTACTGGTGAGCCAGCAATTTCCTTCTGAGGATTCTCGCGGAAGTTCTTCATCATTGCCACAATCTCCTCGGCACCACTCTTGCCCTTACGTACAACCGAGATTCCACGCTCCTTAGAGTAACCATAGTTGAGATACAGGTCGATAAGCATCTCGTTCATAGTCATGCCTTTTTCCTTTGCCCATGCAGCAATTTCACACATGAGAGGAATAGACGACACGGCATCTTTGTCGCGAGCGAATGTCTCTGGTAAGAATCCGTAGCTCTCTTCGCCACCGCCTAGATAACGTCCTTTGCCTTCCATCTCACGCATCACAGTTGCAATCCACTTGAAACCGGTATAGCAATCAAACATCTTCACGCCAAGCTTGTCGGCCATGCGCTTGATTGTCTCACTTGTAACGATTGTCTTAACGATGTACTCGTCGCCCTTGAGATTTCCAAGCTCACGGTTACGAGTGAGCAGGTAGTAATGGAAGATAATTTGGATTTGATTGCCGTTCACAAGCTCATAAACGCCCTTGTTGTTCTTGAACACCACGCTGATGCGGTCGGCGTCAGGGTCACTTGCAAGAGCGATATCGGCTTGAGTCTCGGTGGCTTTGTCAATCGCCATCTGCATGGTAGGAGCATTCTCGGGGTTGGGCGACTCAACGGTTGGGAAATCCCCGCTCATCACATCTTGCTCAGGCACATGGATGATGTTCTTGAAACCCCAGCGCTCAATAGACTGTGGGATGATGTAACGACCAACGCCGTGGATTGGTGTATAGACTATCTTCAGGTCACTGTGACGTGCATCTACCTCGGGACTAAGCGACAGAGTGTGGATATCCTCAAGATATTTCTCGTCGATATCCTTACCAATAATCTCAATCAAGTCGGGATTGTCTTCAAACTTGATTTCGCTCACGTCTTTGATTTTGTTCACGTAGTTGATGATGTTGACATCATGTGGTGAAACCACCTGAGCACCATCGTCCCAGTAAGCTTTGTAACCGTTATACTCCTTGGGATTGTGCGAAGCAGTAATATTCACACCACTCTGGCAGCCAAGCAGACGAATGCCATAAGAAACCTCAGGCGTAGGACGTGGTCCCTCAAAGAGGTAAACCTTGATGCCGTTGGCACTAAAGATGTTGGCAACAGTCTCAGCAAACAGACGGCTGTTATTGCGAACGTCGTGACCAACTATAACCTTACGCTCAGGCAGGTCTTTAAAAGCCTCATTGATGTAGTTGGCAAGTCCTTGAGTAGCTGCACCCACAGTGTAGATGTTCATGCGGTTGCTTCCAGGTCCCATAATGCCACGCAGGCCACCTGTACCAAACTCCAAGTCCTTGTAGAACGACTCAATGAGTTCGGTCTTGTCCTCGGCCTCTATCATGGCCTTGATTTGAGCTTTTGTTTCTTCGTCATAGCCTTCGCCAAGCCATTGCTGGGCTTTGAGCGTCAACTCTTGTATCAATTTCTCGTCATTCATAATATGTTGGTATTTAAAAGTTTATTTTTTATCTCACAAAGATAGCATATTTTTTACAACCACGCAAATCAATTAGCTGAAGAAGGCTTTAAACACCTTTATCATATTCACATGGTCATCGCATGAAGCAGTCTCACGAGCAGAGTGCATAGCCAGCAACGGATTGCCCACATCAACCCCCTCAATGTCAATTTGTCCAGTCAAGATATTGCCCAGAGTGGAACCACCAGCCACATCGCTGTGATTGACGAAGTACTGGCATGGCGAGCCAGCAGCGTCGCACAAGTTCTTGAAGATAGCTGCCGAGTGGGCATCGCTCATATACTTGCAGTTTGCGTTTATCTTGATGCAAGGTCCACCACCCATAGTGGGATGATTGGTAGGGTCATATTTCTCGCTATAGTTGGGATGATGTGCATGAGCATTATCGGCGCTGACAAGGAAGGTCTTCTGCAAAGCAATGCAGTATTCATCAAAGTTACAGCCCTGACTCTCAGCCATTCGCTGTAGAACATTGGCAAGCACAGGAGAGCCAGCGCCCTGCTTAGTGCCACTACCAGTCTCCTCGTTATCAAAAATGGCTGCAATGCAAGTGCTATCTTCATCGGTTGCCTCGGTAATAGCAGTTATAGCCGCATGAGCCATACTCAAGTCATCGAGTCGTCCCGACGATATAAACTCGTTGTTCAAGCCGAAGGTGCATGCAGGAGTGGTGTCGTAGAGCAACAAGTCAAAGTCAAGAATCTCGTCAATAGTCACTCCAAGTTCTTGTGCCACAAGGTTGAGCAGCATATTTCCTGTCTCAAAATCATTGTTCACCATTGCGATAATTGGAAGCATGTCTTTTTGCTTTGACAAGGGATTACCCTCGTTCACAGCACGATTGAAGTGAATAGCAAGGTGCGAAATCTGCATCAATGGGCGGTCAATCTTGATGTTGCGTGACACAACATTTAGGGGACTGTCTCCTTTGAGAATCACACGTCCTGCAATTGACAGAGGACGGTCAAACCATGTATAGAGAATCGGACCGCCATAAACCTCGGTGTTAAGCTTTACGATGCAGCCGTCACATCGCATCTCGGCATGAGGCTTGATGCGGAAGCAAGGGGAATCACTGTGAGCAGCAACAATCTTATAGCCTGTATCCTTAATGGGCTTTTTACCTACTTTCACAGCAAAAATCGCCGAGTCATTCTTTGTAAAGAAGAATTTCTCACCAGCCTTGGCTGTCATCTTCTCTTTGAGTGATTTCTCTTTGAAGCCGTTGTCAGCAAGAATTTTCTTCATCGTATCTACGGCAAGGAAGTTGCACGGACTATTGTCCATGAATTTCAGTAGCGAGTCAATATATTTACTTTTCATTATCATAAAGTGTTAAAAGTTTTCATAATAATCTCGATGGGTTACGCTCAATGAATGTAGAGCGCGGAGGACATTGCAAAGGGTCTGACCCCAGTACTCCACAAAGTTCTCTTTGCACATCCCGAGAATTTCTCGTTGCTCCTCGGTGTTGAGGTCTCGAAGCGACGCAACCAAGTTGTAGAACTCTTGATACAGGTCAGCAAGATTCTCTGAAATTGAGGTGGCTATTGGGGTTTCACTATATTTCATATCCTCAACGAAAACCTCAAGATACACATCATCCTCGCCCATCAAGGCACTGAGGTTGCTTCTAACCACATCATAGGCTGGTTCGTCGAGCGACTGACTGATGAATGAGTCGAAATACTCAAGGCTGGGCTCCAAGTCAACCACAGTGATATAGATGCGCGGCAAGAGTTTAAGCAACGATACAACCATATTCTCACGTCCATGATCGGCGCTGTTCTCAACTAACTGGCAGTATTCATTAGCGAGTGCAATGAAAGCCAAACTTGTGGGGGATAGTTTGTCGTTTTCCATATCTTATAGTTTCATGTATAGTTTGTTCTCAACAATATATTTCTCGACGGCCTCGGGAACGTAGAAACTCACGCTCTTCATCTGCGCCAGGCGCTCTCTGATCTGTGTAGAGGATATCTCTATGAGTGGAGCCGCTACCACAGCTACCCTATCTTGATATTTCTCTGGAATCAATATCTCGTATCCGTGACGAGGATATATCAAGATGTGATATTTAGAGATTATTTCTTCTCCAGCCTTCCAGCGGTCAAAGACGCACCAGTTATCGGCTCCTATCACCAAGTAGAATTCGTCGTCAGGGAACTTCGATTGTAAAGCGTTGAGGGTGTCGATAGTATAGGAAGGTTTAGGCAAGTCAAACTCAAATGCCGAAGTGATGACGTTCTCCAAGCGGCGCGACACCAGTTCAGTCATGCGCAAGCGGTGATAGTCGCTGGCAAGTTCCCTATTCTCTTTCAAAGGGTTCTGAGGCGACACCATCAGCCATAGTGTATCAAGCTCGCTGTTCTCAACTATATGGCTGGCAATGAGTGCATGCCCCACGTGGATGGGGTTGAAAGAACCGCCAAAGATGCCTATTTTTTTCATTTCCCTTTGATGAAATTAGTAATTATCTCTCTGGTTTGAGCAACTGCATCATCAAGAACATCGTTCACCACGCAGCAGTCATATTGGTCGGCGAACGACAGCTCGTAAGCGGCGCGGTCAACACGGTTGTTGATGTCCTCAATGCTATCGGTGCCACGAGACAACAAACGCTGGCGCAAGGTCTCGATAGAAGGAGGGGATATAAACAATGCCAGAGCTTTCTTGCCATATATCTTCTTCACGTCGATGCCACCCAAGACATCGAGGTCAAGAACAACGTTGTTGCCCTTGCTGGTGATTCGCTTGATTTCGCTCTTTAGAGTTCCATAGTAGCGACCCTCGTACACCTCGTGATACTCGGCAAACTCGTCACGCTCAATTCGTTGTCTGAAATCGTCGAGCGACAAGAAGTAGTATTCCACTCCATGCTGCTCTGTGCCACGTGGCGGACGCGTGGTTGCCGAGATGGAGAACTCGAGCTTTAGTGACTCATCCTTCATCAGCTCGCCAATTATCGTCGACTTACCCGTCCCCGACGGCGCCGAAATTACTATCAATTTACCTTTTCCCATATTCTTGTTAATTAAGGAGGAAGTAGGAAGTGCGTCCTCTTGTCCTAAGTATTAAGTATTTACTGTTTAGTGTATTGAACATTGAGCATTGAACATTGAGCATTGTGCATTGTGCATTATGCATTGTTAAAGCACATTCAGCACCTGCTCTTTTATCTGCTCTAAATGGTCTTTCATCTCCACTACAATCTTCTGCATCTCGGCATGGTTAGACTTTGAACCAGTAGTATTAATCTCACGGCCCATCTCCTGACAAATAAAACCAAGCTTCTTTCCTTGACGTTCAGCGCAATCAAGAGTTTCTATAAAGTAGTTGAGGTGGTTTTGCAGACGAATCTTCTCCTCGGTGATGTCGAGCTTCTCGATGTAGAAAATTAGCTCCTGCTCAAGTCGATTCTTGTCATAGTCCACTTTCTCGAGCTGTTCAAGTTGCTCGATGAGACGGCCCTTAATCTTCTCGGTGCGAGTGCTCTCGTATTGATCTATATCATTAAGCAACTGTTGGATGGCTGCAATCTTTTCCTTGAAGAAGTTAGAAAGCTTTTCGCCCTCTTGTTTGCGGAACTCCACTGTGGCTTGTAGCGCCTGGCGTACTACCTCGCGCACGCCGTCAAGCTCTTCTTGGGCTACTGCCTCGTTCAAGTCCTGCTTGAACACGTCGGGCATGCGAAGCAACGTCGAGTACCAATCCGACGGCTCAGCAAGTCCCAACTCACGCGACACATTCTCTACCTGAGTCTTGTAGCTGCGAAGCATCTCAACATTGAGTTGGGAAGCGCCAGCTGAGTCAATCGACTCGCTACTGACATACACGTCCACCTTGCCACGGCCCAGTTCCTTAGTCACCATGTTGCGCAGTTCGAGTTCCAGCTCGCGATAAACGAGTGGCACTTTTACTTGCAGGTCCATCTGCTTGCTGTTCAGCGATTTTATCTCGGCAGTGAGCTTCTTGTTATTGGCAACAAGCACTCCCTTGCCAAATCCTGTCATTGATTGTATCATAACTCCATTTCTTATTTTACTGCAAATATAATCATTTTTTTCCATTTACCCCACACCACAATCACACTATTTATTAACAACCATTTTTTCTTTTTCTTAATCATACTTTTGCGTCATTAATAACATTTTATTTTGTGCATTCATTGCCTGAACATGTTTTTTTTGTAATTTTGTCCCACAATTTAGAAACTATGGCAAACATATTGAATATAGAAACCTCCACCAGCGTATGTTCGGTAGCATTAGGCAGTGACGGTCAAATAGTTGACCATCACGAGAACTATGATGGTCAAACTCATGCCACACTGCTGAGCCAGTTCATCGACGACATGCTCAACACAGCCAAGCGTAAAGATATGAAGCTTGATGCCATAGCCGTGAGCATTGGACCCGGCTCTTATACTGGACTGCGCATAGGTCTCTCACAAGCCAAAGGACTCGCCTTTGGCTTGGACATCCCATTGATTGGCGTGAACACACTGCAACTGCTCACTGTCACAGCAATGTTTCAGGAGTTCTTCGACGATGACGTGCTCTTTGTCCCCATGATAGATGCCCGTCGCATGGAGGTCTACACTGCAGTCTATAACAATGCTCTCGAAGCAATTATGGAGCCACAACCCATGATTCTCGACGAGAACTCATTCGGCGACTTGCTTGAGAGCAATTACTTGGTTTTCATGGGCAACGGATCAGATAAAGCACGCGATATCATTGAGAGGAAGGTGGAAGGTGGAAGGTATGATGAGGAAATGACGACTCTCAACTCGCAGCAGAACGAGAGGACCGTTTCACGTTCACGTTTCACGATTCATAATACACATTTTCTACCTGGCATAAAGCCCGTTGCGGTTGAGATGCTTGCTCTCTCAGAAAAAGCATTCAGAGAAAACCATTTCATTGACGTAGCCTACTCCACCCCACTCTATTTGAAAGACTTCCAAGCTACCGTGCCAAAGAAAAAAGTGCTATAATGCTTTTTTCTCACCATTATTTAATAACTTTGCACATTGATTTAAAAAATTATATGCTAACCTATAACTCACAACTCAAAAAACTGGCACTGCCAGAGTATGGAAGAAACATACAACAAATGGTGGACTATTGCTGCACCATCGAGGACCGAGAGGAACGCAACAAGTGCGCCTACTCTATCATCAACACCATGAGCAACCTCTTCCCACAACTGAAACAGGAAGCGGACTATAAGCACAAACTCTGGGACCATTTGGCCATCATGAGTGACTTCAAACTTGATGTTGATTACCCTTACGAGGTGATTAAACCTGAAAATCTCGACACCAAGCCAGCTCCTGTCAAATACAAGTTGGAGCCCATCAAAATGCGGCACTATGGAAAGATCGTGGACCTGATGATTCAACGTGCTTGCGAGTACCCCGAGGGTGAAGAGAAAGACGCCCTTGTGATGCTTATCGCCAATCACATGAAGAAGCTTATCTACCAAATCAACAACGAGGACGTAGAAGATGCTAAAATCTTTAAAGACTTGGAATTCTTTTCTAAAGGACAGATAAAACTCGATCCTGCGACTCACACTTTACATGAGTTCAAGGTTGCACCGGTGCAACAATCTTCTACCTCAAAGAAGAAAAAGAAAAAATAACATCTTGATTACTCGCGACGAAATAACCATCATTGGCAAGTTCCTAAAAACGCATGGAATAAGCGGAGAACTGACAGCCACTTTCTCAGCACCCCTTGAGGTGGTGAAACAATGCACATGTATAGTGTGCGACATTGATGGCATTTACGTTCCGTTCTTCATCAGTGCCATGAGGAACAAATCGGCTCAAGCAGCACTGCTCTCCATCGATGGCATCTCGAGCGACCAACAAGCTGCAACTCTTGTGAACAAGGACATCTTCATTCTCAGACGTGAATATGAAGAATGTGTTGACGAGGATGAAGTGCCTGTCGATTTCTTCATCAACTATGAAGCGATAATCAACGACAATATTCACGGCAAGCTTGTCGACATTGACGACGCAACAGCCAATGTGCTCTTTGTCATTGTTCTCGATGATGGATCGGAGGTGCTGATTCCTGCAGTCGACAATTTTATTAAGAAGTTTGACAATGACAATCGCGTTATTCATTTAACAATTCCGCAAGATTTGTTAGAACTATAAGTAAATTCTTTATTTTGAAACTCATTTTTTGAAACACAAATAATTACACACTGTAAAATGGCAATTGAAATTAAAGACTTAACAAAAAGAAGCGTAAACTACTCACAGTGGTACAACGACCTTGTTATTAAAGCCGACCTCGCCGAGCAATCGGCCGTACGTGGATGCATGGTTATCAAGCCATACGGATATGCCATCTGGGAAAAGATGCAGCACGAGCTCGACAAGATGTTTAAAGATACTGGAGTGCAGAACGCCTATTTTCCTCTTCTCATTCCCAAATCATTCCTAAGTCGTGAGGCCGACCACGTGGAAGGCTTTGCTAAGGAATGTGCCGTAGTAACCCACTACCGCCTCAAGAACGACCCTGAAGGCAACGGAGTGGTCGTAGACCCGGAGGCACGACTTGAAGAGGAACTTATCATACGCCCCACAAGCGAGACAATCATATGGAACACCTATCGCAACTGGATAAACTCTTATCGCGACTTGCCATTACTTATCAACCAATGGGCAAACGTGTTCCGTTGGGAGATGCGCACTCGTATGTTCCTGCGCACGGCCGAGTTCCTGTGGCAAGAGGGTCACACAGCCCACGCCACTAAAGAAGAGGCTCAAGAAGAAGCCATCAGAATGTTGAATGTTTATTCCAATTTTGCCGAAAAATTTATGGCTGTACCTGTAGTCAAGGGTGTAAAGACTGCAAACGAACGTTTTGCGGGCGCACTTGAGACCTACACAATAGAGGCAATGATGCAAGATGGAAAGGCTTTGCAATCAGGCACTTCACACTTCTTAGGACAAAACTTCGCCAAGGCTTTCGATGTAAAGTTTGTCAACAAAGAGAATCAGCTCGACTTCGTTTGGGCTACATCATGGGGCGTTTCTACTCGACTGATGGGAGCGTTAATCATGACTCATAGCGATGACAATGGCCTGGTACTGCCTCCTAAGTTGGCACCCATTCAAGTAGTTATTGTTCCAATATACAAGAATCAAGAGCAACTCGATGAAATAAATGCCAAGGTAAACCCAATCGTGGAAAATCTGCGCAACATGGGCATCTCGGTTAAGTATGATAACGCCGACAACAAGCGCCCAGGCTTCAAATTTGCCGATTATGAGTTAAAAGGTGTGCCTGTGAGATTGGTGCTTGGTGCACGCGACCTGGCAAACGGCACAATCGAGGTTATGCGCCGCGACACTCTTGAGAAATCAAGCGCCCAACTCGAAGGCATTGAAGAGACTGTTAAGACTCTTCTCGATGACATTCAGGCAAACATCTTCAAGAAGGCCTATGATCTGCGCGAGAGCATGACCTATAAGGTCGACACTTACGAGGAGTTCAAAGAGCAGATTGAAAAAGGTGGATTTGTGCTTGCACACTGGGACGGCACCTCTGAGACCGAAGAGCGCATCAAAGAGGAGACCAAGGCGACAATACGCTGCATCCCATTAAATGCTGAGCCCGAAGAAGGCGTAGATATGCTCACTGGCAAGCCATCAAAATGCCGAGTAGTCTTCGCCCGCAACTACTGATGTGATTCAAATTATTATATTAGAAAGGTCGCAATTATAATGTTGCGACCTTTCTATTTCTTCTTACGACGTGATTTTTTGGCTTGTTGTTGCTTATGCATTTGTTTGACGACATCACGGTATTCATCAGCAACATCATCTAGGCCTATCTTATCGTAGACTCGTGCAAGAGCAAGAATCGGTTCTATAGCTATGCGAGAAGCACGAGAGGCACGCTTGTAAAGCTTGACGGCTGCCGAGATATCCTTGTCTTTCTCATAAATTGATGCAAGCATCATAAGTGCATCATAACAATTCTTATTTTTTTCAAGTACCATCTCAAGCTGAACAATCGCCTTGTCGCTCTCCCCTATCGCCTCCATCAGCCGCGCCTTGCCGAGCATGGCAGGAACGTAGCCTTTGCTTATTCGCAGGGCTTTATTATAGTTTGCCAACGCCGACTTGACGGCAATTTCATCAAGTTTTGTATTAGAATTGCCATAAGGCACCTCATCCTCTTGAGCCAGCGTGCCCAATCCCAAGGCTTGGTCGCCCATGGCAGTAAATTCTGATGCCAATTCTAGCAATTGCTTGTTTTGGGAATCGATTACTTCTTCCAGATTCTTTATTTTAGTGTTAAGGCGATGGAACTTGTTGAACTTAATCTTTATAAAGCGTTTGGCCACAGAATCATTATTAATCACGCTGTGGATTTCCATAGCCTGAGCAAAGCCTTGGCTCTTGTGCACAGTCAGCGCCCATGCTGGTTTAATGGGATATTGCTTGAATGTGCCCACCACATTTTCAATGACTTTTTTCTCCTTCTCATCGTAGGAATACTGGACATTCTCCCAAATTTCCTGCTCCAGAGAATAACTCTCGCCATTCTCCAATTCCACCTCAATACTATTACTGTCAAGTCTCGACACCTTACCGAGTGAGCCATTAACCCAACGGCCTTCTCTATCGTTACGGATAAAAATTACTTGTGCGCCTCTTTTAAGTGTCAACTCCTTGCTTGTGGGGAGGTCATTGTCGGGGAAAACATCGGTAACTTCCCCTTCAAACACATACTCGGGAGTATCTAGCGCCCTCATGTGAGCATCATTAATAGAATCTACTGTGTCACGACGAGTGGCGAGAGTCATAACGAACTTATCATCCACTTCTTTATAGTCAGGCTCACAACGTCCATTAAGAAGTAGAAGGTCATTGTTACTAGCATGACTCACGCGCACCCTGTCAAGCATCGATATGAAGTTGCTGTCGGTCTGTCGATAAATCTTTCGTAGCTCAATTGGAATAAGCCCCAAACGGTTAAACACTCTGGCATTGAAGAAGAAAAACTGCTCATAATAACGCCGCAAAATATCGCGCATGTCGCGAGTAATAACGGGCTCCAACTGGAAAATGTCGCCCACAAAAAGCAGCTGCTTTCCACCAAACGGCTCACGCATATTACCCGAATAAATCCTGAGAACCTTGTCAATGAAATCAACCATATCACAACGCACCATCGATATCTCATCTATGATGATAAGGTCGAGTGTGCGTATGAGTTTTACCTTCTGTGACGAGTAACGTAACGTCTTGCGGATGCGGCGAGGAGAGAAGTCGGGGTCATCGGGAAGTAATGGCTTGAATGGTATCTTGAAAAACGAGTGCAACGTCTGCCCTCCCACGTTTACAGCTGCAATACCTGTAGGAGCAAGCACTACGTGTTTCTTTGTAGTGTTGGCACATATATACTTAAGGAAAGTGCTCTTTCCTGTGCCAGCCTTGCCAGTAAGAAACACCGAGCGATGAGTGTTGCGAATCAGGTTCCAGGCATTTTGGAACTCAAGATTGCCAAGGTCAATATTTTCAATATTAACAGTGTTCATTCCATGTTTTTAAATTGTGGTCAAAGGTAGTCAAAATGCACAATACAACAAAAACAAAAGGAGGCATTTTATTAACAATGCCTCCTAAGTTCACTATTTCTTTGCGCTCAATGGCGCGATACTCAGAATCGGAATCCCACTGTGAGAGCGACCTTGTTATTGTTGTCTTTAACCTCCTCGCCTTGCTCGCCAGGATAAGCATGATACTGGCTGGTGCGAGTCTGGTGTACATAGGCAGCATCTAAATAGAAGTTTCTATACTTGTACCCAAGACCAGCAGTTATGTACTGGTTGCTCTTGTCATACTGATATGCATAGTAGGCATTTTCAACGTCAACATCATCATTGATGGCTTCCTTTACAACGTCCTTAACAGGCGATGTTTGATAAGAGTAACCGGCACGGAGGCTGAAGTTTGGAGTGGCACGCAACTCACCACCAATACGGAAAATGTGTGATGGTTGAAGCTGCTCCTTAATCTTGTATTCAGTGTCAAAGTAGTTGTAACCGTCTTCATCGCCACAGCGCATGGTGTTGGCACCAACATATTCATAGTCAAAGCTAATCAAACCCATATTGCTTGGCACTACAGCAAGGCTACCAATGAAACGCCATGGAGTCTTGATGGTGTAGCGATACTCATCATAGTCGTAGCCTTCATCCCCTGTCTCATGGTAATCATAAAACATCTGATTTTCAGGTAAACCATCAGGCAACAAATTAACTTCAGAATATACTTTATATAAATCTTTCATGTCATAATAAGTGGGAGTGTGGAATGCTGCACCAATTCTCAATTGGTTGATGGGTTTCAAAATCACACCCATCTTGAAGTTGTAGCCAGTACCACGAGTTTCTTGATAAGACTCCAAACCAAAGCCACCATAACCTTGAGTGGTATTACCTGTTGCGATATAATTTCCTTCTTCATCAACATAGTAATCAGTAATTTCGGCATTGTAGAGATCCTCATCATAATACTGATCGATGTTGTAACGCAGGTCGGTAATGCCAAAATTCACACCCCAATATAACACGTTCTTAAAGTTACCACCCAGAGTGATGTTATACTCATCGGTGTGTCCCTTCTCGTCAACACAGAACTTTGCATTACCAGTAGTTCCTTCTTTGAAAAGCCCATGTAAGTAGCCATCACTATCAGGGTTAAGCAGATAAGACTGATAAGCAAGAATACCAATCCAAGGGGCGGTTTCATCTTTCCTATAGTAGACATTATCATCCCAACTATTACTCCTAAGATCATTTTCAATCCACCCCCCTCTTGTTAAGTTGTCAGCAATTATGTTAGTTAGAGAGTTAGCTACGTTATAACCTCCTTGATAACGACGGTTGAAGGACTTGATGCGGTTGAACGAGAATCCCCAATTAAAATACTTAAAGAAGTCGCTGTTAATCTTCATCGAACCAACATATGAAACATTATTGAAATAGAACTTGGTGTCGGTAAGATTTTGAAAATCGCCACTCTTTGTTGAAAGAAAATTAAGATTCATAGTAGCCGAGATATCGCTGCTACGGTATACGCCAATGCCACCAGGGTTTATGTTTATGGCAGAGGCATCACCTCCAAGTGCACCAAAAGCACCACCCATCGACATATAGCGTGATGTACCGCTCAACTCGGTCTCTGACATTTTCAACACATCAAATGTTCTCTGAGCGCTAACCATTAAGACAGCGCAACTGAGCAATAAAGAAATATAAAGTTTTTTCATTGTAAAAAAATCACATTAAAAATCCAGATGATTTTGAAAAAAGTTCTCTCATGCTTTGCGATTATCGACGACCACCATGACCGCCGCCTCCGTGGCTACCGCCACCACCGTGACCGCCCGAGAAGCCACCGCCGCCTCCACGGCTACCGCCTCCT
The DNA here is from genome assembly GCA_905233845.1 of uncultured Muribaculaceae bacterium. Lineage (GTDB taxonomy): Bacteria > Bacteroidota > Bacteroidia > Bacteroidales > Muribaculaceae > Sodaliphilus. The sequence goes on along the minus strand of CAJOFH010000022.1, from coordinate 21,172 downwards.
GAGAAGCCACCGCCGCTGCGACCACCTCCTGAGAAGCCGCCACCATGGCTACCGCCGCCCGAGAAGCCACCGCCACGGCTACCGCCTCCTGAGAAGCCACCGCCGCTGCGGCCACCTCCTGAGTAGCCGCCACTACGACCGCCACCAGAATAGCTGCGTCCGCCTGATGATGGAGCACTCGAATAGCCACCGCTAAATCCTCCTGGGCGACGTCCGCCCATTGTTCCTTGTGGAGAGCGTCCTCCAGGTTGCATGTTGCCACGTCCACTGAATCCACCACGGTTAACACCAGCTGTGCCTATGTTACCAGGATTCATACCACGGCCACCATACATACCGCGACCACCGTTCATACCGCGTCCGCCATTCATGCCATTACGTCCAGCAAAACCATTGCGATTTCCAAATCGGCCTGGAGCTCCAGCAAAACCACGATTGCCACGGTTGCCATGATAGTTCATACCAGGACGACGTCCATTAAATCCACCATAATGTCTGCCATAACCACGATGACCATACCATCCGTGTCCTGGACGGTGCCAGCCACTGTGCCATCCGTATCCGCCCCAAGGACGTCCCCAGTAAGACCAAGGGTGATAACGATATCCGCCATACCATCCCCAGTCATACCAATAGTTGTAACGCCAAGGATTGTACCATCCATAGCCCCAACTATACCATGGGTCATAATAGGTCGATCGCCAACCCCAGCCCCAATAAGGTCCCCAACTCCAATCGGTACCAACTATCAGGTTAACTGATGGAGTATTGTCGAAATAATATTCGATAAGCTCTGGGTCATTAGAACGAATTACAACATCGGGGTTGTGGAAACGCTCGATACGGCGAGTGTTAGAAAATGATTCATTATCAAGATAAACAGTGTCGTCATCTAGGTAATAACCATCGTTTCGACGGTTATATTCATCAACGTCACGACCATTCACAACACCGCTTAACGGTGTTACCTGAGTCGACAAGTCTCCAAAATTTGAGTAGCTCTTAGTAACAACTCTAGTTTTTGTCGAGTTAACTTTAGAACTGCCATCATAATAGATGTCGTCCTCATAATCTTGTGCCATTGCACAGCCACAGCCGAGCAACAATGCACCAATCAATGACAATAATTTGTAATTCATATACTTAAAAGATTAAATTAATATTCTTTGTCTATCAATGTTTAGACTAATTATTTCAAGTAAAGTTTAATATCTTATTAAATGCAAAAATACACATTTTTTTGAAAAAGAAGGACATACACCCAAACAAAATGATGAAAAGGCATAATCTACCCTTATATTTACACCACATAAACACCATAGCACCTAAAATACTGCATTTAGTATATTGTTTTTATTTTTTTTTAACAAATCAATAAACACATTTTTTCGTTACTTTGCAGTAAAAAGATAACAACACAATGAAATTAGGTCAATATAATAAGTTAACAATAAACCGATTTGTCGACTTTGGAGCATATCTCATTGACGATAACGGCGACGAGGTATTACTGCCAAAACGGTATCTTACAGGCGACGAAGAACTAGATGACAATATTGAGGTATTTGTTTATAACGACTCAGAAAACCGACCTGTTGCAACAACCGAACACCCGCATGCAACAGTAGGACAGTTCTGCCTGTTGAGAGTGAAAGCAGTCAATGCCATTGGTGCTTTCCTCGACTGGGGATTAGTTGCAAAAGACTTGCTGGTACCGTTCCGTGAGCAACGAGTGCGCATGCAAGCAGGGCGCAGTTACATAGTCTATGTCTATCTTGATACTTCGAGCAATCGCATTGTTGCGAGTGCTAAGCTCGACAAGTTCTTGGGTAAAACCCGCCCAAATTATTACCACCGCCAAAAGGTTGATGTATTAATTGTCCAACAACTTGAGATTGGATATCGCGTTATAGTTGACGGAAAGTTTTGGGGAATAATTTATAACAACGAATTTTATCATACTGTTAACATTGGTGAGCATCACATGGGATTTATCAAGCAAATACGTGACGACGGTAAAATCGATGTGACACTTGCAAAAATAGAAAAGATGAGAATTGATGATGTCGCCTACACTATTATGGATTATCTCAAAGAAAATAATGGAAGCATGTCTCTCAACGACAAATCATCGCCAGATGATATCTTGCGCACCTTCAATTGTAGCAAAAAAGACTTCAAGAAGGCTTTAGGACTACTCTACAAGCAACAAAAGGTGATTTTAGGAGACATAGTGACACTTATAAAGAAATGAGAGTAGTTATTGATATTAAAAGGACCAGCGCCGATAATGACGCTGGTCCTTTATCATAATTGTGAATCTGTGTTATGCATTATCTAACTGCCTAACAAAATGCTGTATACAGCAGTGATATCACTTGAAGTGACAGAACCATCACCATCAACATCGCTTGTGGCAATAAAGGTTTCATCACCATTGAGAAGATACTCATATAATGCAGTAATGTCAGCACTAGTGACATAACCATCACAGTTCACATCGCCCACAATATGAGAGCCTCCCTTGACAGCTGTAACCACAACAACAAAGTCGGGGACGCTGATTTCGGTCTGAGCATCGGCTGTAGTCATAACAACATTCTTCACTGTAAACTGTGTCGTTCCGGTGAAACTCTCAAGCGCTTTCATGTCGATAATCATCACAGCACCGTTATCACAATTGAAATCCACTGGCGGGAAGCTTACTACCACAACACCAATATCGCCATTTGCCTTTGGATTAGCGATGATGTAATGATTATCGCTCATACGATCGGTGAGTGCCATGCTATAATCCCCATTGTCGGCACGAGGAATAGAAAGCTCGGCTGGCATTGTGATGTCAAACTGCAATGCAGAGATATTGGTCACCTCATTGTCCATCACTACAGGTACCGCCAAAGTAGTACCCGGCTCAATGCTAAAATCATCGATGTAAAGAGTATCAATGGGAGTATATGGACCACTAGCTGTGACAATAACTCCGAAGTCGTCGATATTCATATCACCGTTGCTTGTGTGAAGCACTATATTCTGTACATTTATAACAGCAGAACCGGCAAATTCCCGTTGTGCATTCACCTTCAAGTACATAATGTTTCCATCGTCACCAGTGAAAGCCGCCGCAGGAACTGCGTTCTCAACAACATGCAGTAATCCATTCTGTTGAGTGATACTAACTATGTGACCATTGGCGCGTTCGCCCAATCTCGCTTGGTCTGCAACCGACAACAATTCGGGCATATTAAGGTTAAATTCAACGCTGTAGACGTCGACAGTCTCATTGGTGAGCACCACAGGCACTTGTTTAGAACGCCCTGGGGCAATCTCAAAGTCATTAATAGTGAGATTATCGCTAGGCACATAAATTCCATTGGCAGTCACGTTAACGTCGAAGTCATCGATAATTGTCTCAACCTCATCGGCACTGGTGAGCACCACATCACTGACATGAATCGTGTCGGTTCCCGAGAAATCACGGCTTGCAGTGACACTAATATACATCACCACGCCAGAGTCACCCGAGAAGTTTGCCACTGGGAAACTAAATGCGGCGATCGACATGATATTGCCGTTTGAATTAGCCACCACTTGATGCGTCTCGCTCTTTCGGTCGCTAAGCGTAGCACCATTAGCAGTGAGCCCTGCCGGCATCTCCAACTTGAGCTGGAAACCAGCTACAGGTGTAGCCTCATTGTCCATAATTACAGGAACTTGCAGAGTTTGCCCAGGAGTAATTTCAAAGTCATTGATGTAGAACAAGTTTTCAGGTTCATATACCCCGTCAGCAGTCACTGTAACGTCAAAATTGTCAAGAGTAGTGACATCGCTATTAGGCTCAAGAAGCCGCACATTGCTCACATTAATGACAGCCTGTCCCTCAAAAGTGCGATCGGCAGCCACCACTATGTTGAGTACAGCGCCATCAGTTCCAGTAAAGAGTCTTCCATAACGACCCTCGACTTCCACCTTATAGCTATTCTCATCGAAAGCGGTAACAATAAGGTTGTGATCTGGAGCACGGTCGGTAAGAGAGAAGGCATCCTCGGCAACAGATAATCCCTGAGGCACGGTCATCTCGAAACTTATACCGCTGAATTGTGTCACCTCATTCTCGAGCATAACAGGCATAACAGCCGTTTTGCCTGGCTTAATTGAGAAATCGTCAATAGTGAGACGATCGGTAGGCACATACACACCATTGGCAGTAACGTTAACATCAAAGTCCTCAATTGGGCTCTCGTGAGCATCGCTCGTGGAAAGTATCACATTGTGGAACGAAATCACAGCACTGCCAGTGAATGACTTGCTCGCCGTGAAGTCGATGTACATGATATCACCGCTGTCGCCACTGAAATCGGCAGTAGGGAAGCCGAAAGCCACAACGCTCCAATGGTCACCATTTTTGTTGACAACAACTTGATGAAACTCACCCTTGCGGTCGCTGAGAGTGAACGAGCTAGCGTTAGTGGTAATTCCTTCGGGCAGATACATGTCAAACTGGAATCCAGCGATGCCACTCGCATGATTGTCAAGAACCACAGGCATCTGCAAAGTGCTGCCAGGGGCAATCTCGAAATCATTCATATAGAATTCATTACCCAATACTATGAAGCCTTGTGCCGTGACATTGGTGCTAAAGTCGTCTCCAGCCACCTCATGCGCGTCGCTTGTAGTCAAGGCAATGTTCTTACCGTTTATCACAGCCTGCCCATCAAAGTCAGCAGCTGCCGTTACATCGATATAGGCCACAGCCCCCGAAGTTCCAGTGAAATTGGTAGCCGGAAAGCTGAATGCCATCACGGTGAGATGGTCGCCATTGACATTCGTCATCAGCTGATGCGAGCTTGAAGCACGTTCACCTAGTTGTACCCCATTGCTTGCCACCGAAAGCCCTTGTGGCAAGAACAGGTCTAACTGGAAAGCTGCAAGCGGCTCATTAGGATTATCAAGCAGCAATGGCACACTCATCGTAGTGCCTGGCTCGATAGTGAAATCCTCGATATAGAGCCTTGCTGCAGTAGCATTTAAGCTAGTCACAGCAATCGTTATCAGCAATATAAGATTTCTAAATCTTGTTTTCATCACAAAAGCGCATTGAATTTATTTTACAAGCACTTTTTTGCCGTTTATCACATATACACCCGTTGGCAGACCCTTAGTCGCCTCGCCCGGGTTCACGCCTTGACGCAAGAGCACGCCCTTCATGTCATAAACGTTAACACCCTCGCCATCAACGCCTATCTGGGCAATGGCTGTAACGACCGCGTTAGTGGTCACATTAGGCAGCACGCTCTCCACCTCATTATATTGAGTGAAGAATATGTCACTAATGGTGATGTTATCGTTAGCGCCGAGTGATGCATTAGCCTTAATCTTCAGGGTGATGATAGCATCGTTGCCAACAGCTATCTCGTCGTTGTTGAGCGAGAAGCCGAGCAAGCGGATAGAGCCATCGGGGTTAACACCAGTCATAAGCATGTGAGAAGCAGCACGGCCAGTGAGCTCAGCACTCTCAAGTGAGAGACCTTGTGGCAGAGTTACATCCATCTGGAAGCCGGCATATTCAGTAGCATTCTCTAGATTTATGGCGATTGTGCCAGATGCTGCATCATATTCACCGAGGCTTAACACATCGTTGGTCGCTGCCTTAGGAGCATTCAAAGCAGGAGCAGCAGTGTTGCCAACTGCGATATTTGCGATAGCAATAAGGTCGGTGATATTGATTGAGCCACTAGCATTCACATCGGCCGCTTCCTCGACAAACACTTCGGGTGTGATGCCCACGATATAGTTGGCAACGCACATCACGTCGGTGACATTGACTTTCTTGTCGGAGTTCACATCGCCAGGAATCACGGGTTCCTCAAATGGCAGAGTGCCACTCTCAAGCACAATCTTAGCGTTACCGCCAATGAATCCCATGCCGTCGCGAACCATGTCGGCAAGTGTGATGTTGCCCATGTCAAACACTGTCTCAGAAGTAACCTCAGCTTGAGCATACTGATTGGTATATACATCGGCATAGCCATCAGCATTCGGTCCCCAGTTATAAAGACAGAAATGATAAGTTATACCAGTCTGATTATCTTTATATTGGGCAAGCTCTTCATTTGGGTTCTCCCACATGTTCTTACCCTCACCAGGAGTGAACTCAGGCACAAAACCATAATCAAGGAAGTTGTAAATAGTCACCTTATTATTATAGTAGTACAGATATACCGGGAATGATACCACATTACCTGTGTTGTAAACGTGGTCATCACTGTCGAAGTCAACCTCATCATAGGTCATCGTGGCATTGCTAGCGATGAACTGAGTGAACATACCGTTATCGTACATGGCTCCGGCATTAACATAAGCATCATTGTCGGGATCATAATAAATCAGCGCCAAGTTCCATGTTGTGGAGATAGTGAAACCACTGGAATTCACACGGCCCGAAAGACTTGTATTAAGAACTGAGTTCACATCACTATTGTTCACAACCGACTGTGCAACAACATAGAGATAGCATGTATAACTTTGATACTGATAAGTATAAATACATTGTGGCATGAACTGGATAGTGTTGGCACCCCAGTTAACGCTGAAAGTCAAGTCGCTACCTTGAGCGAAATAGTTAGAAACCGTCACGCGGCTAGTGCCTCCCGTGTATGCCATTGACACACGGTTGCAACCAATTGTAGTACCCGTTTGGATGTCACGATCCATCTCGATGTTGATACTTGCCAACTTCTCGGCAGTAAATGCCGAAGCAGCCCACGACACACTGGTTGTTGCAAAAGCAAGTAGTAATACTGCAAAAAGATGTTTTTTCATTTGATTTATTATTAAAAAAAATGGTTATTTAAAAAGTTTTTTAGAAGTAGTACGGCTGCCGTCATCGTAGATGGAAACTACAATATTCACACCATTGAATGGTACATTGCTCTCAATGCCAATCATGTTATAATACTTCACGTCGACAACCTTGCCTTTTGACTCAACATTGTTGATAGCGGTTGGAACATCGTAGAGACGCAAAGGATAAACAAGGTAGTCGGCCGAGACTGCATCGGTGTTAGGAGTGCTGTGAGCGCCGTCCTTGAGCATTGGAGCGTTGCTGGCAGACTGTGGCACTTTACGCAAGATGGCATCAAACTCATAGACATATCCGTCGGTAGGTGAAGCATTGGGTAGATAGTCCCAGTTCACTGCAATGCCACCACTCAAGTTGTTGTCGTTGCCGTCGTTGGGCACATAGAACTTGCCGTCGGCAGCATTGTAGCATGCCCAAGTGATATAGGCATACTCCTGAACTTTTGGAGCAACAAAGAAGTAATTGCTCTCGGGGGCATAATAAGCCTCGTTGAAGCTTGGCATTATGTAGAGGTTGGGCTCGTATTGTGAACTCTCTCCCGCTTTGGGGTTGGAGTTAACAGCAATAGTAGGGTTAACCTTGTCAACAAGTGTGCCAGTAATGCTTCTGCCCTTGATAATCTTGCCCACATAGTTGTTGGCATTAGTCACTCCAGTAAGCATCACCCAGTTGCTCTGGTCATAACTGCTAGCGGGATGGAAGCTCATTTCGCCAGCATATTCAGCTGCAACACGACCCATAAAATCATCTTGACCTTCACGCAGAACCGATGGATATTTATACTTGCCCATATCTTTAGCAAAAAGCACATCGCCCATTACTACAGGATAATCATTGCTCGCGGGACCCAAACGGCAATTGTTATTTACATAGTTCCAGCCACCATCATCATTATTCTGTGCCAACCCGCTTGTAAGACTAAAATAATTCTTGCCATCGTCACGACCATCAAAATTTACTACGGCACTATAATGAACACCGTCGGTGGTCTCCATAGGCTGACCAACCATGGGATTCCAGTCATTAGTATTTGCTTGACCAAAAACATAGTAAGTAGGATAAGACCCATTATTCACATATCCAGTCACATCATCGGCACTTTGCGACACCGTAAGGGTGTTGTTGCTGAGGTCAAAATCAAGTTTGTAGCGACCCTTTTCAATCATAAAGGTGTTTTGATTTCGACTCACACCCATTGGTGCACTTAGTACATGGTCAACTGTGGCAACGCCCACAAGATCATCGTTGACTGTATAGTCCTTGCCAGGATTGCCATCATTAACGATGTCAACCAAGTTTGTTGCTGTCATTACTGAGCGTTCAAAGTATTCAATTGTACAAGAACTACTCATAGATGTCCAACTTGAGCCATAACCTATCATACAGCCCCAAGGATCATCAAGAGTGATTTCTCCTTTCTCCAAATCAATGGTACCATTACATTCTCTTCCTCCATCATATCCATAATTATAATGACCTGTTGTGTGAGTTTCTGGATCGTAGGAAGTGAAAGAAGAACCGCTCTTCATGTGACTAATACATGCCTGGTGATAAATCGAGTAAACACTAGTGTAACCCATATATGAGACTTTCCAACCAAAATGTGCTTTTGTATCACTATCCCATGTCAATGTAGTAGGACTAGTTGTAGAAGTTCCTCCTCTTGGAAAAATAAGGTCAATTACTACGTTATTAACCACCAAAAAGTTCCAATAGAAATTCTTGAATGTCAATAATCCAGACTCAGCATCCCAAATCACAGTAACATTATTGGTTCTCACGACTTGACCATCGCGGTAGTCTTTTTGCAGATAAACTTGCGTAAACGACTCTGGTTGGTTTTGAGCATCAGCACTATTATTCACTGCGAGCATCGCAGCAAACAACAGTGATAAAATTACACATTTTCTCATATTATTATCTTATTTATTATCTTTATATCAGCAATAAGAGGGTGTACCAAAACGCAAAATTGTGAGCATTTTGAGACACCCTCCTATTGTTATGCTTATCTTATCTCATAAGTTGCTTTGTAACAGTTTTCTGTCCGTTGTCAAGCTCCTTAACTATAATATTAACTCCATTAAATGGTTGTGCAGACTCAACACCGAGGGTGTTGTAGTAGCGAGTGCTTACCACTTGAGCATTAGTATTTACATCATTGATTGAAGTGTTGATGCGAATCATCTCAGACCTCTCAAAATACTCAATAACGACTGATGCACTCATAGAGTTCCAACTGTTATTGCCTATAACGCATCCCCATGGATCGGTAATTTCAATAGTTCCCGCAGCGATATCGATAGTGCCGTGGCAATCCTGACCTCCGTAATAAGCATAATAGCTATTTGTAGGGAGTGAGTTTGATGCCGGGTCATAAATCCTTACAGGATTTCCCACATGCTGGAAACGGCTTACCACTGCACTCTTATAGGTCTTGAAAGAAGCATAAGAGAAAGGTAGAGACTCAAACAAATCGCTTTGTCCCATTGAGCAGGCACGCCAGGTAAAGTTTGCCTTTGTATCACTCTCCCAAGTCAAAGTTGTTGGGCTTGAGGTGTCGGTGGCATAAGAAGGGAATACCAAGTTGACAACCTGATCATTCACCATATCATTAGCATAGAAATTATTGAAAGTCAAGACACCAGCGTCCTTGTCCCACACCACATTGAGGGTGTTGGTCCTAACTACTTCGTTATTGCGAAAGTCTTGCTGAGTGAAGTTGCAGTTAAACGACTCGGGCTGAGCACTTGCTGAGAATCCCGCAAACTTGCCCCCTGCCACAAGCAAAAGAGCCATTAATCCAGATAGAGTAATTAATCTTTTCATATCAATACTTTTTTTGTTAATTATTAATTAGTTTTAGGTTATAGTTAAAATCGAGCAAAGTTAACGATTGTTATGAAAATAAACAAATAATAATCTAAATATTTCTTCAAATTTTTATAATATGTATCTTTATAACAAATATATACCAATAGTAAGTGGTTTTTTCTATCATTATATAAAAATCTTTTGTCAAGTCGGCTATTTTATGTAATTTTGCACTTTCATTTTGAAAATCAAAAAAATAATTTATATGAAAAAAGTAATATTGACTGGTGACCGTCCTACTGGAAAGCTCCATCTGGGACACTACGTAGGTTCGTTGCGTCGACGCGTGGAACTGCAAAATGCAGGTGATTATGAGAAAATGTTTGTCTTTATGGCCGATGTTCAGGCTCTTACCGACAATGCCGACAACCCTGAGAAGATACGCCAAAACATTATCGAAGTGGCCCTTGATTATCTCTCGGCTGGGCTTGATCCCGAAAAGTGCATTATCTTCATTCAGAGCCATATCCCTGAACTCGCTGAACTCACCACCTACCTGATGAACCTCATCACCGTGAGCCGCGTGGAGCGTAACCCGACGGTAAAAACCGAAATCAAAATGCGCAATTTCGAGGCAAACATACCACTCGGTTTCTTCTGTTACCCAGTGAGCCAAGCCGCCGACATAACCCTCTTCAAAGCCGACATCGTTCCTGCTGGCGAAGATCAAAAACCTATGCTTGAAATCACCCGTGAATTGGTGCGCCGTTTCAACAGTACTTATGGTGAGGTTCTCGTAGAACCTGACATCATGCTGCCTGAGAACGAGACAGCTCGCCGACTCCCTGGCACCGACGGCAAGGAAAAAATGAGCAAGAGCTTGGGCAACTGCATCTACTTGAGCGACGATGCCGACACCGTTTGGCAGAAGGTGCGCTCAATGTTCACCGACCCCAACCACTTGAATGTTAGCGATCCAGGAACCGTTGAGGGCAACGCAGTGTTCACCTATCTCGACGCATTTGCCAAAGATGAGGATTTCGCCAATTATCTCCCCGACTACAAGAATCTCGAAGAGATGAAAGATCACTATCGTCGTGGTGGTCTTGGTGACATGAAATGCAAGAAGTTACTCAACAGCATCCTCAATGAGATGTTGGAACCTATACGTCAACGTAGACACGTACTGCAGCTAGACATTCCTGAGATATACAATATCTTACGAAAAGGAACAGAAAAATCTCGTGAGACAGCAGTACAGACGATGGAAGAAGTTAGAAACGCTATGAAGATAAACTATTTCACCGACAAAGAACTTATTCAACAACAATCGGAATTCTACAAAACAAAATAACACTCAATCACATTAAGGTCGTCCTAAAGGCGACCTTATTATTTGGAAGTTGTTAATAACTTATGCGATTTTTTGTGGAAATTGAGTGTTTTTATTTCTAACTTTGCGATTGATATGAACAGACGAGGAAAACTATACTTCAAATACGGCACAATGGGCTCGGCAAAGACTGCATTGCTACTCACTCAGGCCTATAATTTCGAGGAACGCGGGCTTAAGTACCTGTGTATGAAACCTATCATCGACAACCGCGAAAAAGAGAACGTGATTCGCTCACGCATTGGAATTGAGCGAGAATGCAGCTGGATTTATCAGGAGATGAACATCTATGAGTATGTCACCGAGCTTTATGAAAGCAGCCTGGTAGTCAAAGACTGGATTCTTATCGACGAATCGCAATTCCTTACCGAGGAGCAGATTGACCAGCTGGCTCGCATTGTTGACGACTACGGTACAAATGTAGTGTGCTACGGGTTGCGTACCGATTTCCAATCACATCTCTTTGAAGGTTCCAGACGTTTGTTTGAGATTGCCGACTCCATTGAAGAGATTAAATCCACCTGTGCATGCGGTCGCAAAACAAGTATTAATGCTCGCATTGACGCACAAGGAAACATTGTCACCGACGGAAACCAAGTAGAAATTGGTGGCGATGATCGGTATGTAGCCTTGTGCCGTAGCTGCTGGCGTAACAAACGCATAGAAAGCGCCGAGCGCAACTCATTGAAGTTCAAAAGTGAATAATAACCACACAATTATCTCCAACAACTAGCAAACCGCGATCTAAGGATTATTATCCATCAAGTCGCGGTTTGTGTTAGAAATAAAAATGTTCATCCCAATTTCATTCCTGAGAGAACATCATGTTCAGTACCCAGTTGACCACAGCTAGAATGATACTGAAAAGTATTGCTGCGCCCAAGCCATCAACCTTAAAGCCATCGATGAAATAAGCACAAAGTAATACCATCAGGCCATTAATCACTAATGAGAATAGACCTAAAGTCAAAATCGTGATGGGCAATGATAAAATTTTAATTATTGGTCTGACAACTGAGTTTATAAGTCCCAACACAACTGCCACAATCACAACAACCCACCAAGGCTCTATGGTGACGCTGTCCATAAAGTAGGCTGTAATGCCCACTGCAACCGATGATAATATAAGTCGAGCTAACATTTAAATAAGTATTTGTAATATTTTATTATTTTCTATCGCTTTTCGGTCATCTCACCGCAAATGTCGCGTTGGAGATATTTAGCAACTTGGCTACTTGTCATCCCTTTGCCAAAGAGATACATCATCTTAGTAATCGCAGCCTCACTTGTGATATCATTGCCACTTATCACACCAGCTTTAGCAAGGGCGTTACCCGTCTCATAGAGATTGCTGTTGACAGCGCCATTCACGCACTGTGTAACGTTAAGAATTACGATTCCACGCTCAACAGCATCTTTAATGGGCTCGGTAAACCATCGTCCACTTGGACTGTTACCAGCGCCATAGGTTTTGAGCACCACACCCTTGATGCCAGGGGTATGAAGCAAGTATTCAAGAGTGGAGCGCGACATTCCTGGATGCAACACAATAAACATCACGCTTGGGTCCATTGTGTCATGCACCATAAGAGGTCTATTGCTGGTGTCATGCAGCAGTGCGTCATCATTGTAAGTAATGTCAAGCCCAACTCTTGCCAGGTCGGGATAGTTAGTGCTCATAAAGGCATTAAAGTTGTCGGCACTGACTTTTGAACTCCGGTTTCCTCTAATAAGATGGTTCTCAAAAAGAATGGCAACTTCCTTGACCATCGCCTCTCCCCTACTATCACGCTCGGCAGCGACCTGAAGAGCGGTAATAAGATTTTCTTCGCCATCGGTACGAACCTCACCTATGGGAAGTTGTGAACCTGTTATAATCACAGGCTTGTTCAGGTTCTCAAGCATAAAGCTCAATGCCGAGGCGGTATAGGCCATAGTGTCAGTGCCATGAAGTATAACAAAACCATCGTAGTTGTCATAATTCTCTTCAATGGTTCGTGCTATCTGGCTCCAGTGCTTGATGCTCATGTTGCTACTGTCAATAGGCGGATCAAACTGGATGTTGTCAATATCATAATTGAGCATTTTGATTTTAGGCACATTGTCGATGAGATGTGAGAAGTCAAATGGCTGTAGACCCTTTGTCTTGGGATTCTCTATCATGCCAATAGTGCCTCCGGTATATATAATCAATATTCGGGGCCTAACCTTTTCTTTCGACATAATGGTTGATGTTGTTAATGGTTATTTTTTCAATGCTTTTATTTCACTCCTGCATTAAATGCTTTATAGAAGAAGAGCATCTGATAATCAAGAGCATTAATCCAGAACGACCAGCTGTGTTTGCCTGGGCGCACTGTGTAGTCATGAGGAATGCCCTGCTTGTCGAGAGCCTCGTGAAGAGAGTTGTTTGCCTCTATAAATATATCATTCTTGCCAGCATCAATGACGATGTTTTGGCCTGGTGATAAGGTGGGAACCAAGCTAATCACCGAGTGCTCACGCCATACCTCCTTGTTGCTCTCAAAGTCACCCAGACGATCATTCACTTTCCACCTGTTAGGATAATTGTAGATGTCTACTCCACCTTCCATACTACCGCATGAGCCATAGATGTCAGGGTGACGCCACGCAAGCCACAACGCGCCATGACCACCCATACTCAGGCCAGTGATAGCACGATATTTAGGATAGTTGAGGGTGCGATAATGTGTCTCAACATAGTTGCGAAGCTCATACACTACATAAGTCTCGAACTGGAAATTCGGATCAATTGGCGAATCGAAATACCAACTGTCTTGGCCATCTGGACAAACTATTATTACTCCATACTGCGATGCAAGTGAGCGCAAGTCGGCTTTCTTGGGCCAGTCACGGTAACTGCCTTGTGCCCCATGAAGCAGATAAACAACAGGGAAATAACGTGTGGGGTTATTTTTCTGCGAGTATTGGGCTGGCAAAACCACTGTATTCTTGATGATTCGTCCCATCTTAGTGCTCATCACATCAATAGTATCTACGATGGCGTTACGCTTCTGTGCCTCGGCAATCGCCTGGTCATAAATTGCAGGGACTGCCGTTGTGATATCTTTCGCACTAACACTAAACGAAAGCACCGCTACTACTGCAATCGCCAACAAGTATTTGAATGTCTTTTTCATGAAGTAGTTTTTTATCGTTTATTTTTAAAAAAATCGGTCATAAGTTTTGCGCACTCCTCGGCAAGCACTCCACCCAACACCTCAGTCTTTTTGTGGAAAGGATTTGCACAAAAAGTATGATATCCACGTTTGTCATCGCTAGCACCATAGACCACTTTTGAAATCTGGCTCCAGCCAAGGGCTCCGGCACACATCAGGCAAGGCTCAACTGTGACATAAAGAGTGCAATCGGTCAAGTATTTCCCGCCAAGAAAATTTGCAGCCGAAGTAATGGCCTGCATCTCGGCATGTGCAGTGACATCGGTCAATGTCTCAGTGAGATTGTGTCCACGAGCAATTACTCGTCCTTGGCACACAACAACCGCTCCAATGGGAACCTCGTCACGTCTAAAGGCTTCCTGGGCCTCGGCAAGTGCCAAGCGCATGAATTTCTTGTCATTATTATCTTGCATCTTACAAGAAAATTTTCTTGACATAATTTCCCACTTTCACAACATATACACGGTTGTGGGGCAGGTCAATGACTTGGCTGTCACTCGACATGCGCTCATAGTAGAGACGGCCGCTCATGTCCCATACGCTCACAAGCTTGCCATAGTTGTCTCCATAGATGTATAATGTGCCCCAATGTGCTACTATAATGGGGTCGGGTTCAGAAGGGAACTCTTCGTCTATCAACTGGTCTATGCCTGTAGTTGCCTCAACCGTAAAGCTGAACGGGTCACCCTCACCCATCATTGTAGTAGGAACTATTGTGTAGATAGCATCGTGATCGAGAGCAGAAAGATAGCAGTAGTCGGCTGCGGTGAAGGCGACAAGCTCATCATTCTCGTTATAAATTTTGTAAGCGAGATTACTGCCAAGTTTAACACGTTTCCAGTCTTGACAATAAGGCTCGGCATCTTCAGTTATTAGCGGTGAGATGTCCTCATTAGGAAATAGCGTGAAATGCTCACCGCTGCCCCAAGCCTTGTCGGCGAGATAAACATCCATTGTCTCATAGTCGGCAACTACCACGTCCACTTGCCCTACGCCATCAAACGTCCCCCAACCATTCGCTTTTGGAGGTGTAATGGCTGCACAATAAATCTCATAGAGATTGTGACAGTCGGTGAAAGCATAAGCCTCGATGCGGCTCAAGGATGAAGGCAGCATCACAGTGTGAAGCAGATAACAATTTTGAAAAGCGCCATAACCCACTTTCTCAACTCCTTCAGGAATCGCAATATTTACTAGTCCAGTGCCATAAAAACACTCACGAGGAATCTCAGTGAGGTTGAGCGACAAAGTTACATTCACAAGCTCATCACAATTTAAGAAAGCTTCAGCGCCAAGCTTCGTTACCGTGTTAGGGATTACCACATCAGTAACCTTCGATTCCGAAAAAGCTCCCTCTGCAATAGCAGTGACAGTGTAGTTGTAGCCATCAAAAAACACTGTCTCAGGAATGATGTACACTCCCTCATAAGCATTTTGGCCATCAACAATATTCTCATCTACAATTACCTCGTTATTGCGGTCACCAAAACTATAGACAATGCCATTGCTCACAAAATCTCCTGCGTGAACTGCGAGTGACAGACACGCTAATGTAAGCATCAATTTATATCTTAAAATCCTCATTATATCATCTTAATTTCGGTTTTAACTTACAAAATTCAATAAAAAACTCGAAACCACCAAATTTTCACCGAAAAATATGCTTAATGCAAAGTTTAAGAAAACGCAATGCAGAATCAACTGTAGAGTCAACTACCACTCACCTTCATCACTTCAAAGGGCAATTAATCAAGTATACCTTTGAACTGGCACGGGTAATAGCAGTGTAGAGCCATCGCAAGAAGTCGAGAGTGCTCAGTGCTTCGGGCATTATGCTTCCCATGTCGACAAACACATTCTTCCACTGACCACCTTGAGCCTTGTGGCATGTGACAGCATAGGCAAGCTTCACTTGCAAAGCATTGAAATAAGGATGCTCCTTCATCTGCTTATAACGCTCTCGCTTGTTTCCAGTACATTCGTTCAGAACTTCGTTGTATAAGCGCTCGCTCTGCGACAATGTGAGTGCTGGAGTGTCACTCAGCAAGCTGTCAATCACAATCTTCACGTCCATTTCCACATTGCCATGGTCGGGCAATTCAACCGTCACATTGGCAAAACGAAGGCCATAAGCTCGTTCAACCTCGCCCCACACCCGTTTCACTCGCATCACATCACCATTGGCAATAAAATCGATGTTCTCGTAGTCATTCGCCCAATAGTAGTTATTCTTCGACACAAGCAACATATCACCAGTCGCTAGTTCTTCTTCACGATAAAGAATGGTGTTGCGCACACCCATGTTATACATCGTGGCTCGTTTGTTGCTGCGAGTGATGACGATGGTCTCGTCTATGCCGTCACGGTCGTAACAGTCACTCAACGTCTCTAACAAGAACTCTCCTGTAATAGCCTCTATGTCGTCATATTGAATCAACTCCAATTTGGGGACCACAAGCTGGTCGCTTGTCAAAATCTGTCGTACTATAGTGGCATTCTGCAAGATTCCCGAGTCGGCTGTCTGACGCGCTATTTGTTTAAGCGTTATATCATATACCGTTAGCCCATAACCACGCATCACCTCACTGTTGAGCGCGGGACTCTCATACTGACCCACTGGCGGTAGCTGTGCACCGTCGCCCATAAGCATAAGTTTGCAACCCTTGCCATTATATACATAATGAACCAAGTCATCAAGTAAACGACCAGTGCCAAACACTGAGCCTTCGGGCGACGCATTAGCTATCATCGAAGCCTCATCAACAATGAAAACAGTGCCAGTATGCTTGTTCTCAGCAAGGCTGAACCCCTCAGAAAGATAGCTGTCCTGACGGTAAATCTTGCGGTGAATAGTGAGTGCTCCACGATGAGCATACTCGCTAAACACCTGTGCAGCGCGTCCTGTAGGCGCAAGCAGCACCACCTTTACGTTGCGATGTGACAATGCCTGCACCACAGCACCCATCAGTGATGTCTTGCCAGTTCCTGCATAGCCGTTTAGCAAAAACACACTACGCTCGGCACCATAAAGCAAGAAATGCGCAAAAGCAGCAAATGCCTCCACTTGCCCCTCATTTGGTTCGTATGGAAGCAGTTCAAGCACATCACGGTAAAAGTCATTGACCTGCCTATCGTTAATATCAAATCGAGAATCCACCAATCGATCGTTTTTTAATATAACGATGACAAATTTACAAACTTTTTCGCGTTTATCAAGAAAAAAGCATTATCTTTGCACCGCTTTTAGCAATTGGAGTGGTGCTCGAGTGGCTGAAGAGGCACGCCTGGAAAGCGTGTAACCGTCACAAGCGGTTCCCGAGTTCGAATCTCGGTCACTCCGCAAAATAATAAAGGCGGAGGGTTAACTCAACCCTCTGCCCTTTTATTTCAATAGGCAATCAAACGCAAGGTACGGCGACAAAAGCCTTGACTCCATTGCAATTACCTGTTTCATGTTATAAAGTTAAGGAGTCTTGGAGTTATGGAGAATTGTTTAACTCCAAAACTCCTGAAACTCCATAGACAAAATACATATTGATTACTTGAGTTCTTTCTCGCTCACAATAATGAAGCCATTAAAACGATTGGGCTATTCTCCAAGCAAAATGTTGTAAATAACAGTAATGTCGGCACTTGTGACAAAGCCGTCACCGTCTTGGTCTCCATTGACGATATCATTAGAATCGCCGTTGAGCAAGTAGTTGTAGAGGCAAGTCACGTCGGAACTGGTCACTACTCCGTCGCCGTCCACATCGCCTTCATTCTCCTCAACGATATTGGTGAATACACTCCATGGTAGGGTTGACTGATAGTCGCTCAAGCAACCTTTGAGAACATAAAGCACACATGTGGATGTGAGCACGCCATCAAAGATATAATTGCCATAGCTGATATTAATATCTTTTATTTTTGAATATATAGATTTTAAGCCAACGCATTTAAAGAAGGCGTATTCGCCAATCGAAGCCACCGAGTTGCCTATGGTCATCGAGGTCAAGCCAGTGCAATAAAAGAAGGCGTATTCGCCAATCGTTGTCACCGAATTGGGTATGGTTAACTTGGTCAAGCCACTACAACGATAGAAGGCAGTTTTTCCAATAGAAATCAATGAGTTGCCCATGGTCATCGAGGTCAAGCCAGTGCAATCTTCAAAGGCCGATTTCCCAATCGATGTCACCGAGTTGGGAATAGTCACCGAAGTCAAATCCCTGCATTCATAAAAGGCTCTTGAGCCAATCGATGTCACTGAATTGGGGATTACGGTATTCTTACAACCAAATAAAAGAGTATTGGTCGCAGTTTCTATTATTGCGTTACAATTATACCTAGAATCATACATTGCATTTTCGCTATCCACAATCATTGAGGTAAGGCCAGAGCAACTCTCGAAGGCAGATTTCCCAATTGATGTCACCGAGTTGGGGATAGTCACCGAAGTCAAGCCACTGCAATAAATGAAGGCGTAATCGCCAATCGTTATCACCGAATTGGGTATGGTCACCGTGGTCAAGCCAGTGCAATAATAGAATACACCTTTTCCAATCGACGTCACCGAGTTGGGAATGATTACCGAGGTTAAGCCAGTACAGCTATAGAAGGCATTGTCTCCAATCGAAGTCACCGAGTTAGGGATATCCACCGAGGTGAAGCGGCAAAAAGCGAATGCACCGTTGCCAATCGAAGTCACTGAGTTGGGGATAACGGTATTCTTGCATCCAAATATAAGAGTATTGGTCGCAGTTTCTATTATTGCGTTACAATTATATCTAGAATCATACATTTTATTTTCGCTATCCACAATCATTGAGGTAAGGCCAGAGCAAGCCTCGAAGGCCGATTGCCCAATCGAAGTCACCGAGTTGGGGATAGTCACCGAGGTCAAGTCAGTGCTACCACAGAAAGCATAGTCGCCAATCGTAGTAACCGAGTAAGCAGTGCCATTGTATATTACACTATTTGGGATGTCTGCAGTTGTCAAACCACTATAATTAGTGGTTGAATAATATGCTGTATACGTCACCGTCACAGTTGAATCACCACTATTTATTGAGTAAGCCAGTCCATCAACCATAAAGTCGTAGGCGCTGGCATTGGTCATCATTATCAGTCCCAGCAATAAAAAAGTGAACTTTTTCATATCTTTATCATTTTTGTTGTGGCTAATCGTTTCCAACGCCACAAAGTTAGTAATTGCTGTTCAATTATGCAAGTTGTTACTGTTGTTTAATCTATTTTACGAGTATCGATAAAAGAAATAAACACCAAGATTGACTTTTTTTAATGTGGGAACGACAATTGTCAATAATAAAACAAAAGTAAAGTGTTTTTGTCAGTCATTGTCGTTTAACTAATACGAACTCAGTTCGCAGCTTTTTGAACAAAGTCAAATTGTCCTCAAGAGAATCGTGCTCTTGAGGACAATTTATAATGAGTTTATTGGTTGCCCAGTAGAATGTTGTAAACGGCAGTAATATCGGCACTTGTGACAAAGCCGTCGCCATCCACATCGCTGCTTTCATGATATTGGTAGTCGCTGTTGAGCAGATAGTTATATAGAACTGTGATGTCGGCACTTGTAACAACTCCGTCACCATCCACATCGCCCACGACGGGATTTTTCAACTTTTGTGCTTCATCATATCCGCACCCCTGATATACAAGTTCACCATTTTCATATACTGCCGAGAGACTTGACATAGGGTTAATAGATGTAAAATAGGTTCTATATGGGACGAGCAAGTCGCCAAAATCACAGTCAACACCAATGCCTTCTATGGTCTTAAATCTATTAGTAGTGCCATAATATTCATTGTCACTGCGATATATTTCATATCCCTTCCTGATTTTTCCTGCGATTTCAACTTCAATCAATGATGAGCAATCATAGCCAAAAAGGTCATAAGGATAATCACAATCATCAGGCAAGAACATTGGCTTGTTGAAGTCGTATAATGTTTCGGGAATATTCCACCAATAGATTTCGTTAATATCATAACTTTGACTATCATTAGGAATTGCTGTTACCACTTTCCCTTCCTCTCTTACATAGGCTGCAAGGTAGGGTTCTTTAGCATTGCCTTGCTTGTCATAGTAGGTGCGATAGATGTTATAATATGTTTTTCCGTCAATAACAGTCGTGCCATTGAATTCAAGAGTGTAAAGTTGCACCTTCTCATAGCCAGGCTCTGGCCAGGCATGGTAATAACCCACATACTCCCAAACGACTCCTTCACGCACGAGGGGAACGTAGGTCTGTTCTGACAAAAAATCTATAGCAGCATCATAGTCTTCACCTTTATAGATAAACTCACCATTATCTTCAAACCAAGCCAATGAATAGTGTGAACCATCAGGCATGATCATAGGCCATGGGTTATAAAACACATAGTCAAGGCAACCAATTCCTTCAGCTATTTTTTTAGAAATGCCATTGCCAAGAGTGTATAAATTGACCGTATTGCTTCCATATGGCATCTGCTCTGTTGTTACAGGTTGCATGAAACCCTCATCTATAGTGTAAGGCGCAGTTATATCGTTAAAATCATATATCATATATTCGCCTAATTCTTCATTTGACATCACACATCCATCTATCTCAAAAATAATAGGGATTATGAACACTTGTTTGTTTTGTTCTCTTACATAAGCAACAGGACTGTCATTTTGCGATAAATTACTAGAGATACCATCTGTAGCATAAAGAATTCTATAAACATTTCCACCAATTTCAGTATTCCCCAAAAATTGGTATGATTTGACCCATTGAGTATTCTCTATTGAATTATTATAATACTCAACCCACTTCACTCCTTCACGCACGAGGGGAACGTAGTCATCTTGTTTTGAGAAATCTTCTCTTGTGAAAACAATTTCTCCATTCTCTTTACAAGAGAGCATTATGGC
>CAJOFH010000021.1 GCA_905233845.1 uncultured Muribaculaceae bacterium | reverse complement strand
CTCAATAGAAGACCAAGGGAAAAACTAAATTTCTCAACACCCAAGAAAGAGTTCTTCAAACATTTTCCTTAATTTTGCACTTGCCAGTTGACTCTACACTCTCTCCTCTCTCCTCCATCCCCTCTCAACTTTTTCCAAATTAATTTGGATATTTAATCACAAATAATTAACTTTGCGCTTTAATAGCTTTTCTATACCGACATTTAGTGTTTATTTTCTATATTATTAACCAAAACCGTTTTTCTATGAACAAAAAATTATTATCTTTGTTGCTCTTTGTGATGGCGGCTTTCACAGCGGCTTTCGCACAAGAGGTAACTGTTTATGACGGAACAAACACCAGCAACTATGTGCCCGTTTATGGCACATGGGCCGATGCTTACAACAAGTGTGAGTTCATCATGAACGCTGACCAACTCGGCGATCTGCCTGTTGGCTCAACCATCACTGGAGTGAAGTGGTATCTGAATACCGCCGCCGCTAAAGCTTGGGGTGGCAACTTCCAGGTTTTCATGAAGGAAGTTGATGCTACCAGCCTCAGCGATTTCACTGGCACCGACGGCGCCACTGTTGTCTGGGAGGGAGCACTTGATGGCACCTCGGGATACTTGGACTTAGAGTTCAATCAGTATTACACCTACAATGGCGGTAATCTGCTCATTGGTGTTTATCAAATCGAGAAAGGCACCTACACTTCCACAGCATTCCTAGGAGTAGGAACCGAAGGCGCTTCAGTAAGTGGCTACAGCAGCTCATCTCTCGATGCTATCGCTGCCACTCAGCGCAATTTCGTGCCCAAGACCACCTTCACCTACAGCACAGGCCAAGTTTACGACAAGCCACAGAACTTGGAAATCAGCGACATCACCCCCAACAGCGCTAAGCTTACTTGGGATGCTGGTGGCACCGAGACCACATGGGCTGTAGAGTACAAGAAGGCTGCCGACGAAGAGTGGACACCTGAGACTGTTTCTGGCACTCCAGAACTCACTCTCGATGGTTTGACTAATGGTACAGCCTACGACGTTCGCATCAAAGCTGTCTTTGCCGATGGCGAGAGCGGCTGGCTCCCTGGCTCATTCATGACTCCTGTATGTGAGGCTTCTGACATGGGAGAAATCACCTATGAGCTCACCGATACCTATGGCGACGGTTGGAACAACAACAAGCTCCAGATTGTTTACAATGGCACAGTAATTCAAGAGCTCACTATCCAAGCAGTCAATGGTACTCCCAATGACAATCTGCTCACTGGTACTGTAGCCTTGTGCTACGGCGTTGACTACGACCTTGTTTGGGTACCTGGCAACTATGGCTACGAGACAGGCTTCACTATCACTGGTCCCGACGGCTCGGTTATCTATGAGTGGCATGGCACTGGCGCAA
Organism: uncultured Muribaculaceae bacterium; assembly: GCA_905233845.1. Classification (GTDB taxonomy): domain Bacteria; phylum Bacteroidota; class Bacteroidia; order Bacteroidales; family Muribaculaceae; genus Sodaliphilus. The sequence continues at coordinate 42,161 of CAJOFH010000021.1, read as the reverse complement.
GCAGTGGCGGCTCACCAACATCAGGCACTCTCACCACCTTCCACATCAGCCAGGTTACTTGTCCACGTCCTACCAACCTCGCAGCAAGCGACATTGTTTACAATGGCGCAAAACTCACCTGGACTCCAGGCGACGAGGAGCAGGATGCTTGGGAGGTAGCTTACGGTGTTGGCGACTTTGATGTTGACGCTGCTACTCCAGTAGCTGTTTCGGGCGAGGCAAAACTTGAACTCTCTTCTCTTGCCGAGAATACTACCTACAAGGCTTACGTTCGCGGTAACTGCGGCGAGGGCAACAAGAGCAACTGGAGCGATCCCGTTACCTTCACCACTCCATTGCAGTTCCCATTGCCTACCGAGCTCGAAGTTAGCGACATCACCGCTACCACTGCCAAGGCTACTTGGGCTGGCGATGCCGAGAAATACAACATCCGCTACCGCCCCGCAGCAGGCAAGCAGATTGTATTCTCTGACGACTTTGAGAATGGAATGAGCAATTGGACAATTTACACCGATGGCGAAGCTCCTAATACCGATGGCTGGTATGCATTCAACGCAGCTAACAGCAGCATAGCAGCTGGTGCTCATGGTGGTGATTATGTTGCAAGTGCTTGGAGCTGGAGCACCAATGCTTATGATGCCAACAACTGGCTCATCACACCACAAGTGACATTTGGAGATAATCTTTCGTTCTGGGTTGTTACTAACGCCAATTATCCCGACAGCTATGAAGTGCTGCTTTCTACTACTGGCAATGCCGAGGAAGACTTCACCGTTACCCTCCAGGATATGGCAGCAGCTTCCGGTCAATGGAATCAAGTTAACATCAGCTTGGCTGAGTACAAGGGACAGACTGGCTATATCGCCATTCACCATGTGGGCAATGACAACAACTACCTCTTCCTTGACGACTTCAGCATCGATTCTAATCTCGAAGCTGGCGAGTGGACTGTCAAGAATGACGTTACCAGTGGTTACGTAATGGGCGAGGACAATAATCCTGCTCTGACTCCAAACACCCAGTATGAGGTACAGGTACAAGGTGCTTACACCGATGGCAATTCGCAGTGGACCGAGAGCGTGCTCTTCACCACCAGCGATGGCCTTGACGTGCCAACCAACCTTGCAGTTAACAACATCACCCACAACAGTGCTGAGGTAAGCTGGGATGGCATTCAGGACACTTACAACCTGCGTTACCGCACTCCTGCTAAGGCCGACGTTAAGTTCTTCGAGGGCTTCGAGGATGGTCTTGACGCTTGGACTCTTGTTGACTCCGACGGCGACGGCATCAACTGGATGCAATTTGACCCAACCAACTTCAATAGTGGTGGTTTCCCTGCTTATGAAGGACAATATGCAGCAATGTCAAGAAGTTGGCAAAGCTCTGCCCTCACTCCCGACCAGTGGATGATTAGTCCTGAGATTGAAGACCTGGGTGGCACGCTCCGTTACTATATAGTTGACGATGGTGCTAATTACCAAGAGACTTACCGCATCTATGTATGCACTACAGGTAGCACCGATATCGAAGACTTCGAGCCTGTAACCGACGACATGCTGAGTCCTAACACAACTGAATGGACTGAGGTTGAGATTGACTTGAGTGCTTACGCTGGCCAGAGCGGCCGCATCGCCTTCCGTCACTACAACTGCACCGACCGTGACTTCATGCTCTTCGACGCTATCGGCATCTATGCCAACGAGGTTCCTGCAGGCGAGTGGACCACTGTTGAAGATGTTACCAGCACTTACACTATCGAGGGTCTTGATCCAGAGACCGAGTATGAGGTACAAGTACAGGGCGTATTGAATGACGCTAAGGCTCTTACCGAGTGGACCGCTTCTGTTAACTTCACTACTCTCGCGACACCAGTTGAGCCTGCATACTACCTGGTAGGTACATTCAACGATTGGAGCCAAGAGGATGGCATGATTGAGTTCGTTGAGAACAAGGCAAGTGCTGAACTCGAGGCAGGTGCTGAGTTCAAGGTTATCACTCCAGCTGAGACCGAAGGCCAGTGGATTTGGTACGGTGGCGAGGACGCTTACGGCGCTGGCTACTTCCTGATCAACAACGATGTTCTTGGTGTTAACATCACTCTGTGCGACGGTGCAAACTTCCGCATTGAGAATGCTGGAACTTACGACTTCGAGCTCGTTTGGAGCCGTGACGGCGTTCCCGCTCTTAAGGTTACTCAGACATCAACTGGCATCAACACCGTTGGCGTTGACAGCAACAGCAACGACTGGTACAACCTCAACGGCCAGAAGCTCAATGGCAAGCCAACTACTCCTGGCATCTACATCAACGGCAACAAGAAGGTTATCATCAAATAAACCTCCTTACCGTTAATTCTAAAAAATGCATCCGCACCCGCGGGTGCATTTTTTTAGTTGTCAATCGTTAGTTATCAGTTTTTATTTGTTCTAGAGCTACTAGTATATCTAGAAAATCTAGTTTCTCTAGAAAAACTCCACTCTCTACTCTTCCCTCTCAACTCTCAACTAAAATAATGCAATAAAAAACTACTTCCTTCGTTTTAATAAAAGATATATCTAGGCAAGAAGTAGCTGGGTAATGAAGAAATTGTATCGATACATACCCATTTTAATACTGATTGCGACAGCGGTCTTCTCGGCGTGCAGCACCAAGAAGAACACTGCCGGCAGTCGCTTTTGGCATGCCATGAACACACGCTACAACGTGTACTATAACGGCGAAAAACACTACAAGGAGCAAATCAAGAAGCTCGAAAACGAGTATCAAGACGACTACTCCACCCAACTTTTCATTCATCCAGCCGAGGCCTATACCTATCCAAAGGCCACTCAGCCCAGCACCAACTTCGACCGAACCATCGAGAAGATGCAGAAGGCCATATCGCTGCACTCTATCAAGAAAAAACCCAAACGTAAAGCTGGCAAGGGTAATGACCCCAAGTACAAGGAATGGCTCAAGCGAGAGGAATATAACCCCTTCATCCACAATGCATGGTACATGTTGGCTAAGTCGCAATACATGAAGGGCGACTTCTTGAGCTCGGCAGCCACTTTCCACTACATTGCACGTCACTTCCCGTGGAAAACCGACCTGGTGCTCGAAGCACAAATCTGGGAGGCTCTGAGCTATTGCGCCATGGATTGGACTACCGAGGCCGATAACGTGCTGGCACACATACATCCCAGCAGAATCGAGAACTCACGGCTGCAACAACTCGCAAACCTCGCCTTTGCCGACTACTACATCAAGTGCAAAATGAACGCCGAGGCAGTGCCCTTCCTCGAGAAAGCTATTAATGGCGCGAGTGGAGGACAAAAGGTGCGTCTGAGCTTTCTCTTGGGACAGCTCTACGATGAAACAGGACAAAAAGAGAAAGCCTACCAAGCCTACAAGCGTGCCGGAAGCAGCAACTCCTCGACCTACCGCACTAAGTTCAACGCTCGCATCAAGCAGAGCGCCGTGTTCCAGGGCTCCAACATCGACAGCGAGGTGAAAGCTCTCAAGCGCATGACACGCTATGACCGAAACAAAGAGTACCTCGACCAAATTTACTACGCCATCGGTAACCTCTACCTCACCCGTGGCGACACAGTGCATGCCGTCGAGAACTATGAGCTCGCAGCTAAGAAGAGCACACGAAACGGCATCGACAAGGCCATCAGCCAGCTAACGCTGGGTGGTATCTACTTCGCACAACACAAATATGACAAAGCACAACCTTGCTACAGCGAGGCCATACCTCAGCTCAGCGAGAACTATCCCAACTACAAAGAGCTAAAGCAACGCAGCGACGTGCTCGACGAGCTCGCAGTGTATTCGGGCAACGTCACTCTACAAGACTCGCTGCTGCGCCTCTCGCAAATGCCTCTCGAAGAGCAGAAGAAGGTAATCGCCAAGATTATCGAGGACTTGAAGAAGAAAGAAAAAGAAGAGAAGGAAAACGCCGAGCGTGAAGCTTACATGGCGCAGCAACAAGCTGCCGGCACTGGACTGAAAAATAACTCCAAGCAGCCTGCGACCTACAATATCAACAGCGACAACTCGTGGTACTTCTACAACACGATGACCAAGAACGCTGGTAAGACGGCTTTCCAACAGCAATGGGGAAACCGCAAACTCGAAGACAACTGGCGGCGGCGAAACAAGAACACGTTCTCGCTCGAAGATAATACCGAAGAAAGCGATACTCTGGCAAACGACACCACCAAGGCTGCAGGAAACGACACCACTAAGGTCGATAAGGAAGCCGCAAAGCGTGCCGATGACCCACATTACGAAGAATACTACCTAAAACAGATTCCTAAGACCGAAGAGGAGATTCAAACCTCTAACGATGTCATTCAGGAAGGTCTTTACAACATGGGCATAATCCTTAAGGACAAACTCAACGACTTGCCAGCGGCGACCTATGAGTTTGAGCAACTTTTGGAACGATACCCCGACAACACCTACCGCCTCGACACATATTATAATATGTATCTGCTATATTACCGATGTGGCGATATTGCAAACTCCGAACGGTACCGACAGCTAATTCTCGATAACTTTGCCGACTCTAAGTATGGTCAAGCGATGCAAGATCCCAACTACATCGAGAACCTCAAGCGCATGAACCTCGTACAGGAAGAGCTATATGACCAAGCTTATTCAGCCTACTTGAACAATGACAATGCCACTGTTCATGCAGCCTATGCCGAGATGATGAAGACTTATCCGCTGTCGAAGATTATGCCTAAGTTCATGTTCATCCATGCGTTGGCCTACGTCACTGAGCGTAACCCTGAGAAGTTTAAGAACACTATCAAGGAAATGCTGGAACGTTATCCTGAAACCGATATTACGCCCACTGCATCGTCTATCGTCAAGCAGCTCAACCAAGGACGCAAAATCAATGGTGGCTCGTCTAACACTCGCGGTATGCTTTGGAGTATGCGTCTGTCTAACGACACCACCGGCGGTGGAGGCGACAAGGAATTCACACCGTTCACCGAGGGGAAAAACAAGCCTCAATACTTCGTGCTCGTTTTCTCTACCGACTCTGTCTCATCTAACCAGCTACTCTTTGAGGTGGCTAAGCACAACTTCGAGTCGTTCGTCATCAAGGACTTTGAACTCGAGCCCATGTCGTTTGGTGACCTGGGACTTATCATCGTGAAAGGTTTCGCCAACTATTACGAGGTAGACCATTATCGCGGTGTGTGGGAGAAGAACGAGGAGAAAAAGATTCCGCAACAGGCTCACTATGTCATCATCAGTGAGGACAACTTCAACCTATTGCTCAAGGAGGGTCGTACCTTTGAGGAGTACTTCCGCTACCTCGACGAGCTTAACGAGGAGCAAATCGAGTCGCAGATTCCTGAAGATGCTGTCGATGATGAGAAAATCGAAGGCGAAAGCAAAGAAGGCAGCAAGGAAGAAGGCAAGGAAGACAGCGGCGGTGAGGAGAAGCCCATCAAGTCGGTCAAGAAAGGACAAGGTAAAGCCGACGAAGAGAAGAAGGACGATAACGAAGAGAACACCGAGAAGAAGGAGGAGAAACCTAAGGTTAGCACTCCCGAGGAGCAGGGCAACCCAGCACTGCTCGAGGAGGCTCGTCGTCGCGCCGAGTTGCGACAGCTCGAGGAGCAGCGCAAGCAAGAGGAAGCTCGAAAGAAGGAAGAAGCGCGCAAGCAAGAAGAGGCACGCAAACGTGAGGAACAGCGCAAGCGCCTTGAGGAAGAGGCTCGTCAGCAAGAAGAGGCTCGCAAGCAGGCCGAAGCCGACAAACAAGGCAACAAGAAAGACGACGACAACACCACCACCATAACCAACGACAACACTAACGTCCAAGGCACCGACACCAACACTCAAAACGTTGGTGGCAACAACAAGGACAACAAGGATAACATAAAGCACCTCAAGAAACAGAAAGACGAGGAGACTAAGGCTCGTGAGCGTGCCGAGAAAGAGCGTCAAAAACAGCTCAAGAAAGAGGAGAAAGCGCGTCAAGACTCCATCAAGAAGGCCGAGAAAGAGCGTCAAAAGCAGCTCAAAGCCGAGGAGAAGGCTCGAGAAGATTCAATAAAGGCTGCCGAGAAGGCTCGGGAGGATCTCGAGAAACAGAAAGAGCGCGAGAAAGAAGACGCTGCTAAGCGTGCCGAACAAGAACGCAAAGACAAGATTAAGGCTAAGGAAGAAGCTCGCAAGCAGCGTGAGCAAGAACGCAAGCAACGTCAAAAAGAGCGCGAGCAGAAAAAGAAAGAAGAAGAAAAACGCAAGAAAGAAGAAGCTAAGGCACGCAAGGAGGCGGCCAAGCAGCGGCAGAAAGAACGAGAAGAAGCTCGCAAGCAACGTGAGCGAGAGCGAAAAGAAGCCGCCAAGAATAAAAACTAATTAGTTAAGAGTGGAGAGGGAATAGGACAAAGCCTAGATTTCCTCTCCACTCTCCTCCCTCTCTCCTCTCACCTCTCTCAACTCTTCCCTCTCAACTAGTTTGTCTAGAAAATCTAGTCTATCTAGAAAAACTCTCACCTCCCCCAACTCTCCCCTCCCCCCCTAAACCACCCATTGACATTTTTTAACTGTCATAATGCCTCTAATGGCACGTTTTTTTCGTTATTATCGCTTGTGGAAAAAAAATATAGTATTACTTTTGCGCAAATTTTCAAAAAACGATTTTAATATCACAAACCATAAATATTAGTATTATGTATTGGACACTAGAATTAGCAACTAAACTTGAAGACGCACCATGGCCAGCAACCAAGGATGAATTGATTGATTACGCAAAGCGAAGCGGCGCACCGCTAGAGGTTATCGAGAATCTGGAAGAGATTGAGGATGAGGGCGAATCCTATGAAAGTATCGAGGAAATCTGGCCCGACTACCCCACCAGCGACGATGACTTCTTCTTCAACGAAGAGGAATATTGATGCCATAGAAGGTATAAATTTAATCTAAGTGATTGATATTCAAATAAAGGAGGCAAATATTATAAATTTGTCTCCTCTTATTTTTGCTCATTTTATCTTATTCAAAATTTGTCTATTTTCAATTATTTACACTCTAGATTAACAAGTGAAACCGACACTTTTAGATGGTGGAGTGCTGTGCAATACTGGCATCTACTCACTTGTGAGTTTGAGAAAGATTGAAAAAATCACTGAAAAACTTGCAAATTGTTTACTAATTAGTTAACTTTGCCGAAAAATATATCGTAATGGCTGAACGGAATTACAAGAGACATATAGTGGTTTACAAGAACTACTTTATTGATTTCAAGAAGACTTTGTCGCAGCAAACATTAAAGAAGATATATCAAATCTTCTTGTATATTATGACTTTAGAGTCAATACCCACTACCTATTTAAAGTCAATAAAAAGTGTGGCGGGACTATATGAAATTCGTGTTGAGGAAAGCGGGAACATATATCGCATCTTCTGTTGCTTTGACGAAGGAAACCTTGTGGTTCTATTTAATGCGTTTCAAAAGAAAACACAAAAGACTCCAACTAATGAGATAGAGAAAGCAAAACGAATAATGAATGAGTATTTTAATGACAAAGGGAGGAAATAATATGACACGTGAAGAATTGAAAAACAGCAACCTTACTCCAATTGAGGATTTAATCGAAGAAGATTTTGGCTCAATCGACACGCCTTCAAGGGTGGAATTTGAGGCCGATTGTGACGCTTTCATCCTTGGTGAGCGTCTCAGGGAAGAGAGACGCAAAGCCGGACTCACTCAAGAACAGCTCGCCCAGAGAATTGGCACGAAGAAAAGCTATATTTCTCGTGTTGAGAACGGTCATGCCGACATCCAGCTCTCTACTCTGTTTAAAATTTTTCAAGGCCTTGGCCGTCGTGTGAGCCTCAGAGTACTTTAAAGGGTAATAGCTATCTTTGTGGATGGCAGAAAACTGATTGAATTATGGCAAGAAAATATCATATATGGGCTATATTGCTGCTGATGGTTTGCGCTACGGGCTTCACTGTGGCGGCACAGTCGGCAGGCAAGTCAGGGTGCTGTGCTTCATCGCCCAAGACGATTACAGGCGTGGTGGTATCGGCTTTTGATAAGGAACCACTTAAAGGCGTTTACGTTCGTCTTAAAGGCACCAATATAGGTGTCGCGACTGATAAAGATGGGCTTTTTGATATAGAGGCGCAACTGGGAGACACTTTATCTGTGAAAGTCTTAGACTGCGATGAAATAGAGGTGGCAGTTGATGCTCAGCAGTTAAGAATATCTTTATATAACTTCGTGTCTGGTTGCTGTTATGGCGAGAATCTGCCACAAGGGGTGTTTGGTACTGTTTGTAGTGTAGACGACGAGAAGCCCTTGCAGGGTGTAACAGTCACGGCACTGCCATCGGGCAAGAGCGACATAACCAACTCCATAGGCCGTTTCAATATAACCCAGATTGAGGAAAATGATAAATTGCTTAAAGTTGAGCATCCAGCCTACAAGACTATTCAAGGACGGATATCAGGCAACTGCTTCGAGATTTGGCTTGAGAAAAACATCGTGACAGGGCAAGTGCTGAGTGCCGAAGATGGAGAGCCTGTTATTGGAGCGCATATTTGTGCTAAAGGCACAAAAAACGGCACTGCCTCTGATTTTGATGGCAAGTTCAGCATTTGCGTTACCGATGGCACTATTCTCACTGTGTCATGCCCAGGACTTAAGCCACAAGAAATTGTTGCCGACAGTCGCCAGCCAATGACAGTTGTTCTTGAAACAGATGATAATGCTCCCTATTATTTGACAAGCTCTTTTAATGTAATTGGTATTATTCGAATGGATTCTCTTGATTATGTGTTGCCTGAGAGTGAGTACCTGATTGCACAAAAATATAACAAAGATTTGCAAGGTGAGTTCTACCAGTTAAAACAAACTGATATTGGGAGAGCAAAATGGCTGCTTGACCGTGAAATAACTCAGAGAGCATATCTGCCTGGTACTGGACCTATGCCGCTCGAAAACTACGCTAAGCAATATTTTGGAGTCAAACGCAATGGCCACCGCTTGATTTATATCAATCTAGTTGCGAAAGCAAATCTGGAATACCATGATTATATATCCCAAAAACTCGTCGTAGTCTTTGACGGAGGCGACAAATATGGTCGTGCCTTGATTGATTTGGAAACCGAAGGCATTGTATATATTCTCATCAATGGACCAAAGAATGTTGTGAAAAACTAAAACCACTATTTTTGCGGATGGCTTAAAACAAATTGAATTATGGCAAGGGATAATCATATATGGGCTATATTGCTGCTGATGGTTTGCGCCATGGGCTTCACTGTGGCGGCGCATGGAGAATGAGACCGTTTGGCTCATCCAGGCACAAATGGCAGAGTTGTTTCAGAAAGATCAATCTGTTGTAGCCCGACATATATCAAATCTATTCAAAGAATGGGAATTAGAGATTGAAAGTAATATGCATTTTTTGCATAATACTAGATACAAATCTCGCCCAACAAAAATTTATAGCCTCGATGTCCCTGTAAAACCTATTCAAACGCCCAAACCAACCACCATTTCAGCAGTTTTCAAAATTGAAACTTGCTGAAATAAGTTTATTATGACTCTGGCGGTGTTATTCCGAACTGCCAAGAAGATAGTTATATAATACAGTTATATCGGCAGCAGTTACTGTGCCGTCGCCGTCAACATCGGCACTGAATCGGAAACGTTGATCACTATCTAAGAGATAACAGTAGATTGCAGTGATGTCGGCAGCGGTGACTACACCATCCATATCAACATCACATGCGTTACCCCACTGCCCGTTTAACCATGCCACTTTCTTGGCTATCACGTCGAGATACTCGTCGCTTTTCTCGGGACCATGATTGCTGGCATAGAGGTGCCACCTCAATCGATCTTGCCATTCGGCGTCAATCACAAGTTCTCGCCATTGCCAGGCGTTATCAATGAGCTTGTCCAGCACGTTATTGTCGCAGAACTCGCGCCACACCGCCCTCACCTGCTGCTGCAAACGTGGGAACTTAAGCAATTCCTTAATCCACAAGAACGGATAAGGTGTATCGTAATCGAAGATGAAATGGTCACTGGTGGTACTCTCTTGGAAGAAACTGTTGTCAAAGTCCCAAACTGGCCCAAACATTAGTTTCTCATCCCAGCCCAAGTCCTTATAGAGGAACAAACTGCCCGAGAAAGCCTCAACATTCTCAATCACCTCATGGATAACATAGAATCGAGCCAGAGTGTTGATATCAAGAAGCTGCTCCCATCCAAGGTCATCCTTGTCGGGGACATAGACGCAACTGTCGGCACGAGCAAGCAAGTCATGTATATAGTCGCGCTGCACCTGCGAGAGTTCCTCGGGTGACTGAGTGACAAAGGTGAAACGAGGATTTGATGGGTCATTGTTCTGATTCTGGTCTATTACCACGTTGCCGTCGTCTGTAAGCTCCAAGAGCCAACCACCAGTGACGTTATCGGGGATTGACTCATAATTGCTCTGCTCCATGATGTCGACACGGCCGCTCTCCACCCTAATTTTCTCGCACAAGAAATAAAGCCCAACATAATCTCCATTGAGCACCAACTCCACAGGCACCTCACGAGGCGTGTAAGGCATTCCAAGCTGGCGACTCAACTCAAACCCAGTAGTGTTGCGCAGATAACCGCTGTAGTCCTCATTGTGAGCAAGCAGCACAAAGTGTCGACTGCGGTCAAGCCCCAACGGCGACACCTTAGAAGCAAACTTCACTTTATAAGGCTTCTTGTAGGAATGCTCCCAAGTCCAATTTCCACGCCCTTTTACCTCGATAGCAAGAGGCGCATCGCTTGAGCCCAACGTGTTTGTTGCATCATCAATCCACAGATTGCCTTCAATGTATTGGTCCTTGCTCACAATGGTCACCGAGTCGCGTGTGTTGAGATAAATGACGGGCAATGTGCCCGAGATAGTAGCGTCATAGCTGTAGTCGGTTCGCCAATACCCATCACTGAGTTTGCCATCGTTGAAGGGACAATATACCCATAAATTGGCAAGTGTGTCTTCCACAATATTGGTCGTGGCCTTGAGGCTTGTTCGCCGCAATCCACCATTAGCACTCGACAAGTTGTCGAGAAACACGTTAAGACGCACAGCAAAGATTCCTGCTGGGACATCGGTCTCAACAAAGGTAAAATAATCGAGATTTGCCACATCGCTATCAATCATCACCTTCCACCAAGGCCTTTCAGGGACTGGTGTCATATCGTAAACTCTGGTGTACTCGCTGGTGACATTTCCTATCAACATTTTCACCTGCGAGAACTTGAGTTTGCTGTTGTCAAAACAATATTCCCCAGCATCAAAACTCACTGCCTTGACCATGACAGAGCACACGCCAGCTAATAACAACAAAAAAAACGTGGCAGTTGACCGTGACAAGCGAGGGAGATTCATAAGCACAATGAAAAGAATTAGAACCTAAAACCCGCTGTGAAAGTGAGGTCTTCTTGCGAATTGATAAAATTATGGTATTTGCTGTGATACCAATGAGAATCTATGACAAACTGCAAGCTATAGAAGAATTTGCCTACATTATATACCAAACTGGTCTTTCCCCTTAAGTCAACAGTCGGCATGTCACGCTTGCCGTCTACCGAGTCGTAAAACGAATGATTCCAACCTAAAGATGGCGCCAACGTGATATTCAAAAGCCAATTGCGATAGAAAACCCAATTGTAGGCATAACCCAGCAAGAAGCTATAAGAACGGTGATGGTACTTGTAATATGTGCCATCTTCTTTTTCAGGTAGGAATTCTATCATCTCTTGAGGAAGATCTGAGAAGTCAACTTCAACATTCTGTGTGGCAATAAGAAAACCCGCGATGAAACTTCCTGCACTACGCTTCTGGAGCTTCGAGAAGCTGTAGGCGGCCGCCTGTGAGTACTTTCGATTGTTGAAAAAATAGTACATGTCAAATCCCGATGTCTTCTGTACCAACCCAAAAAACTTCTGTTTTGCCGGACGCTTGTTGTTATAATCTCCAAACCGCTCTATTGTAACTCTACCAGAATTTCGTGACTTATAGGCCTCGAACGAGAATCTTGACGTAGCAAACGAAAGGTCCCACTTAGAGTGCCTCGTCGGGTCCCCACCAAAAACGTTGTCGAGGTCAAACATATAGGTGTAACCAATTCCCATATAAGAGAAATGCACGCCCACACTGGAGTTGACATCTGAGTGCATGAACACTTTCATATCATTATCGGCAATCATTCCACCATAGCTGTTGAGCCAGTTGTTATTAATCAACATGAGCTTGAAATCTGTATCGATACCAACAACATAGGTGGTGTCGTAGTTGTTGAACGCCTTGGAGTAGAAATTGTAGCCTTTTCGAGCCAAATTAAGAGGAAATGGCAATTTCACAGTGGGGTCAGTAAAAAAACTCCACTCGCTGTTGATGATAGCACGTTCCCAGTAGTGGTCATCACGGGTGGTGTCAAATTGAATAGCGTCGATGCTGTCACGTATGTGCTTGAGAAATGCCTGACGCTCTTCAACGGGCGCAAAGGGGGAACTTCCTTTCTTATATGAGCTGTCAATAGAGTCGTCATTCGATTTTGGGATATCAGCAACACCCATAGGCTGCGACTGGTTTTGAGCCATCAAAGCCACTGTCATCATCAAGAATAATATTGCAATTATCGATTTTCTCATTGCGTCAGGATGGTATCTGATTTGACTTTAGGCTTTTGAGAGCGGCTGGTAAATCGCAACATAGTATCTTGAGTAAGAGGCTGAGGAATGTGACGGGCTGTATCGAGCAACGGAGCCTGAAGCTTTTTCTTGTTGAAGAGTCTGTCAAAGTCGTGCTTGAACACCACTCCCACGCCCTGGGTGGTCATGGCATTGCGAACGTAGTAGTTTTGATCGTTGAAGTGGTTGTAAGCTTTGAGGCGTATTGAGCCCTTGCGGTTGAGCAGGTACTCAAGGTCGAAGTCGCCAATAAAGTTGCTGTTTCGGGTGTTGTAGGTGTTGTCGCGATAGCCAAAATTACCATTGAAAATCAGTCGATTATTGAGCAGTTGGCTCGAAAGGGCGAGGTTCACCTCCACATCGCTGAAGTCGCCCTTGTCGCTACGGAAGTTTGGCGAGATTTGCCAGTTCTCACTGATTTGTCCCAAGATATTGGACAACTGCGACGAGATTGTCGACGAAGCCACCGACGTGAGCTCGTTGTTGTTCTTGCTCGCCTCCATATAGTCAGGTGTATAGAATCGGTTCAGCGCAAGCAAGTAGATGATTTGTCGATTCATCATCTCGTCGGTACTGATAACACTCTTGACCTTGCGGTAAGCATCGCTCGATAATGTGGGGAACTCCAGGTCGAATGACAATTCGGGCTCACTGATGCCGCCTTTCACCTTCAATAATGCGTTGACAGGAACGTTAGTACGGTTGATGTCACGGTCGGTAGAGAACGACGCGTCAAGGTCGCTCAAGTTGGCATTGAGGCTATAAACGGCATTGATGTCAAGGATGGCGTTGTAGGGGTCTCCGTCAAAGCTTATCGTGCTCCCGTCACGTATCGTGAAGTCCTTTATGATGATGTCCTGGAGCGTGAAGTTGTAAGAACCTTTTTCAAGAGTGTACTTGCCAAACATATCAAACGTGTCGTCGATACTGTTATAATTCAAACGCAGGTTGCCCGAACCAAATGCACGAATGCGGTCACCACCCACAGGATCCATCACCAGCACAATCTCGGCCTCGGGGGTGATGTCTACATGCAAGTCAATGGCAAAATGCGATGGTAACGACTCCTGCTGTTGCTTATGCTCAATCTGCTGAGCCAACTGCCGCACTATCTCGGGCACCGTGTCATTCTCGGCAGGAACGCTATCTACCTTAACCAGTGGCAACTCTTTCACATCGCGGTCACGGAACGTGATGAAATTATACTCGCTCGCCTCCTCCATGTCACTAAGCACAAAGGTGAACTTGCTTCGACTTGCCGACTCCATATTAACCAAGATGCGCACCTCACCAGGCTCTCCCGCAATTATGGCACTGCCGTTGCCATAGATGGTGCCATACCACTTGTCGTTCATCGCAGGTGAGATGTCGTAAACAAGCAGATTACTTGCATCGGTAACCGTGAAATTGAACTCTGGATTGTGGAAGGCATCATGCTTGAGCCAACCGTTGAGCTTGGCGGTGTTCTTGTCGCGGTCGGTGATGGTGATATTGTTGAAGGCTATCATGCCAGGGTCGATGTGTACCGAGTCGGTGCAGGAATAAGTGGTGTTAGTGTAGCCCACTTTCAAACTGAAATCCTCGGCATAAACATCACCCTTGAGGTCAATGGTCTTGAAATTGCCAAAGAGTACTGCGTGACCCGACACAAGACCATGCACCTCATCGGTAAATGCTGCCATAAAGGGCTTCATGAATTCCACATTGGCCTTATCGGCGTCAAACTCGAGATACAAAGAATCGGAGGCAGCAAAAATCTCGCCATTAACCGTAGTGTGGCGACCATTGTCCTGAGTGAGGTCGCAGCCCAGCACCACTCCCATATTCTCGCTGTCGAAGTGACTCTCAATCTCGGCATCACCCATTGGTGCGCCATTGTAATAAAGATTATCGACATGAAGTTTGGGGTCGGTGCTCAGTCGTGGTGCTCCCGAGAAGAGGTCGGCTACCACTACATCACCAGTTGCCACACCACCAAAGTTCACATGATTTATCTTCAACGTCTCAAAGATATAGTCAAGATGTATGTTCCTGAGTGACACTTTGAGCTCGTCTTCGGGGTCGTGTGAAGCACGTCCTGAAATGCGCACAAACTGGTCGTCACAGGTTCCTTCGAGCTCGTCGATATCGAGAATACCGTTGGCATACTTGATATTTCCCTGATTAACTTGCCACACGGTGTCGTTAAACACCATCTGCGTGGGATTGACGTTAACCTCGGTCATGAATTTTCCGTTATCGTCCCTTCCAAGCAACGCCGACAGGTTAAGGTTGCCGTGATAGTCGGTAGCACGCTTGAGAACCCAATTCAAGTTGGCATCAACACGGTCGTTAACGGCATTGGCATCAACGTTAAGCGAGATATTCCCCTTCTTGTTGGGATAAATTGTCTTGGCGCTAAGCATCACATTGTTATCGCCCTCAGGTTTTTCCACATGCACCGCTGTACCCTCAATAATTTTGTTTCCTTGCTGCAAATAGGGAAGGTTAAGGTCGGCAGTCATGTAGCTGGTCATCTCGCTGAAATGCCCATTGAGAGTTGCCTTGTACAATATCTTGACTGGCAATTTGACATAGGTCGACACAAAAGACTCAAAATCCTCGTTAGGTTCAATGACAAAGTTGAAGTCAAAGTCGTTGTTACCTCCAACATCCTGGGTGTATTCGTTCATGAAATTGGGGAAGCATTGAGCTGCCATTTCTTTCATCGCAGGCACAAGGGTGGTGAAATCCACATCACCAGTAAATGAGCCATGCATGAAGTCGGTGCTGATGTCTATGTGCTGAGGATAATCGCTATGGTTGGCTTCTACTGAGAGATTGTTCATGTGGAAACCTTCTCCTGTGGAACTATTGATAAACGAAGCATCTTCAATATTCACAGTGCCTTCTATTGAATTGAGGTCTAACCCCGTCAAATTGGCTGTCATCTTCACACTCAAGTCTTTGTCGGGATACTTGTCGGTGAGCTTCATCTTAGCAAAGTTCACGTTCTGAGCCACAAGGTTGAGATTATAATTGGGCTCACCACCATCCATGCTCACTGTACCGTTAAGGTTGAGTTTTCCGTTGGGATCGTTAATCGCAAGGTCGCCACTGAAGTTGAGGCCATTCATGCCGATATTGGCCATAATATTATGATATCGATAGCCTTTCAAGTCGATATAGTCAACTTTGCCATTGAGTTTAGCCACTATCACGCTGTCGCGTCCCATATTACCGTCAACCATCAAATCAGCGCTAATCTTGTCCAGCAAATCTTTATTCTCAACCAATGTTCCCAATGCCAAATCATTGACAACGACATGTCCCTTGACGCGCTTCTCAATGCCGTTATGGAATTCTCCGTCAACTTTCACGTCACCATAGGCGGTGCTGAGGTGGGTATTGGCAAGTATATCGTTCAGCGTTCCCGATGCCGAGCCGTCGAGCTTGATGTTTCCGCAATTATTCAGCAATTCCTGAACTCGGGGAGGCAAGTTGGGGACCATTTGTGCTACTTGAGTTACAATATCATGCTGAGCCGCCAAGTCGATGTTATTGACATCATAATGTATCTCGTTGATGTTGCGCAGGTTGCTTAAATTGCCCGAGAAATCAAGTTTAAAATTACCGTCATGTGTCGAGACTTTCATGTTATCGACAAGCAGGTTATCACTTGGCATGTCAACTTTCACGTTCTTTCCCTCTACACTGATGTTACCGCTCTTGTTCAGCAACTGCTGTGCCTGGGCAGGCAGCGCGGGCAACACCTGTGCCAACTGCGTCAAGAGTCCCGACTGCGCCGAGAGGTCTATGTGGTCAATATCACATTGCATCTCGTTGATGTTGCGCAGGTTCTTGACTTTGCCGGCAAGGTCAACCTTGAGGCCACCATCGTGACTTGATACATTTAGGCTTTCAACAAGAAGATTGTCGCCAGGCATATCCAGACTCAAGTTCTTGCCGTTGACACTAATATTACTGCTCTTGCCGAGCAGCTGCTGCACCTGAGGCGGCAAGGTAGTGAAATTCTGAGCCAGCTGCGACAGCACACTCGACGGAGCCAAAACGTCAATGTGGTTGACATCACATTTAAGCTCGTTGACATTGCGCAAGTTGTTGATATTTCCAGCGAAATCAAGCTTGATATTACCATCATGAGTCGAGACTTTCAAGCTCTCAACAAGAAGATTGTCGTGCTTCATGTCGGTGCTCAAGTTCTTACCTTCGACACTGATGGTGCCACTTTGACTCATTACTTTCGCAACATCACTGGGCAAGCTGGTGAATGAGTTGGCAATACGCAACAATTCACTGCTGGCGGCATTAAAGTCAATGTGGTCAACTTTCACAAGCAGATTGTCGGGGCTGCGGTAGTTGGTTGCCGTACCTGTCACATCAAGGTTGATTTTTCCGTTGTCGCTTTTCATGATGAGCTTGCGCAGGTCTAACTCATTGACGGTCGACGAAGCATCGACACTGAAGTGAATGGGGTCAGTGAGCTGGGCAAGTTTGGGCTCAAAGGTCTTGAAGTCGGCAGGAGTGATATAGTTGTCCTCCATCGTCAGCGACAGGGGAGCCACTTTCAACTCGTTGACAGCATTCTTGAGCGACGAGTAATGGAAGGTGGTGTTTGATGGCATGAGCTTGGTGCCGGGAAATTCCACCACAAGGTCGGTAAATTCAGTACGGTGGTCATCGACTTTGAACTTGCCGCTCAATCGACGCAACTCCAAGCCATTGTGCTCGTTGAACGCCAGGTTGTTGATATCGATAACGAAGTCGTTGTTCTTGATGCGGGGGAACACCAAGTCGGCGGTGAGATTGGTAATCTTCAGGTGGTTGGGGTCGAAGCGCCCTTCGCCCTTTCGAGGCTCGTTAAGCACGTCGTAGGCAAGGTCACTGTTGCGAATAATAGCGTTATTGATTGTGATGTCGTAAGGCTTGGGCGGCTGGTCGGGCTTAGGTTTGAACTTGTCGATGAGGAACTGCATGTTGGTGGGACTGTTCTTGTCGGGGCGAGTCACAGTGCCGTGCAATCCGTCAATCTCGGCAAAGTTGATGATAACCTTGCGACGAACAATTAAATCATATAGGCTCACACCAGCACCCAACTTGTCGACCTTGATGAGGTCGCCGCCATTCTGGTCTGGTATTTTCACACCCTTTACAATCACCTGGTTGAAGGGAGAGATGCTGATGCCGTCAATTGTGACATTGGTCTCAAGAAATTTACTCGCCTCGCGCTCAACGATTGCCTTGATTTTGTTTTGGAAGTAAGGCATACTAACACCAAGATAGATGGCGGCATAAGCCAGCACAAGCAACACTACCACTATCATTATGGTAGCGCGCAAAGTGTTGTAAATCCATCTAAAGGCGGTGCTCATCGTTTTACTACTTAAGTATTTATTAAGTTTATACCCAAAATTAATAAACAATTAAACTTACAAAATTAGTCAGTTTTTTTGAAAAACACCCCTTTTGACGCACAAAATATTTAAGATTTTATTTCAATCAAGCATAAATCAAGTATCACAATCAAGAAAGTCGTGATTAAGTGATAGAAGGACTGAGCTTACTCATGTCTTTCAACGGAGAAAATTTTTAAATTTACCTCAACGCAAGTTTTTTCTTTGTTGAAAAAATAACGTGCGCATAAATGAAAAACCATTAATTATTATTATCTTTGCACCAATAAATTACCTAAACTATTGTTTTTATGTCTCTATTAGTTATTTTCAAGCTGATTGGCTCACTGGCATTGCTCATGTTCGGTATGAAATCTATGAGCGAGAGTTTACAGAAAATGGCTGGTCCACAATTGCGTCGTGTTCTTGGCGCCATGACCACCAACCGTTTCACAGGAATGCTCACCGGTGTTGCCGTGACTGCAGCAGTTCAGAGTTCTACCGCCACCACCTTGATGACGGTTTCGTTTGTTAATGCAGGATTGCTTACCCTCATTCAAGCCATCTCGGTGATTATGGGTGCCAACATCGGTACCACAGTCACTGCGTGGATTATGAGTTTGGGATTCTCGTTCAATATCACCGACTTTGTCTATCCAGCGTTTTTTATAGGTATCATCTTGATTTACATGAAGAAACGCCGCGTGATTGGTGATTTCCTCTTTGGTGTGGCGTTCCTCTTCCTGGGACTGGGAACCTTGAAGGAAACTGGCACAAACTTTGCCAACGACCCCGCTATGCGCGAAGGTATCATGGCGTTCTTCTCGCAGTTTGGCGACTCAATGTGGAGTTATCTTCTGTTTCTCGTCATTGGTAGTATTCTTACCCTATGTGTTCAGTCGAGTGCTGCGATGATGGCCATAACCATGATTCTTTGCTCCACAGGAGTGATGACTATTTATCAAGGCATTATGCTAGTACTAGGCGAGAACATAGGTACCACCATTACTGCCAACATCGCCGCAATGGGAGCCAACGTACAGGCACGTCGAGCGGCACTAGCACACTTCACCTACAACATGATAGGTGTGATATGGTCCTTAATATTGTTCAAGCCGTTCGTTGGTCTTGTTTGCGACGTTGCAGGATTTGACCAGAGCATGTCGGCCAACAATCCTAACTATGCTGATAATCTAGCTCGTATATCAGTTGTATTAGCAGGTTTCCACTCGGCTTTCAATATCACCAACACAACCATCCTCATCTGGTTCATTCCACAAATCGAGAAATTGGTGTGCGCAATCATCAAGCCACGCCGTGAGGACGAAGAAGACGACTTCAAGTTACACTTCATTACATCGGGTATCATGAAAACCCCTGAGCTCTCGGTACTTGAGGCCCAAAAGGAGATTCGCGCCTTTGGTGAAAGAATACAAAGTATGTTTGGTATGGTGCGCGAACTGCTCGATGAGGAAGACAAGGACAAGTTTGTTAAACTATATTCACGAATCGAGAAATACGAGGAAATCAGCGACCAGATGGAAGTTGACATCGCCAATTACCTGCACGATGTGAGTGACGCCCACCTGAGCGATGACACCAAGGCCAAGATGCGCGCCATGCTTCGTGAAATTTCCGAGATAGAGAGTATTGGCGACAGTTGCTACAAGTTAGCACGAATCATCAACCGTTACAACTCCAGCAAGGAACAGTTCTCGGGCTACCAGATTAAAAACATCAAGACAATGATGGAACTCGTCAACAAGAGTCTTTCAGAGATGAACAAAATCCTGGTTAGCTACAAGGAGCAGAACGACATCAATCGCGCCTACAACATCGAGAACGAGATTGACAACTACCGCGACATGATAAAGGCCGAGAACTTCAGCGAAGTCAACGACCAGAAATACAGCTATGCCATCGGTACCATGTACAGCGACTTTTTCGACGAGTGCGAGACCGTGGGCGACTACGTGCTCAACGTCGTCGAAGCACGCATGGGAGTCAAGAAGAAAGACTGACTCTCTTTATAAAAGAACTTTTATTTACAATTATTTAAACTCACAACTTTTTATTTTATGAAAAAAATCTTTATTCTTGCTTTTATGCTACTTTCATCACTGGCAGCATATTGTACCGACGGTGATGTGAATGGTGACGGCAGTGTCACCAGTGCCGATGTAACGGCTCTTTATAACTATTTACTCATGGGCGACACAAGCAATCTCGCCAATGGTGATGTTAATGGCGATGGAGATATCACCAGTGCCGATGTTACTTATGTTTATAACATTCTGCTTGGAATCTCCCCCGAAGAGCCTCCAGCACCAGTGACCGAATTTACCGTGAATGGTGTCACCTTCAAGATGATAGAAGTTGAAGGAGGTACGTTCATGATGGGAGTAGACCAACATGTGGGAAGCGCTTATCCCCCTCACGAAGTTACTCTAAGCACCTATTGGATTGGCGAAACCGAAGTCACTCAAGAGTTGTGGGTGGCACTGATGGGTATTAATCCCAGCTATTTCAATGAATATGGCAACGCCGATCTTCATTCTAATCATGCCAGTTACGACGCAGGCATTAATCTCCAGCGACCTGTTGACTATGTAAATTATGGCGATTGTCTAGAATTTTGCGCAACTCTAAGTCAGCTGACAGGCAAGAACTTCCGCCTTCCCACTGAGGCTGAATGGGAGTATGCTGCTCGCGGTGGAAATCTGAGTCAGGGCTATGAGTATGCTGGCAGCGATAGTATTAATGATGTGGCCTGGTACAAAGGTACTATTCCTTCAACGGAACTCTGGACCGAAGGTTGGGGCTCACAGACCGTGGCAACCAAAGCACCCAACGAACTTGGAATCTATGACATGTGTGGCAACGTTGATGAATGGTGCTTGGACTGGTTCGGCACCTATAGTGCTGACGCCGCGCCACTCACCAACCCCACAGGACCTGAAACAGGTACTCGCCGCGTTATGCGAGGTGGTAATTGTCTCACCACCAACCCAGGACTTATGAAAGTGTATTATCGAAACCAGCAGAATCCCGATGCAAGAGGCAACGCACGAGGTCTGCGCATTGTGATGGTTGCTGAATAAAAACACAAGTATAACACATTTAGAGTCCGCACGTATTAAAAAGTCTGTGCGGGCTCTTTTTTCAAGCTAAGACACAGAGTCTTAACCCGAATCGGTCATTAGGATTTATGTTAGAATAGAAAAATATATAAAAATAAAGGCAAAAAACATAAAGTAAATGCTAGCTGCAATGATTGAAACTAAACAGTGACTTCTGATTTCTTTGGTTGACTCTTCGTTAGGTTTTATTCTAAAATAATCCCATGCAATGGCAGGAAAGTACGCTATAAACCACATAATAATTAATCCTGTTGACGAACTTGCCCAAAATACTTCATTTAATAAATTCTTTAATACGAAAAGGATTAGGTCCCAAAAACTAAATGATAAGATATCAACCCGAAAAATGAAATATAAAACATCAAAATGCAGGAAAAACAATATCTGAAATATAAATCCACCTGCAAGATGGGCGACACGATAGGCCAACGTAGGCAACTTTAAACGATTCCGAGCAGCGACACTAGTTCTATTGGTATAATGCTCCATGTAGTCACTATTCTTATAGTTTTTGCTCTTGAAATAAAAGACAAGTGCAATAGCAATGAAAACAAATAATGTAATTGCAGATAAAGCAGGAATAACCAACGCAAACAACCTAAAGAATGTGCCATCACATAAATAAATTATCAAACTTGCCAAACATCCAACCAAAATGCTAAAAGGTAGCCAAAAAGTATTATATCCTTCAAAATTAATCTCCCAATAATCAGGAGAGGTCTTTTCTTCTTCTTTTTTAACCTCTGGTGCTTGTTTTTCTTCTTGTGCCTTTCTTTCTTCTTTTTCTTTTCTTACTTCTTTTACTTTTTTCCCTCCTGCTTCTTGTACTTTTCGCTCGATGATTAGAGTGTGTCTCTCAAATGCTTCCTCTTTTCTTATTTGCGCACGCCGCTCGATTCTTGTGGGAGGCACCAGCTTGGTTTTCTTTTGTTCTTCCTTTTCTTTTTCCTTTGTGTGGTTTTTTGTGTTTGGAAATTCGTTATGACTCCTGTGGTGCTCACTATTGACCTTGGCGACATCGGCTTTTCTCCTTGCGATACCGCTATGTACCTTAGAGGCTTTATTCTGTCTATCTTTATGTGAGACGTTCTTGTACATAGTTCTTCACTGATGCAACAAAGATAAGAACAAATTATGACCTGACAAAGTTTTTGTGCAATTTGAAAGGTGTATAATTTGGAAAGGTCAAGAATAATGATTTAATTTGCATCATAAATCATTTATTCACTTTAAAATTTTAAAGCAAGATGAAAGAATTGAAAGGCACAAAAACTGAGAAAAATTTGCTTGAGGCTTTTGCCGGTGAGTCAATGGCGCGCAACAAGTATGACTACTTCGCCAGCAAAGCTAAGAAAGATGGATATGTGCAGATTGCTGCCATCTTTGAAGAGACTGCCAAGAACGAGAAAGAACATGCAAAACTGTGGTTCAAGTATCTGGAAGGAGGAGCTATTAAAGCCACTACCGACAACCTCGCAGCGGCTGCCGCTGGTGAGAACTTTGAGTGGACCGATATGTACGACCGCATGGCGCGTGAGGCCGACGAGGAAGGTTTCACCGAGATTGCCGAGCGCATGCGTGGCGTAGCAGCCATCGAGAAAGAACACGAGGAGCGCTATCGCAAGCTATTGAAGAATATCGAGGACGAAGTAGTGTTCTCACGCGACAACGACGTGATTTGGCACTGCCGCAACTGCGGGCACATTGTAGTGGGCAAGAAGGCTCCCGAGGTTTGCCCAGTGTGCAACCATCCACAGGCCCATTTCCAAATCAAACCTGAAAACTATTAAAGATTTAGGGATTAGTAAGGCTCTTTGCGTTGACTAATTATCCCATATTTTATCATCTCGCCACAGGCTTTCAAACATCCTGTGGCGGGATTTTTTATGGCACATTTTTGACTAGTTGCTATAAAAACTGTATCTTTGCAGTCTATAAGTAAAAAACACATAGTACTATGTCAGTAGAAATTAGAAAAATAGAACCTACCAAGAAAGAGCTTACAAAGTATGTTAAGTTTCCCATCGATGTGCTTTACCGTGACAGCAAATGTTATGTCCCTGCACTCATCAGTGATGAGATTGGCACATTAATGCCCGAGAAAAACCCAGCGTTTGATTTTTGTGAGAGCGTCTATTATATGGCTTATCGCGACGGCAAGCCCGTGGGACGAATCGCTGGCATCATCAACCATAGGTTCAACGAGAGCCACAACAAGAAAGAAGGACGTTTCGGATGGGTCGACTTTATCGATGACGACGAGGTGGTTGACGCGCTCTTCAATGCTGTGAAGCAGTGGTGTAAAGAGAAAGGCATGACCGAACTCATGGGACCATTGGGCTTTACCGACATGGATCCCGAGGGATGTCTGGTGATGGGCTTTGACGAGGTGGGCACTAATGCCACTATCTACAACTACGACTACTATCCCAAGCAATTTGAGCGCATGGGGTTTGTCAAGGACGTTGACTGGGTGGAATTCCACATCAAGGTGCCTGATGAGATACCCGAGAAGATGCAGCGCATCAGCGACTTAGTGAAAAAGCGCTACAATATTGACAATATCAAGTACACCAACCGCAAGCAGCTGGTTGCCGACTATGGCCAGGCCATTTTCAAGCTCATAAACGAAGCTTTTGAAGACCTATATGGATACTCTCAGCTCAGTGAGAAACAAATTAATCACTACATCAAGATGTATCTGCCTTATCTGCCACTCGAAGACCTCTCACTCATTATCAAGAATGATACTCGCGAGCTGGTAGGCGTGGGCATTGCTATACCATCGCTCTCAAAGGCACTAATCAAGAATCGCGGACGCCTGTTCCCATTTGGGTGGTATCACATGCTCAAGGCATTTAAGAAGAACGATGTAGTCGACTTGCTGCTTGTGGCAGTGAAGCCTGAATATCAGAGCAAAGGTGTGAACTCGTTGCTCTTCACCGATCTTCTTCCCTGCTTCTTCAAGTTGGGCTACAAATGGGCCGAGAGTAGCCACGAACTAGAGCACAACGAGATGGTACAGAAACAGTGGCAATATTTCGACACTACACTCAACAAGCGTCGCCGCGCCTACACCATGCCAATTTAATAAATGCACAATGCATAATTCATAATGCACAATTTTGATTCCTTTAATTCATTTGATTCCTTTAATTCATTTGATTCCTTTAACTCCTTTAATTCCTTTATAATATAAAATGATAAGCATTTGCAACAAGTCGGTCCTTGGGACCATTAGTGAGAAAGATATTGAAGTTTTGAAACCACAGGCTCTTGCCGCTGCCGAAACCCTTGAGAAGGGCGATGGAGCGGGCAACGACTTCCTGGGATGGCTACACTTGCCAAGTGAGATTACCGCTGCCGAACTCGACGACATCAACGCCACCGCGCGCCAACTGCGCGACGAGTGCGAATACGTGGTAGTTATTGGCATTGGTGGCAGCTATCTTGGTGCCAAGGCTGTGATTGAGGCTTTGAGCGACAACTTTGCCGCCTTCAAGCAGAGCGAGAGTGCAAAGGTGGTCTTTGCCGGCAACAACATCGGCGAGGACTACCTCTACGACCTAATGAAACTTCTTGAAAGCAAACGTTTTGGCATCGTTGTAATCTCGAAATCGGGCACTACTACCGAGCCTGCCATCGCCTTCCGTCTCTTGAAGAACATGCTCGAGAAACAGGTGGGCAAGGCCGAGGCAGCCAAGCGCATCGTGGCTATCACCGACGCAAAACGTGGTGCTCTGCGCAGTCTCGCCACTCAAGAAGGCTACAAGACTTACGTCATCGCCGACAACGTGGGCGGACGCTTCTCGGTGCTCACCCCAGTGGGCTTGTTGCCAGTAGCTATCGCTGGTTTCGATATCAATGCCTTGGTAGCTGGTGCTGTTGAGATGGAGAAAGCTCCTGCCGACATGATGGTCGACTATGCCGCCACCCGCAACGCCCTATATCAGGCAGGCAAGAAGATTGAGATTCTTGTGAACTTCAACCCAAGTCTGCATTTCCTCGCCGAGTGGTGGAAACAGCTCTATGGCGAGAGTGAAGGCAAGGACGGCAAGGGAATCTTCCCTGCCAGTGTCGACTTCACCACCGACCTGCACTCGATGGGACAATGGATTCAAGAAGGCGAGCGCACCATCTTCGAGACCGTTATCACTGTTGAGAAGCAGCGCAACGAGGTGGTAATTCCCACCGATGATGCCGACCTCGACGGACTCAACTACATCGCTGGCAAGCGAGTTGACGAGGTCAACAAAATGGCAGAACTCGGCACTCGCCTGGCTCACGTCGATGGTGGCGTGCCATGCCTGCTCATCACACTGCCAGCCCTCAATGAGAAGTACCTGGGCCAACTCATCTACTTCTTCGAAAAAGCCTGCGGCATGAGCGGCTACATGCTTGGAGTCAACCCCTTCAACCAACCCGGCGTAGAGGCCTACAAGAAAAACATGTTCGCCCTCCTCAACAAGCCCGGCTACGAAGCTCAAAGCGCCGCCCTCGCCGCCCGCCTGTAAATTAAACCTATTTTATCTAGAATTTCTAGAGAATCTAGTCTATCTAGACAATCTAGAAATTCTAGTTTTTAATAGCCTAATTATGCAAAAGAAATCAATGCTTGACCTGCATCGCGTTGATGTAGAACAATATAAAACCGTTGAGAAAATCCCAGTTGCTGTGGTGCTCGACGACGTGCGTAGTGAGATGAATGTGGGCAGTGTTTTTCGCACTGCCGACGCCTTCGTTATTAAGCAAATCGCCCTGTGCGGCATCACAGGCAAGCCCCCCAGCCACGAGATTCACAAAACTGCCCTCGGAGCCGAGGACTCGGTCGCTTGGTCCTATCACAAAACTGCACTTGAGGCAGTGGAACAACTGCGAGAGCAAGGCTATAAGATTTGTTCCATTGAGCAGGTTCACGGCAGTATCAGTCTGGAACAATTCCCAATTGAGCGAGACAAAAAATATGCCCTCGTCTTCGGTAATGAAGTCAAGGGCGTAAACCAGGCAGTGGTCGATGCCAGCGACTGCTGCATCGAAATCCCTCAGTTCGGAACAAAGCACTCCCTCAACATCGCCTGCTCCGCCGCCATCACCATGTGGCACTTCTTCAACACACTCAATGAGAAAAAATAACCAACCTCAATGAGAGGAGTAATAGCACTCATTGAGGTTGTACATGCCACGGTTCTGCCGTGGTTTTTATTTTAGAGATTGTCAACCCTTCACGGCACGAGGGAGGTTAACGAGAGATGAATCGAGTGTGATGCGGTAAGGCTCGCCACGCTTGCCAGTGATGCAGTATTTATTGGCTAGTTCCTCGTTGAGAATGCATGTCTTAAAGCATCGCTTGATTTTAGATATATATTGATTTAGCGTATCGCTCATGGGGTCGAAAAGATTATCGATGGCGTTCTTTGCCTTTTCCTCACTGCGGCCAGGCATAACTATTGAATAGATGTTCTCAAGGTCGGCACGGTAGTCGGCAATGTCGCGTAGCGCTATTCCCTCTGGATGCTTCAAGAACAAGATATATATAGCACGGCACATTGCGGGCATTTTCACCTCCATCTCGTTATAACTGGGCAACACAATCTTCAAGTCATTGTTGACCACCAGTGGGCTCGGCTCATTCTTCTTGCCTATCACCACTTTTCCTTCGAGTAATGTCTGGATGAGTTCCGACGGGTCGGCATGATATTTTGTCACATAGTCAATAATTTGTGCCTGAATGGCTTGTAAAGCAGCTTCCTGCTGCTGCTCAATAGTCAAAATCTCCTGCTCCTCTTCTTCCAACTCACTAGGAAACGATGGCATCACATTGGAATATTTTTCAAGAATTATCTTTGCCTTTTTCTTCTTGCGAGAGGGCCATCCTATCCTGGGCAATCGCAATGACTTTTTCTCTGAATATTGATAACGACTCTCGGCAATAACGCTTCGCAAATCCGTATCTATATTACCTTCAGGCTCCAGCACTTGGTCACCCTCATCAGGACTCAGCACATCGGTAGCGTTCTCGACAAAACGATGAACATCGCTTATCGACTCATAGTTGAGTGGCATCCGTATCATTGCTTCTTTGCCGGCATTACCCACATTGATGCGACGAGCCACTAAAGTAGTGCCTACGGCATAGGGCGATTCTATCACCTGAATGTCATAACCCGTGAAACGCCTGAGCCACTCCATCAGTCGTGGGGACAACCGGTTAACAACCTCCATGTCACCATTATTCATGCGATTTAGCGATGTGATAACATAGATCACACCGTAGCGCAATCCTTCTTTCAATTTCGGTATACTACTAAAACTACTACTAATACTACTTATATCCATGATAATAATATTTTTTATGCTATAGATATAATTAATACTGCAAAAAGTGTGCCATCTTTTTTAGATGACACACTTTAGCACTGCACTTTTTCTTACAGATTGAAGAAGTTTCTTGAGCGCTTGCGCAATACTTTCCTTTTCTCGTCTGCGTCCATCTCTTCGTTGCACATCATCGATGACATCTCATCGACAAAGGCACTACGGCTAGATTGAAAATGACAGAACATGTCTCTTGTGCCCGCTTCACTCTTGTCAAAATTGAGATGATTGTCAATCGACAGTTTGAACGCCACAGCCTCCACGTCGTGTTCTGCACCTATGTAGGCAAAGAGCCAGCCCTCGCTCTTGTAAGCCTCGATAAGGCTCACGATAGCCTTGTGAGAATACTCTTTAGAGGCATTCTCATAGCCATCGGTGATGATTGTCACGCTGGCGATGGCATTCTTCTCGTCGTCCATAAGGCGATGCACGGCGGTTATAGTGTTGCCAATTGCATCATAAAGAGGTGTCATACAGCAGGGGCTATAGTCGTTGCTGGTGATGGGCTTCACCTCACCTATAGGTGTCTCCTCATAGATTTTCTTAATCTCACAGCCGCAGAAAGCCACGAGCGTGAGGATGTTGTCCTGTTCTGGGTGCTTTTCCTGGCCGCGCTTGATTGATGCGATGGTTTCATTCACACCATCGATAGCCTGTTTAGTGATGCTGCTCATCGAGCCGCTCTTGTCAAGGATGATTACGTTGTAGACTTTGGTACGATTGTTAGTTTCCATAATATAAAAATGTGTTAGAAAATGAATATTGCGGTTGATTGGTTTTCACACCGCAAATTTACACCTAAAAACTTCGATTCAAGGAAAATGACAACCTTGCAGTTTTGCAACCCACTTAATATCAAGCAAATAAAAATGCAACCTCAAACTTGACAAATGTAAAAAACCACAGTGGCGGAGCGCTAAAATGCGCTCCGCCACTGTGGTTATCGTAAATTCAACCCGAATCGGTCATTAGTTGCGTGTAGTCTCAAGGTAGATGTCTTTGAGTTCGAAGCTTTGCGGCAACTGGCTGATGACATGTTGAGTGTAAATGCCGCTACAAACATTATCCAAAGTGCCGTAGAAGAAGTAGTAAAGTCCAGCTTGCCTTCTCACGCCATAGATGTAGCCATCTTTATAACGGCACATCACCACGCCGCTCAAGCCAGTAACATGGGCCGTTGTACCACCTGATCCGCTGTGTACCTCCGCGATTTTTGCAGTGGCTAAATCTTCTAAGTAGATGATTCTGTTATCGCTAGTGAGGTATATCTCATTTTCACTGCTGGTAGGAATTGAGTTGTAGTAATAATTCACTGAATTGGTGATTGCCCCCGACAGGTAGCAATCAACCCATTTGGTGTAGGTGTGATGAACCTCATAGTTCACAATCTTTCCCACATCTTTCAGTTTCTTCACCATCGCCAAGCCATGGTCAACAGCGAAATTCTCATACCAGAACGACACTCTTCCACCATAAGTCTGGTTGGGGTCGGTAGATGGCAGGTAATATCCTGCATCGTGCGATGTTATAGTTCCAGCAACAGCATCCTGCACGAAATACTCATCTGATCCCACACTATAAATTAAAGCAACCTTCTGGTTGGTATAGTCGGCTTTGACAAGTGGAGCAGATACAGAACTATTATTGTTGGTGTCGAACACCATTCCATTGTTTTTCCAAATTGTGAAATATCCATTGTTCTTGTTCAGGTAGTACACATTGCCGCTCTTGTCGGCATAGAGCCACGCGTCACTATAACTTGTGCCCACGTCATATCGCTTGTTGTAAGAGCCACCGTAGGAAGGATTTGTACTGCGGTGAATCTCGCTGGTTGCGCCGTTGGTGACCCAGGCAAAACCATTTCCCTTGCCCACCTCAAAGCGCTCTATCCATTGGTTGCCCGTCACGCCACTGATGGTTGGGGTACTGGTGCTGCGCTTGTTGAAGTATATGGATGGTACTTTCGCGCCGCTGGCATTTAACACGGAGCCAGCAAGCCATATCGACGGTACCACATTGACAGTGAAATTATAAGTGAACGTGCCGCCTCCAGGTGAGGTGTAACGGAAGTTCACGTCAGCAGTTCCCACTTCCATGCCCCGGATGGTAATGGTATTGGCTGTATTATATTGAAAGCTATGCACGCTGGTAGGGTTAGTGTTGCTTTGCGACTGCAAGATGCCATCCCATACTGTTATTCCCGCCTCTTGTGGTAAGAAGGAAATCTCGGCACCCACAGGAAGAGTAATAGTGCTTCCCGAGTTTTGCAAAATTTGCCTGCCTTCGTCGTAGGCATCTTTGTAAATCATCGCGAAGTCGCGTGTCCAAATCGAAGGATAGTCTTGAGGGCTGTAGATGAAATGGCTCCTACCGGGTTTCAAGGGATAGGTCATGGTGCTCTTATAGCCTGTTTGGCTGGCTGTGAGATAATGGTAATAGTCGTAAGACTGCATAATGCCAAAAGCATAACCATATGTGGTGTTGCCCGAAGTCGCAATGTGCTCTACCGGCGTCTTAACTTCACTGTAGAAGTCGTCGTCGACAATGTTCGCAATGCCAGTGATATGAGTGTAGTTAGTCACATAATCGCCTTGCGTTGGCCCAAAGACCATGAGTTTGCTCTCTTTCAACGTGAGATCAAGGGTTATCGCCACGGTTTTGTTGCTGCAAGTGTAGAAGCCGCTGCCGGTGGCGAGGTCCACAGGCACATCGATGTTAAAGACGTCATAATTGGCATAGTCGGCATTACGCACCCAAGCCGCCTTGATGCTTCCGGATGCTTTAAAGCCTGCTTTGTTGCTGCCGTTGATGTCCTTGAGCGTCCATTTGCCGCCACTGCGCACGAGCACATACATGTTCTGCTCCACACCATCGAGGGCGATGAAAATTACGTCCTCGGTATTTTTCCACACGTGCTGAACAGGTGTTGCTCCTGCCGAGAAATCCATGTAATCGTACATTGAGATTCTGGTCTTGCCATTGGCCCCTGGACCGTTGAGGAGCTCGTTATAAATAATTGTTATATCCACCGAGGTGATGACACCGTCACCGTCTTGGTCACCATAGACTATAGAGCTTGTATCGCCATTGAGGAGGTAGTTGTACAACGAAGTCACATCAACGCTCGACACGAGACCGTCGCCATTGACGTCGCCAACCAAATGAGTTGTCTCAGGTGCAAGGGTATAGTAGCTCGCTGGATAGGTGGCAGCCACTGCCGTCACTGCCATCGCTACAAATAGTGAGATAAATAAAGATTTCTTCATAGCTGTATGTTTTTTTAATTATTGTCACAAATCAGTTGATACTTGTCTCGATGAACACGTCATTGATTTCGCTCAGTGTAGAACTTAAAATATATGGATCAATGACAGTACTTGAGGTGCCGATGTTATATATGTACAAGCGGTCTTTGGTCACGGCATAGATCTTACTATCCCTATATCGCACCGCCTTGATGTCGATGGGGCGAGGATAGGAACTTAGGGCAACATCATCGCCAGTGTTCAAATTGTAACACTTATAACCACTGCTTGAATTGGCATAATATACATTGTTTCCAAACATGGCATAGTCGTAAAAGACGAATCTGCTATTTTCAAAGCCTCTAGAGCACTTCTTGACGAAACCACTGCTGGTGTAAGAAACAGTCAACTTGTCGTATTCACGGTAATTCCACACAATGCCACCTTCTCCTTGGGGGCTATAGCATGTCTGTGTGTCCTCAACCACATCAATAAGCGCAATGCCATTATTTACCAAGAATGTCCTGAAGTGAGGACTGATATATCCTCGGGTGTGACCAGTGGTGCCTCCAATAGGAATCATGGTAGAAACAGGATCCAGCTTGTGCTCGATTCGTTGACCTCCCACATCTTCTATCAGTGTCCCCTTCACGTTTTCTCCAGCATACTCACTGGTCAACGTGAGCCACACTTTGTTGGTGCCTTCATCCTCTTGTATGTCGCCTACAGCGTCATTATAGGTGACGAGCTTGGTATTGTTTTTATACACATCCTTATTGTTGGCATAGTAAATGTCTTCATTACGTGTCACTAGCATCTGAGTCATAGGAGTCGTCTTGCGAGTGGAGAAGCTTGCCCCATAGTGTGGATTAGAACAGTAAAGCACGTAATTTGTAGACTCGCCATCGGCCTTGAGATAGGCATGGCCCTTGCGCACGAACACCCTGTCAAGTTTAGTGGGATTCACACTAAAACTATTATATACCATTTTATTGTTTCTCAAGAGTACTGGTGAGCCGTTAGCTTTGCCTGCAATCCACACGGTAGGATCCACAATGAAATGAACCTTAAAGCTGAATTTGTCGGTCGAGTGGCTATTATAGGTGAAATTAACATCGCACTCGCCCACGCTCATTGCCTTACATGCAGTGGAGTTGGAAACGCTGCTTGCATAGACGCTGACAACGTTGCTGTTAGAACTGGAGCGACTCATGGTTGAGCCATTATCGGTAATCCCGCCCTCTTGAGGAATGAACGATATCTCGGTGCCCACAGTCACACGAATAGTGGCAGTCTGCCCAGGATAGATGCGCTGCTGTGATGTAGTCCCGCCATCACGGTTGTAGTAGGTCATGACAAAGTCGCGAGTCCAGCCATTGGAGCCGTCAAACGGATAAGGACAGGGGATATTGATAAAACGCCCGGTATCCAAGTGCTTCGTGCCTTCTAAGCGATAACTGCGGCCATAGCTGTTGGTAGCGTGATAGACGGTGTTGCCCGAAGCATTGACATCGTAGAAATTGCCAAACGCAAAATAGTCGCTACCAATGTGATACACTTCGCTATAAGGCATAGTGCTCAGCGTCATCTCATCAGTACGGCCATCAAATGCTTGGTTGATATTATATATATAGTTGACACGTTCACAACAGCTCATTTTCAGAACTTGGTTCGGCATTTGGCCTGTTACGCAAACCATGCTCTCGAAGAGTGCCAAGATTATATTTAACGTTACTGTTCTACCTGTGAGATTGTAAGTGCCGAAGCCAAGGGCATAATCATAGGGGATTTTAATCTCGCCTACCTGTGTATTCTGCCATATACTTCCACGAACCCACACCGCCTTGATGATGCCGCTGCTTTTGAAACCAGCCTTGCTGCTGCCACCCACATCTTTGAGTTGCCATTTGCCACCCTTGCGCACAAGCACATACATGTTCTCCTCTACACCATCGAGAGTGATGTAAATAACATCTCCCCAGTAAATATTGTCTACGTCTTTCCAAACATGGTTGTTGGAAGTAGAAGCATTTATACTCTGATACTCTTTCATCGTGACACTGGTGGCAGGGATGGTGCCTCCACCACCGTTGAGTAGCACGTTGTAGATTATAGTGATGTCTACCGAAGTGATGATGCCGTCACCGTCCTGATCACCGTTGACAATAGCACTAGTGTCACCGTTCAGCAGGTAGTTGTACAGCGCTGTCACGTCTACACTCGACACGAGATTGTCGCCATTGACGTCTCCAACCAGTGTTGTGGTCTCGGGTGCAAGGGTATAATAGCTTGCTGGATAAGTCTCTGCCACTGCTGTAACCGCTATTGTCAAAAATATTGATAACAGTATTGTTCTAAACATATTTATTATAGTTTTGGGTTATGAATCATTGTATTTTTGCAAATGTAGCAAAAAATATTGAAATAGTTGAAGAAAATCAAATAAAATAGTAATTTTGCAGCTATTAATAAACTTAAACCCGAAAATTTATGAAAAAATTTATATCTCTTGTTTTAATGCTTTTGTGCGTGGGGGTTGGTGCCAAAGCCGATTGGTTCTCAGGAAAATGGGAAGGCAAGCTGCAAGTGGGGGCAACCCAGTTGACAGTGGTGTTCGATATCCATGAATTTCAAGACGGAACTCTTAGTGCCACGCTCGACTCGCCCGATCAAGGAGCGACAGGCATCCCGTGCGAGGCGAAACGACTTCCAGGATACTACCGTCTTGAGATAAAAGTGCCGTCAATCAACGCTTGCTATACTGGTGCAATCGACGAAACTAAAGGACACACTCTCGTTGGCACATTCTCCCAAAATGGCTACGAACTTCCACTCGAGCTGGGTTGCACCATGCATTACGATGGCAATGTGGTGATATATGCAAAACCCGAAAAGCCCCAAAAGCTGTATATGAGAACTGAAGACGGCAAGATTAGAGAAACTCTTGAAGACGAGTGGAGAGGCAATTACCACTTTCAAGAGGTGAAATTTGGCCACGACGATGTTACTCTCGCTGGCACCCTCTATATGCCCTCGGGTAGAGGATTACCTGCCGTGATAATAGTCTCGGGCAGTGGCACTCAAGACCGCGACGGTAGCATGTTTAACATTAAGCCTTACGCCTCTATTGCCGCCTATCTGCAAAATAGAGGTGTTGCGGTGCTGTGCTACGATGATCGCGGCGCGGGAGAGTCGAGCCCACTCAAAGGCGACGAGACCACTTTCGACTTTGCCAAGGACGCTCAAGCTGCTTTCGACTACCTGACAACTGTCAAAGGTATTGACCACACACGCATTGGCTACGTGGGGCACAGCGAGGGAGGACAGATAGCCTTTATCAACGCTGCCAACGACCCTCGCGTGGCGTTCGTCATCTCGCTCGCTGGGCCTGCAGCAAGTGGTCGCGACGTGATGGTGCAGCAGAATCTCTCAATACTCGACTTCATGGGAGTGCCCTACACTCAAACTCAAGTCAATGAAATTTCGGCAATATTCGACGACATCGTCAACATCTCCGACACCACAGCCCTGCGCGAGTCACTACGTAAACGTCTCGCAGCATCCACCCTGCAGCGCTACACCAATGAGCAGCTGGAGCAGAGTGTGGCTGTGATGACATCGCCATGGTATTTGACCTCCATACGTTTCGACCCCAAGCCCTATCTGCAACGCATCACATGCCCTGTCTACGCTTTCAACGGTGAGTGGGACTGCCAGGTCGACGCCAAGCAGACTTTCGACGCGCTTGAGGCAAACGTTAAGAACGTGAAGTGCAAACTCATGCCCAAGCACAACCATCTGTTCCAGCAGTCCGAGACCAAGCTCGAAAGCATGAACTACAGCACTCTGGGCGACATTTCTATGGACATTCGTGAAGCTATCGCGACTATCGTCAAGGGCATCTACCCCGAAGTGAAACAGTGAAAAAAATAACCTGCCGTCGGCCTAATGACCGATTTGGGTTAAACTTTTAGTAATTTCCCGAGTCTACAAAACATCAAATAACCAATATTCAACTACTCAACTATTATCTTATGAGACACGTTATCAGTTTTCTTGCGATAGCAATCATTGCTATTGGAAACATCACTGCTTCGGCACAAGCTAAATCCGACATCCCCGTCAAGACCGACAAGTATGGATTCTACAGCGTTCAAAGCTGCCCAACTTCTCTCCCGTTCCTGAAAGCCGCCACCGAGGAACAAGACGACGGAAACTACAAAGTGAACATCTACCGTGGTCGCCACCTGTCTCAGTCGTTCAACTTCGAGGTTACTAACGGTGACCTGCACTACCTTGATGCAAACTTCGACGGCAACATCGACATCATGGTGGGACCCGCTGCATCGCGCAACTACAGTACAATTTTGCTCTGGGATGACAACAGGGGCGAGTTCGTTCCCATGATCAGCAAAGACTACCTCAATGGTAACTTCCTGATGAACCCCAGCAAGAAGTTCTTTGTGGGGCAAGGCTCGGGCAGCTACTGCTCGGAGTACTACACTTGCTACAGCTGGAAAGGCAACCGCTTGGTGGCCGATGAGACTCTTATCGAAATCACCGACCCTAAGGCCTATGCCGAATATGGAGTGAAACGCCGTTACACCGTAATAAAGGGCGACAACTGCGACAATGTAGCTGCCAACAAAATCTGCGAGACCAGCAAGAAGTCTAAACTCCCCAGCAAGTGGCGCACAATCCTCGCCGCCTACGGCATGTAATCTAACACCACTTCAACCCGAGTTCAACGTTATTTGTCCTTATATTCAGCATTTTAAGCTCCCCCTCTAAGATAGAGGGGGGTGGGGGGGAGTATGATAAAGAGTTTTTGATGGCTAATTGTCAACAACACCCCCAGTGTTCCTTGTGCAGCAAGCGACACTGGGGGTTAATCCAATCATTTTCCAATTCTCCATCCACGTTCCACGTTCCACTAATTTTTTTGCTACCAAAAAAATTACTACCTTTGCACCCGTAATAAAAGAATATTCACTAAAAACACATAATTGAACTATGAACTTTGTAGAAGAACTCACCTGGCGTGGAATGATTGCCAACATCATGCCAGGCACCGAAGAACAACTCAACAAGGAAATGACATCGGCCTACGTCGGAATCGACCCAACTGCCGACTCGCTGCATATTGGACACCTCGTGAGCATCATGATGCTCAAGCACTTCCAGCGCGCTGGACACCGTCCCATCGCACTCATCGGTGGTGCTACAGGAATGATTGGCGACCCCTCGATGAAGTCGCAGGAGCGCAAGCTCATTGACGAGGATACTCTGCGCCACAACCAGGAGGCCATCAAGGCTCAGCTCGCTCATTTCCTCGACTTCGACAGCGATGCTCCTAACCACGCCATCCTCGTCAACAACTACGACTGGATGAAGGAGTTCTCGTTCCTGAACTTCATCCGCGACATCGGCAAGCACATCACCGTCAACTATATGATGGCTAAGGACAGCGTCAAAAAACGCTTGGCAGCTAACGCCGACCACGGTATGTCATTCACCGAGTTCAGCTACCAGCTGCTTCAGGGCTACGACTTCCTCTACCTCTATGAGCACGAGGGATGCCGACTCCAGATGGGTGGCAGCGACCAGTGGGGTAACATCACCACCGGCACCGAGCTTATCCGTCGCATCGCCGGCGGCGAGGCGTTCGCCATCACCTGCCCACTCATCACCAAGGCCGACGGCGGCAAGTTCGGAAAGACCGAGAGCGGAAACGTGTGGCTCGACCCCAAGCGCACATCGCCCTACAAGTTCTACCAGTTCTGGCTCAACGTCAGCGATCTCGACGCTGCCAAGTACATCAAAATCTTCACCGATCTGCCACAAGAGGAAATCAAAGCCCTCGAAGAAGAGCAGGAGCGCGACCCAGGCTTGAGACCTTTGCAAAAACGTCTTGCTAAAGAGATTACCATTATGGTACACTCAGAGCAGGACTATGAGATGGCTGTCGAGGCTTCACAAATCCTCTTCAGCAACAAAGCTAAAGACATCCTCCACAAAATCGACGAGGACACTCTGCTCGCCGTTTTCGAAGGCGTGCCACAGTTCGAGGTAAGCCTCGACGCACTCAGCGCAGGCGTGCCAGCCATCAACCTCCTCACCGACAGCGCAGCCGTCTTCCCAAGCAAGGGAGAGATGCGCAAGATGACACAAGGCGGTGGCGTAAGCATCAACAAAGAGAAGATTGCCGATCCAAACATGACAATCGACAACTCCTTCCTCCTCAACGACAAGTACATCCTCGCCCAGCGCGGCAAGAAAAACTACTTCCTCCTCATCGCCAAGTAAGCAGCTTCGCCACAAGGCAAGAGGAAAGAGGCAAGAGAAAAGAGTCGAGAGAAAAGAGTCGAGAGAAAAAAGCTGAGAGGAAAGCCTCCTCTCCACCCAAAACAAAAGACAAGAGCAACAACCCCGTTGCCCTTGTCTTTTTTATCATGCTCCAGCCTTCTGTCAATGAACTGCGAGCCACAGCCTCACTCAATAATTCCGTCTGTGTACTCGGCGACGCAGTCGCCGTCAATCACTCCGCCCTCTCCCCTATTTTTTTTATGTTGTTTCCCATTCTCCACCACATTATCTTTGCGCACATGCGTACATTAAATTATTATAAAGAAAGGAATCATCATGAAAAAATTTTTTTTTCAAAAATGTCCCATACACTCCTAGGAGTTGTCAATGTATTGCACCGCAGGCGCGGTGCACAATTTTTTTCAAAAACTGTCCCAACCACGTTCTGAGGGTAGTCGTCG
Organism: uncultured Muribaculaceae bacterium; assembly: GCA_905233845.1. Lineage (GTDB taxonomy): Bacteria > Bacteroidota > Bacteroidia > Bacteroidales > Muribaculaceae > Sodaliphilus. The sequence goes on along the minus strand of CAJOFH010000021.1, from coordinate 4,529 downwards.
TATTACACAGCAGGTGCGATGTTCAAAAAATTTTTTTCAAAAACTGTCCCAAACCACTTCCGTTTTTGACCAAAAACCCCCATTTTTCTGGTCAAAAACTCCAAAACCATCAAAATCTTTTTTTCAAAAACTGTCCCAAACCATGAAAAATCTTGTTCACCTTGTCAAAACAAACCGAGTCCGATGTCTCCTAGTGTTATATTCGATTATTCGAAATATCGCTGTTCGTTGTTCGACCAACCAAAACCTCCGCTTCAAAATTTTTTTTCAAAAAGTGTCCCACACACTCCTAGGGGTTGTCAATGTATTGCACCGCAGGCGCGGTGCTCAAATTTTTTTTCGAAAATTGTCCCAGCGACAATGAACTTATTTTTAATTGTCATTAATTGTCTTAAAAAAACAAGGCACAAATTGTCTGAAAAAACACCAAGTCAATTGTCTGAAACAAAAAAAATGGCAAAAAATTTGGTAGATTGGTGAAACTGCAGTAATTTTGCACCGCATTTGGGACTTAAGGGTCTCATGATGTTAAGATTGTCCTATAGTGTAATGGTAACACAACGGTTTTTGGTGCCGCATTTCCTGGTTCGAGTCCGGGTAGGACAACCTCCAGAGAGCCAGCCAGTTAGGTTGGCTCTCTTTGGTAATAGGGAGAGTATCCATCATTAAAGACAACTGAATACTTATAAACTATGTCACGAGACAAAGACACAACAGGCGGCATCACACTGCTGGGCAACCAGGGCACGAAGTATGAAGACAAGTACAACCCCGAGGTGCTGGAGACGTTTGATAACATGCACCCCGACAACGAGTATGTTGTGACCTTCGACTGCCCTGAGTTCACCGCGCTGTGCCCCATCACCGGTCAGCCCGACTTTGGACGCATCGTCATCCGTTACATCCCTCGCCAGCGCATGGTTGAGAGCAAGAGCTTGAAGCTCTACCTATTCAGCTTCAGGAACCAGGGCGACTTCCACGAGGACTGCGTGAACATCATCATGAAAGACCTTGTGAAGCTCATGAATCCTAAATACCTGGAGGTCACGGGCTACTTTAATCCTCGCGGCGGCATAGCGATAGTGCCGTTTGCCAACTATGGCGACAGTGAGCATCAAGAGCTTGTGCGCCAGCGCCAGCTGGAGAGTTTCAACAACTGCAAATAAGCTTGTACTATGGCAAAAGACGCTGTGATAATCCTCTCGGGAGGCATGGACTCGTGCACGATGCTGCATGAGTACCGCGATGAGATTGCTATGGCTATAACTTTCGATTATGGCTCCACGCAGAACCACCGCGAGCAGCAGTACGCCGTGAAGCAGTGCGAGTCATTAGGCATCAAGCACATCATCATCCCGCTCGACTTCATGCACCGCTACTTCAAGAGCGCGCTGCTAGAGAGCCCCGACGCAATCCCAGAGGGCAACTACGACGACGAGAACATGAAGGCGACGGTGGTGCCTTTCCGCAACGGCATAATGCTTGCCATAGCCTGCGGCATTGCCGAGAGCAACGGCCTTCACCGCGTGATGATTGCCAACCATGCCGGCGACCACACCATCTACCCCGACTGCCGTCAGAGCTTCATCGACGCTATGTCGCAAGCCACCCAGCAAGGCACCTACGAGGGCGTAGAGGTCTTCGCTCCCTACACCAAGCTGAGCAAGACCGACATCGCGCGCCATGGCAAGGCACTGGGAGTGGACTACGCGATGACCTACTCGTGCTACAAGGGTGGCGAGAAGCACTGTGGCAAGTGCGGCACCTGCCGTGAGCGCATCGAAGCCCTGCGCGACGCTGGCATCCCCGACCCCACCCCTTACGAGAATGCATGATGCACAATCACCTAGATAATCAAGAAATTCTAGGAAATATAGGAAATTAAAACGAATAACGATAAACAAAACAATGTATTACGTAGAAAAAACGCTTGAAATATCGTCGTGCCACCAGCTCTATCTTGACTATGAGAGCAAGTGCGAGAACCTGCACGGACACAACTGGATTATTAAGGTCTACTGCAAGGCTAAAGAGCTCGACAGCAATGGCTTGGTGTGTGACTTCACGCTCATCAAGAAGCTCATCCACGACCGCATCGACCACAAGAACCTTAACGAGGTGCTCAAATTCAATCCCACCGCCGAGAACATCGCACATTGGGTGGTTGAGACCGTGCCCAACTGCTACCGTGCCGACGTGTGGGAGTCACGCGACAACATGGCAAGCTACGTCAAGGACGAGTAACCTTTCAAGGTGAGAGTGAAGAAGGGAGAGGAGAGAGTGGTGAGCCACTTTTGCACTTCCTACTTCATCCTTCCTACTTCCTACTTTTTATCCATGTATCCAGTCAACGAAATATTCTATTCACTTCAGGGCGAAGGTTTTAACACCGGCACTGCAAGCGTGTTCATCCGCTTCAGCGGATGTAACCTGCGGTGCGCCTTCTGCGACACCGAGCATGAGAGCCACACCATGATGTCGCTGCCGCAACTTGTGGAAGAGGTGATGCGCTTTCCCAACGCGCCACTCATCGTGCTCACTGGCGGTGAACCGGCGCTATTCGTCGACAACGAGCTTATCAAAGCCCTGAAAATGACGGGGAAAACAATAGCCATCGAGACCAACGGCACGCGACCATTGCCCGACGGCATCGACTGGGTAACGCTATCACCCAAAACGGTATTCCAAGGTGGAAAAGCTCTGCCTTGCGTGCTCACGCGCTGCGACGAGCTCAAAGTGGTCTACACTGGCCAAGACCTTAGCCAGTATGACAGCATCGTGGCCAAGCACCGCTTCCTGCAGCCCTGCTACGTCGACAACCCTCGCCAACGCATCGCAGGTCTTCAAGCCACAGTAGCCGCCGTGCTCAACAATCCCACCTGGCGTCTCTCACTACAAACCCACAAAATGCTGGGAATCAAGTAATCAAAGCACAGTCCTAATTGTGCATTGTGCATTATGCATTATGCATTGAGCATTGATTAAAACTCCTGATCGATAAGCTCGATAAACATTGAGCTAACCTCGCGCAGCACTATCATGTGGCGCTTGTCGCCCACCATCTGACTCATATAGAGCTCGAAACCTTCGTCAGTAGTCGCCAACCCCTGCAACTCGGGCAAGGCGTTCATAAAGTTGCCCTTGTCGCCTGGTGTCCATAGCCAGTTGCGGCTCCTGTCGACCAGAGCATACATATCATAGGTCGACACCAGCCTGTTACCAATGAAGCATGCGATAACCGCCAACGCCTGATTGCCCTGACTCCTGAACTCAACGGCATAGAGTTTTCGGTCGCTCTCTTCAAGGTTTGCCAGCCATCGCGCATTCTTGATGGGCCTACCAGCAAAATAATCACTCACAACCTGTTGCTTCTCACGCTCCATAGGAGTCACCTTCTCAGGATATTTCCATCGGCTGAAAGGCATCATGTTATGGGTCTCGAGATAAGCATCGGTAGCGATGATGGGGAACAGCTCATTGTCCTTGTACCCACGGAACATGGTCTTGATGGCCTTCGCGTCATCGAGAGCGTAAACTGCGCTCGCGTTGCCGTTGCTCTTGAGCGTGGCATCGCCCACCTGCTTCTTGAAGATAATGTGGCGGTAGCTCTCGGCCGGCAGCATCGACTGCGCCTTGGTCGTGAACTCGTTGGACTTATAGTTGGCATAGGCGAGAACTGGTCGCTGAGAGAGCGTAATATCTTCTTGTGCTTCAATAAAATTGCCAATCTTGCGGAACGGAATCCACTCCATGTTCTCTGAGTTGTAAATCCGTGGTTCTTCATTCTTCTTCAAGCCTTTGTCAAGTTCCTTCTGCACCTTATTAAGCTTCATTTCCTTGCCCGCGCTGTTGACATACACCTCCTTGCCGTCAACGGTCTTCATTGTGAAATCAAGAGGCTGAATGCCAGCACCACTGATTGCATAGAACTCCGCACCAACAAATACGCCCTCAGCATTGCTGCGAGTGACTATGAGGATGTTATTGCGCACCGTGAGGTCAACATGCTCGCCAGCGGTATTAAAGCCCACGTCGAGCACCTTATCGAGGCGGCCATTGGTAGATGAGAACAGACATCCATAGCTCTCGTCGAAGGTACTGACCCACAACAAGCAAAACTTGTCATTGCTAGTAGGGATAGAGCAGAATTTCTCAGGACGCTGATGCTTCTTGGCATGAGCTTGATCAAAATCCTGAATCACCCTCGCCATATTGCGAGCAAAAGGCTGAATGGCGTGAATGTCATGAGCCTCAGCACTTGCGCCAACACTCAACAAACACACTAAAAGAGAGGTAAGTATCAAACGAACTTTCATATATTTGTTCATACTATTGTCGATTAAGTCTACATTATGACAAGAAATGATAGTGATGGTTTAAGAAGCGTGTGAAAAGGAAAAAGAGGACCCTGGATTTCTCCTGAGTCCTCTCTTAGGGGGCGATTACCTACTCTCCCACTTTCGCAGTACCATCGGCGTGGTGAGGCTTAACTTCTCTGTTCGGAATGGGAAGAGGTGGAACCCTCACGC
>CAJOFH010000020.1 GCA_905233845.1 uncultured Muribaculaceae bacterium | reverse complement strand
GTCAACTACAAAGTTACAAAATATCTCGCTATTTTCCAAATATTAGCCCCACTATTTTTGATAAAAACAACATATTTCCTTATCCCGAACTCGGGTAATGTATGATAAATTATTGAAAAATACCAGGGCAAAGCGCCCTGGTAATTACTTATAATCAAAATATTATAGAAATCTTGACATTTTAATAATAAATATTATTTATTCTGAGTCATAGAAACAGCAATCACTTGGAAATTTAATATTTGGTATCCAAAGAGGACTACCATTCCACCCTTGTTCTATATTGCCATTTACTCTATAAATAGTAATCACTATTTCATCGTTAAAGTGAGAGCCTAAGATGCGATCATTCTCAGAGAGTAACGTACCTGTTCCTCTCGACAAGTTTCTATTGGCTCTTACGATGAGACGGCATTTAATTGAAGGACGTTTATTTGCTAGTGCTTCTATAGATGATATAAACTTCTGGTTGGGAAAATCATCTATATTGTTACTACCACAATAATATAACAGATTTACAGCAAAATCCTTATCTACTATCACTGATTTTTCATTTGAATAATTCAATAAAAGTGGGTCCAATTCTGTTGTATTGTCTTCAATTGGTTGGATGGGAAACATGTTAACACCACCTTGAATGAGATTTAATGTTTCATTATTTAGAACATTTCTACGAGTAGGCTTTATGTTTTTAGGGTAAATAATTTGAATATTATCTAATCCGTTCTCAATTTGTTTTATTATGATATTATTTGCTTCATTGAGGTTGACAAAAAGACGGTGTAATGTTTGTGGAATGAAAATCCGAATCAATTCTCGTTCTCTATCATAACCAAAAATTCGAGAATGCTGCCAGAACGTGTCAGCTTGTGGTTTTTTAGAAGTTCGGCAATAATAAACGGTCTGTAAATGTGGGAAAGTAATACCACGCCCAAGAGTATTGCCTCCAACTACAACATTATACCCCTTTGATAAATCTAAAGCATCTGGATTATTACTATCTCTGCAAATGAAACTGCGAGAATTAAGAGGTATTGGTCTTATCTCGCCATTTGATAAAATTTCGCTAACTGCAGCTTTTATATCTTCAAAATGCTCAAGATCTGGCTTTGATGATTGTAAATCACGCCATGTTTCATACAAAAGATTATCAAAATCTTCTTCTCCTTCAGAATTAAGAAGTAGGTTAAGATGCTCTTGAACCCGTAGAACAAATTTCTCATGAGCATTAATCCTAGAGCTTGGGTGAATCATAAAATTACAATTTGTCTCACCGTTTAATCGTTTATGAGCACAATTAATCAAGAACGACATAATACTCATTTGAAGACCTGTAGGGCATACGTTATCATCATCTGCTAAAACATCTGTTAATTCATTTTCTCCCGTAAACTTAATAGTATATGAATCGGGGTTTGAATAAAAGAAATTTCCTCCAAGATAACCTTTGCCGGGTTTGAAATAGTTAATGAAGGAAGGACGCCAATCGGAGAATGAAGACTGAAGAATAATAGCTTGAGGTGTAGCTGTGACTTCTATATAAATAGTTCCAGCATTGGCTGTTTGTTTGATTTCATTAAGTCTACTATTTATTGTGCTCACTTTGTGACGATTAATCAATGTGTTCAAACTTGCAGCATCTCCCTCATCATCAAAAATAACCAACGATAGACCTCTACAAGAGTTTGAATTTACAAGTAGATTGCGCCATTTTTTAAGTATACGCGAATTCTTTTTTAAAACAATAACAGTAGGTTTATCAAAAGGATTAGAGGTAAATTCAACTTCATCTCTCTCAGAAAATACGTTAAAACCAGAGAGAGATTCTTTGACCCTCAAAAACGTTTGACGTTGTAAATCGGTAATATCGGTAGTTAGTAGTAAGAATAATTTATATCCATTATCTGCCAATTTACTGATAATACCAAGCATTTGTCCAGTTTTTCCACTTTGAACATTGCCAAGCAACAATCCTGTTACTTGGTCATGAAAATTAAAAGTGTTATTTATGTTTTTCAGAACTTGTTCTGAGGTTTTTGTAACATTTTCCCTTAAATCACTATAAGGAAGAGTTTTGAGATAAGATGAGAAATATGACATATTATTCTAATTTAAGAAGCCAGTAGTTGTCAAATGTCTTTTGTAAAACTAAATAATGCTTTCCAAAAGCATCAAGAACGTCTTTAGTTATTGGTTGCCCAACAACTAAAGAACCTGAAATTTCCATATGTCGTTTAATCCAGCGTCCTAGAATCCTCAAATCTTTGGCAGAACGGAAATTTTTTCCATAATCACCTTGCCTAAACATTTCAAAATTATATCCGTCATCAGTGATAACTTGTATGTGACATAATTCATTTTTTGCAGGATCAGGATCGTATGGGATATTTGCAAAAGAAGGTTCTTTAGAGCTTAAAATAATTTCAACTTCATACCAGTCACGTCGACTAAATCTACCTTTAATCTTACCAGCACCAAAATAAGTGTTTAAATTACTTTTTGGGAATGTTTTAAGGGGAATTCTTATTGGATTTCCCTCGACAAGCGCACAAGCACGATGAAGTTCTTCTTCAGAGACCTTTCTAACGCCTTTATAATCTACAAAAATTTCCTCATCAGGTTTGATGAATTCATGAGGCGCTTCTAAGTCATCAAAATTAACTCCTAATAAATCGATAATTTTTTTTATATGAGTGTCGATTGATATGGCATCATTATCATGGAGCAAAACATCACTTTCAATATAATTAGGGCAATCTGAAACAAAGCTTTCAAGGTTAGATGAACCTATAAAAGCACCAAAACAAGAACCATCTTTAACGAATGAATACATTTTACCATGGTATAATGCTCTAGGAGAAAGGTAAACGTTGCCACAATCTGTTTCATTTAAAAAAGTATGTAACACTTTTAAAGAGTTGTATTGAAGTTGAGTAAACCCCTGTATTGAATGCATGCCAACAAACATATTAACTTTAAGATTATGTTCTCTGCTTTCAACCGCAGTTCTTATTGTAGCAAGAGATTGATTTGAGATGAATCCAGTAGCAATGTTCATCGCATCCGCTTCATTTACAAAGTTTGTGAAGTAATCCTTGACCGCCTTACAACCTATTGATGAAATAATGGGGTTATTTGTTAGAAGAATTTCCATAATTATAGTTGTTGAGTTATTAATTTGTATCTTTGTTCAAAAGGCATGAGTTTGTACTCTTCAAGACGTTCTTTTAAGTCCACCTTTTCATATTTGCCTAAAAAAAGTGGCTTTAATGCTTCTGCAATTGCATGAACGCCAACGGGTGGAACAGCATTGCCAATCTGTCTTCTCACTTCAGTTGTGCTACCATAGAAAACAAAATCATCTGGGAATGATTGAATTCTTGCTCTTTCTCTATTGGTTAAAGGGCGATTCTCAGGGTAGTGATACCCCCAAGTTCCACCACCACCAGCAGCAATAATTGTTTTTGATGGTTCTCCTAAATGTACTCGACGATATACGTGACTAATCATGCCTTTAACGTAATAAGGACTATCTTTGGGGATGGCCGTGAAATTTCCGCCTTCAGGTATTAAACTTATTATTTTTTTTGTGCGGTCAGTAACACGTAAGTGTTCATTGTTATGTTCAACTTCTTCCACACCTTTGAAAGCTTCACCTACAGTGACATAAGGTAGTAATCCATCTTTTGTGCCATGAGTAGGTTTTGGATGTTTAAAATCAAATCCCAAATCTGAGCGAATACCAACAATTAGAACACGTTCTCTAAATTCGGGTACTCCGTATTCGGCAAAATTATATAAATGTGGTATGACAACATAGCCAGGTTCAATGTTTTGAAAGTCTTCAATAATTTGTTTTATTGCTTTCTTCTTATTTGCAGTTAAGATTCCTTTAACATTTTCTGCAACAAAAGCTTTTGGTTTTTTAGCATCAACAAAACGTAAAAAACTCTTATACAAATTCCCTCTTTCTCCATTTAGACCTGGTCTTTTCCATATAATAGAAAAATCTTGGCAAGGAAACCCACCTAAAATTAAATCACATTCAGGAATTGACTTGTCAGTATATGGATCAACTTGTTCTATATCACCTTCTAAAATGATGTTGCCGAAATGATTGCGAAAGGTTTCACAGGCTTCAGGCTTAAAATCATTTGCCCAAATTGTTTTATAATTTCCAACTTGTTCAAATCCCAAATCTAATCCACCGCAGCCAGAGAAAAGAGAGATAATATTAATTTGTTTTTCATTCTTTTTTTCATCGAAATGCTTATACCCCGTAATTATAGGTGTAAATAGACTTCTTTGATATGCAACAGTTTCATCCTCGACAACAGGATTGTCGAGAGGCTCTTTATATTTCTGTTCTTTCTTCATTACAAGGTTGTCAATCTTCAATCATCTTAGATAGTTTCTCTCCTAGTGCGTTTGCTATCTTTTCAGCTACGACTAGTGATATATTTCTCTCTCCTCTCTCTACTTCTGGAAGATAGGTTCTGTCGACCTCTGCGAGGTTGGCTAATTTCTCCTGTGACAGACCCATAGCCTTCCTTTTTTCCTTGATTCGTTTGCCAAATCTTTCGTTAATGTTCATGTTGAATAGTTTTGTTGACAAAGTTACCCCTCTGTAGACAACTGCACAACGGACTACTGTCTACAATTCTCAAAAAGTCAACGGACAATTGTCTACAGGTTTATTCCTAAAAGATTTTTGCTGCAAAATAACACCCCTCAAAGGCTAAAATCCTGCCCAAGGCACCAAATATTCCTTAATTCTTTCAATTTCAAGCAAAGCAATTATGCATTGTGAATTATGCATTGTGCATTGAATCCCTCTCTCCTCTTTCCTTAACAAATAAAATAACATTGCTCCCTCTTCCCCACCGCTATTACTTTTGCGCGCATACACGTACCTTGATATTATAATATACCACTTATGAAACACAAAAAAATAACCGAGCTTGCGAGCTTGAAAAAAATTTTTCAAAATTGTCCCACACAACCCACATTTGTTGTTCAAGTTGTATACAAGTTGTTCCAGTTGTTTAATCAATTTTGCGATATTTGCGTGAGACTAAGTCAGTGCGGTGCTCAAAATTTTTTTTCGAAAAGTGTCCCACACCACTTCCGTTTTTTACCAAAAACCCCCATTTTTCTGGTCAAAAACTCCAAAACCATCAAGAATTTTTTTTCAAAAAGTGTCCCACAGGCTCCTGGGAGTTGTCAATGTATTGCACCGCAGGCGCAGTGTTCAAGTTTTTTTTCAAAAACTGTCCCAAACCATGAAAAATATTGTAACTCCTGTCAAAATAACCAGTCTCTAACGCACTACCACGCGCAGCCTCACTCTCACCTCTTTCCTCTTCCCTCTCGCCTGAATTTCCCTGAATTTTGTTGTTTGATATTTTTTTACTATCTTTGGAGTCTTAAAGAAAACTGATTACTGAAAACTCATAAATTTATTTAATTATGGCAGAGATGAATGATAATCCTCAGACTCCTCAGGAGCCACAGAATGTTAAGGACCCCCAGGTTCAAAATCCTCAAAATGGTGCTGGCACTACAGAGCCACCCAAGAAGAAGAAAGGCTGGCGCACAGCGATGCTCCTAGGCTGTGGTTGCCTTTGCGGAATGGCAATTGTAGTGGGCGTGTTTGCCCTGCTAATGTTGACCGAATGTAATAGGGATAAGGACGAAACCACTCCAATGATTGAGGAACTCAATGTTCAGGAGAGCCTTGTGATTAAAAACAACCTCGACAGCGTGCGCATTAAGGAGCTCATCACCATGGGCATGCCTAAGGACTCGGTGCTTGTCACTCTTGGCAAACCCGACAGCTATTTAGATGCTAACTGGGGCGACTATGTTACTTATGATCTAAACGACTCGATTTCGGTTCAAATCAATTTCAGCGATAATGTGGTCGATGGCATCCAGTTCATGGAATCAGTCCCCGAAGAGCTTCTGGAGCCTGCAGACAGCATTAAATAAATGCTGTGTATCAGCTGCTCCTCTATTTTGAAGAGCTCCCCCTCTAAGATAGAGGGGGTGGGGGGAGTATGACAGAGCTGGCAAGATAATTGACAACTTTATTTGATAATGGATAATATGAATAATGGAAATGGTCAGGTACCTCAGGGTCCTCAAAACCCTCAGGCACCCCAGTATGCTCAGGGTCCTCAAGCGCCTCAGCCTCAGCAGGCTCCACAGTATGCGCCTCAGCCTCAGTATCCTCAGGGGCAGTATCCTCAGTATGGTGCTGGTGCTCCATTGCCCCCCAAGAAGAAAACGAATGGTTGGTTGATAGCGTTGCTGTCGGGCTGTGGCTGCTTGCTTATATTAGCCATCATAGTGGTAGTGGTCTTTGGTGTGGGCATGGTGGAGAGTTACAACGAGCATAATAAGGATAGAACCACGCCACTGATAGAGGAACTGAATCTAAAGGAGAGCTACGTGATGAGAGATGGCCTCGACAGCCTGCAGATTAAGGAGCTTGTGTATATTGGCATGCCCAAGGACTCGGTGCTGATAACCCTGGGCAAACCCGACGACTATTTAGATGCCAACTGGGGCGATTATGTCGCTTATAACCTAAACGACTCGCTAAATGTCCAAATCGATTTTACTGCCGAACTAGCGGATAGAATTGAGTTTATAGAAATCGTCCCCGAAAGGTTTTTAGAGGAAGAGGAGACTGATAGTATATAGGAGAGAGTGATTCAATTCACAATGCATAATGCATAATGCACAATTGGGCTACGCTGAGATTAATGCTCAATGCTATTAGTGTTCGGTAAAGATGGAGTAGCTGCTCCCCTAAGCTAGGGGAGCTGTCACGAAGTGACTGAGGAGTATGTCAAATGTCTTGATGATCAATATCTTGCCATATCATACTCCCCCCAACCCCCTCTATCTTAGAGGGGGAGTTCTTCCCTCTCACCTCTCACATCCTTCCTACTTCCTCCTTCCTACTTAATATTGAAGTCCTTGAAGGTGGTTGAGGGGTTGTTGACATCGTTGATGTGCACGCGCAGGACGTGGCAGGGGGCTTCGGGTTGTTTTAGTGCGGCGACGTTTACCGAGAGGTAGAGGTCGCGCCAGTAGAAGATGCTGTCGGAGGGTGTGTTGAGCAGGTCGTGAACGAGGTAGGCCTGCACGGTGTCGTTGTATTTCGTGTCGCTGTCGACCATCATGTAAAAGAAACGGTTCTTGCCGGTGTATTCCACTTGCCCATAGAGGTTTATATACTCACCAGTGCGCCAGATGCTGTTGAGCTTGATGGGTCGCATGGAGTATGTGTCGAGTGGATTGGCGTTGACACGAATAGAGTCGTTGATGATGCGCGAATAGGCGATGGCGTCGATATCCCAGTAAGAGCCGTCAGGGGCGCGGTGGTTGATGGCGTAGGTTAGGAGCAGCCGCTCGTTGGGCTTCACCTTGTCGGGCGCTGCGACGTTAGTGAAAAGCTTGACCGACGGGTCGTCGTCACGCCCGTCGAGACGGAAGGTGGCGTGCTGGTCATTGTCAAGACCAGTGTAGGTGACGATGTCGACGACCTGCTTCTCGTAGGTCTCGTCGAGCAAGCCGTCGTGGCTGCGGTCACAAGCCACAAGGACCGCTATGGTCGCTAATAGGATGATGGCGTGTTTCATTATTCTTGTTTTCTAGAAGTCCTAAATTCTCTAGAAGTCCTAGATATTCTAGATTTTCTAGGGATTATGCATTGTGCATTATGCATTGTGCATTATTAAACCGTCGCGCATGTGGAGGACGCGGTCGACGTTGTTGCTGTGGGCGAGTGTCTCGTCGTGGGTGACGATGACGAACGTCTGGTGGAACTTGTCGCGTAGGTCGAAGAAGAGCTGGTGAAGCTCGAGTTTGTTCTGCGTGTCGAGCGAACCCGAGGGCTCGTCGGCGAGCACCACCTTAGGGTTGTTGATGAGAGCTCGCGCCACGGCTACTCGTTGGCGCTCACCACCGCTGAGCTGCGCCGGTTTGTGCTCCAGACGCTGGCTCAGGCCGAGGTAGTCGAGTAGCTGTTGAGCACGGTCGTAGGCATCGGCCCGCTTGTCGCCCCCTATGAGCGCCGGGATGGCGACGTTCTCGAGGGTGGTGAACTCCGGCAGAAGCTGGTGGAACTGGAACACGAAGCCGATGTTGCGGTTGCGGAAGTGCGCGAGCTCGCGCGGCTTGAGCTTGAGGACGTCGGTGCCGTCGAAGAGCACCTGCCCGCTCTGTGGCGCGTCGAGCGTGCCGATGATTTGCAGCAGCGTGGTCTTACCTGCGCCGCTGGGCCCCACGATAGCGACAATCTCGCCATCGTTGATGGTGACCGAGACGTCGCGCAAGACCTCCAGGTCACCATAGCGTTTTGTTATGTTGAGTGCTTCAATCATGTTAGTTGTCTAGAAGTTCTAGTTTTTCTAGATTTTCTAGGGATTATGCATTGTGCATTATGAATTATGCATTGATTTTACGGTTTCACTCCGAGATTGTACATGATGAATGACTGGATGTCGGTGTACTCCTCGATGACTTTGCTCAAGGGCTTGCCGTGGCCGTGGCCTGCGTTGACGTCGATGCGGATGAGCTTGACGGCGTTGCCAGTGTTGCTGGCCTGGAGCTGAGCTGCATACTTAAACGAGTGAGCGGGCACTACGCGGTCGTCGTGGTCGCTGGTGGTGACCATGATGGGAGGATAGGGCGTGCCGTCGTTCTTGATGGTGTGCAGTGGCGAGTAGCCCTTGAGGTACTCAAACATCTCCTTGCTGTCGTCGCTGCGGCCATAGTCGGGCGCCCAGTTCCAGCCGATGGTGAAGAGGTGGTAGCGTAGCATATCCATCACGCCCACCTGAGGCACTGCAGCACCCCAGAGGTCGGGACGCTGGTTGACAACAGCACCCACGAGGAGACCTCCGTTGCTGCCTCCGTTGCAGGCGATTTTGCCCTTCTTGGTATAGCCTTGAGCGATGAGCCACTCGGCAGCTGCGATGAAGTCGTCGAAGACGTTCTGCTTCTGCATCTTGGTGCCAGCCTTGTGCCACTCCTCGCCATACTCGCCACCGCCACGCAGGTTGGTGTAGGCGCAGATGCCACCCTTGTCGATCATGGCAAATGGGGTGCGCGCATAGCTGAAGCCTGGGTTCATCGACACGTTGAAGCCGCCGTATCCGTAGAGGAAGACTGGCCGCTTGCCGTCCTTCTTCATGCCCTTCTTGTAGATGAGGAACATGGGAATCTTAGTGCCGTCCTTGCTGGGATAGAACACCTGCTCGGTGACGTAGTCCTCGGGGTTGAGGGCTACCTTAGGCTGGAAGAACGGTGTGGACTCGCCAGTCTCGGCATTGTAGCTATAGATGGTTGAGGGGAAGGTATATGAGGTGAAGTTGTAGAACACCTCGCTGCGCTTGTTCTTGCAGCTGAAGCCCACAGAGCCAAGAGTGGGGAGCTTGATTTCCTTTAGCTCCTTGCCGTCCTTGTCGTAGAGGTAGGCATGGCTGCTGGCGTCGCGGTCGTAGGTGACGATGAACTTGTGGTTCGACATCTGGATACCGCTGAGCACCCACTGCTTCTCGGGGATGAACTCGGTGAAGTTATTGGGTCCGAGGTTCTCGGCATCATAGGCGAGCACCTTGTAGCAAGGCGCGTTTTGGTTGGTCATGACGTAAATCTTGCCGTTGTCGACGCCGATGGGCGAGAAGGCGAACTCACCGTCTTGTGCAAGCTTCACGTAGTGAGGATTGATGCTCTTGAGGTCCTTGACGTAGAGTGCGTTGCCCTCGCCAGCGCTCTGGAGAACGAAGATGTAGCGCTCGTCCTCGTCAACGCCCACCTGGTGGAAGAGCAAGGGGTCTTCGTAGCTTCGGTACTCAAGATAGTCGTCCTCTTGAGGAGTGCCCAGCTTGTGGTACATCACCTTGTGCCACTCGTTCTTCGACGACTTGGCATCTTCGGGCTTGTCGTAGGCGCTGTAGAAGAAGCCGTCGCCGAGCCACTGCGCATCGGTGAACTTCGCCCAAATGATGTGGTCGTCGAGCATCTTGTCGGTGAGGAGGTCGTGGACGATAATCTCGTTCCAGTCGCTGCCGTTGCGGGTGATGGTGTAGGCAGCATAGCGTCCGTCCTTCGAGAAATTCAGGCTCTGGAGCGCTACGGTGCCGTCGTTGCTCAGCGTGTTGGGGTCGAAGACCATGCGTTCCTCGCCATCGAGGCGGTCCTTGACGTAGAGGACACTCTGGTTTTGCAAACCGTCGTTCTTGAAGTAATAGATTTTGTCTTTGACATAGAAAGGAGTTCCCATCTTGGGATAGTTGGCGAGCTCGGTGAGACGTGCCTTCACCTTGTCGCGGAATGGTATTTTCTTGAGATAGGCTTGAGTGATTTCGTTCTCGGCCTTTACCCACTCGGCAGTCTCGGCGCTGTTGTCGTCCTCGAGCCATCGGTATGGGTCAGCGACTTTGGTGCCGAAATAATCGTCGACAGTGTCAACGGTCTTTGCCTTTGGGTAGTTGATTTTGGTCTGGGCAGTTGCCGCTCCAGCCATGAGTAGTGCGGTGCACATGATGATAGTTTTCTTCATGTTAGTTTATTTAGTAGTAGAATAGTAGTTTTTGCAAAGGTAATGAAAAGTTTTGAGTTATTAGTTATTAGAGGTTAGTTTTTTAGTTTTTAGTTCACGATGTCATCGCAACATACTGCACCGGATTGATGAGGGAAAAAAGAATGCACGCCGTTCAGTGGCGTGCATTCAATGTGTGGGTTAGAAGTTTGAAGTGATTATTTGATCACTTTCACAACCTTCTTGGTTCCGTCGGTCATCTCCATAACTACGATGTTCACACCCTGGAATGGGGTAGCGCTCTCGATACCGGCAGCGTTGTAGTAACGAACGTTCTTCACTCCGTCGAGTTTCAGATTCTCAACGCCAGTAGGAATGTTGTTAGTTGGCTCGTCGAGTGCGTTGGCAATGTAGTTCTGGAAGTCATAGGTGTAATCCATCATGTGGATGCCACTTGGCTCATCCTTCCAAGCCTCCTTCAGAGTGATGGCGGCACGCACAGCATAGAGCGATCCATCCTGGAGAGTGATGTCGCTGCCAGCCCAAGAGGTGTTGACTGTCAAGCTTTGGCCTTGAACAGCGTTGGAAGGAGCATAGGCGCGAAGTGCACCATCGTGAGCATTCCAGTAACCAACAACATCAATTACCTGGTTGGGCTTGAGTGTGAACACGTCGCTGAGGTTAACTATCTCAATGTCGTAGTCAACCTCGGCTGTTCCAACCTGAGCAGCAGTAACTGTGAGGTAAGGATTCAGCTCAATGTCGCTTAATGTGCCCTTGAGAGTGCTATTCTCGATGATATTGCCCTCGGTGAAGACACTTGCGAGACCATCGTCGAAGACTACCTTGATCCAGTTGTCCTTGCCGTCGGTAAGGAATGCATAGTTCTCGGCTGATGCCACATCGACAACTGCGAGGTCGTCGGCGATAAGGTACTCAGTGCCGTTGACACCTTCGGCCAGAACCTCGTCGAGAGGAGTGGCCTCAATCTCTTCGAACATGCCAATCTTAGTAGCGTTGATTATTGCAACCTCCCAAGCATCATTATTGCGCTTGGCGATAACTTCCATGTTATAAACGCCATTCTCCTCGAACAGGTCGGCAAGTGGAGTAGTGCCCTCATAGTAAGGCTGCTCGCTTGCCAAATTAACCTCGCCAGCAAGATTGATGTCCCAATCGTTGTTACCGCTTCGGTTAGCCATCACAAACTTGCCATTCTGGTATATAGCATACTTGAGATTAGCGTACTCTTGAGCCTGTGGAACTACGAAGAAGTAGTCAGAATTAGCCAGTGGCATGAAGTTGGCAACGAGGTAGTTGTTAGGAACATAACTCATCACCTCGTCAGGAATTGGGTTGGCAGCCAACTCAATCTTAGGATTGGTCTTGTCAACAAGCTTACCAACGATAGTATGGTTGAGCAGACTCTTGTCGTCAAGAGTGAGAGCGCTCTGAGCAGGCAGAACGAACTCTACCCAGTTGCTCTGGTCGAAGTTCTCGCCCTGAAGAGCCTCAGGAATAGGCTTGTTGTCGTCATTGTTCGACATGTGTATGGCCTCGTCGGCATCCTTAGCAAACACGCGCACTCCGCTCTTGTCGGTGAAGACGGCGGTGATGACATTGTTGATGAAGTAGTCTTGGTTCAGATCACCATAGCGGATTACTTCGGCAAGTGGCTGATAGTTGTCGTGTGCCTTACCAATCTTGCCATCGGTGGTGTAATAGGCGCCATTCTCGAATGAGAAAGGACCAACTTGGTTCTGGCCGTTGTTGGTGAAGATTACGTCGCTAGGCTCTTCGTTGGTGTCTGGGTAAGTCCAGAGGTAAACGAGGTTTCCATTAGGAGCAGTGCCAACCACGTCAACAAGAGCCTCTCCTGGGAAGCCATGCTCACCAAAGGTCTTGGTACCACTGTAAACCCATGCGTAAGGCGATCCGAATCTGTCGTTCTCGAAGTAGAAGTAGAGGCGATCTCTCATTGATGTAGCGCAGTCTGGGATGATGGTCTCGGTCTCTGGTGTCACGCTGCTGCCTTCCTGTGGAGTCTCAACTTGTGGCAGATATTGAGCATAGCTGCTTGTCTCATTAGAGCCAGTTGACCAGTTGTCGTTGGCAATCGGGAACTTAATGAACACATCGCTGCTGATATTGGTCACCTCGAAGCGCTCACCCTGATTGTTGTAGTTGAATACAATAGCACCAATGTTATCCTTGCCCATGAATGTGCAGTAGAACCAACTCTGGTTGCCGAAGGTGGTTCTTGGGAATGCTGCTTCAGCCCATGAGCCGTTCCAGTTCCAGAAGATGTCGCTACTTCCAACATAAGGATAGAGCTTAATGCCGTTAGCCCATTCGTCGTTGCCATTGTCGTACATGAAGATTGTGATAGCCTTAGTGGTAGTTGTGTGCTTGCTGTCGGCAGTCACATCGATGTAGCCAGGTTGGAATCCAGTGTCGCCAAAGTGTGCACCTGGATAGTAGTAGAAGTAGTAGTCCTTGCCGTCTTCCAGACCATTGATTGTTGCGCATTTGTCTTTATTGCCGTTAATCATGAAGAGGAATTCCGATGGAACCTCGTCAAAGTGCTTCTTGTACCATGTCTGGCCGCAGTTGGTAGCAGTCTCGGTGAGCGTTTCGCCCTTATCTGCAAACGATGGAGTTAATTCCTGTCCGTTAGCATCCTTAGCGTAGATGTGAGGCGCCTCGTTGGTTGTCATGTTCTTGACGTAAATGTTCACGCCATCTCCGTGGCCATTAGTCACATAGTAGCTGCGAGCCACCTGGTTGATTACCTCGCCGTCCTTAAGGATACCGGCACGCAGATAGTGGTTGCCGGTGGTGCTGAATGTCACGTGGCCGCCGCTGGCGATAGTTGGGCTGCTGGCAGTAGGCTCAGTGCCATCGGTGGTATAGACGATAGTAGCGCCACTGTAAGAAGAGACGATCTTAGCTGTCACACTTCCCTCGTAAGATCCAGTCACCTTGTCGATGGTGAGGTTAGGATTCTCCATCATTGGCATGTAGGTGTTGGTCACGTTATTTGGCTGACCTTCCTGTACGGTGTAGAATACATCGCTGGTGATGCCGTCGATGTCGGGTGTCTGACTGCCATTCCAGTTGATAATCAAGTTTACTGGATACTCGGGCTTGTCCATCTGAACGTGCCACCAGTCAATGCCTCCCACTTGAACCTTCTCAAATGCGAGATAGCCACGCCATCCGCCAAGGGGTTCATGCTTGTTACCGTTGTTGTCGTAGTAATATACGTAAATGTAAGGAGCATTGTTGTCGCGAACGTAGAAGTTAATCTTGTCGCTTGTAGTCGCAGTCTTTACATACTGGCGTGTAACAATCGACGAGGTGGGAACTTCTTGGTCAACTATCACGCCCACCTTGAGAGTGGTGTTGTCGTTGATGGTGAGAGTAGTTTCCTCAGTAATGATATGGTCGTTGGGAGTTGGGTTCTTGCCATCGAGGGTGTAAGCCAGAATGCAGCCTTCACTAGATGGCTTCACGTTAACGGTCATAGTGCCGCTGAAGGTGCAGCTGTTGCGGTCGATAACAGGATAGCCGTTGATAAGGTTCTTCTTCTCGTTATTCTCAATCTGGTCGTAGAGTTCGCTGGTGATGCTGTAGCGAGCCACGCGCTTGCCGTCGACTTCAGTGCTCTCCCAAACGGTGGTGAAACCATCGGGGCAACCATCGTCGGTGGCGTCACCGAGCTGGAAGCAAACTTGGCCGTTGTTACCGGTAACAACCCATTGGATACCGTTGTTGCCTTTGAGCTCGGCAGCCGAGCGCTCACTCTCGTTGGTGATGCCAGCTGTGCGGCGCGCCTTGATGAGCAAGCACAGGATATTGTGCCACTGTGGGTGCATGAAGTGAGGATAGAACAAGCAAGGGGTGCCAGGCATCGCAAGGATGAAGGCGTTAGCCTCTACGATGTTCTTCTCAACGCGGTGCTGATAAGGTTTGCCGTTGCTCCAGTTGTAGTTGGAACCGTCGGTTGGCAGATCCTTGAAAGTGTCGTGGTTGTCGAGGAATGTCACGGCATAACGCTTGAGCACTGGGTCGCTGATAAGACCCGATTCGTTTAGATAGCGGTAGTTGCCGTAGTTGAAAGCCTCGCGGATGTCGCTCTGCAATGGGAAGTCGAATGCCGCACTCTGGTAGGTACCTTCCATGTAGGTCTTGTGAATCCAATTGGAGATGTCACCTTTCGAGCCCCAGTACTCGCCCACGCTGAAGGTTGGGCGCAAAGTGGTGTTGTACTCGGCAAAGTGCTTCTCCTCGAAGCCCATGGCGTAGTCATAGCGGTATCCCACGTAGCCCAAGTTGTTCTTCAGGAAGTCTAAGAATTTAAGTACTTTGGCGCGGGTGACGGGGCTGTGGTGGTCGATGTCGCGAGCCCATTGGCCTTGGCCACCGCAGTCGGGATTACCTGTGCCACGACCACTCTCGTCATCGTTGCACACGTCATCACTGCTCCAAGTGATAAATTCTCCATTGGGGCAGAAGGTGCCTTGATACCACTCTGTCGGGAACTCGATGGAGTTCTTGTCGCCAGCCCAAGTGCCTAAGCCGCCACGGTGGTTGGCTACCACGTCTTCGATGGCTCCAGTGCCTTCGGCCTTGTAGGTGTCAATCAATTCACGGAGTTCAGCCTCGGAGCCGAAGTAGGATATTGGTGTCCACGTGCGGCCCTCGTTGTCAGTATAGGTCCAAGGCACAAGTTGACCTTGGTCATTGTACTCGTAGGAGAGTCCATGATGGAAATAGAACACTGGCACGAAGCCCATACAGTCGGGGTTGGTGATGTAGGATCCATCACTATAACCCCAGTTCTGGCCTTGGCGCCAAGGCCTTACTCCGCCACGACCACTGTTGTCGTTGCTGGTGTAATAGACCATAGTAGAGTCGGCAACTGTCGAGCCGCTTTGAGGCAGCCACAGCAGGTCGATGTAAGGGGTGATGTCGTCTTTGTGAGCCAGCAGGCTTGCCCAGGTGGTTACTGGTACCTGCCATTCCTCACCACTTGTCCATCCAGCACCATAGATAGTTGCCCAAGTATAGCCTGGCTGGTGTGTTACGGTAGCGTCGTTGGTCTGGTGGTATTGCCACGGACCAAATGGGCTACAGTCAGGGGTTTCTTTGTAACTGTCCCAGAAGAAACCCTGCAGCATTACTCCGCCATAGTTAGCTGGCCATCCTTGTGCCAGGGTGGTCAGTGGCATGAGTAACGCCAATGCGAAAATTAGGTAAAATTTTTTCATAATAAGTTTATTTAGAAAAGGTTGGTTTATAAATTTCTTAATGCTATAATGAAATGTTATTAGTAGCTCCCAAAATTAATAAATTTATTCAATAATTAAAAAATAATATAATACTTTCTAAGAACAAAATTTGCGCAATCGTTTGCGCAGTTTGTTGATAAAAGTAACGCCCAAGCAATGTTGTGCTTGAGCGTAATCAATAAAAACTTATGTAAAGTGTCGGTTATTTGCCACTTGCATTCATAAGAATTTCGGGGCGGTATTCGAAGTGCATTGTGTCGTAGTGATACCAGCGGCCTCCCCAGATGAAACCATGTTTCTCAAAGATTTCCACAATCTCGTGTGGATACTTGTTGCGGTAGGCTACAGTGGCGTTCTCGTCCTTGGCCTGATGCCGCCAGTAATCGCTATACTTAACACCAATGTCGATTGTCATGCCGTAGGAGTGTGCACTCAACCGTTTGGCACCGCGCACAGGTCTCCAATAGAATGATCCCGACTGCGCAAGATACTTGTGCAATTCAGGGTGTTTCTCAAGTTCGGCAACAACCTTCTCGAGTTGCTTGTTGGCACCATTCACCTTGGTGAACTTCACCGTCTTGGTGCTCATGTCAACGCCTCCACCATTGGTGGCTTTGCCAAAAGGCCATCGCACGGGTACAAGTGTTCTGCCCACTTCGGCTGCCGAGCTGCCATACATCTTTTTAAAAAGAGCCTCGCAACGACTGCGTCCTGCATCATTCATCTTGTTGCTTGGAGTCCAGGATTTGAGGTCATAATTGAAAAGGAACATGTCCTCTGGATCGGTCTCGTCGAGTAGCTGGACGAACGATTTTTTTCGTCCATCATCGTAGACGATGGTTGAACCGTCGCTCATCACAAGTTTGCCGTTCTTATATCCTTTGACGAAGTTGGGGTATGCGTTCATCAAGATTCTTGCTCCCTTGGGGATGGAGTTGTCGCCAGATAGTTGCGATTGTTCGCTGGGGCTTTCATTTACGGTCTCTGATGTTGCTGCTGATGTGGTGTTGTCAATAGATACCGCATTGTTCTTGCTCGACGTGGCATTAGCATGCTTGCACGACATTAATGTGCAGGTAATAGCACAACACAAAGCTGCAAGCACAAGGCCTGCAGCAATGTTTTTTCTCAGTTTTCTCATAATCTTGAGTTTGCGAAGTTATCGTTCGTATTTCTTCAAGAAGGCGATGTTGGCTTTCTCGTAGGCATTGAATTCGCCTGGAGATACCTCGGAACGATATCCGTTATACCACCACTGGCTGTTGAAGTAAGCACGCAGGTTGGAATCTTTGAATATGCGTCCATGACGTGCATAAATAGAGTTTTTAAGCACGCGGATTTGACCTGGATCTTTGTAGGCAATGTCATCCCATGTAGCGTAGCGAGTGCTGAGCCAGTCATACTGAGTACCCCATACTACGTTGCCGCCTCGGTAGACTCTAGCTCTTTTAGTCGTTTTGTGACGACGTGGAATAGATGGTTGAGCAATCACTTGGGTTGCCATAGCACCCAAAAAAAGCATTACAATAAATGCACTAAGTTTTTTGTTAAATCTCATAAATCTTTTTGTTTAAAAGGGTTAATAGTAGAATGTGATTATTTTGCGCAAATTTAGTTTTTTTTTCTTAAACAACCAAATAAAAAGTGCTATTTTTGCGACAATAATGAAAAAACGCATCAAAAAAGTGTGGTGAATTGCCGACTTGCACCACTTGGAATATCAAGGAGGTCTACTGTATTGCAACACCCTCCCCATGCATCATTTGCTATGTTTTCCAATGATTAATAGTCGACACAATATTTAGGGTGTTTTTGGAGTTATGTTATTAGATTGGATAAACTTATATTTGTATGAGACGATTTTTTTCTCTATTGACAGTGATGGTTGCTGTAGTGCTTGGTGTTAATGCGACAACAGTGACGAACGATTATTTTACATTGACGACCCCCGATGATAGCTGGTTTTTGACCAACGATGACGCTCTGCGCCCCTATGGAGCTCGAGTTGACGTGTCGCGTGTCGACGCTCGTGGGGTTACTATGGAGTTGGCACGCATCGACTATATTGAGGGTGCCTTTGACCCCATACTTTACCTTACTCATCAAGTGCTGGAGAAAAAAGACGTGTTTTGTCGGGCTGCATCTGGTTTCTCAGAGATTTATGAGTCTTATGTCTCAGGCCATGAATGTCAGGCAGTAAGCTTCAAGAAGAGATCAAACAACTATGACTATGACTGCGAAGCTATGGCTTATAACGTGGGGTTTGGTACTTTCTTTATAATAACAGCTCACCGAGCCAACAATCCCACATTGATTGACCGAGTGGTAGGTGGTATTAAATGTAATGTCGACACGACAACATTGAGGTCTGTCTCTGAATATGTTGCAGCTGCGAGCAAAGTGGTGAGCCATCATCATCTTCCAATAGGCAACAATGAGCATCTGAGTGGCGTGGAGATGAGTAGCGACTCTTCGACAGTGACTCTCAAAGTTACGGTGCCTTATATTACCCGTGAGAATGTGAACGTGCCAGCTTTTGTGACCACTAAACGCGACGCTTGGTTCAAGCAAGCTAATGAGGCTTTAAAGTTTAACCTTTTGCTGGCTTCGGCAAAACGTGAGCGCAAGCAGTTGAGATACTATTATGTTGATACTCAGGGGAACGAGATAGGCACGTTGCTTATTATGCCCGAGGAATATGAGTATGCTGAGCAATTGGAAGCTGAGCGCATTCAGCGAGAAGAAGAACGTAAACAGCAAGAGAAACTGCTTGCAGAGCAAGAGGCCGAGAGAGTCAAACAAGAGGCGGAGCGAGCTAAGCAAGAAGCCGAACGCGCCAAACAAGAAGCTGAACGCGCAAAGCAAGAGGCAGCAAAGGCCGAGCAAGAGGCTAAGCAGCGAGCCCTCGAGGAGGCACGGAAAGCTCCTTTCACCCATGTGGTTAAATCGGGTGAGAATTTGACTAAAATCGCAAAGAAATATGGCGTTACAATCAGCTCCATCAAGAAAATGAATCCCAACATTAATGTTGATCAGCTCAAGATAGGGCAGAAGTTAACGATTAAGAGAGAATAGGAACTGAGGAGGAAGTAGGAAGTGGACACTCTTCCCTCTCATCTCTTCTCATCTCATCTCTTCTCATCTCTTCTTTTCTTTTCTCTTCTCTTCCCTTTTATCTCTATTCACTATACATTGAGGCATTTGAACTAAAAGACGTACTGGTTGGTGACGTCTTGGTAGGTTTTGTTGCCGTCGTAGATGAAGTAGTGGTTGCCGGGTGTTAAGCCTTCGATGTTGCTGGTTTGATTTCGGCTGTTGCCAGCGTTAAGAATGATGTTGATTGCATCATATTCTACATCAAAACGATGTGTCCACCATGTTATGCCATCGTTGGTAGTGGTAGTCTCAGTCATTTGTGTTCCTGGCCAGTTGCCGTTGAGGACATTGTTGTGACCGTTCACATAAATCCAAGAATAGAGATAAGGCGCCACGTTGCACTGAACATTGATTACAATACCCGTCTCGGGCTCAGGTGGTACATTTGTCCCCAGTAAGATGTCGTAGATGATGGTGATGTCTACTGCTGAGATGATGCCGTCGCCACTCACATCGGCGGCAGTTGCAAGCTCTTCGTCGGGCACAGTGTTTCCCAACAAGATGTCGTATATTATAGTTATATCGACCGAGGAGACTATGCCGTCGAGGTTCACATCGCCAGTGATGGTTTCGGGTGTTCCCCATTGCTCGGCAAGCCACTGATACTTATTGTTGAAGTAGTTTTTGAAGTTCTCACGGTCATTCAGGATGTCGGCGTTGCTATATTGTGGCCAACGTGCAGCATCGCTCATCACGGCTTGGTAAATCTGATTGATGAACGAGTTGATGAAAGCATCCATCTTCTTATAGTGGAAGCGTGCAAAACGGTCCCAATGCTTTTTCACAACCTCTTGGAAGTGTGGGAATTTGGCAATCTCACCAATCCACGTTTGCGTGAACGCTGGTCGGTCGTATATGAACCTATTAGTGCCTCGATGGAAGGCGTTCCCGAAGTCCCACACAGGTCCAAACATGATTTTTGTGCTGTCGCCATTCTCCTTATGCCAGAAGCAGCTACCGTGGAACGACTCGGTGTCGTCAAGTAACTCCTGAGTGATGTAGAAACATGCCAACGTGTCGGGGTCGATATACTTCTCCCAGTTGTTGTTGGTCTTATCACTAACATAAATGGCAGCGTTAGTAGTATTGATGAGTCCCGTGAGATAAGTACGTTGTTCATCGCTCAAATGTTCGGGTGACTTGTAGGTAGACCAAATGCTCTTTCCGTTTCCTTCCACTGTGCGAATTTGTTCCTCTTCTTGGTAGTTGTCAATTTCCACCAACCAGCCCCCAGTGATACTAAACCGGTCGGTCTCGTAGTCGGCTTGCTCAGTAATGTTCACTCGGTCGGGCTCCACCCTGATTATCTCGGTGAGCATATAAAGCCCGATATAGTCACCATTCAACACCACTTCCACAGGCTGTTGCGATGGTGTCCAAGCGAGTCCCATCAATCGGCTCACCTCAAATCCCACAGTGTTTCGCAGGAACGAGAGGTTGTCATCGGCATGCGCCAGTAGTGCCCAATGCTTGTTGCGCTTCATACCCAGAAGCGGTGTCTTTGAGTCGAGTTTGAGACGGTAGGGTTTTTTGTCAAATGCAGTCCATGTGTAATTGCCTCGCCCGCGAATCTGCATCAGCTCTGGCGCGTCTTTCGAACCTACATTTTCAAATGTGTCGTTGCCCATGTTGTCGATATAATACTCGGCATAGACATATTCATCCTTCGAAGTAATGGGTACACCACCATCGGTGTTTATAAACATCACAGGAAGTGTTCCAGAATAGGATGTCGACTCGCCTGGTTGTTGCCATGAGCCCGATGCCCAGTTGTTTCCGCTGTTAGGAGTGAACACCCATCCCACAGGAATGGAGAGTTCGCAAGTTGCAGTTCGCTTCTCGTTGCGTGTGTTGCTGATGCGGTCTTTGAGATTGGGGAATGTCTCGTTGAGCATACCATCGGGTATGGTGGTCTCGGCAAAACAATACCTATACATTCCCGTCACAGTCTCGGGGATGGTGATGCTCCACAGATTGTCGCCCTCGTTGGTCATTGTCATGACATAACTCTCGGGATTGGAGTAACTGCCGAAGACAAACTTAACAATAGAATATTTTGTCAGTGAGTTGTCGAAGTAGAAAGTTCCTTTAGGAATGTCAAGTGCGCTGGCGCTAAAAAAGGTCAGAGCTAGCAACACAAGTGCTATCAATGTGTTTTTCTTGGTCATTCAGTGGTGTGTTTAGATGTCAAGGTTGAAGAGCTTGATGGCGTTGCGGTCGGTGTTTTTTGAGACATCTTCGGGTGCAAAACCTAAATGCCCTGCTATGAAATTGCAGATGTAAGGTATGTATGAGCTCTCGTTGCGCTTTCCGCGATGTGGAAAAGGTGCCAAATATGGCGAATCAGTCTCAAGTAGCAGTCGGTCGATGCCTATCACGGGCAAGATGTCCTTGACTTTGCTTTTCTTGAAAGTGACGATTCCGTTCACTCCAAAATAGAAGTCACCGCGCTTTCTCACCTTATCCACCTCCTCAGAAGTGCCGGTAAAGCTGTGGAACACGCCCTGTGGCAATGGTTCGCCAAAGTTGTCCATCACGCTCAGAATCTCGTCGAGAGCATTGCGGCAGTGTATGATGAAAGGAATGTCAAGTTCCTTGCACCAGTGCAGCTGTGTGTCGAGCGCAGCCATCTGCTGCTCGCGCCATGTTGCATCCCAATAGAGGTCGATGCCAATTTCTCCCACAGCTACTGGCTTGTATTCATTAAACAAAGGGCGCAAAGCTGTGAGTTTTGACTCATAATCTCCATCCACAAGTTCAGGATGCAATCCCAGAGCAATAGACATATAGCCAGGATAGGCATCGCGTGCAGCCACCACATACTGTACACTCACAAGATTCTCGTTGGGCATAATGATGTGGCGCACACCAGCCTCACGGGCTCGTGCTATCGCTTGGTCTCGGTCCTCATTAAATTCCCGACAATAGATGTGACTATGTGAGTCAATCATTTATAGTGATTAAGTAGTAAGTGGATAGAAGTTCTATATACACTAAAAACTATCGGTCTCGGTCGGCGAGTTGGTTGATAATCGATTCAAATACCTTGTAGGCATCATAACTCATCTTTGTCTCGTGCAACAAATCAAGAGCCTGATGCGAGTATTTAATAATGGCGTTACGGGCTTGGTCTTTGATGCCTAATTTTTCGTATATAGCCGTAACGGCTTGAATTTTCTCTTGCTTTGGTGAAGTGGAGTCGGCGAGCCAGTGCTTGAGTGCTTTGGCATCGTTGCCACCAGCCTGGTCAATGGCATTAATGAGCAGGAAAGTCTTCTTGTTGTTGACGATGTCGCCACCGATGGCCTTTCCGAATGTGGCTGGGTCGCCCCACACGTCGAGATAGTCGTCTTGCAACTGGAAAGCAATACCCAAGTTGACCGCCATTTCATAAATCTTGTCGGCATTCTCTTGGTTGGTGCGAGCTACAATAGCTCCCACCTTGCAAGAACATCCAAGCAATACCGAAGTCTTGAGGCGAATCATTTTCATATACTCCTCGACTGTCACATCGTTTCGTTGCTCAAAGTCCATATCATATTGCTGACCCTCATATACTTTCATTGCCGCATCGTTGAAAACTTCCATAATGGGTGCCACAATGTCGTCGTCGACGCGTGACATAGCTTGAACTGCCATGGTGAGCATTGCATCGCCACTGAGGATTGCCACATTCTCGTCCCAACGTTTGTGCACTGTTGGCTTGTTACGTCTCAGGTCGGCACGGTCCATCACGTCGTCATGAACCAATGTGAAATTGTGGAACAGCTCAATGCCAAGAGCAGGATTTATAGCCTTTTGTAGGTCGCCACCCATAGCTTCGCAGGTCATTAGTGTTAGTACTGGCCTTACGCGTTTGCCACCAAGAGCCATGGTGTAGGCGATGGGCTCATAAAGCTTTGCTGGTTGTTTGGGATAGTTTATGTTCTCGATTGCTCCGTCCACAAGTCGGAGGTAATAATTATAGTCGTGCATATTTAGTCGTTTTTATAAGCGTCAATAAATTTCTTGTAATCTTGATCATTGTAGATGTTTTTCAAGGCCTCAACTTGCTGGTTAATGAGGTCTTTGTTGGCGTTAGGAGCGTTGGCATCAGTTTTCATAGCTTTGCCAAGTTTCTCGGGTGTAGTGGCACTGCTATAGACTTTCATCTGCTTGTCGAGTGAAAGCGCCTCGGCTTTGCTGTCGAGCTTCTCACCAAAAATCTTATAGAGGTCTTCCTTCTTGAGCTTGTTACACACGTCGGCGAGTTGCATAATTGTGGCGCTGGCATCTCGGTAATTGAGTTTGTCGCTTGCCAGCCCATCGATAATGTTGTCGCACAGTTCGCTTGTCACGTCATCGCTGTCTTTGAGCATCACCTTAGCAGCCAAAGCCACTGTGTTGTCGCTTTTCGCAGCTTCCTCGATGAAGGCATCGACAAATGGGCTTTTGAAAGTGAGACTGTCGAGAGCGGAGTTTATTTTTTCGATATGATAACTTAGTGAGTCGGCATCTCCGTTCCAAGCTTTAACAAAGTCTTTGGCCATAGCTACGCCTTTTTCTTTACTTTCGGTGCAGCTGGCGAGAGAGGCAATGACTATCAATAAAAGTGAAGCTAATGAAAGTCTTGAAAGTTTCATAATGATTTAGCAATGTTGATGTTTTGTGATAATGTTATTAGTCTTCCTGTTCAGGGTCTGGATCTTCGACCAGTTGTTCAAACTCATCCCAGGGTTCATCTTTGGGCAGGTCTTTAGGTCGCTCAATGAACATCTCTTTGGCAAGTGAAGGATCATTGTCGAGGAGATATTTTTTAAAAGCTTGGTTAAAAGCGTTAATTGCTGCCGTGTCGTTAGCAACCTGAAACTCTGTTTGCAAAGTTTTTGCCTCAAGAACGCAGTTCTGCATTGCGAGCGTGTCGCTGTGGTCGGTTTTCACAAGTTTCTCGGCAGCCTGTGTGGCAGTTTCGATTGCTTTTTCCAGCAGTGGCGACGGTTTTTCCTCTTTTTTGTTAGAGCATGCGATTGCTGTGGCAATCATCACTATAGAAAGAACTGTGCGTATAAAGAGTCGTAACATTAATAAAAAGGGTGGGTTATGTGACTAAAAGAATGCTTATAAATCCCCCGCGACGAGGCGGGGGATAAACGGGATATTTTAAAAAACAGATTTTGATATTTACTTGTCCTCTTTGGGTTCAACAATTTTCCAGATGATAGCAGCCAAAGCGGCACCTACGAATGGACCCACGATGAAAATCCAGAGGTTTGTCAAAGCTGTTCCACCTTGGAATACTGCTGGAGCGATAGAGCGAGCAGGGTTCACACTTGTGCCTGTGTAGCGAATGCATACCAGGTGCACGAGCACGAGCGATAGACCAATAGCGAGTCCTGCAAAGTTGTTGGTGACGCCGTTTGTCTTAGCTGTTGCACCAAGCACTACGAGAACGAATACGCAAGTGAAGAAGATCTCGGCGAGTAGGCCACCCACAACGTTCACGCCTTCTTGCAAATCGTTGGCACCAGTGCCTTCTAGGCCACTGTTGTTTGTAAGCAGGAAAAGGATAGCTGAACCAATGAAGGCTCCGATTACTTGGAAGATCATGTACATTGCAGCGTCTTTACCACTGATGCGCTTAGTCAAGAGGCATCCCAATGTAATGGCTGGGTTGATGTGGCATCCGCTGATGCCACCAATGGTGTAGGCCATAGCCACTACTGCGAGACCAAAGGCGAGAGCTGTACCCACCACAGCAGGAATGTTGTTAACGGGGTCACAGCCAAGGCTTACAGCCACGCCGCATCCCATCAATACGAGCACCATAGTGCCCACCATTTCGGCTAAATACTTTTTCATATTTGTACAAAATTTAAAGAGTTAATATTTTAAGTTAATTACTATGTTTTTTCTAAAAACTGACAACTAATACCTTGATGTTATGTGAAAACAAGGTTGTCGTCGTTCGTATTTAATGTAGCATTTATTGTCATCACGCAGTTCCTTGAGCGTCTGACCGAGTACGTTTACAAGCACCTTGTGAGATGCAGTGTTGCCCTCGAAATCGGTAAGAGTATCAACTTGCTGGAAGCAGTTGTAAGCAATGTCGAAAGTCGTTCCATAGAGGTGGCAACTTTTCCTGACGGCATTTCGGTTCACCTTTTGCAGCCGTCGCACGTCGTGCTCAGTTCTCAGGAGTGATGTGACGACAATTTGATATTGCTTGATTCCTTTGTCTTGGAGTTTGTCTTGGAAATTCTCGGCAATGGTGTTGAGTAGGTCTCCCGCATTATTGGTAA
This sequence comes from uncultured Muribaculaceae bacterium, assembly GCA_905233845.1. Taxonomy (GTDB): domain Bacteria; phylum Bacteroidota; class Bacteroidia; order Bacteroidales; family Muribaculaceae; genus Sodaliphilus. The sequence goes on along the minus strand of CAJOFH010000020.1, from coordinate 19,676 downwards.
GATAGGGCACCGAGTGGGTGAGTGGCTCCACAACGAGCAGATTGGTGGTTTCTATCTTGCTAAGAGAGGAGATGAGAGTGCTGTCGAGATCGTCGCGTGTCTTGAGGGGCTGAATTCCAAATTGCTGTGCTGCCACGAGTTGGATGTCGTTGACGTCATCAAAATGGTATATTGCTTTCAGGTTAGCCTTACCACCGACGACTCTTGTTGGTTTCTTCTCTTCGGTAATAGTAGCAGCAACAACGATGATAGCAATCAACGCACACACCACGGTGACGGCTATAGTAGCCGAACGCTTGTTTTTGAAATAGTGCAAAATCTCTTTCATACGGCAAAATTACAAAAAATGACTAAAAACTCGTAATTTGTAAACAATTATTTTAATGATTGTTGTGTTTTTTGCTAATTTTGTACCGTAATTATCAACCCAAAAAACTAAGAGCATGGAAAGTTTAGACTTGACATTAGCAAAAAAACTGCTGAAGATAAACGCAATTATGCTTCAGCCCGATCGTCCTTTCTTGTGGGGCAACGGATGGAACGCTCCCATTTATAATGACAACAAAATCACGTTGTCTTACCCCGACGTGCGACGTTTCTTAAAGGTGGAGCTGTCGCGTTTGATACTTGAACACTTCCCCGATGCCGAGGTGGTGGCGAGTGTTGCGATGGGTTCGATAGCTATGGGTGCCCTTGTTGCCGACACACTGGGCTTGCCGTTTGTCTATGTCCGCGATGTCCCCAAGGATCATGGTTTGGAGAACTTGATAGAGGGCAATTTCAAGCCAGGTCAGCGGGTGGTGCTTATCGAGGACTTGGTGTCGACTGGTCACAACGCTATCAAGGCATTGCATGAGATGCAACTTGCTGGCGGTGATGTGATGGGAATGGTGGCAATGTTTACCTATGAATTTGACGAGGCTCTCGAAGCCTTCAAGAACGAAGAATTGGAACTCATTACCCTTACTAACTATCACGCTATGATAGAAGCAGCCTTGGCGACAGATTACATCAAAGATCAAGATGTTGATGCACTGGAACTGTGGCACGAAAATCCTGAGAACTGGACACCAGTCTCTCCAAATGTTGATTAATTAAAACCTTATATAAAACAATCATCAAAATGGAAACCTACAAGAGCGAAAAAGTTACAATAGAGCATAACATTGAAGTTATTTACAACAAGCTGAGTGATCCTCTTGTGTTTAAGGAGCACATCGACAAAAATATTGATCGACTGCCCGAAGATGCCCGCAAGCACTTGGAGAGTGTTAAGTTTGAGGACGACGGTATTAGTGTTGACTCACCGATGGGAGCTTTGAAGCTCAGTGTGAGCGAGAGTGTGGCGCCTAATATGGTGAAGTACACAGCTCAGTCGTCGCCAGTGCCATTTGGACTTACTATAAACCTTGAGGCGATAGACGAGACAAGCACTCAGGCTGTTACCGAAATCAACATCGAGCTGCCCTTTATGCTCAAAACCATGGTCGGCAGCAAGCTGAGCGATGGCGCCAAGAAACTTGGTGAACTGATTGCAAAATTGCCCTACGGCGAGATGTAAATAGGCAAATCGCTATAAAGTTGCTAAATCCGTCTTTTTTTGAAAAAAAAGCTCAATTTCTTTGGTAGTGAATGTTTTTTGTTTACCTTTGCAGAATAGTAATAGCCATTACCGTAATGACTATTACCATTTTCCGAATTGGTCATAAAGATTTATATTATCCAAATAATGCTGTTTGGGTATAGAAGACCATAAATCGGCCTATCGTAGACCTAATGATTGATTTGTGTTTAATGTAACAATAGTTTTTGGAAAAATAGGAGCAATGAAATTTTATAATCGCGAAGAAGAGATTGTTTTGTTTAAACGAGTGCTGGAACAGAGTCGTGAAGAATCTCGTATGACCGTGTTGATGGGTCGTCGTCGCATTGGCAAGACAGAGTTGTCGATGCGTTGTGGCGACACAAAAGTACTCTATTTTTTTGTGGCAAAGAAGGCTGAAGTACTTCTTTGTCAGGATTTTGTCGCCGAGATTAAGGAGAAGACAGGAGTACCTATACTAGGCACTGTCACACGATTTTCGGACGTGTTCAAGTTTGTGCTTCAATTATCTCAAACCCAACCCATGACTCTTGTCATTGATGAGTTTCAGAATTTCACAAAGGTTAACCCTACCATCTTTGGCGACATGCAACGCGACTGGGACTTGTATCGTCGGGGCAGTCATCTCAATTTGATAATCAGTGGGTCGGTGTTCACTCTAATGAAAAGGATTTTTGAGGATTATCAAGAACCTCTTTTCGGCCGTGCCCATGAATTAGTGACATTGCGCCCATTCTCAACTAAAATCCTCAAGGAGATTCTTGGAGATTTCAATTCACAGTATAGCCCAGAGGATTTGCTGGCACTTTTCAGCATTACAGGTGGCGTGCCATGGTATGTTTCGCTGTTGCTTGATAATGGCCACGTTACAAAGGAACAAATGTTGAAAGCACTTACAAGTGCTAATTCGCCGTTCATAAATGAGGGTCGCAATATTCTAATAGAGGAGTTTGGTAGCGACTACACGATATATTTCTCCATCTTGACTAGCATAGCCAGTGGTATGAAAACACGTGGAGAGATAGAAGGTGAGCTTGGCATCACCAATACTGGCAGTTACCTTTCTCGACTTGAGAATTACTACAACCTTGTGACTAAATCACTCCCAATTTATGCCAAAGCAAGTAGCAAGAAAGTGCGTTATCAACTCAATGATTGTTTCTTGACGTTATGGTTCAGGTTTTTCCACAAATATCAGTCGCTAATCGAGAACCACGCATTAGAGACTCTCGCAACTATCATAAAACGAGACTATGATAGCGTTGCTGGTTTTATGCTAGAGCGATATTTTAAGAGAAAATTTCAAGAGGAGAGCCGTTACATTGTGGGAAGTTGGTGGGACCGTAACGGCAGCAACGAGATTGACCTTGTAGTTGAGGACCCTTTGGCCAATGAAGTGTGGATTTACGAGCTGAAAATGAACGCCAAGAAATACAACAAGCATTTGCTGCAAGCTAAAGTGCAGCACATGATAGAGAATGTGCCCAAATTAAAAATAATGAAACTACACTTAGGATGTCTATCAATAGAGGACATGTAAAAAACACATTTAGCACCCGAATCGCCAAGGTGCTAAATACGTCTTTTTTCATCGATTTAGCCCTCCTGATCAATTTCCGAGCAATATATTGTATATGACAGTTATGTCGGCAGCGAGAATAACGCCGTCGCCATCAACATCGGCAGTCTCAGTCAACACTTCTTCATTGTCTAAAAGGATGTTGTAAAGGGTTGTCACATCAGTAGCAGAAACAATACCATCAAGGTTGACATCGCCTGGATCAAGTTCGATAATAGTCAAAAACTCGCTCCATGGCGCATTGTTCTGGTAGTCGCTTAGAGTGCCCTTAGGCACATATAGTTTGCAAGTCGACATGTCAACTTGATTGAATGCGTTAACATTGCAAGTGGTTGATTTGAGTTCATTAATTCTTGAGAATATTGATGTCAAGTTTTCACATCCTGCGAATGCATAGTCATTAATAGTATTTACCGAGTTGGGAATAGTGATTGATGTCAGGCCAGTACATACAGCAAACGCCTCTTCACCAATCGTTGTGGCAGAATTAGGAATCTTAATAGATTTCAGACCTCTGAACTGTCGGCAAATATAATTCGGTATTATTATAACTTTTTCGCCAAACTCAAAATTGGTGATGCAGTTGTTGGAGAAGTTCACAAGATAAAAAGGATTGTCATCTGTATCACTGAACTCTTCACATTCGACAACGTTCCAAATCACGTTTTTTAGTTTTTTACAAGAAGAAGTGAAGGCATCTCGTGATATATATTTCAAAGATTCATTTATCGTGATTTTTTCCAAATTACTGCAATCACGAAAAGCATAACTATAAATACCTTCAACAGAATCAGGAATCACAATCTCAGTTAAACTGGAACAACCATCAAATGCACACATATAAATGTGCTTCAGCTGTTCAGGCAACTTTATAGAGCTCAAACTAGAGCAAGACATAAACACATAGTTATTCAAATCGGTCAACGAATCAGGAAGCACTATTGACTCCAAACTTGTGCAACACTCAAATGCACTACTATAAATGTTATGGACCGAGTTTGGTATTGTTATTTCAGTTAGGCCACTACAACGTGAAAAAGATGAACGACCAATTTGTTCAAGTGAATTTGGTAGGTTTATAGATATTAATTCCCGACATGCATCGAACGCCCTCTCTTCAATTGCTGTCACAGCATAGTTTTTGCCATTATAGTCAATTGATGCAGGAATTACAATTTCACCACTATAGGTTGGGTAATATTGTACGTTTTGAGTCACTCTCACGCTGGTGCCATCGCTATTGATATTATATGCAATGCTATCGACCATAAAGTCGAAGGCACTGGCTGTAAAGGCAACAACGATGAGCGATAGTAGTAATAGTAGTGTCCGTGATGCTAAATATAGTTTATTGATTTTCACGTCATTGTGGTTGTAGGTTGTTATTGTTGTCATATATTATACTGGAGAGATTGGTCTCATTAATAGGTGTTAGCACTACGCCACCACTTGCATAGTAATTCATGCGATAGGTGACAACACCAGTTTCTGGATTCCAGCAACCATCAAGCATCACTAAAGGGTCATCGATGTCAATGAAGTACCAATCACCCTCTTCAAGCATGGTAACGCTAGTGCCTTCAAGTTTCAAGAGTGCCTCGACAAAGAAGTCGTAAGAAGTGTACTGAGGATATTTGCCATAACAGTAAAAACCTCCCAGCACATCATTAATGGTGTAGAGTCCCTGACTTGCATCGTTTTCCTCAATCACAAGCGGCGAATTGTAGTAATGGCTTAGTGGATTAGTGTTGTGCCACGACTCACCCCAGTAGATGGTGTTGAAGTGCCCAGGATTGTTGACCCACACATTGCGAATCTTAGTGACTTTAAGCCCGTCTAGAGTTGTGACCGAGTAGGTCACAGTATAATAGCCTGGTTTGCTTGTGTCAACATTGCTTGTGACAACCACGTTACTTGTAATATCCTCACCATTTATCTCAGCACTATATCCTGGTTCCTCAAAAGAATTCCCTATGTTAACCAACATCGTCTTTTCTCCTGCAAGAGTAAGAATAGGGCGACTCAACCCGCTGTTACCATCAAGAAGAATGTTATAGACAGTGGTGATGTCGGCAGCTGTCACTTCTCCATCGCCATTAACGTCGCCAGAAATTTGATTGTTGTTATCATTAACGAGAAGATAATTGTAAAGTTCAGTGACATCGGCTGCAGTCACATCACCATCTTGGTTGATATCGCCTGTTTTGAGTTCGACAATATTGGAAAAGAATTTCCATGGACTCAACTCCTGATAGTCGCTAAGAGTGCCTTGAGGAATATATAGAGTGCACGCCGACATGTTAACTCCATAGAAAGCATTGTTAGAACAACTAATTGATGCAGGAAACAAGACTCTTGAATAAATTGATGTCAAGCTAGTACATCTTTCAAATGCATCATTTGAAATATTCGTAACTAAGTTGGGAATATAAAGTGAGGTAAGGTTGGAACAGTAAGCAAAGGCCCCTTTGCCAATAGATCTTACTGAGCTAGGGATAACCGTAGAAGAACATCCTGTGATTAAAGTATTAGTTTCTGTTTCAATGATTGCGTTGCAGTTGTTGCGAGAATCATATCTCTCATTTCCCTCATCAACAGTTATTGAGTTCAAGGCCTCGCATCCAGCAAATGCATTCCCAACAATCAAATTTACTGACGCTGGCAAGTGAATAGAAGTAATGGAGCTGCAAAAAGAAAAAGCATACTCACCAATCAGTAAAAGCGAGTTGGGCAGACTTACAGAAGATAGATTAATGCAGTTATAAAAAGCGTCACCACCAATTGCTGTTACTGCATAGGTTTGACCATTGTGGATGACTGATTCTGGAATTAAAATGTCGCCATTATAAGTCGGGAAAGAGTATTCATTCGCATTTAGTGTCACGCTCACAGTAGTATCATCCTCGTTGATATTGTAGGCGATGCCATCGACCATAAAGTCATAAGCGTTGGCAGGGACGGCTATTGCTGCGATGATAGCTAGCAGCAGTGTTCGTAATGACTGTTTTAGTATAATGGTTTTCATAATGTTGTGGTATTTATTGGTTTCCTAAGAGAGTGTTGTATATGGCTGTGATGTCGGCGGCGTTGACTACTCCGTCACCATTGACATCGCAGGTGCTTGGGGATGAGTAATCGTTGTTTAGTATTTGGTTGTAGAGCATCGTTACGTCGGCACTGGTGACTGCCATGTCGCAATTAATGTCATTCTCAACAATTTCCTCAAAGTGGTTAAACTCACTCCAGGGCATAGTTGCCTTATACGCTTCGATAGTTCCTGCTGGCACAAAGACCACACAAGAGTCTTTATCTACTCCATTGAATATGCTTTCGATGTCAGTGCCATAATTAACCATACTTGGAGCATGAATTCTTGAGACAATAGTCTTAAGATGAAAACAAGTATCAAAAGCCTGTTTTCCTATTTCATTGACCGAAGCAGGAATATCTACACTTTTCAAATTGATGGAGTAACGGCACAAGTTGGCAGGGATTCTTTTGACATTGTTGCCAATAACAATCGAGAAGTTTTTTCCAAACAATAAGCAGAACGGAGCGTCAATATCATCAAAATCATCACATTCAGCAGCATCCCATTTCAGCACTTCCATCCATTTGCAATCTATAAATGCGCTATTGGCGATGCGCTTCACCGATTCACCAACACGCAACTCTTTGACTTTAGAACAACCAGCGAAGGCCCTACTGCTAACCTCAACAACAGAGTCGGGTATGTTGATGTCAGTCAATTTATCGCATCCACTGAAAGCCTCATATTTAATATATTTCAAAGACTCGGGGAAATTGATGTTTTTCAGATTCCAGCAATTTGCAAATGTCATCTCATCTATTACCTCCAATGAGTTGGGCAAGACTACGGTTTCTAAACTGTGATTCTCATTAAAAGCAAGATAGCCAATCAGTTCTACCGAATCGGGAATCTTGATAGACTTCAATCCCGTGCAACTGACAAATGCGCAGTCGTCCAAGAGCTTAAGTTGATTAGGCAGTGTTATCTCGGTTAACTCATAGCAGTTCATAAAAGCACAGAAAGAAATAGCTGTGATAGAATTTGGCAACGAGATAGAAGTCATCTCGGAGCAGAAGGCGAAAGCAGCTTTGCCTATAGCAGTGACAGTTAAACTGCTACCATTGTAAATGACGGTTTCAGGAATGACGATGTCTCCTTTATAGTATTCCGTCTTGGAAATGGGCACTACGCTCACGGTGGTAGAGTCGTTATTATTGAAGCTGTAAGCAATAGAATCTGCCATAAAGTCATAGGCCGTAGCGGGCATTGCAATCGTGACCATCAGCACTGACAAGAGCAGAGCTCTATAAAAATATATGTGAATTGTTGTTCTCATATTGCCTAGTTTTTAGGTGGTGGAATGTTTTGGACGCCACTAAGTTAATAATAGTTTTTAAGATGGCAAAGTTTTTTACAGATTAATTGTGAAACCTACTGAGAAACCGAACTTCTTGCTGAATAACTTGTTGTAAAAATCTTTGTCATCGCTTACGAACGTCCTCATCAGCGGTTGTTGCACCTCACCATAGAGTCCAAAGCGCTCACTGAAATTGTAACGTATTCCACCTTGCAGCCCTACTGCCCTGAGCCCAGTATTAATACCTGTGTAGATATCGAAGTTTGAGGGCAGATGAAACACATCGGTCCAATGGAAGTTGCATCGGAAGTTAAGTTCGGTGCAGCTGATAAATTCCATTTTTTCTCCATCATCATTCTTGACGTTGAAAAGCGCTTGCGCAAAGCAGCCAAAAGAGAAGAACCGGCTACGTCCGTATTCCGCGCCAAGTAGCACGCCACTCTTGCCACCTTTGTTGAGGTATCCAGCAAAGATTTTAAAGTCATAGTCGGCATCAAAAGCTTGAGCCTGCACTTGTTGTGCTCCAGCGAATGCCATTACTGCCACAAAGAGCAGCATTTTGAGATTGATAGTCTTTTTCATAATGGTTATGTTTTGTAGTAAATAATTATTTCACTGTGAGTTTGTTGATGAAATACACTTCTCGTCTGGACTTTTCGGCATCATTTTTCACCTGCTGGTCACCGAAGATAAGGAAATTATTGCCAAACCAGTACTCGGCATCAGCATTCTTGCTCTTGTTTACTTTTTCGCTCTCAACGTCGGTTTCCATAGCTTCTTCGCTTCGATCCTTAATAATGCTGCCAGTTGATGCATCAAAGGTTTTGAAAATCAACTTATTGTCATCAACATAGAGCGCATTGACCTGGTTGCTTGTGTAGAGCGTGTTGATGAACCGTTTCACATAAAAAGGCAGACGTTTGGGTTTAATGGGAAAGCAATTGTCCCATATAATATTGCCCTCACGGTCAAACTTAACGATAAATGCGTGAGTATAGCTAAACCCTGCAAATTGTGTTATGAATCCCCTTCCTGTATATATTGATGAGTAGGTTGGGAAGTAGGCTTCACCTATATAATAATAGTTGTCACCTTGCTCTACAATATCATGAGAGGCAATGTAATATTCCTTGCTAAATGTCTTACCTTTCTTCTTTGCCTTCTCCTTGTTGCGTTCAATTTTCTCCTGTCCTTTTTCACTCATATATTGGGTGAAGTTCTTGAGGTCTAAGAAATTGTAAAATTTGATAAATGTGAATGTCTCACCATTGAACTGCCCAAAGTAGATGCCTTGGGCAATCTTGGTGGCATCGCCACGTTCCTTGTCAGTGTAAGTGCCGGTGACGAAATATTGACCTCCAGCCTTTGAGAGTGATGCTGTGAGGATGTGATGGTTGGTGAGATTGGCAGTGAGAATAGCTGGCAGACCCACAAAAGTGCCATCAAAATCGAGTTTCATCAACACGACATCGGCTCCAAACCGCACAAGCGCATGTATTTTGCCGTCGATAATTACATTGTCAAGGATGTAGATGTACTGGTCGCGGATGTCTTTGAAGTGCATATCGGTGTAACGGCATTCGCCAGTATTTAGGTTGATAATACCCAACCTGTCGAGCTTCTTCTCGGTGGAGCTAAACACAATGTAATTATCGTTCATTACTAGGTTGCGCATGGAAGCTTTTTTGCGGAACTTGCCGCTCACTGTGGAATTGTGGCCAGTGCTGGGGTTGTAGCCCACAACAGTGAAGTTATCGCGGTTGTCACGCAAGATGCAATAGTAAATGCCGTTATGACTGATGGTGTCGTCAAACGACATATTGCGTTCAACTATTACTGAATCGCTGTGGACAAGTTTAAGGTCAGTGTCGAAATGCATTGTCTTGAACACTGGTTTGTTCTTCTCTTTTTTCTTGAGGAAAGACTGTCTTAGCACACCACGCTCTCCCATAGGAATGATGTAGCCACCATTATCGATGTTTCGTGGTGTCTCGACTCGAGCAACAACTTGCGCTTGAATTGAAGGCGCAAGGCATATTGCCACTAAGGCAATGGATAGTGATAATAATCGTATCATATTTATTTCGTTTTAAAGATTTTTCTTGGCTGCAAATGTACGGCGACAAATTGTTTCTTGCAAGAAAAAAACCTGTGCCTTTGCTTTTTGGAAGTTGTTGATTGTCAACCTAATACATAGATTCAAAATGTGCCTTTTTAGATTCCTCTGATTTATGGCTGTTAATAACATAAAAAAGACGTGGGAATCTGTACTTAAGCTTACCCCGTCTTCAGGCTCTCGCATTGCCTAAACCCTGGATAAGCAACACAGTTAGCCCACGCCATTGTGAATATGATTATGCCTTTAGGCATAGTATTCACCCAACGTGGACGTTCACATTGTTGCCGTATCTTCAGGGTTTGAACAAATTTGCGAGATTTGAAAACGGAAGATAACGCTGTTAGTAAACGTCCTATACCAAAATGTAATCGACCCGCCGCCCTCTCTTGGGCTAACTGGCCGTTTGCAAAGTTAATACCTTATTTTATAATTAACAAGTGTTGGAGGATGTTTTTTGAAAAAAAAGAAACTAAAGCGACTAAAGCGAGTATGTTCTATAAGGTCTTCTATTTTTTTCTCTTTTTAAATTGTTTTCAATTGTTAGTAATTGTTTGATTGAATCGTGATTTTATTCGAGCTGGGCAGCGGCGAGGGTGAAGAGGGAGATTTTTACGTTGGGGATGGCGTTTTTTAGAGCTGTGGCGCAGGCGAGTAGGGTGGAACCAGTGGTTACAACGTCGTCGACGATGAGCAGGTGCTTGCCGTCGAGGCCTTTTATGCGCTTATCGTTTGCGGCATACATTCCTTGAGTGTTGAGAAGTCGCTCAGCAGCGTCTTTGTGGGTCTGTGTGGAGTGTTCTTTTATGGCTTTGAGGGCTTTGACCACGGGTCGGTCAATAGCTTTTGCAATACCTTGCGCCAGATATTGGCTCTGGTTGTAGCCACGGCTGGCGAGCTTTGTGTAGTGCAGCGGTACAGGCACAATGGCATCTATGCCGTTGAAGAAGTGGCTTGGGAGCATGTCATGTGTGGCACGTTCAGTGAGCCATCGTCCTAACGTGGGCATATTTCGATATTTCAGGTCGTGCAGTATGGAGGCATAAGGGTCATTTTTCTGGTAGAAAAAATAGCTGGCACAACGCTCGATAGGCACCTTTCCTGCCATGAGTTGGTCGAAGGGGTTGAAGTCGTTGTCTTCATAGTGCGTGCGGGGCATGTCCATCATGCAGTGGCGGCAGATAAACTTCTCGTCGCTGTCGAGCGGCTTACCACATACCGAGCAGGTCTGCGGCATGAACACGTTGGCTGCGCAGTTTAGAAGGTCTTTAATCTTCATCGTAGTTGGAGGTTAGGTGTGACACGATAGGGAGAAATAGAGCTGGCTCGAATCCGCGTGAGGCGGCAAAGCGTAGCAGCGAGACGCGCCTTTGCTCGGCATTCTTGCCGTTCAGCGTTCTTGCTTTGGCTACCAGCGTCTCGTTGATTATAGCGACATATTGCTCCTCGTCAATTTCAGCGAGGGCAGCATCGATGAACTCTTGTTCTACCCCCTTTTCACGTAGCATATATCGGATTTTCAACCTCCCCCAACCGTTGAAATGGAGTTTGTCGTGGCAGAAGGCTCGCGCGTAGCGCTCATGGTCAAAATATCGCTCTTGCTTGAGGTGAGCGATAACGGCATTAGCGTCGCTGTAACTCAACCCCCATTCGCTCAGCTTCTTGCGTAAGTCGCTCTCGGCCATTTCTTTGCGCGAGCACAGGTTGGCAAGTTTATAGTAAGCTTTCTCGGATGTCATGGGTTTTTGTGTCATGGGTCAGTTGTTTCTTAAAATCCCAACAGTTATGAATTTTGTGGAATTGGTTCCATAAAAAAAAACGGTACTTTTTTGGAATTTACACTGTTATTAGTAGCTTTTCTACAGTTGTTAAGCACTCATTTGGTGTGCACCAGGTGATGGTGGGGTCGCGTTGGAGCCAGCGGAGTTGTTTCTTGGCGTAGAGGCGGGTGTTCTTCTTGATGCGCTCGATGGCGGTGTGGCGGTCCATGGTGCCGTCAAACCAAGCAAACATCTCCTTGTAGCCCACGGTATTTAGCGAGTTAAGATGGCGCAGACGGTAGACACTGCGTGCCTCTTGCTCTAATCCTTGCTCTATCATTGCATCCACGCGGCGGTTGATGCGGTCGAAGAGGGCAGGGCGGTCGATGTTGAGCCCCACCTTTATTATATTGAATGGACGCTGCTTGGTTTGACCTGTTCGCAACGAAGAGTAGGGGACACCTGTCTGTCGGCATATCTCAACAGCATGGATCACGCGCACAGGGTTTTGCTTGTCAACTTGCTTGTAGTAGATAGGGTCAAGACGCTCCAGCTCGTTGAGTAGTGGCTGCAGCCCTTGTTCTTGCCATTGCTGTTTGACTGCTTTTCGCACCTCTAGTCTGATGTCAGGGATAGGGTCAATGCCGTTGCACACCGCGTCGACATACATCATAGAGCCGCCGCACATCACGGCATAGTCGTTTTGTTCAAAGAGCGAAGGCAGCAGAGCCATTACATCGGCCTCAAACTGTGCCGCGCTGTAGTATTCATCAAGCTCCTTGAACTGCACGAAGTGGTGACGCACGAGAGCCTGCTCCTCGGGTGTGGGTGCTGCAGTGCCAATGGGTATTCCGCGGAACACCTGTCGAGAGTCTGCATTGATGATATCACAACCCAAGTGCTGCGCAACCTTGATGGCAGCTGCTGTTTTTCCAACTCCAGTGGGTCCTATTATGACTATTAATGTGTGCAATAGTTGTTAGTTATCAGTGTTATAAGTTGCGATGGCATCGCAACATACGAGATTGTAGCTTTATATAATAAATTTATTGACGAAGTTTTTTACGCGGTTGGTGTATTCCTCGGTGTGGTCGGTATAGGCTCGTGCGTGCTCACTGCCGTGGGCGATGTATTTCTCCTTGTAACCATGTTGCTTGGCGTTGTATAGTTGCTGTAGCATAGAGTATGGGACAAAAGTGTCGGCATCGCCATGGACGAAAAGCATGGGTAGGGTTGACTTTTTTAGCTGTTTGATTGCCGATGCCTCGCCGAAAGTCCACCCGTAGCGCAGTTTGCACAGTAAGCTAGTGAGGTGCATGAGCGGGAAATCAGGCAACGAGAACTCGTTGTGCAGTTCAATCGAGAACTCGTCCCACACACTGGTGTAACCGCAATCCTCGACAAAGCACTTGACGCATGGCGGACATTTCTCGCCGCTGATACACATTGCAGTGAAACCTCCCATCGATATGCCGTGAATCACCATTTGCGTCGCTGTAGAGTCTCCACTGAATAAATTGTTGGCAACGTCAATCCAGTGAAGCATATCGAGCCGGTCGAACCAGCCCATGTTGATGTGGTCGCCGTCACTGTTACCATGAGCATAGAAATGAGGCAAAATCACATTGTAACCAAGCTCGTGGTAGTAGATGTAGGCAATGTGCAGCATCGACTCGGCTCGGTCGTTGTAGCCGTGCAGCAGCATTGCTACTTTGTTCGAAGGCTGCTTGGCGTTGATGAAGAGTGCGCACATTTTGCCTCGGTCTTCGATGGTGATGCTTGTGTCGCGCAGAGCATTGTTGCTCTTAAGCGAGTCGACCCAAGTTTTGAGTGCAGCTGGTTCCCGCTTGTGGAATCGCTCCATTGCTTGGGCGTGCGACCGCTTCTCGGGCTCAAGCGCATAGTTGATGAAGTAGAACGTTACCGCAATGATGGCTATCACAAGAGCCAGCAAAATGGCAACAATGAGTCGGAGCAATATTTTTATTTTGCGGGATTTCATCTAATATTTAGTTGGATTTGTGCAAACGTGGTTTGCAGTAAGTGGTGCGGTCACGCTCTACAACCACTTGCTCTGTTTGGGTCTCATAACCAGGAGCCTCGTAGACGAGAGTGTACTTGCCAGGCTTGAGGTAGAAAAAACCGAAGAATCCGTTCCACTCGTTGTCGACCAAATAGTGCCTAATTCTCACGTTGCGCGAGTCGAGCAGATAGACGATTGCTCGGTTGATGGGCTTCCACTGGTCGTCGGTGCCTTCCTTGTAGTTGTAGAGAGGATGATCGGCCGTCTCGTCGGCACTCTTGATGGTTCCAGCAATGTAGCCGTGTTTCTCGGGTTTGCCGCCAAACCATGCATTGATGCCGCGAAAATGCCTGATGCCCTCCATGCGACAGTAGTCTCGGTTCATAAGTCGTTGCCGCTCGGGTTGGTAGCTGTGGAACGAACCTTCAACAAGGAAGCTGGGCACCTTGTGCTTGAGCACAGCGAGCCATCCAGTGTAGCCCAGGGCGTTTGGTGTGCCTGGAGGTGTTCCGCCCATCCATGTGAGGTCGCCTGCTATATATTGGCTGGTATCAGCCGTTGTCCACACTGTAAGAGGGTTATCATAGACATAGGGGAATGCCACCCTTGCTCGGTCGATGCTTCCTTTGGCATAGTCGTTGCCAGTCTCGCCACGGTACATATAGAGCAAGTAGTTCACCTTCTTGCCGTCTCCACCACCGGTGGCATTGCTGTGCATGGCGATGAAGTAGTCGGGGTTGATTGAGTCGACTTGACTGGCTATTTTGAAAAGGGTTATGAGCTGTTGCTGGCCAGTGCCGTCGTTGTAGGTCTCGTATCGGTCGTTTATGGTTTTGTTCTTGTCGCCTTCGGAAACCCATCCGTTGGTGGTACGCGACATGATGACTTTAGCTTTTGCTGCTTTGAGACGGTCGCGCAGCTCTAAAGCTTTCCACAGGCAAGTCTTTGACTCAAAGAAGCTCATGGTGTCCATCTCCTGGTAGTTGACAGTGGCATGAGGACGGTCGTTGACAGTCCATCCTCCATGTCCTGGGTTGACGTAGATGACTTTGCCTTTGAGCCCCTTGGCATTAGCAGAAGTTGCTGCAATAGCCAAAATAATAATTGATAATAAGAACTTTTTCATGTTGATTGTGGGTTAGAATTGGAAATAAATATATTGAATGTCGCGCCCAGCGCTGTAGAAGGCGATGAGGAAGAGCAAGCTCCAGTAGACAGACCAGCGCAGCACAGTGGGCATGGGTAGTTTCATGATTGGGAATTCTTGCTTGCGCCCCAGCCATTCCACTATCACCAACGGCACGATATAAATCAGCGCCTTTAGACCCATTGGAACCGTGAACAGCGATAGTGACGCCATTGCCGTGATGCACTCGTTCAAGTGGGAGATGTTAGGCGAGCGGAAAGAGATGAAAATCAGTGCGAAAATCAAGAAGGTAATCAGGCATTTGGGGATATCACGCCAAGTGGCATGCTCGGTGGCAGGAGAGGACTTTTTCATAAAGACAAACGGCAGCAGTGTGAGGCCGTTGAGAAATCCCCACACGACGAAAGTCCAGTCGGCTCCGTGCCACAGTCCCGAGATAGAGAACACCACCATGATGTTGAAGCAGTTGCGCAGCTTTGAGCACCGCGAGCCACCAAGTGGGAAGTAGACATACTCCCTGAGCCATGTCATGAGTGATATGTGCCATCGACGCCACAGCTCTTTGGGCGAACGGCTGAAAAATGGATAACTGAAGTTTATGGTGAGTTTGATGTTCAGTAACCTTGCCGAGCCAATAGCGATGTCACTGTAGCCCGAGAAGTCGGTATAGATTTGAAAGGCGAAAAGTATCGCTGCCATGACTATTGTGCTGCCGCTCATCACCGAGGGGTGGTAGATAAGATTGTCGACATATCCAGCCAGGTTATCGGCAACTACAAGTTTCTTTACCAGTCCCCACAGGATTTGTCGCATTCCCACGACAGCGTTGTCGTAGTCAAATTCCTTGGTCTTCAAGAATTGTGGCAACAGGTTGCGAGCGCGCTCGATGGGTCCTGCCACCAGTTGTGGGAAGAATGCGATGTAGACTGAAAACGCCACGATGTCGCGTGTGGGCTTAACATGACCACGATACACGTCGATGGTGTAGCTGATGGCCTGTAGCGTGTAGAACGAGATTCCTACTGGCAGCACCAGGTTCAGTGTCACGAAATCGGGGTTGAAACCAATAGCCTTTAGGATATTTGCAAAAGAATAGGCGAAGAAGTCGTAATACTTGAACGTGGCGAGGATTCCAATGTTGAGGATAATGTTGGCCGCCACCCAGCCTTTAGAGCGTCGTGACTTGTCGTCCTTGATGGCAAGAGAATTAAAGAACGTGGAGAGTGTGGTGATGGCTATAAGTCCCAGGAATCGCCAATCCCACCATCCATAAAACACATAGCTGGCTACGAGCAGCATCAAGTTCTGCCACACGAGTTTGCGCCTCAGCATCCAGTAGAGACCAAAGACGATTGGCAAGAACAGAGCATAAGTGTAGCTGTCGAATTGCATGTGTTTAGTGAGTTATTACACGCTTGGTGGGAGGAAGAGTTGCGTTGCGCTCATCTACTGCTTGGGCAACTGCCGAGGCAAGTTTGATAAACGCTACTCCCGAGACAGAGTTCTCAAGGATTACAGGCACACCATCGTCGCCGCCCTTGCAGATAGTCGCCACGAGCGGTATCTGGCCCAGAAGTCTTACATTGAGAGCCTCGGCGAGATTCTTGCCTCCATCACGTCCGAAGATGAAGTACTTCTCATCGGGATGCGCTGCAGGTGTGAACCATGACATATTCTCGACAATGCCCAGTACGGGAACATTGACATGCTCGCCCAAGAACATTGAGATTCCTTTGCGTGCGTCGGCGAGTGCCACCTCCTGAGGTGTGGTGACGACTATTGCGCCAGTAATGGCAAGAGTCTGTACCAGAGTGAGATGTATGTCGCTGGTGCCGGGAGGCATATCGATGATGAAGTAGTCTAGCTCGCCCCAGTTGGCCTCGGTGATGAGTTGCTTGAGAGCGTTGCTTGCCATTGCTCCCCTCCACAGTACAGCTTGGTCTTTGCTTATAACAAAACCAATTGATAGCACTTTTACCCCATATTTCTCGGCAGGAACTATTAGTTTTTGTCCATCAACTTCTTCCATGTAGAGCTGTTCATCCTCGATGCCCAGCATCTTAGGTATAGAAGGCCCGAATATGTCGGCGTCGAGTAGTCCCACACGGTAGCCCTGTTGTGCAAGCGCCACGGCGAGGTTGCAAGCCACCGTTGACTTTCCTACACCACCTTTTCCGCTCGACACGCCAATGATATTCTTCACGCCAGGCAGAGGCTCGTTTGCCTTAGGTTTAGCTTCGGGTTCAGGGGTCTTGACGGCAATATTGCCCTTAATATCCACATCGGGGCTGATATAGGTGTTGATAGCCACTTCGCTGGCTTTGACGATTGACTTGATGAATGGGTCGGTCTTTTTGGGGAAGATTAGAGAGAATGACACTCTGTTTCCGTCGATGCGAATGTCATCTTCTACCATTCCCATAGTGACAATGTCTTTTCCTGTGCCAGGATAACGCACTGTGCGCAAGGCATCAAGTATCAATGATGGATAAAGCTCTGTCATGATGATGTTTTAGGTTTATTCTTTGTTTTCAAATATTTGTGGCATTTGGATTTCACCGCGACCATAGCTGCGGTAAGTGTCGCGCTCGATGTCGATGTCGGGCTCTTGCAGTTCTCCCTCTTGTGGAAGGTGGAAACTGATATACTTGATGGTAAGTCCTCGTTGTAACCATTGCATTTCATAGTGAGTCTTGATGTCGAGGATGTCATCGGCGAGCCCGCTGGCGTAGAGGTCATCGGTATCCACCACGGTGTCAAGGCCGTTTAGGCGTGTGAGCTCGTGGGTATAGGTGTAGAGAAACGGACTGTCGGTTTTGAGGTGAATGAGTCCATTGGGCACCAAAATCTTGCGGTAATTGTTCAGGAAACGCGTGCCAGTGAGGCGTTTATTGGCGTTTTTCATCTGTGGGTCGGGGAAGGTGATCCAAATCTCGGACACCTCACCTGGCTCGAAGAAATGATTGATGAACTCGATGCTCGTGCGCAGGAACGCCACATTATTGATTTTTTCCTGCTCTACGACTTTTGCTCCGGTCCACATTCGTGCCCCCTTGATGTCGACACCAATATAGTTCTTGTCATGGAACTTCTTTCCAAGCCCAACTGCATATTCCCCTTTTCCGCAACCCAACTCGAGAACAATGGGGTTGGTGTTGTGGAAATATTGCTCGTTCCACTTGCCGCGCATGTGAAACGGAGCCTCTTTTAGCTTAGCAAAGGGATACTGGAAGACGCATGAGAACGTTTCCATATCGGCAAATTTCTTGAGTTTATTCTTTCCCATGAGTTAGAATAGCAGGTAGCAAGTAATATGTTGACATTTCGTTACTTGCACTATATTATTTACTTGCGCACCAGTTTGAAAGAGCGCTTGTTGCCGTTCTCAAGTATCACATTCACGATGTAGAGCTTGCCTGAGAAGTTTGACGTGTTGAGTTCAGCTTGCTCGCGTAATGGTGAGGCAGTACTCAACAGCACACCATTAGTGTCGAAGATTGAAACCTTGCTGATGGTGTTGCTTGCAGTGACAATAAGCGTTGTGCCACTGAAGTAAGCTTTCACTTGAACGACATCGTCGGCAATATTCTTATCGATGCTGGTTGGAATCTCATAGATGGCAAATTCCTTCCACTGCTCAGCTTCTTT
Source organism: uncultured Muribaculaceae bacterium (assembly GCA_905233845.1). GTDB lineage: Bacteria > Bacteroidota > Bacteroidia > Bacteroidales > Muribaculaceae > Sodaliphilus. The sequence continues at coordinate 1,412 of CAJOFH010000020.1, read as the reverse complement.
ATAATCGTTGATTGCATCTTTGGGAGCCTTGAGAGGAATACTTGGTTGGTCAACACCTGCCCACACACTGTCGCCAAGCTCTGGAACGGTCGAGGACTTAGCTTCAACGGTTTCGAGCGATGTTTGTCCTGCCATGGCTTTTGTGCCGATGTACTCCATGCTCTCAGGGAACACGAATTCTCGAATCTGATCCCAGTTGTAGAAGGCATAGTCGCCAATGGTTGTTACTCCGTCTTTCACTGCTTGTTCACATTGAACGGCATTGTCACCGGCGAGCAGGTAGTTGCTCAGACTGGTGATGCCATCAGGGATTTCGATTTGTTCCAGGTCGAGGTTATAGTAAAAGGCTCCATCGCCGAGCGATTCGAGCGACTCGGGCAGCGTCACGTTGTTAAGCGGAGTGTTGGCAAACACCCACATTCCTATAGTGGTGAGGTCGTTGCACTTATCGAGGCTTATGGTCTCCACTCCCGAGCCAGCGAAGGCTGCCTCAGCAATTGAAGTGAGCTGGCTGCTGTTGTTGAGGTGTAGCGACTTGAGTGCTGTGCATCCGCTGAAAGCGCCAGGACCAATGGCTGTTACGTTGTTGCCTAATGTCACATTAGAGAGCTGGCTGCAGTCCTGGAAAGCGTCTTTACCCACTGTGAATGAGTTCGTTGGGTTGATGGTTACGGATTCAAGCTCATTGCAACGCGAGAAAGCACCTTCTCCCAATTCTTGCAGTCCTGCAGGCAGAGTTATAGCACTCAGCTTGTTGCATGACGAGAATGCGTATGGTTCTATCACTTCGATTGTGCTGGGCAATATCAGGTTTTCGAGCTCCTTACAACCGGCGAAAGCTGCCATGCCAATCTTTGTCAATCCTTCGGGCAAGTTTACGCTTTGCAGTTTCTTTCCCATGAGTGATGTCTCAGGAATGGTTTGGCTGTCGTAGGATGTTGTTGACATGAACATTGGCGATGTGGAGTTGCTGTAGGCAACTACCTCGGCATTGCTAAGGTCCAATGCCGTCAAGTCGTTGAGACGTTCGGCTATGAACTTGAAGTCGCGAGCATCCATTTGTCCAGTAACAGATAGTGAAGTGATGCTGGTGTCGTCAATAAGGTTGGCGAGGTTTCCAGGTGTGTTGTTCACTTGTAATGCCCACATTGAAATTGTGGCGACACAAGCAACTAATAGAGTGAGAATACGTTTCATTATCTTGATTTTGAGTTTTTACATTTATTTTCAACCTGCAAATTTACAAAGTTTTTATCAAACAATTACTAACAATTGAAAACAATTTATTGGATGCGGATTTGATGCTGACATCATGTAGAGTCAACAAGCAAATGCATATTTTTTGACAAAGTTAAGAAAAATGTTTGTAGAACTCTCTGACTGGTGTGCTGAATTTGAGTTTTTTTCTTGGT
>CAJOFH010000019.1 GCA_905233845.1 uncultured Muribaculaceae bacterium | reverse complement strand
CATACCCCAAATTCAGGGTATGCAAAATTACAACAATTTGATTATAAATCAATTATGTTTTAACATTTTTCTCTCAAGAAAAAAGTGACGAAGTCAGGAGGCATTTCAATTCGAGATATCCTACGTTGACACAACATATATTAACCACTTTAATTCCTTTAAATTTATGAAAAAGACATTTTTTCTATCATTAACGTTAATGGTTGTGGCGATGATGGTGTCGTCATGCACCTCGCTGAATCTGGGCGGGGTTGCTACCAACTATCATCACCTCAACAACTATCATGTTCATCACAACTTCAAAAATGGTACCCAAAAGCTGGTTATCAACAACCGGTATGACTTTGAAAACGTGTTTGGCGATGATGCTTTCAAGGGACGGAACGGCAACTCAACGTCGATTGACTTCCACCGCCAGTTTGTAATTGCAGTAATTCTGCCTGAAAATGACCGAGACTTGTCAATCGAGACCGCGCTTGTCAACAGAGTCAAAGATAAAATCTACTTCTCTTATATTGTTGATGACAGACATGGTCCTGGACACCCTAGACATCCTGGACGTCCTTTCGCCGCTGTAGTTGTTAATCGCGAAGGACCAAGCAAAGTAGTATTCCAGCGAGTTACACGCGAAGATTTAAGAAAAGCAGGCATACATCATCAAGGTCCCAGACCTCCACGTCCACCATTGTAAAGAGATTCTACATGAAACAATCGTGGCCCGCAGTGAATTTATCACCACGGGCCACTGTTATTATAAACCCAAATCGGTACCGAATCGGGTTCAAAAACTACTTGGGCAAATTGAATTCCATTGTCACTTTTTCCTTGGAAACATCGAGGGTGACGGGGCAGCCTTCGATGAGCGGATAGTTCCAACTCTCGTCGTGTCCAGTAGGGAAGTCATAACAGATGGGAATGTCATAGTCTTTAGTGTACTCGGCAATGAACTCAAACACCGAGTTGTAGCCGCGCGATGTAGGACAACCATCAAAACGCCCTACAACCAAAGCCTTTATCTTGTCCATGGCACCACGCAGTATCAGGTGCTGGAACATTCGGTCGATGCGAGAGTAAGGCTCCTCGACCTCCTCGATAAAGAGGATGATGTCGCGACCATCGATAAAGTGGCGGTCGAGGATGTCGAACGGCGTGTCGGCGATGTCGCCATAAACGCACATGTTTCCACCTATCAGGATTCCACTCGCCTTGCCAGGCTTGTTATACTCGTTGCCTGGAACCTCATAGCGAGGCATCTTGCCCATGAGCATGTCGCGCAGATATAAACTCAGCTGGTCGGTGCCGCCAGTCTTTGCCAGATAGCCGCACATATTACCATGGATTCCCATATTGCCAGCGCGAACCTCAGCACTCAAGTAGCCAGTTATGTCACTGTAACCCACTATCCACTTGGGGTATTTGCGCAGGCTGTCGAGCGACAGTTTCGTCAGCACATTTGCCGAGCCATAACCACCACGTGAGCATACGATTGCCTTGATGCTTGGGTCACGCAACGCCCACATGATGTCGCTCAAACGCTCATCGGTAGTTCCTGCATAAGTGTGGTAGTTAGAGCGTGCATGAGGACCCTCTACAGTCTTGAAGCCCCACTGCTGCAGCACCTTTGCGCCCTTGTCGATAATCGAGAGGTCGGTTGGCACACTCGATGGTGACAAGATAGCTATTTTGTCACCCTTCTTCAGGAACTCAGGAACCTTAGGAGTTGCCATGCTCCTCAAGTGATGGTGACGCCCCATGCGAGGATGGTGACGCTCCACGCGTGAAAAATGATGACGAGGACCGCGATGTGGCCCACGATGCGGCCTGTGCTGAGCCATCACGCTCCCACAGGCAATCACTATTGCCAAAAGTAAAAATAAAGTTTTCTTCATTGTACTCAATATGTTTATTTTTTCACTGCAAAATTAGAAATAATAATCCAAAACAAACGACTAATCTCACGAAATTACTCCAATTGCCAAAAATGCAACTAATCAAGAATAATAAACCTCCTTGGCTATAACTATGTATCTATTTTTTCTTGAATTCTCGTCCATCAATACTTATAATGCTCTTGTTTACCATATTAACAAAGTATTCCGAACGGTCTCCATCACCAGAACCAATTAATGCGAATTCATCAAACGACAGGTCATAAACGAAATCAAGATCCAGTTATCTTGTTTTCTTGACACCGCTTGAAGTGACTGTTTCTTCAATTAAACCGCCTTTCTTGTAAGGATTAACACTAACTATCTTGTAGGAACCATTGCCGTTATTGACATGCCAAGCACCAAACAACCAGTCTGTCTTGGATAGGACATCTTTAGAAACACTGCCTTTATTGTTCAAAACATTCAATATGTCACCACCTATACTAAACATTTCCATTGTTTGCTGAGAAAACGTTTCGTTTCCATAAATGTCAATTAAGCCATTTATACAATAAGCTTCATTATTTCCTATAATAATCAATTCAGGTGGCGAGAAAGCCTTCTCATAGTTAGAAGTTCCTGTAGCTTGAGACTTTGCAACATCAGCAACTTCAAATAATGCGTCACTTTTATTTGTTATTGTTTTTTTAGAAAAAAAAGGATCATTGATCTTAAGACTAGCATGGAACAACATAAGTGAACTGTCACAAAGCTGGATGTCATCATACTTACATTGCACCACTTCTTCACATCGATTGTTTATAATTCCCTTTTTATTAGAATCATTATCACCCATAGAAACACAAATAAAAGAATTATTTAAATAAAGAACATCATAGTACTTACATGGTATCACTTCCTCACCTTTATTGTTTAATAATCCATATTTATTGTTCTTGCAAACAAATGCAAATCCCTTCATTGGCATATCAAAATCCCACTCTGTCATGATTTGGTCATATTGTTGATTTGGATTAACTATTACTCCACTCTCATTAAGGACTTGCCATTTAGGAGTTTCAAAGTCACCTGTGTCTACCATTATTAATCCATTTTTAAAGACTCCCACGTTTTGGTATAGGCATGGCACAACATCCTTGCCGCTTAAGTTTTTGATACCCGATTTATCATTTACTGTTATCTTTATTAAACTATCACTAAGAACCTCAGTGTTTTCATATATACATGGTATCACTTTATTTCCCAAAATGTCGACTATCCCATACCTAAAGACTTCCTCATTGTCATCTTTACTACTTAACACCACTGATGCCAAGCCAAATTTTGATAGACTAATACTACAATAAATACATGGAACTACTTCTTTGCCATTAAGTTTTACTATTCCACATTTACCTTCTCCATATTTCTCAACTATCGAAAAGCCATTGACAGCTCCCATCAAAGCATATCCATCACTATACTTACATGGTACTGTCTCTTCACCCTTGGTGTTGATAAAACCATATCGGCCATTTCGGCCCACCATTATCATGCCATCGGTGACAAGATTGTACGTTTCGTAATCAAGCCTAACATCATTATATATGCATGGTGTGATTTCTTTTCCTTGACCATTTAAGAATCCGTATTTACAATTATTTTGTTCTCCTAAAACAACTATAAATATCTCATCTCCTACACCGATATAATCATCATATTTTTGGGATGTAGTTATCTCTCCATTAGAATTAACAAAACTATATTTATTGTTACTACCTTTTATTGCAACAAGGCTGTCAGATATAAACTGTACATAGTTCGTTGTCATTATCACAGAGTCATTTTCTTCAATATTGATTAACAAACATTTCGTACTATCGCAAATTATCGCTAGAGGTCCACTAAAACAACTAGCACCATCATATTTTAGCGATACTAATACATTTCCCTTGGTGTCAATAAATCCCCATTTTCCGTTAATAGATACTGGAGCATGGCCATGCTCAAAACACCTTACATCGTCATATTTGCATGGAATTATTTCTTTTCCATGAACGTTAACAAATCCCCATTTGCCATTCTCGTCGCTCACAGCCACTAGACTATCGGTAAAATACTTTCCTCCAGTTGATTTATAGGCCATTAACTTGTATTTACATGGTACAACTTCCTCGCCCAAGGTATTGATAAAACCCCATTTCCCATTTCGTCGAGCTGGTGCTAAACCATCAATAAAGGGGAGAATGCTCCGGTATTTTTCCACTGCAGTTTTGAAGTCAGGTGTTATTATTGTTTGATTATTATTAGCCGATGAGTTAATGCAAGAATCAATAACCAATAAAAACATAATTGCGAGCAAAACCATTAATGATTTGCGTACTTTTAAAACCTTTATTTCTTTTGAATTGATTACCATAAATTTGTGTTGTATGTTATGATGTTACTAAATCATTTATTACAAAAGTATAATTATTCCAGATATCAACATTAAAAAGTTATGGTTCATTTTAATACTGGATACAGACTGGTTCTTTTTCGCTTCAAAGTTACACAAAAAAAATTTCACATACACAATAACTTAAAAGATTATTAAATAAAACAACTGGTGTAACCCCAGTTCATTTTGGTTCACGCTGATTTTTTTCCCACACCACTTGCATTTTTACACATTATTCACTATATTTGCACATTCCTTCATGAGAAAAATGAAAGAGAAGACAAAATAATTTTTTTAGACTCTCAAAATTATGAATCAACCACAAATGGATGAGCTTATAAGTTAAAAGAGCTCTTTGATGCTGGCATCCTAACTCAAGAAGAATTCCAAGCTCAAAAAAAACATAATTCTTTCCGACAATCAAGCAGGAGAATCCTGAAATAATTTTAATACAATTATTTTTATAATCATCTTGATATTATGAAGAAATTTTTAACAATTCTTTTAGCTGTAATGGTTTTAGGCACATGTGCCACTACCGAAGCTAATGCCAAAAGGAGAACAAAACGCAAAGCAAGAACAACTCGAACCACAAGAAGCCGATCGTTCTTGCAACCAGGGTATTATCGCATAGTTGGTGAGAGCAATGTGCGCACAGGACCTGGAGAGAACTACTCGGTAATGTATTCCTTGCCAAATCATATGTTGGTGTATGTGCAGTTTATGCAAGGAAACTGGTGCTACATATCAGTAGGCCAAGGTATTGGTGATGGTTGGACTCATCGCGACAACTTGCGTTACACATCTAATCCCGACAGCCAATACAGCGAGTATTAGGAGAACACTCTTAATCGCTAATCCACAATCTTCTTGCCGCAATTCATTGTATTTTGGGCAAGCCCCAAGATCATTATCTTTGTGGCAAGAATGACAAAGTGGCATGGAGTGAGTCGGCATAGCCCGAGAGTGAGAATTTGGCGCTTGACAGCGGCACTGCAAGACATGACGCTACCACATGAGAATGGGAGCGGTTTTAGTGCTGTGTGTAATGCTAAGCACCACGGAAAATGGCGCATCCATGGTCTGGCAAGGCTGTCACTCATTTCTCACAAATGAGATAACTATTCACAAAAAAATAATAAAGAGACATTGTGGCCTGAGCCCAATGTCTCTTTATTTATTCCTTACTTCATCCTTCTGAAGTCAACAAACTATTTCACCCATTTGAGTACTTCTTTGAATGTGCGTTTCTTGCCGTAGAGGAGGATGCCAGTGCGGTAGATGCGCGCTGAAATCCAGATGCAGCCAATGGCTGTGGCATACAACAACACTATGCTCAACAGCAGCTGCCACCAGGGGACGTCGAACGGCAACCTCACCATCATCACGATGGGCGAAGTGAACGGAATGATTGAACACCACACCGCCATGGGGCCGTTGGGATTGCTCATGCAAGCAATGCCAGCATAGAGTGCCACCATCATGATAATAATAATGGGCATGGTGAACTGCGAACTGTCGCTTGCCTGGTCAACAGCTGAGCCAAAGCCCGCGAAGAGCGACGCATAGAGCAAATAACCTCCAATAAAGTAGATTACGAAGTTGCCTAACAATGACAACCAATTGATGCTTGTGAGCGCCTTCAATATGTCGGTTATCTCACTGTTAAAAGAGCCTTGAGACATGTTCATGCCAACTGTCATGGCACCCATGTCGGTGGTTGCGACTGCTCCACCAACAAACAAGCTCAACACTGCCCCTCCAAGCCACAGAATCACTGCCCAAATAGCAAACTGAGTGAGTCCAACAAGTCCCACGCCAATGATTTTTCCCATCATCAACTCCATAGGTTTGCAGCTGCTCACTATCACCTCAACGATGCGATTGGTCTTCTCTTCTACCACGCTGTTCATAATCATCGCGCCATAGGAAAGGACAAAGGTGTAGGTAAAGAACGAGAGTATCATTCCCAAGATAGAGGCTATCTCGGCGCTCTGTTCCTGCTCCTCGCCCTTATCGTCCCACTTGATGCTTTTGACCTCAGCGCTCACTTGCGTCTGCTCAATTTTTGACTCTAACTCCGGGTCATTGAAAGAAGCAATCTTCGCTTTTGCCAACGTGTCGTTCAAACACTTGGTGAGTATGCTCATAGTGCCCTGGTCGATAGTGTTCTCACTGTAGATGGTAGCCTTCTGGCTTTCGAGCACATTAGCAGGTATTACCACCACTGCGTCTATGCTCTCACCGGCATTCTTATAAAAATCGTGGGCGTTAACTGCCTTGTCGCCTCCCGACATGAGCACAAAACGGTAGTTTGGTGTGTCTTTAAACGCGGCACCATAGGTGTTACTCTCGTCAATGACTGCAATGCGTGTCACGCTGGTATCGGCGCTGCTGTTGATATAGGCCAGCAACACTGGTACACACATCAGCAGGATAAGCAAGAATGGTATAAGTATCGTCATGACGATGAACGACTTCTTGCCCACCATCGTCATGTACTCATGCTGTATTATCAGTTTCAGTTTATTCATTATTTCGTATAAAAGAGTGAAAGGAATCAAATGAATTATGCATTATTTTGAACTGTCTCGATGAATATTTCATTCATACTGGGCAGCTGTTCGGAGATACCTGTGAGAGTATAGTTCTCATTGAGCCAAGCAATGGCATCATGCAGTGTTACTCCTGCATTCAGTTTTATGAGCGCACCCCTGTGTTCATCGCTTGGAACAATCTCAAACAAACTCTCATTGGTTTTAATTGGCTTGTCACCAGCCACGTTCACAACAAAGAGGTTCTTCTTGTGCTGCTGCTTGATGTCAGTCACATTGCCCTCGAGCACCACGCGTGAGTGGTTGATTAGTGTGATTTTCTCGCAAATCTCCTCAACACTGGCCATGTTATGAGTTGAGAACAGAATTGTTGCCCCCTCATCGCGAAGCTGCATAATCTCGCGCTTGAGCTGCTCGGCGTTAACCGGGTCAAAGCCCGAGAACGGCTCATCAAAGATTAGTAACTGTGGACGGTGAATCACCGTTGTTATGAATTGCACTTTTTGTTGCATACCCTTTGATAGCTCCTCCACCTTGCGGTTGCGCCACTCGGTGAGGTCAAAACGTTTGAGCCATTTTTCCATTTCGGCCATGGCAAGCGTCTTAGGCATTCCCTTGAGGCGAGCCAAGTAAACTATCTCTTCTCCCACCTTGAGCTTTTTATAGAGTCCACGCTCCTCGGGCAGATAGCCAATGTTGGCGATATCGTTCTGCTCCATTTCGCGCCCGTTAAAAAGCACCGTGCCACTGTCGGCATGCGTAATGCGGTTGATAATGCGTATGAGCGATGTTTTGCCCGCACCGTTAGGTCCCAGAAGGCCATAGATACACCCTTGTGGCACATGGAGATCCACATGGTCGAGTGCGAGGTGTCCGTCATACTGTTTCACCACACTGTTTACGTCAATAAAATTCATGATAATTTGTGTATTTGTTGGTACAAAGGTAATCATTTTTGAGTAATGTCAATGATGCCTGTTATTTTTTTTACTAATTTTGTGAGCTCAATCAAAATAATGGAGATGATAGACTTCGTGTTTATAGTAGGTTTTCTGTCACAGGTGTGCTACGGTGCGCGGCAGCTGGTGCAGTGGATCATGACCGAACGCTTCAAGCGAGTGGTCTCTCCCACAGGCTATTGGGCATTCAGCCTTGCCGGATGCTGCTTCATGCTATGGTACGGATGGCTACGCGAAGACATCGTCATCCTGGTGGGTCAGATGCTCTCGTTCTATGTGTATGTTCTCAACCTCGACTACAAGGGCGCATGGAAACGTATCCCGCTGCCCATAAGGATTATATTCTACCTAATACCAATTGTGGCACTCATTGCCACCGCCATGAACGCTCCTCATCTCGTTGACCGCTTCATCCACAACCCTGAGATACCGCTGTGGCTCGGGCAGAGTATCTCAATCATTATTTTCTCACGAAATCTTTACGTGGGATATCGCTACACAAAAAACAAAAACTAATCTACAAAAAATATTTTTGAACTTTTTGGGCTTTTCTTTTCATTATTTAAAAATAATGACTATCTTTGTCACGATTATATACTGTCGTGAACGAACCGCAAACTAACTAAACGTATACAATTACTCATATTTATTAACTCTTAAACTTTAAACACTTTATGAAGAAAGTTTTATCTCTATTAATGGTTTGCTTGTGCGCCGTTAGCGCATGGGCAGGCGATGTGACTTTTGACGCTACGGTTGATAAGGGTCAATGGGGCAGCAATGATGATGCCGCAGCCGAGTCAATCACTAAGGATGGCGTTACCATCTCTTGCACACAAGGACGCTGGAATCTCACCGACCAGTACCGCGTGTTCAAGAACGCCACTTTCACCGTTGCAAGTGAAAGCACCATCACCAAAGTTGTGATTAACTGTACTGCTAACGACAATGCCCAATATGGTCCTGGCAACTTCACTGGCGACGACAACTACACCTATTCGGGCAAAATTGGTGAGTGGAATGGCAGCGCTAACGAGATTAACCTTGTTGCAAGCGGTTCTCAGGTGCGCATCACAAGCGTAGTGGTGACTATCGACGGCGACGTGACTCCAACTCTCGCAGCTCCAACATTCAGCCCTGCTGGTGGCACTTATTACACTGCACAGAATGTTGAGATTTCAGGCCCCGCTGGTGCAACAATCTATTACACCACCAATGGCTCAGACCCAACAACTGCCAGCACAGTTTATAGCGCTCCTATCGCTGTAAACCAAACTACTACCATCAAGGCTATCGCCGACAATGGTGAGCTCACCAGTGCAGTGGCTTCGGCTACCTACACTATCGAGTCGGTTACTACAGTAGCCAACATTGCTGCTTACTATGCACTTGGCGTAGGCTCTTATGCTGCAATCGCTAACCCTGTTACCGTATTCTATGCTAACGGCAACTACGTTTGGGTTAAGGATGAGACCGGTTACTTGTTGATTTTCGGTCGCAACGCTGGTAACATGAACTACAAGAACGGTGACATCATTCCTGGTGGATTTGGCGGATACCTCAAGGAGTACAATGGTCTCCAAGAGATGTCTTACAATGGCAGCCAAGATCTCTTCGGCTTCCAGGCAGCTACTGCAGGCGACCCTGTAAATCCTGAGGTTGTTACTACTGCTGCTGTAACTCAGAACAACTTTGGTCACTATGTAACTGTTGAGAATGCTACCATCACTGACATAAGTGGCAAGAACTTCACCGTTAATGATGCTGCCGGCACTGCCGCTGGCTTCAACCAGTACACTGGTGTGAGCATTCCTACCGATGGCGCCACTTACAACATCACTGGTGTTATCAGCATCTACGTGAAAGACGGCGTTACCACCATGCAGCTGCAACCCACTGCATTTGAGAAGGTGGTTAACCTCGATGACCTTCCAAAGGTTGACAACATCGCTGGCCTGCTCGCTACTGCTGCTGAAACCGACGTTATGTTCAACAACCCCGTTACTGCTATTTACCAGAGTGGCAACCAGCTCTACATCAACGACGCAACTGGCTTTATGCTCGTTTACGGACACCTCGACACTCAGTACACCAACGGTGACCAAATCAGTGGCATTGCTGGTAACTGGAAGCTCTACAACGGCATGACCGAGATGATTCCTATCGTTTCGACCTTCACCGAGGGTACTGCTGGCACTCCTGTACAGCCCAGTGTTATCGCTATTGAAGAGATTGACCAGAGCATGATTCACAACTACCTCCGCATCGAGAACTGTACTATCGACAGTATCGCTGGCAGCAACGGACGCAACTACACTCTCACCGATGAGACTGGCGACTTGATTATGCGCCTGAACTTCAACGAGGTAACTATTGGTGCTGACTTCGACTATAGCGCTACTTACAACGTAGAAGGCTTCCTTGCTTACTATGCAAAATCAGACGGTAGTGTTCAGCAACTCCAGTTCTATCCTAACCTCATCCAGAAGGTTGGTGGCACAGTAGTAGTTGTTGGTGATGTTGATGGTGACGGTGTAGTTACAGCTGGTGACATTACTGCTCTCTACAACTTCCTGCTCAACAACGACAGCACCGCTATCGTTAATGGCGACCAGGATGGTGACGGAGCTATCACAGCTGGTGATATCACCTTAATTTACAACATCCTCCTTGGCAACTAATCAAGGAAGATAAAATTAAAAAACAAACTTAAAGAGAGGTGCCGCCACACATGGGCAGCACCTCTTTTTTTGTATATTAAATGGAATTGCGACTTACAAAAAACAACTATATTTAATCCATTATATAATTTATTACTATAGTTTTACGTTTAATATAATACCACATTAAACACAAAATAAAGATTTCCCGTAATGAGACATTCCATCATAGTGACAAGAAGTTTCTTTGTGCTATTAGGCGCAATAATTATTCTCGCCCTATCGGCAACTACTGCTAAAGCCTACGATTTCAGTGCTAATGGCATTTATTATAACATCAACCAAACCACTGGCTCGGCCGAAGTGACTTACAGCACTAACTCTTACAACAGCTATAGTGGCAATATTGTCATTCCCGACGCGGTAACCTACAGCAACCGGTCATATAACGTGACCGCCGTGGGAGAGAATGCCTTCCGCAACTGCTCTGGACTACAAGCAGTGACATTGGGAGCCAATGTGGCGACAATAGGCAAACGGGCTTTTTTCAGTTGCTCGCAACTCACATCGGTAGAAATCACTCCCTCAGTGTCAATGATTTGTGACTATGCCTTTGCACAATGTGAGAATTTGAAAAATGTGACCTTCAACAACGATGCTCCAATAGAGATGGGCTCAGGAGCATTCATGAGATGCACACAACTCAACAATGTGGAATGGTCATCGAGTAAGACCCTTGACGGCCGTGGTGGTATCACAAGCATTGGCACAAACGCTTTTGCTCACTGTACTGCACTCGAAAGCATCCTCCTGCCTGGAGAGTTGCAGGACATGGGAACAACAATCTTTGACGGCTGCAACAATCTGAATAGTATTACACTCACTATGGACACCCCTCTCGCACTTAGAGGAGACCCGTTTGCACTTGCATCATCTAACGTAAGCATCTACGTGCCATCATCAGGTAATGAAGGCGAGGCCGCTGGCCTTTACTCGCAAGCAATTGGATGGCGTGACTACAATATCGTTGAACTACCCTACTCCTTCATCGACAACAACCTCTACACCTACCTGAAAAATCCTGATGGCTCAGTAGCTCTCACTGGATGCCAAGACAGTGGCATCGAGGTGGTAGTGGTCAGAAATTCTATAACCGACTGGACAGGCAACACCTACAATGTAACTTCCATTGCCAATGAGACATTCAAAGGGTCAGCCATCAAGTCGCTCGATACCAGCAACGCCGATAAACTCAAAGCAATAGGCAACGATGCTTTTTCTGGATGCCCACAGCTCACAAGCATTAACCTGCGCGAAGGAATCACTTCGATGGGCGAAAGGGCTTTTGCCAACTGTACAGCACTATCCTCAGTGAAAATACCTTCGACACTCCACGTTATTTCTAAAAGCGCTTTTGAGAGCTGCATATCGCTTAGCAATGTCACTCTTGTGATGGGTGTGACAACCATTGGTGAGAACGCTTTTGCCAAATGCTCCAGCTTGCAAACTATCACCCTGCCACGCTCCACGGCGAGAGTAGAGTCTAGCGCTTTCCTTGATGCGACAACTCTCAAACAAATCACTGTCAACTCGCAATGCCAGCAATATGCATCCTTTGATGGTGTTCTCTATGAGCGTAAATATGGCGAAGGGTTCGATAGTCGTGATTATGAAAAGATGAACAAACTGGTTGTCTACCCTATGGCAAAAACCAATGTGGACTACTATATCCCTTGTGGTGTTACTGTCATTGAGCCATATGCCATGCAAGGTGCTTCACACGTGAAGAACATTTCCATTCCTGGCACCACAACCAGATTTGGCACCGATTGCTTCAAGCAAACAAACATCGAAAACATCAACTACCGAAACACCAATCCAACCAACGACGAGACCGATGGAATCACAGCCGCTGTAAAGGCTAATGCCACGCTACAAGTGCCAGTAGGAACATTGGCAACATTTACGTCTCTTGAGGCTTGGCAGGGGTTCAAAAACATCGTTGAACGCGACAACGCTTTCCAAGACCAGAAATTTGCCTACGATTGGAACGAGAAGGATGAGGTAACGATTGTAGACATCTTTACTACCGCAGTCAATAGCGCTGGAACATTGACCATCCCAGCCACAGCGACGATGAGCAATTACTCTTACCATATCACTGAACTGCGAAACTACTGCACTCAAAACGTGACGACACTGACAAAGAAACTGGTTATCAACGCCGACAGCCTCTCGGTAATCGACACCAGCAACGACATCAACCCTTTATCGGCACTACAAGAGCTTCAATCTATTTCTCTGACGCCCGACAACAGTTACTTCAAGATTTCGAATCTATTTCTCTTGAACTATCTTGGCACCAAAGTATATTATTACCTGCGCTCCAGTACACAATCGCACGTCACAATACCAAATGGGGTTGAAATCATCATGCCACAAGCTTTTGCTAATAACACAAACTTGCAACATATATCATTCAACTACACAACAAAGCGTGTGGAGAATAGAGCATTTGAAGGATGCACAGCGTTGCAGTTGGTCGACAACAGCTTGGGACTCATCACAATTGGCAAAAGAGCTTTTGCTGGGTGTACGGCGTTAACCTTTTTCCAAGGAGGCGAGAAGCTAAACACAATTGACGACGAGGCATTTATCAACTGTAATAACCTTATTCATTTCCCCTTTGCACATGGTATGCTACAGAAAATTGGCAACAGAGCTTTCAAGGACTGTAACTCGCTCTATACTGCCGTCATGAGCCTAAACGTATACAGCTTAGGAGACCAAGTGTTTGAAAACTGCTTCGCTCTTAACAAGGTGTATTTCTCAACAATTGTGGAGAATTGGGGGGCACAAGTGTTCAAGGGATGTAGCTCCTTGAACGAATTATGGATTTGCAATGTCACACCACCGAATGTGGCCAGTATCTTCTTTGACCAATCGAGCTATTCCTCGGCACAACTCTTCGTGCCACAAGGAAAGGAGAATAGCTACCGCAACAAATCTCCTTGGAACAAAGCGGCAAGCATCAACTCCAGCCACTATCTCTACAACGGACCCGATGTTAACGGTGACAGGCTTATCAATGCTCTCGACATCACTCTCATCATGTCGGTGCTCCTTGGGGATTTCAACGACACCTATGTTGGCAACTTCGATGTTAATCATGATGGAACAATCAACGTTGCTGACATCACGCTAATCTATAATTACATTCTCACTGGAGTTAATCCCGATTTGTTTTACCAGTTTGTCAAAGAAGGCAACAGTAGTATTGAAAGCACTATTAAAGTAGGTAGCAAGATAAAGGTGAAGGCAATCAACCATAGTACAAACCAGTACGTCACAACAGGCCTCCTGGGACACATCGACAATCCAGCTGCGGCAACTATCACAACTGGCACCGACTCAAACGGTGTGGCCTATTTAGAAATTGACACCAAGGCAAAAGGTTACTGCACCTTGGTGACCATTGTGAGTGACGGCAGCACATGTTTCTTTAAAACATTCCCTATTGTGGTGGTTGACTAAAGCACATATCATCCAGAAGTAAACTATCTTAAATATTGGAACATTTGGAACAAGTGGAACCAAATTAAAGCAATCGTTTGTCATGCTTTTTTTACAGCATTAATATAACTATTTTTTGACTTTTGCTAGTTATACACTATTTTTGCAGAAAAATAAAAAAACATTTATAAAACACTCAAATAAAAAGAAACTATGAAGATTTCTAAAGTTCATGCAAGAGAGATTCTTGATTCTCGTGGCAACCCAACTGTTGAGGTTGAAGTAACACTCGAAAATGGCGTGATGGGACGTGCATCGGTTCCTAGTGGCGCTTCTACTGGCGAGAACGAGGCACTCGAGCTTCGCGACGGCGACAAGAGCCGTTACCTGGGCAAGGGCGTTACCAAGGCTGTGAATAATGTGAACACCATTATCGCTCCTCACGTGGAGGGTATGTGCGTGTTTAACCAGCGTGCTCTCGACGCTCGCATGATTGAGCTCGACGGCACCAAGACTAAGAGCAAACTCGGCGCAAATGCTGTTCTCGGCGTATCGCTCGCCGCTGCTCACGCTGCCGCTGCTGCTCTTCACATGCCATTGTATCGCTACATTGGCGGTACCAACGCCTATGTTCTTCCCGTTCCCATGATGAACATCATCAATGGTGGCGCTCACAGCGACGCTCCTATCGCATTCCAGGAGTTCATGATTCGCCCTGTAGGCGCTAAGAACGAGAAAGAGGCTATCCGCATGGGTGCCGAGGTATTCCACAACCTCGCCAAGTTGCTCAAGGCTCGTGGCCTTAGCACTGCTGTGGGCGACGAGGGTGGTTTTGCACCAGCTCTCAACGGCATTGAGGACGCTCTCGACAGCATTGTTGAGGCTATCAAGAAGGCTGGCTATGAGCCTGGCAAGGATGTGAAGATTGCTATGGACTGCGCTGCCAGCGAGTTTGCTGTAATCGAAGACGGCAAGTACTTCTACGACTACAAGCAGCTCAAGGACGGCAAGCAGAAAGATCCTAACGGCAAGAAGCTGAGCGACGACGAGCAGATCGACTACCTCGAGCAGCTCATCACCAAGTACCCCATCGACTCAATCGAGGACGGCCTCGACGAGAACGACTGGGAAGGCTGGGTAAAACTCACCGAGCGCATTGGCGACCGCTGCCAGCTCGTGGGTGACGACCTCTTCGTTACCAACGTCGACTTCCTCCAGAAGGGTATCAAGATGGGTGCTGCCAACTCTATCCTTATCAAGGTTAACCAGATTGGCTCGCTCACCGAGACTCTCGACGCTATCGAGATGGCACACCGTCACGGCTACACCACAGTGACTTCACACCGCAGCGGTGAGACCGAGGACACTACCATCGCCGACATCGCAGTGGCTACCAACAGCGGACAAATCAAGACCGGTTCACTTAGCCGCACCGACCGCATGGCTAAGTACAACCAACTCATCCGCATCGAGGAGCAGCTCGGAGACAACAGTGCCTACGGCTACGCCAAGCTCAAATGAATGAGCGCTTCGCGCGATGAATGAGGAAGGAGGAACGTGGACTGATTCACAACGCACGTTCCTCTTTTCAATTTCCACATTTCACAATTCACTTTCCACGATTCACGATTTATGGCACAAGATAATAACGTTGTTGACTACTACGACACCATAGCTGACGAGTATGACGACAGCAGGTTTAACAATAGCTATGGCCGCTTTATCGACTATGAGGAGCGACGCATCCTCGATGAGCTAATGAAACCATCGCCCGATGCCAAACGCCTGGAAATGGCATGCGGCACAGGCCGACTCACCAACTATGCCACCCATGCTCTCGACGCCAGCACCGAGATGATGAAACACGCACAGAAGCGTCATCCAAATGTCGATTTCCGTCAAGCCTCGGCTGCCGAAACCGGCTTTGACAACGAGACATTCGACACAGTTTATTCTTTTCACCTGATGATGCACCTTGAGCCGTCGCTCATCAAGTCGATTATCGCCGAAGCACATCGCATACTGAAACCGGGAGGAAGGCTTATCTTTGATATTCCCTCCAAGAAACGTCGCCAGCTACTGCACCACAAGCAGGAGTCATGGCATGGTGGCACCGACTTGACAAAAGAAGAAGTGCTGGAAATGAGCAAAGAGCTGTTTGACTTGGGAAGCACCCACGGTATCATGCTGATGCCAGTCCACAAACTCCCAACAGGGATGCGCAAATCAATGAGGAAACTCGACTTCTCACTTGCCAACGGATGCTTGAAGCAATATAGCTCATACTTGGTTTTCGAATTGATAAAACGCTAACCCAAGTTTCCTAAATACTATATAATTGAACATGTGTAATTGATAATTCTTATCATCAAATAATTATAATCTATGAGGAAAATCTTTACATTACTATTGATGGCAATGGCTGTTATACAAATGCAAGCAGCTGTCTACATCGTAGGGCAGTCGCCGTTTGGAGGCTGGAACCCTGCGAGTGGTATGGAGATGACAACTACCGATAACGTGGTCTACACGGCCGAGAACGTGAACTTGAATGGTACTGTTTACTTCATCTTCACCACTGAACTGGGCGACTGGGCGACAGTGAACTCTCACCGCTACGGCCCCACCGACGGCAACCAAGAAGTTGCTATTGACGCCACAATTCACACTCAGATTTCAACCAACGACCAAGCGGCCTACTACGTTAACGCTGCAGGCACCTACAACATCACCTTCGACATGAACGCAATGACGTTCATAATTGAAGAGGTTGACTCCGACCCTAACGGCACACAAATGTGGATATTGGGCAATGCCTTTGGCGGCTCATTTGACCCAAGCACTGGCTTTAAGATGAAGACCAAAGACCACAATGTGTTCACCGCCACAGTCGAGATGCCAAATGAAGAGAACCGCTTCAGTTTCACCACTATGCTGAGCGAGAACGGCAGCTGGGACGAAATTAAGAATTACCGCTACGGTTCACCCTCGAGCAGCTACAACATCAACTCATTGCTCGGCACCGACATTCCCATCATGAAGAGCACCAGCTCGTTCCTTGTGGGGAAAGGAACCTACAATATCACCGTTACCCTTGATGCTCTCACCATGAGAGTTGAGAAAGATGGTGTGGTGGTCGACAGCATTGATGTGTATGTGCTGGGCGAAGTCAATGGCAATTCGTGGGCACCAAATGTGGGAGTGAAGATGGAAACCACCAACTACCAAATCTTCACCGCCAATATTACAGCTGCTGGTGAGAATGACGGTTACAGCTACTTCGGCTTCAGCAAGAAGCTCGCCGAGACCTCCGACGACTGGGACGCTATCGCTGGCGAACGCTTTGGTGCCGTGAGCAATGGTGATTTCCTTGTGGGACAGTACTACTTGAACAAACCCTTGTCACTTACCACCGACAATTATCAGGCATTCCAGATTGGTGCTGGCGAATATGCACTCACTGTGGATATCCCCAACATGACCCTTATCATCAGTGGTCATGCTCTCGACATCACCAATGAGGACCGCTGCAAGTGTTTCATTGATGATCCCGAAAACCGCCAGGTGACCTTCATCTTCGACCCTGTAACTTGGAGCTACACTGGCGACATCTACACAGCCTATGTGCGCGGTTCCTTCACTGGTTGGAACAACTATGAGTATTGCAGGATGCTTTACGACCCCGAAGGATTCTACTACCTGACACTTTCCTACGAGCAGGTCAAAATTCCTGGAAACTCGGGCCAACCAGAATTCAAATTCTACATCAACGGCTATTATCCCGACGGCGACAAGTCGTTTGTGCCCGAGGGCTACATCTTTATGAATGATGACCGAAATCACATCGTGGTGTTCAGCGACGATGACTTTGAGCGAATCAAAGAGAACAGCCGCATCGCTGGCATCTTGCGCCCATTGAGCGATTTCGACCTCACCACCGAGGCCGGACAGCAGGAGATTTCCAACTTCCGCCGCGTGCCTGGCACACGCCTTTTGTATCGCTGCTACCATCCGTTCAAGGCTTCACGTCCCAACTATCCCACCGAGTGGCCTCGCCTGCAGTATGTTAAGGAGCTCTCAGAAAGATACGCCGTAAAGAGCGACATCGTCCTCTCGGGCGACGAGACTGGCTCGTTAGAGACCTATATCATCAACGGTCAGAGCCACACCGAGACAATCCCTGCCTACTACCAGTCGATAATCAATCACAACTCGGTGCTCTATGTGGGCAAGAACAACACCACTCCAAGTTATAACGCTGTTTACTACTCCCCCGAGACCAGTATGTTTGGCAACTGGATTAAAGAGGTGGGCGAGTTCATCGCTGATGACAACAACCGCGCTCCATTCAGCATACACTGCCGACTGGGTACCGACCGCACTGGTGTGTTCTGCGCAGTGCTTGCAGCCATCTGCGGTGCCACTTGGCCCGAGATTGCCGATGACTACCAACTCACCGCTCGCATGGGCATCAAAGAGTTCCGTGACTACCACTTGCTGCAATATTCATTGCAAAAGATGCTTGGCGTGGAGAACATCAACGACGTAGAGAACTTGCAAGAGACAGTGATTAACTACTTCGTTAGCAACAACTACCTCACTCCAGAGCTCGTGACTGCTATACAAGATAAACTTGCTGGTAATCCCGCTGATGTGAACTGTGATGGTCTTGTCTCTGGTGTTGATGTGACAGCAATCTATAACTGGCTTCTCAATAGCGATGCCACTTATCGTAGCACCAGTGACGTGGATGGTGACGGCGTTATCACCTCAGTAGATATTACCATCATCTACAACATTTTGTTAGGTGGCAATTAATCAAGGAAAGAGGGAAGAGGAGAGAGGGAAGAGGAAGGAAGCTGGGCCTTCTTTAAACTCAACTCTTAATTGACAAACGAGCCACGGCATTTGAACTTGCCGTGGCTCGTTGTATATTGCAAATCACGCTTATTTCTTGCGCTTGCTGGATTTCTTGCTTGTAGACTTCTTGGTTGATGGTTTCTTGGTTGAAGAAGGAGTAGCCACCTTGGAAGCATTCTCGACAGCCTCTTGAGCATCCTTTTTAACCTCTTCGGCTGCTTTCTTGACATCAACGTTATCTTGTCCTTCAATTCCCAAAGTCTCAATCTCAAAGACCAAAGTCTCGTAGGGTTTGATTGCTTGTCCTGCACCGCGTTCGCCATAAGCTATGTTATGAGGAAGCACGGCAATCATTTTAGCACCAGGACTCATCATGAGCAACGCCTCACGGAAGCCTGGCACCACCTGATTTGGAGCAAAAGCCACTGGCTCTTTACTCTCATCGAAGGTCTTGCCATCAACATGTGTGCCCTTGTACATGACACGAACCTTGTCGTTGTCAGAGAACTTTTTGCCATTGCCTGGAACGAGCATCTTGTAGACCAGTCCCGAAGGAGTTTGGATGAAACCAGGATCCTTCTCCATCAAGTTCTCAATATATTTCTTACCCAAACCAATCTGTGTGAGTGCCTCAGGGCTTGTGGATTTAGCAAAAGCTTGAGTCTCTTGAATATAAGCTTGAGTTTGCCCGTCAACGGCTTTAAATTCGTCAAGAGTGGGCACTTTAGGGTCGTTAAGAACAGAAGCCACGTTGGCTGCAAAAATGTTCTTGTCAAGATTCAGCTCAAGCTGTTTCTTGACACTTTTCTGAATGTTGAGGAAGTCGCTTCTGAGCAACTTGCCATCGAGCAACGGCTTGTTGTTCTCATCAAAACTGAGGGAGCTGTTAAAGCCATCGATAAAACGCGCCATTTGCTCCTTGCTACGATTATTCTTCTTGCTTATCGCCTGCATTTGCGAGCCAAAGAATCGACCCATATTCTGACTTAAAGTGTCGGCCTTTAAATCTATCAGATTGGCTTGAGCGATAGCAGCAGCACTGTCTTTCTTAATCTCGGTAAGCTCTTTTATTATTCTGCTTGCCTCGTTGTTGAGATCTTGAATCTCGTTTCGGATGTCTTGGGTGGCTGTTGTGTCATTTAGACGGGTGAGAAAAGATTTAGCAAACAACTCTCGACTCATGTTGATGCCAAATCGCTTGTTCATGCCTTCAGCATTTCGGTAGAACTGCTCAGCAGTGCTGACACCTTCCTTGTAATCTTCATCTTGATTATCAATGTTCAAAGCATCGTTAAAAGCCTTCAGCAAGACTTGCCTTGCCTCGGCTGTAGGATGGTTCATGGCTGCCTGAGTGCCATAGGACTTGCCTAACATGATGCTCAGCGAGTCGGCTTTATTCTTTCGCATTTGTGCTATAGCGGCCAAATCAGGGTCTTGAGCCTGAAGCATTAATCCTGTGGCAAGCATAGCCAATGCCATTAATAAAATCTTTTTCATATCTTGATTTAATTTATGTGTTAATTAAAACCCAGAAATCCTCCCCACCGCGTCATGAGATGGGGCGGAGAGGAAGATTTCCTGAGTGTGAAAAGGTAATGATACCCTTTAATTATTTCTTAGCTGCCTTGGGGGCTTTGGGAGCTGGATTTACCTTAGGTGCAGCACCGGGTTTCATGCCAGCAGGCATACCAGGCGCAGCGTTAGGCTCTTCCTTGTGCACGCCAACAGCAGTTATCTCAAACTCCAAAGTCTCGTTAGGACCGATGCCACCTTGAGGGTTGCCCTGCTCGCCATAAGCGAGGTCGCCTGGGATGATAGCTTGCACCTTCTGACCGGGTTTCATCTTAGAGATTATCTCGCGGAATCCAGGAACAGTCATCTTCAGGTTCATGGGCACGGGTTTGCCTTGCGAGTTATCAAACTCCTTGCCGTCGATGTGCCTACCCACGTAGGTAACATCTACAGTAGCCGAGTCGTTGAAGTTCTCTCCGTTACCAGCCTTGATCTCTTTGTAGGCGATACCTGAAGCAGTCTTCTTGAAGCCTTTATCCTTCTTTACACGCTCCTCGATATATTTCTTACCTTTCTTATCGTTCTCGGCAGCTTTCATCTTAACAACTCGGTCAACCATAGCCATAATGGCAGCCTGAGCGGTCTGCAGTTTTTCTTGGTCCACGCTGTCCTTGCTGTTGAATGCTTTCTTAAATTCGTTGATGAAGGCTTTACGGTCGAGGTTTACACCACGTCCCTCCATTTGAGAAATGTCGGGGAGCATCATCTGGAAAGCAACAGCCAGACCATTAAGGAAGCTTTTTCCCTTGCTTGTAGTGTCGCAATTCAGCACCATCTCAATACCTCTTATCAGCTCAGCTTTATCAATCTCATTTGCCACCTTTGGGTTCTGAGACAATTGCATTCTCAGTCCATTACCAGTGAGAGTACCCAGTTGATTAGAAATAGAGTCTTCGGTTTTGCTGGCACCCTTGCTGGCACCACCATTGTTGTTACAGCTTACCATAGCGCCCATCATCAGGGCAACTACGAGCAATGTGAATAACTTTTTCATAATTACGTTTTTCTGTTTTAAAAAATTATTGTTTGTGTTGATTATTATTTCTTGTTAACCTTGATGAGTTGAACGTCAAAGATGAGCGTTGAGTTAGGCTGGATTGGACCAGTACCATGAGGTCCATAGGCGAGGTTTGATGGAATGAACAGGCGCCAAGCAGCTCCCTCGCTCATCATTTGTAAACCTTCTACCCATCCAGGGATTACCTGGCCAACCGCAAATGTCGCAGGCTCTCCGCGCTCTACTGAGCTGTCAAACACTGTTCCGTCGATCAGTCGTCCTGTGTAGTGTACTGTCACGGCATCGTTAGGACCAGGCTTCACGCCGTTACCTTCCTTAAGGACGAGATACTGTAGGCCACTCTCAGTCACCTTCACGCCCTCTTGCTGAGCGTTCTGCTCAAGGAATTTCTTTCCTAATTCTTCATTCATAGCTCCTGCGTTGGCTTCAAGTTCGGTGAAGAAGTCTTGTACCACCTGCTTAGCCTCGTCATAGGTCATCTTTTTCTCACGGTCTTCGTAGACTGCTCTAAGAGCGTCGGCAAAGTCATCGGCATTAATGCTCTGAATGCCTGAACTCTTGAAATTCTGGGCCATACTCAAGCCCAATGCATAGCTTAATTTATCCATTAATATAGTTTATAAATAGTGTTTTCTCAATTCAAACTGCAAAGTTAAAGACATTTGCCGTTACTGAGGTTATTTTTTAGATAAAAATTGTTTAAAAGAAGAAAAATTGATAAGATTTTTAGATGCCTAAAGATTTGAGATGCAATTTTAAAAGCTTCGTTGCCTGGCCGTAAGGGCTATGAGTGACACTACTAAAGTGGCTGCCATTGTGGTGGTGTAGGTGGTTACATGTAGGAAGTGTCGAGGTTGTCGGTGGGTGGCACTTCGAAGCGTTTGCCGGTGGAGCGGTGGATTTGGCGGCGAGCTTTGGGGCTCATACCAGGGCGCGTGAGACGTGGGCGATACCCGCTGGAATTGCGCTTGTAGTTACCGTTCTCGTCTTCTTCACGTACCACTCCGTCGTTGTATTTCACAATCATGTGATAAGCCATCTCTCGCCATCGTGTCACCATCTGCTCTCCCACTTGGTCGCCGTAATCGCTCAGCAGCTTGATGGCGCTGTTGCGGTCGGTCTTCAAAAGGTCGAGTACGCGTTGCTCAATCTCGGCTTGATTGGCAAAGTAGCTGGCCTGTAGCGTGTCACGTACTTTCTGGAGCTCAGGATAGAGCAGACTCCAACGCGGATAGACCATATTGCTCACCCAGTTGCACACCCAGTAGGCGCTCTTGTCGCTGAAGTGGAATGCGTCGGCCTCGGGCACGTTGTAGCAATGAGGCACACGGTTGGCACAGCAGTACACTGGGGTGTAGGCGACCATACCGCTATCGTCGCTTCCCCACCAGATGACGCCGCCCACCTCGCGTGGCATGAAGCTGCGTAGCTGGCTAACAAAGGTGAATGCTGTGTGGGCAGTCGACACGGCACGTTCGTTGAACATGGTGGTGCCATCGGCATCGTAGCGCAGCGGTTGTGGCCTGAAGGGACTGTCGTAGATTCCTGCCCCAGGGTCGTCTTCATCGTTAAAGGTGAACGGAGTGTCTTCAAGGTGGTCGCGCAGGCACTCTATCACCGTGTTCACGCTGAGAGGTTTGTCGGGGATAATCCACATGGGCAGCGGCTCCACCTCGCTCATGGGTTTAATGCCTTCAACATAAGGAATATATCGGTCCATGCCCGTGGTGAGACGACGGTAGATAGACCACACTCGAGTGTCGCCCAAGCGACGGCCACCGAAAGTGGGAGGGTTATAGGCGTCGCAGAAACTGAACTCGCTGTCTTTTCCCTTGAAATATCCCCGCTGGCGGGCAAAGCTGATGCAGTTTTTAGAAATCTTCACGTTGGCAGTGTCTTTGAGATTCACACGGCGAATGCGGCTCTGGTTGGCGTGTGCCATTACAGCGTTATCGGGCACGCGCACAGCAATCCAAACTACACTCTTGCTGCCTGGTCCACATCCAATCATCTCGAGAACCCATGCTTCATTTGGGTCGCACACAGTGAACGACTCTCCGGAGCTCTCGAAGCCATATTTTTCCACTAAGCTCGTCATCACCTCGATGGCCTCACGAGCAGTACGTGACCGTTGTAGCCCTAGGAGCATGAGCGACCCGTAGTCAATGATTCCCGTGCTGTCGACAAGCTCTTCACGTCCATCAAATGTGCTCTCACCAATGGACACCTGCCATTCATTGATGTGTCCATTCACCAGATAGGTGACTGGTGCCTCGGGGATTCTCCCATGATAAACCCTTGTGTCTCGGTCATAAATCTCACGCATGGTGCCAGCAGGGTGAGTCCCCGCCTCAAAGCGCGGCATGTTGTGCATAGCGCCCCAAGCGTCAATATTATAGGTACACATCACCGAGCCGTCGACGCTCGCCTTCTTGCCCACGAGAATGCTCGTACAGGCTTCACTCTGCGGCAGGCACATTGCCACCACCGCAATCAGTAATAATAATTTCTTCATCGATATATTTTTTTGTAAACATGTTGACAATTAAACATAGATGTGCAAAGTTAGTGATTTTTACTGAAAAACTGTATGGCACATCCAAGATTGTGGACATTGTGGACATTGTGGACAACTGGGACAACTGGGACATTTGGGACAAATGGGAAAAGACAACTTTTTCAGGAATGAGAGACATGGAAGTGCACCGCGCCGGCGGTGCAATACAATGACAGCACCCTGGATTGTGTGGGACACTTTTTGAAAAAAAATTTTGTGCACCGCGCCCGCGGTGCAATACTTTGACAACTCCCACGTGTGTGGGACACTTTTTTTGTTCACTTTGTGTTTCATAGAAATATTTTTAGATAATGAACGGGTGCGCAAATATAAAGGTAGTGGTGGAGGGGAAACAACATTAAAAAACAAACTGGCTACAACTTAAGTTTTTAGCAGAAATCATCAGAAGAAATAACAAACAAATAACCCGAACCAGTGTAACTTATTGACTGATCCGGGATTATAATAATGGTGTGAAAAATACACCCAATCCAAAACTTAGACGATGTAAATTACAAGTACTTGTCGCCGAAGTGGGTTTTTGCTTCGTTGACGTAGTTTTTGATTTTCTGTTCGTCGTTTTTGGGGACGATTAGCAGGGCATCGGGGGTGTCGGCTACTATGTAGCCGTTAAGACCGCTGACTACAACGAGTTTGTCGTTTTGAGCTGCGATGACGTTGTTGTTGCTCTCAAAAGCGAGCACGCGTGTGTTTGGTGTCACATTCCCGTCCCGGTTCTTAGGGGCATTATCAAATACTGAGCCCCATGTACCGAGGTCGCTCCATCCAAAGTCCACCTTTTGCACATACACATTTTGCGACTTCTCCATGATGGCATAGTCAATAGATATGTTAGGGCACGAGGCGTAGTTCTCGTCTATGAACTCCTGTTCCTGTGGTGAGCCATAGAAGAGATTAGCATGGTCGAATATTTCGGCAATCTCAGGAGCATAGGTTCTCATCGCGTTGATAATGGTGTCTACTCCCCAGAAGAACATTCCCGAGTTCCAAAAGAACTCCCCACTCTCGAGAAACAGGTTTGCCACCTCCTTGGTGGGTTTCTCGGTAAAAGTCTTCACCATCGAGAAATATTCGTCCACATTCTTTCCTTCTTGAATGTAGCCATATCCTGTCTCGGGTCGGTTAGGCTTCACTCCGAGAGTGACAATCGCATCGTTATTCTCAAGGAACTCAAAAGCCCTTATCACGCTATCTTTAAAATCGTTGAGTTTAATGATAAGATGATCACTCGGTGCCACCATAATCTTAGCTTTAGGGTTGAGAGCCTTGATGTGCCATGCCGCCCAAGCATTGCAAGGCGCAGTGTTACGCAACACTGGTTCGAGCAAAATCTGCTCAGGTTTTATCTCTGGCAGCTGATCTCGAACAATCGAGGCATATTGCTCGTTGGTGAGGATTATAATATTTTGTAGAGGCACAATGCCTTCCAGTCGGTCCACTGTGAGTTGTAACAGACTCCTTCCAGTACCAAGAAAGTCAATGAATTGTTTGGGCATCGCTTTGCGGCTGTAGGGCCAAAACCGACTGCCCACACCGCCACACATGATTACACAAAAACGATTATTCTCCATATATGATTTATTGTTTTAAGATAACTATTTTTTGAACAAATATTAGTTTCAGATTATTGCGTAAAGATAGTTATAAAATCATAACTGAGCAAGATTTTTATGCAAAATGTGAGTTCTTTTTGCTGCTTTTGGGTTTTATTACTAATTTTGCAAGTTGAGATTTACACTTAGCAAAAAATGAACGACGACTTCGACATAAGAGAAGAGCGCAGCATGGGCGACCGCGATTTTGAGAAGGCCCTGCGTCCAGCGAGATTCAGCGACTTCGCTGGCCAGGAAGGCATCATCAACAACTTGAAGGTGTTTGTTGCGGCAGCTCGTCAGCGCGGCGAGGCTCTGGACCACACATTGTTCTATGGCCCTCCAGGACTGGGCAAGACTACCCTCTCGAGCATCATTGCCAATGAGATGGGCGTTGGATTCAAGGTCACCAGCGGTCCCGTGCTCGACAAGCCCGGCGACTTGGCAGGATTGCTCACTTCGCTCGAGGAGAACGATGTGCTCTTCATTGACGAGATACATCGCTTGAGTCCCATCGTTGAGGAGTATCTTTACTCGGCAATGGAAGACTACCGCATCGACATCATGATAGACAAAGGGCCTGGCGCTCGCTCGGTGCAGCTCACATTGTCACCCTTCACACTCATTGGCGCCACCACTCGCAGTGGCTTGTTGACAGCTCCGTTGCGTGCCCGCTTTGGCATTAACTGCCACTTGGAATATTACAACCACGACGTGCTTGAGGGAATCATCAAGCGTTCGGCACGACTGCTCAATGTTCCCATTGACGATGATGCCGCCCGAGAAATCGCTTTGCGTAGTCGTGGCACTCCACGTGTTGCCAACTCGCTTCTTCGTCGCGTGCGCGACTTTGCCCAGGTGAAAGGTAGTGGCAAAATCGACAGTGACATCGCCCGTTATGCCCTCGAGGCGTTGAATATCGACACTTGCGGCCTTGACGAGGTGGACCACAAGCTCTTGATGACAATTATCGACAAGTTTGGGGGTGGTCCTGTGGGTCTGTCAACTCTTGCTGCCGCACTCAACGAAGACGCTGGCACAATCGAAGAGGTATATGAGCCGTTCCTTATCAAGGAAGGCTTCATCAAACGCACCCCTCGTGGACGAGTAGCAACCGACCATGCGTTTAATCATCTGAAAGTTGACCGACCTCAACGACCAGGAGAACAAGGAAGCTTGTTTTAAAAGATTTTTGATTAATAAAAGATGAGGATACAAGCTGCTATATTTCATACTCCCCCTGCATCCCCCCTCTATCTTAGAGAGGGAGATTACACACATCATTTAATCAAGTAGAAAGGATAATCTGGAAAGAAAATGGCAAACTTAAAATCGTTAGCTAAAGATACAGTAATTTATGGTTTCAGCAGCATCTTCGGGCGTTTCCTGAACTATCTGCTTGTGCCGCTCTATACCCAGAGCCTGAGCGCTGCTTCGGGAGGATATGGCGTTATCACCAATGTCTACGGCTATGTCGCTCTGCTGCTGGTGATTCTCACCTTTGGCATGGAGACAACATTTTTCCGCTTTGCCAACAAGAGCGAGGAGAATCCAAATAAGGTTTATTCGACAACTCTTATTGCGGTGGGAATAGTGGCGCTGGCGTTCATTGCTGCCGTGCTTGGATTCTTACCTTGGATAGCTCCAGCTATGGGCTATGCCGATCACCCAAGCTATATCGGTGTAATGGCGATTGTGGTGGGCCTCGATGCATTCCAGGCGATTCCATTTGCTTACCTACGCTATAAGCATTGCCCTATCAAGTTTGCCGCCCTAAAGCTCCTGTTCATCATTTTGAACATCATCCTCAACTTGCTCTATTTCCTATGGTTGCCAGCTCTTTACAAGAGTTATCCCGATGTGATAGGGAAAATCTATGACCCCACGGTGGGAGCAGGCTATGCGTTCTACCTTAACCTTGTGTGCACTGGCATTATCACATTCTTCTTCTGGAAGGAGCTCACCTGCGTGAAATATGTTTTAGACCGCAAGTTGCTCAAGCGTATGCTGAGCTATAGCTGGCCGTTGCTCGTGCTTGGAATCGCTGGCATCCTCAACCAGACTGCCGACAAGATTCTGTACCCGATGATTGACAAGACACCCAACGGCCGTGTCCAACTGGGCATATATGGTGCAGCTTGCAAGATAGCGATGATCATGGCGCTCATTACGCAGGCATTCCGATATGCCTATGAGCCGTTTGTCTTTGGAAAGAGCAGCGACAAGGACAACAAGGAGACCTATGCCACAGCGATGAAGTATTTCATAATATTCACGCTACTTGCGTTCCTTTTGGTAATAGCCTGGCTCGATGTGCTCAAATATTTCATCGCCTCAGACTACTGGGAGGGTCTGAAGGTTGTGCCCATAGTGATGGCAGCTGAAATCATGATGGGCATTTACTTCAACCTCTCATTCTGGTACAAACTCATCGACAAGACCATTTGGGGGGCCTACTTCTCGGGCATAGGCTGCGCGGTGCTCATTGCCATCAATATCCTATTAGTGCCAAAGATTGGCTATATGGCTTGCGCCTGGGGAGGATTCGCTGGATATGGAATTTCGATGATATTGAGTTACTTCTTCGGACAGAAGTACTACCCCATCAACTATCCCCTCAAGGACATAGGCATCTACACGGCAGTGGCTGCGGTGATTTTTGTCGCTTGCGTGCTCGTGAAGTTTGACGCTGCATGGCTTAACATCACCTATCGCACAGCGCTGGTGATGGTATTTGTGGCTGTGCTATACAAGCGTGAACATTTAGGTGAAATGCTAAAGAAAGCTCCTGTAGTGGGGAAATACTTCAAGTGATAAAATAACGTGAGTTCAATGAAAATAAAGTATTGAGTATCAGGACAAAAAATCATCAACTCACGTTGTTTTGTTCTTCCACGCGGGTTTTGTCATCAAGGGCTCTTTTTCATACTCCCCCCCGCCCCCTCTATCTTAGAGGGGGAGCTTAAAACGCTGAATATAAGGATAAAAAATTATCAAGCTCACGTTAAAATATTTGTCCTTTATTCTGGAATATCCTCAAACTCAGCGTCACTGATTTCTTCCTCTTGATAGCGGGAAGAAGGACCCTGCTGTGGCTCGTCGTCGGGCGTGTCTTCCATTTTGCCTTCCAGTTCTTCAAACTCCACATTCTCGGCATTGGCCTCGCTGTATCGGCGATAGCGCTCGGCCATATCTTCCTTTTGTTGTTGCACTCCACCTTGCTGGGACTGGCCTTGCTGCTGGTTCATGGTATTTCTATATTCATCCTGGAACTGACGCACCTTTCGCCACACCTTGAATATGGGCGTAGCAATCCAGATTAGAAACAGAATGAACAGTATGAGCAATAAAGGTCCCATGGTGAATTATAATGTTGTAGAAAATATTTATAGCAAAAAATGTGCCAAGAAGCCCTGTCACGCTTCTTTCTCCTTGAAGAGAAATGACATCAGCACATAAAAAACTATGATACAAGCAAGTCCCGACACTCCCGCCAGAACGAGGAACAGAATCGAGATGATGAGCAGAATGTACTGGCGATAACTCTCCTTTATGCCAAAACCATGAACCTTGAGCGAGAACATGCGCAGGTTGCACACCATCAAGAGCGACAAGATTACTATTAGCGCGAGCACTATCCATTGACTTATACTGTGATGCGACACATAGAAGTTGATAAAGCCTATCCAGAAAATAGCGTTGGCGGGGATGGGAAGTCCCGTGAACGTGGTGGTCTGGTTGGTGTCGATGTTGAACCGAGCCAATCGTAAAGCACCAAAGATGGGAATCATCAAACTCATGTAGCATATCCAGGATTCGCACCCTGCAGGCGTCATGACATTATATAATATGAGTGCTGGAGCCAACCCAAAGCTCACGCAGTCGCTCAGCGAGTCGAGCTCGGCTCCTAAAGGCGACTCTGCATGAATAAGACGTGCCACAAAGCCATCGCAAAAGTCGGCTACAGCCGCCAGTGCAATAAGTATAAACGACAATTGGTAGCCTTGCAGTTCCCACAGCATTGTTTCGAAAGGCTTGAATGCCATGATGACGGCAAGAGAGCCACACAACAAGTTCAAGCAAGTGACAGCATTGGGAATGTTGTTCTTTATCGATTCAAGTATTTTCATTGTCAATCACGTGGTTTTAGTCTAGCAATGGGTGTGATGCCACCAGTAGTGGTGTCGCCCAGTTTCACCAAGATTTCACTGTCGAGAGGAAGGTAGATATCGACTCTTGATCCAAATTTTATGAAGCCAATGAAGTCGTCGATGTCGACTTCGTCGTCGGCTTCCACATAGGTCACGATGCGTCGTGCAATGGCACCAGCAATCTGTCGTACCAGCACGTCCTCACCATTCTTTTCACTCTCAATTACGATAGCCGAGCGCTCGTTGTCGGTGCTCGACTTGGGCAGATAGGCCGCAAGGAATCGACCTGCATGATGTTTCACATATTTCACCTTTCCCTTGAGTGGTACCCAATTGGCATGAACGTTGAAAACAGACATGAACACCGAGAGCTGTATTACATTCTTGTGAAGATACTCACCCTCATACACCTCTTCAAGGGCCACCACCTTGCCGTCGACGCTCGAGACTACCACACCGTCGGGATCGCCTTTGAAATGTCGCTGTGGCAACCTGAAGAAGTTGATCACCAGCGCAAAGGTAATCGCACTCAAAACCATCAGGACGATAGGAATCCATTTGAGCTCGATAAACAAATAGGCGGGTATGTTGATAGCCAGCAGAATAAGCAACAACACGAAGATGATGTTTTGGCCTTCCCTATGTATCTTAACTTTCATTTATTCTTTAAAATAATTACTATCAATCGGCAAAGATAATAAATTTACTTTAATTTGCCACAATAACACGCAAAAAAACCAATTTCATGTTTTCAAGAGCCATTCAAGAGCCTTTATTGTTGGCTAAATAAAACCGTGGAATCAGAGATTTCATCAGAAATTTCACTTTCTGCACAAAAATCAAAAAAATTGTGGCAAGGCTTTGTGTTTCAAAAATTTTTACTACCTTTGCAGGCAATAAAATTGAAAGGAGGTTTGAGAAAGCCACCAGAAAGAACTGAATATTAGACATATAACCCTTTTTTGAGGCAGCTCCGCACTGCCTCGCTTCAAGTGCAGTAGCCCCTTGGTCACTGCACGATGATAGCAAATAAAAAGCGGAAATCCACTATTTTTTATTTTTTATTTTGGTTTGTGGGCTTTTTGTGTCCACTGCCGTGGTGCCCTGGCGCTACAACGAGCGCTGGCGCCCAAAAAACAGAAAAAAATTTTTAATAACAATTTAATATACTTTACATTATGATTATCGTTCCAGTAAAAGAAGGCGAGAACATTGAACGCGCCTTGAAGAAATTTAAGAGAAAATCAGAGCGCACAGGTATCATCAAACAGTTGCGCGCACGCCAGCAGTTTGAGAAACCCAGCGTAACAAACCGCAAGAAGATGATGAAGGCTATCTACGTTCAGCATCTTCACACTAACGAGGAGCTCTAAACCGAGTCCTTGTAGAATTTCTCTTATAAGTCAAGCCGAAATCGAAAAATGTTCGATTTCGGCTTGATTACTTTATTGTCCTCTCATTCTTAGAATGGAGAAGAATTCTACCTCACCACATTGTTGTTAAGCAGTTTTGAGCTCTTACTGTTAGTGGGCAGCAGCTTTGCTCTTGCCGATTTGCGTGTGAAGCTGTTGCCGCTGACCTTGAAGTTCTTAGTCGATAGCGAGGCGTTGCTGTCGGCTCCCGAAAAGGCCTCGGCACCAGTCATCTCGATGTTGTTTCCCTGCATCTCCACAAGATTGGGAGTAGCCTTGAAATCCACCACTTTCTCGCTTTTGATGGTGTTATCCCTGAGTTTGAGAGTAGCATTGTTGTTATTGTTGACAAAGACAGTCTTGGTGTTGGCAATGTTGCAGGTGGACGCGTCCATGCTGTTCACACTCTTAGCCACTGCATTGGAGGGAACTGCCAGCGTGCAACCACTCATCTCCACGTTGTTCACGGTGTTGAAATAGGTGTCGATGGTTCCGGCTCCTGAAACGGTGAGTCCAGTCGCCTTGAAGTTCATATCCTTTCCGTTCACATGTGGAGCGCACATCGAGGTCACATTTGTTCCATTTGTGAGGTTGATGGTCACATTATTAAGTTCAAACTTAGGCGCGAAACTGGTGGCACCATGGATGGCAAACAGCTCGGTCATTGACGACTTGTCGGTGCTGCGAGCGTTGAGCTTGTTGTCAATATTGATTGTGACGTTGTCAAAAACCACTTTATCGGTACGGCTACGGATGGAGCCGAAGAGGCGATCCTTCTTAACGTCGAAGGTGGTGTTGCGCACAGTAAACACGTCACCCTTGGCACCCTCGCTCACGTTGAGGATATACTGCGAACCTTCGAGCAGCATATAGTCATCGTTGATG
This sequence comes from uncultured Muribaculaceae bacterium, assembly GCA_905233845.1. GTDB lineage: Bacteria > Bacteroidota > Bacteroidia > Bacteroidales > Muribaculaceae > Sodaliphilus. The sequence goes on along the minus strand of CAJOFH010000019.1, from coordinate 13,757 downwards.
CCAAAGTAACAGCCGTCAATCACATTGTTGTAGGTCATCGACAGATAATCCTTGCTTGACTCTTGCTTAGGACCAGTGGCGCAGCGTGTGAATCGGCTGTTGGTCACGGTGATATTGTTGCTGCAAGTGGAGATGTCCACTCCCTGTAAGCAGTACTCGGCTTCCATGTTGTCGAGCTGGCAGTTGCTGGCGTGGAAGCCAATTGGTTGGTAGATGATGTGGCTGGCGGTACAGTCAAGGCACTTGACGTTGCGCACCACCCTCTTATCGCTTGTCATTCCCACCATTATGCCCTGCTGGCGCATCTCGAAGTGGCAGCGTTGAATGGTGATATTCTCGCTGCGTTTGCTGTCGTTGTCAATCTCAATCCTTATGCCTTCGCCTGCCACGCCCATACTGGCAATTTTGTCGTTCTTGAGGAAGAACGCATTGTTTGTGTTATAGCGCACACCATTGAAAGTAAGCTCACCCTTGGTATAAATAGGGGGGAAGTCGTGTACGCCTTGAAATCCCACCCATTTCATGTCGTGGATGCTCACGTTGTTGCAGTTCACAAGCTTCAGCTCCATGATTATGATGCCTCCTGTAAGCTCCATGTTGCTGGCATCGGTGATGGTCACAATTTTCACATTCTCTCCGCTATAGAAACTACCGTTAAAGGTCATTTTTACACCCGAGCTATTGCTTAGCAGTTGCGCCAATTGTTGCCAAGCGCGCGTGTTGTCGGTGCCCTGGTTGAGAGTTGTGTTGATGCGCATGCCCTTGTAGGTGTAGCTGTAGGGCTTACTTGTCATGTTGGGCACTAAGCCCAGGTTAGTGGCTTGTAGATTGGAATTAACAATTGTTGCTTTAGTGAAGTTGCAGTTCTCAAAAGCCACATTGCTACCATTGGGCACAATCTTGATGTTACGGCCAGTGATGGTGGCGTTCATGATTTTAGCACCCTTTTGGAACACGAGCGTGCTGCCATCGCCCACCACCACATTGCCACCCTTGATGGTTTTAGTGATATTGTGTGTGGTGTTGGCGCGCCTAAGCGAGTTTAAGTTCTGCGCCGCTCCATTCATTATCACAGTGGCCGCAATAAGCATCAATGTGATATGTAAAAAACGTTTCATAATATCAAGAGTTTTAGTAAGTCATGCAAAGATAGTTATATTTTTGATAACATTGCTTTCTAATGGTTTAAAATAATCTTATGGAGAGGGCTGAGCCTGGATTCCACCTTTATCAAGACATTAATGGAACAATCAAGCCACGGCGCTGGTGTGTGCCGTGGCTTGATTGTCAATTGAACATTCTGCATTAATGATTTCCAAGCAGGATGTTGTAAATGATAGTGATATCTACAGCAGTGATGATGCCGTCGCCATCCTGGTCTCCGTTGACGATAGCACTGTCGTCATTGTTGAGCAGCCAATTGTAGAGAATAGTGACATCAACACTCGAAACAATACCGTCGCCGTTGACATCGCCAGGGATGCCAGTGGGCGCATTAAGAATGCCCAGGAGTCCGCTCTCGGTGTAGTAGCCACCATTCACGAAAGCGAAGTCGCTTGTCTGTGGATATCCGTGGTTGCTGAACAGAATGCCAGTGGGCTCACCCTGATGAGTAGAAGTCCAGCGGTAGATGTTCTTGCCACTTGGTGCCACACCTGCAACGTCGATGAGTCCAGTTCCTGGCCAAGCACCACCTGTGAAGTTGTCGGTAGAGCTCCAAATCCAGGTGTAAGGCTCATAGTAGTTGTCGCTCTCGAAGTAGATAAACTGTGAGCCGTCAATCCATGTTGCACAAGAAGGTATGTCGGCATCGGTAAGGTCTACGTGCTGAGCGGTGACGTTTGTAGCAGTAGTAGAGCCGTTGTACTCGAAATAGCTGTCGGTCGACAAGCCCTTAATGTCGGCAGTTTGTGCTCCGTTACCATCGTTAAAGATGATGTTGATGGGCTTCACATCATAGGTGTAGGTCCACCACTTCTCTCCGTCGATGATTTTGCTGGTTGTCATTTGAGTTCCAGGCCAAGAGCCGTTGTGCTCAGGACCGTTGTCCTCCCACGAGTAGAGATAAGGAGCTGTGGCAGCCTTGCAATAGATTGTCACTGTGTTGCCAGTGTTGTTATTGCCATTGCCTGAGCTTGTTGCCTCAACAACTGTGTAGTTGCGAGTCACAATGCCCTTCACCTGGTTGCCAATGAGCAGACCAGCCTTAACGGTAACTTGCTGACCCACTGTTGTGAACGAAAGTTCCTTCATGGCAGTTGCCTGCGAGCTCGTCGCTGTTGGCACGCTACCGTCGGTAGTGTAGACAATCTTAGCATCGCCATAGCTGGCGTTGAGATAAACTTTCTTGTTGGCTGGCAGATTACCACTTGGCTTGTCGATGCACACAAATGGATTGTAGAGTTCGACCAAGTAGATATTGCTCAAGTCGCGTGCCTCGCCGCCACTGAAAGTGTAGAACACATCGCCACTCACACCAGTCACGTCTTGAGTCTTGGTGCTGTCGTCGCCTTCGTTCAAGATGAAGTCGATACTGTAGTCAGGACTGGGCTTAGTGAAAGTCTTGTAGAGGAACTCCTGTCCACCCACTGTGCGCTTGCTACTGAGTTTAGTTCCTGGCCAAGTGTCGGAAAGAATTGTTCCATCATCGGTCCAAGCATAGAGATAAGCATCATTATTGCTCTTGACATAGATTGTGATGTTGTTAGGATCGGCATCGGCAATGATGTAGTTGCGAGTCACGATGCCGCTCACCTCGCCATCCATGAGCGCACCCACCTTAAGGGTGGTGCTTTGGGTGAATGTGAAGGTTGTGGGGCTTGTGATTTGCTGACTCTCGGGAGTAGGATTGTTGCCGTCGGTGGTGTAGACCAGCGTGGTGCTTGCCATCGAAGGCTTGACGTTAACGGTCACTGAGTTGGCATACACACCACTTGCCTTGTCAATCACAGGATATCCTATGATTTTGCCTATCTTCTCACTGTTCTCCCAGTCGATACCCTTAGTGATGTAGAAGGCATAGTTTGCACCGCGCTGTACGAGCTGATACTCCGAAGTGCTTGGCACACTCGATGAAGCCGAACCGAGGCGAACCATTGCCTGCCCATTTGGTCCAGTAGTGGTAAAGATGATACCACCATTCACCTGCGAGCTTGTGCAACTGCTCATGTTGGTGATGCCACAAGCACGACGACCCTTAATCATATTGGTGATGGCCTCCTTATAATCCTCGTAATGCTTGCTGAAGATACATGGTGTGCCAGGCATGGCGAGGATGAAGGCATTGGCAGCCTCGACGTTGGCACTCAACTTGTTGTGGTCCTCGTTAGTGTCGTGGTTGTCGACGAAGGTCACAGCATAGCGTTTGTAGTTGTCATCGGCGATAAGGCCAGCCATGTCGAGGCGGCTCCAGTTTCCTCCGCCAAAAGCATCGTTGATGGCGAACTTCAGAGCGAAGTCGAAGGTCGCACTCTGGATGACACCGTTGACTGCTGTGCCATTAATCCACTGCTTGAGGAGGTCGGTGTTGCCGTCGAAATATTCACCCACAGAGAAGATGGGGTTGGTGGCAGCATTGTACTTGCCGGTGTACTGTGGCGCGTATCCTTTGGTCATGTCGAGACGGAAGCCAACATATCCCAGCTCGTTGAGCAGGTAGTTCTGGTAAGTGATGCAGTTTTGCTGGACGCGGGCGTTGGTGTGGTCCAGGTCGCGTGCTCCTTCAAAACCATCGCCAGTATCATAGTTTCCGCCACCTGGCTGGTCGTCGTTGGTGACGATGCCAGTGAAGTTCTCATTGTCCCAAGTCACCGAGTAGTTGCCCACTGTCTCGTCGAGGAACTCGAGATAAACAGTGTCGCCCGGCGCGATGACATGAGCCTTGGCATCCTTGTGGTTAAGCACTAAGTCCATAATGATGCCAGTGCCCATGGCTCCATAGGTCTGGATCATGTTTGTCAGCTTGCTCTGGGTGCCAAAGATGGTAGTGTGGCGCAGCCAGCAGTAGGGCATATAGCCCATGGTCTCGGCCTTGTTACCGCCACGAGTCATACCAGAGTTGGGAACCCAGATTAGGTCGTAAATGGATCCAAGCTCCTCGCTTCGGTTAGCGAGGTTGTCCCACTTGGTATATTCGTAGCTGTCCCAATAGAACCCTTGCAGCATGATGCCGCCATAATTTGCAGGCCAGCCTTGTGCCATCGCACTGATGGCAACAAGCACTGATGCTAATGATAGATAGAATTTTTTCATTGCTATTATTGTTTAGTTGAATTTGTTTTCGGCTAATATGGCAAGCAAATTTAATAATAATAGCCGAAATAATTACAAACTATTAAAACTTATTCTTTTAAATAAAGGTGCAAACGTTTGCGTTTTTTGTCCATTAATAATGATAGTGATAACGACTTTCACTAAGCATAACACACATCTCATTTCATCAGTAACCTAAATAAAAAATTAAGGTTGTATAAAAACTTACACAACCTCATGTATTACGAAACACTTTATGCCCTCTAAGGTCAAAAAGTGAGCGGTGCTTAAAATTTTATTGCCAAAAACATGCCGCCATAATTTCACGTAATTTTAGTTGAGCTGTTGATTAAGGATTAAGTGAACGAATACTTTCAAAAAACCATCCTTTATGTCTTTCAGTCGGCGTTGTGGGGTTGTCCTTTGATATGTCTGCCAGCATTTTTTCTAAGATGTCCTTTGTTATTTTCCCCGTTTCTTCCAAGGTGTCTTGAGTAATAGCAGGGGTCTTTTCGTTGAATTTCTTTGAACATGGCGTCTTTGCTAAAGCTATGGCCTGTTTGATTTCGTTTGTCGTGAAATACTTGGAATAGATGCGAACAATAATGTCGGGCATTTGGTTAGTGAAACCATTAAGTAAGTCTGACTTAAAGCCATAATAATTCGCTATTACTGACAATATTTGTTTCATTTGTTCGTCAAATCTAGACTCCTCAAAATACTCTCTCATTGCCTCTTCAAAGTCTTTATCCACCACTATGTCGGCCAATTGGCTTTTTTCTCCTTTAGCCAAGCTTTGGCCTTCCTGCATTAATTCCTGAGACATTTGTGGTTGTAATTTTCTTAGTTTTATTATGATTTCGTTCTTATTGACTTCTGTCAATTCTTTTATCTCATCGATAGTGAAATACTTTGAGTAAATATCCACCATCTTATCGGGCATTTGTTCTAATAATTGATTCACAAAATCAGCAGCATATGGATTCTCTTCTTGCCCTAATTGCTTATAAGCAGAGGTGATATTCTCTCTCATTGTCCCTTCATAGTCAGTGACATCGAGCAAAGCTTTTACCGCAGTTCTAAATTCCTTGGTTACTCCAGATTTGGACTGCTTTTGAGGGTTGTTGGTGCCTGTGGCAGTGATTGTAGCAAAAATCATTGCAAGCAACAATAAATGTTTCATGTAAGTTTTCATCATCTATAATGTTTTAGGGGTTATATTTAATTATGAGGGCAAAATTAAGAAAAACTATTAACAAATGCAATGTGAAATGGTGTTTTTTATGGTAAGTGCAATAAAACAAAAATCCGACAACCGTTGAGAATCAACTTCTGCTCGGAACTTGTTAAAACATTAAAAACTGAAAAATATCTCAATTATAATAATATTCGTTTCCCAAGATAGTAAAATCATAAAAACTGTAACAGCATGCTACGATTTTTACAACCCCTATGTTAAGGCTTACTTTAATATAGGGTAATAATGTTGATGAAAATCTAAGAAACTATACAGTAAATTCCGTAAATTTTGGAGATGAACCATACTTATTGGGAACGCGGTCTCCATCAGGTATGCACAGAATAAGGCATACTGGTACACCAATACCGAAAAGCAGGAATAGCCACATCAAGTTACCACTCTTGCCAACATCATGGAAGCGACGTACCATTACCGACAACGATGGAAGGAGTAATGCCAGATATACAATACCAAGGATAATGTAGAAGATTATAATCATGGTTGTTGGATCTTGAGCATTGGCTGTCGCTAAGTCAATATTTCCTGATAAAGCGTTTTTCTTGCTCATAAGTATCCAAATTGGTATATACAAGATAAAATTCACCACACAGGTAAAAAGATACCACCACCAGAACTCACTGCGACGAGCGCGTCCTTTAAAATTAGCATAGTTTGCGAAACATTTCTTGATTGCCTCTATAAATGTCAAAGAGGGAGTCGCTTTCATTAGCTTGTAATCATTCATAATGGTGTAAGAATAAAAAATTATTAATAATTTTGATAAATAATCTGTATTTAAATATTCCGTAGAATTTAGTTGCAAAAATACAAAGTTCTCAACAAAACACAAAATATCTATCAAATAAACGCACCGTCGACTAGGTGGACATGAACAACGAGGTATATTCATTCGAGATTGAGGCACGCACCGAGAGCGAGACGACCGACAAGCGAAGAGCATTGCTCCAATGGAGAACTTTATTCTAATTAAGTAAAAGTTTTTCTACATTTCTCTAATTATCTTCAATAAAACACCAATAAAAAAATAAGCCCGACAACCGTTGAGAATCAACCGATTATCGGACTTTGCAGTGCCCAAGAAAGGACTCGAACCTTCACGCCTCGCGGCATTACTCTATATCTGTAGCAATATCTGAAGTGTAGGTGGCATTCTACATTTTTTACGTTACAACAAAATTATTCAATAAATATGTTGCTTGAGTAAAAATAATTCCATACCTTTGCCAAATCTAAAGTATAACCTTAGATTTGTCCAACTCCAATTTAACAGTATGTATTCAAGAATATTAGAAAGCGAACTTTTGAGATTGAAAGGCATTTTCAATGTTGTTACCGTAACTGGTCCACGGCAATCGGGTAAGACTACATTGTGTAAGATGGTGTTCCCCGACTATCACTATATCAACCTTGAAGATGAGACAACAATCAGTGAACTTGAGCTAAACAAGAAGGCTTTCATTGAAAGATTTAGCGCTGGGCTAATCATTGATGAGGTACAACGTATGCCCGAGATTTTGAGTGCTGTACAGGTAATAGTTGATGAAAATCCACAATCAAGTATTGTGCTGACTGGCAGCAACAATTTGCTTCTATCACAAAAAGTCTCTCAATCGCTCGCTGGCCGAACAGCTATCATCACGTTATTACCATTCTCAATAGGTGAACTCACCGATAAAGAAAGGACGGTTGACGAATTTGAGATGATGTTTCGAGGTTTTTATCCTGTGGTGTGGGCACAAAACAAACCTGCAACCGATGTGTATCGCCAATATTATAACACCTACATCCAGCGTGACATTTTTCAAGTGATGAAGATAAGGCGCTTAAATGAATTCCGCAAGTTTCTTGTCATTGCCGCTTCACGCACTGGATGTGAATTTAACGCCCAAAGTATTGCAAATGAACTGGGGGTTGCATTACCCACTATTCAGGAATGGATGAATGTGCTTGAAGCAACTTATGTGGCTTTCCGTCTCAATCCATTTTACCGCAACATTGGGAAACGCCTTGTAAAAACCCCCAAGTTTTATTTTTATGATGTGGGCTTAGTTTGCTATCTTTTAGGCATTAAGACGGCTCAGCAGTTAGAGACCCATCCACTTCGTGGTCAAATTTTTGAGAACATGGTTATCAGTGAATTAGTAAAGCATCAGTTCAATCATGGGATGGATAATAATTTATTCTTCTATCGTGATAAGGGTCAGCATGAAGTCGACGTTATCATCGATGATGGCTTGCAAGACTTGAAAGCTTATGAGATTAAATTGTCACCTACAATTCATCCCGATTTCTACAAGAATCTCAAGTATTTCAAGTCGTTATTTGAAAAAGAGACTAAGATTACTCAAGTCATCAACACTGGGAAAACAAGCATCAATGACCCATTTACTGGGCACATCAGTTTCAAAGATTTGGATTCGGCATTAACTGCAAAAGGCAAATTTGAATGAATAGAAAAATAGGCTGACAATCGTGTGATTGTCAGCCTATTTTAGTGCCCAAGAAAGGACTCGAACCTTCACGCCTTGCGGCACACGCACCTGAAACGTGCGCGTCTACCAATTCCGCCACTTGGGCATTTTTAAATAAAATGCTTTTGCTCGGAAGACATTGCGCTAGCGCAGTCTTCTCTCGCTTAATCGCATTTTTGCGGTTGCAAAGGTAGTGATATTTTTTTAACTGGCAATATTTTTTGTAAAAAATCAAGAAAAAAATACTTTAAAGTCTATTTTTACCTTCAAAATAAGTGAGATTGGTGAGAAAAGTAGTACCTTTGTCGACTATTTCGACAACCCTTTGATGACTGGTCGAGGGGCACTAGAGATATTAAAAGACTAGTATGAGCGAAAACAAGAATAATAAGAAAAAGCAGGACGAGGAGTCGATCATCAACCAAGCAGCGAGCGAAGAATACCGCTACGGCTTTGTGAGCGACTTTGAGACCGATGTCATACCCAAGGGGCTTGACGAGAACGTGGTGCGCCGCATCAGCGAGCTCAAGAACGAGCCAGAGTGGCTGCTCGAGTTCAGGCTCAAGGCGTTCCGCCACTGGCAGACCCTTCCCCTTCCCAAATGGGGCAAAGTGAACATGCCCGACATCGACTTCCAAGCCATAAGCTACTATGCCGCTCCTCAAACCAAGACCAATGACAAGAAGGAGATAGACCCTGAGTTGAAGAAGACCTTCGACAAACTGGGAATTCCCCTCGAGGAGCAGAAGCGGCTGAGTGGCATGGCCGTCGACGCTGTGGTCGACAGTGTGAGCGTGCACACCAGCTATCGTGAGCGACTTGCTGAATTGGGCGTGATTTTCTGCTCGATAAGTGAGGCGGTAAAAGACTATCCCGACCTTGTTAAGAAATATATTGGGACCGTGGTGCCTTATAGCGACAACTTCTTTGCCGCTCTCAATTCGGCAGTGTTCAGCGACGGCTCGTTTGTCTATATCCCAAAGGGCGTGCGTTGCCCCATGGAGCTGTCGAGCTATTTCCGCATCAATGCGGCGCAGACGGGCCAATTTGAGCGCACCCTCATCGTAGCCGACGACGACAGCTATGTGAGCTACCTCGAAGGCTGCACGGCACCCATGCGCGACGAGAACCAGTTGCACGCCGCCATCGTCGAGATTATCGTAGAGGAGCGTGCCGAGGTGAAATATAGCACCGTGCAAAATTGGTATCCTGGCGACAAAGACGGCAAAGGAGGTATTTACAACCTTGTAACCAAGCGCGGAATATGCCGTGGCGACCACTCCAAACTCTCGTGGACACAAGTGGAGACAGGTAGTGCTATCACTTGGAAATACCCCAGCACCATCCTCAAGGGCAACAACACCGTGGGCGAGTTCTACAGCGTAGCTCTCACACGCAACTATCAGATGGCCGACACCGGCACCAAGATGATTCATCTGGGCAAGAATTCCCGTTCCACCATCGTGAGCAAGGGCATCAGCGCTGGCCACAGCGAGAACAGCTACCGAGGTATGGTGAAAGTGGCTCCAAATGCTACCAACTGTCGCAATTATACCCAATGCGATAGCCTGCTGCTGAGCGATACCAGCGGTGCCCACACCTTCCCCGTTATAGAGGTGGGCAACGACTCGAGCATCGTGGAGCACGAGGCTACAACGAGTAAAATCAATGAGGACCAGATATTCTACTGCAATCAGCGCGGCATCAGCACCGAAGACGCTGTGGGGCTCATCGTGAACGGCTACGCCCGCGACGTGATGAAGAAATTGCCCATGGAGTTTGCCGTCGAGGCACAGCGCCTGCTCAGCGTATCGCTTGAAGGCAGCGTGGGGTAATGCTTAATGCACAATGCATAATGCACAATGCGTAATTGATAATGCACAATTGATAAAAAATCTCTAGATATCTAGAACTTCTAGAAACTCTAGAAAACACAATAATTTATGTTAACTATTAAAGATTTACATGCCTCGATTGAGGGCAAGGAAATATTGAAAGGTGTGAACCTTACCGTGAAGCCAGGTGAGGTGCATGCTATCATGGGGCCTAACGGAAGTGGTAAGAGTACACTTAGCGCGGTACTCACTGGCAACCCCGCCTATACCGTCACTGGCGGTGAGGTGGAGTTCTATGGCAAGAATCTGCTCGAGCTCAGCCCCGAAGACCGCTCCCACGAGGGTATCTTCCTGAGTTTCCAATATCCCGTTGAGATTCCTGGCGTGCTAATGAGCAACTTCATGCGCACCGCCATCAACGAGAAGCGCAAATATCAAGGTCTCGAGCCAATGAGCGCCACCGATTTCCTCAAACTCATGCGTGAGAAGCGTGCTGTGGTCGACCTTGACAACAAACTCGCTTCACGTGCCGTGAACGAGGGATTCTCAGGTGGAGAGAAAAAACGTAATGAAATATTCCAGATGGCGATGCTCGAGCCCAGGTTGTCAATCCTTGACGAGACCGACAGCGGCCTCGATATCGACGCTCTGCGCACCGTTGCCAACGGCGTGAACCGCCTCAAGAGCGATGATAACGCCACAATCGTCATTACCCACTATCAGCGACTGCTTGACTACATCAAGCCCGACCAAGTGCATGTACTCTACAAAGGTCGCATAGTGATGACCGGAGGCCCCGAACTTGCTCTGGAGCTTGAGGAGAAAGGCTACGACTGGATTAAGGAACAAGTTGACAACAATCAGCTATGAGCAACGCTTTAAAGCAATATATTGACCTACACGACGAGCAACTAGCCGCTATCGAGCGACTTGCGCCAGCACCAATGAACGTGTTGCGCAAGCAGGCGCGGCAAGTGCTCGACGGCGTTGTGTTGCCGCGCAAGGGCAGCGACGACTACGAGGCTACCGACCTCAACGCCGTGCTCGCCCCCGACTATGGCGTGAACGTGAATCATGTGGACCTGTCTCGCGAGTCAACAACAAAATTCCGCTGCGAGGTGCCGAATCTTAGCACATGCCTCTACTATGTATTCAACGACACCTTCAAGCCCAGCGCTACTGCAGGAAAGAGTGGCGACAACGCCAGTGTGGAAACGTTTCAGGCCACCAAGCACCCCGAGGTACTTGCACAGCATTATGGCACCGTTGCAAGCCTCTCAAATGCTTGTACCGCACTCAACACTATGCTGGCTCAGGACGGCGTGATGATTTATGTGCCCAAGGGTTCACACACATCACGCCCTATCCAGATTATCAATGTGTTTGACGCAAACGCCCGCTTAATGGCAGTGCGCCGTCTGCTGATTGTGCTTGAGGACGATGCCCAAGCAAAAGTTCTGGTGTGCGACCACACCAAGGGCGACAAGCAATATCTAAGCTTGGAGACAGTGGAGGTGATTGTAGGACGTAACGCCAAACTCGACTACTACCACATGGAAGAGAGCGGCATGGAGACCACTCGGCTATCGCAGCTTTGGGTGAAGCAGCAGGAGGGCAGCAACGTTCTCATTGACGGCATCACGCTCACAAACGGCTACACACGCAATGACTATCACATTGATGTTGATGACCAACATTGCGACACTCAGCTGCTTGGCATGGCAATTGCAACTGGCGAGCAGCATATCGACAACCACTCTCTTATCAATCACAACGCGCCACGTTGCCAGAGCAACGAGATGTTCAAATATGTGCTCAACGACAACGCTATTGGAGCTTTCGCCGGCAAGATTCTCGTCAAGTCCGACTGCCCCAAGATTGACGCTTATCAGGGCAACCGCAACATCGTGGCATCGCCCACCGCGCGCATGTATACCAAGCCACAGCTTGAGATTTACACCGACGACGTGAAGTGTTCGCATGGTGCTACCGTAGGCCAGCTCGACCAGGAGGCTCTGTTCTATATGCAGACACGTGGCATCTCGCTGCCTGTGGCTCAAAAGCTGCTGATGCAGGCATTCATGAGCGACGTGATTGATGGTGTGCGTCTCGACACCCTGCGCGACCGCCTGCGTCATCTTGTGGAGATGCGCTTGAGCGGCGACGCACTAATTTGCGAAACTTGCGAATTGAAAACAGTGGAGAGGTGAGAGTGGAGAGGTAAGAGTAATTAGCATCCTGGAAGATTTTGAACTTCAGACAGCAAAAAGTGACAACCGACAACTGATATATATTCAATGAACATTTACCAAATAAGAGAGCAGTACCCAATTTTGGGTAGGAAAATCGAGGGCAAGCCGTTGGTATATCTCGACAATGCAGCTACGTCGCAGACGCCACGCTGCGTGGTTGAGACCATCAACGACATGTACTACAACCACAAGTCGAATGTGCATCGTGGAGTGCACACCATCTCGCAAGAGGCCACCAATATTATGGAGGCGACACGCGAGAAAGTGCGCCAGTTTATCAATGCAAAGTCAACCAGCGAGATAGTGTTCACCCGTGGCACCACCGAGGCTATAAATCTTGTGGCATCATCATTTGGCGACAGCCTTTACACAGGTGATGAGATAGTGCTCACTGTTATGGAGCATCACAGCAACATCGTGCCCTGGCAGTTGCTTCAGCGCAACAAACGTTTGAAAATCCATGTAGTACCCATAGACCGCAACGGTGACCTCGACCTCAACGCCTATGAGGACCTGTTTACCGAGAATATACGTTTTGTCGCCATTACCCATGTGTCGAATGTGCTAGGTACCATCAACCCCGTGAAGCAGATGGTGCAGATAGCCCATCGCTATGGCGTTCCAGTGCTCATCGATGGAGCCCAGGCAGCACCACACATGAAGATTGACGTACAGGACATTGACGCCGACTTCTACTGCTTCTCGAGCCACAAGATGTATGGCCCCGCAGGAATAGGTGTGCTCTACGGCAAGGAGAAACAGCTGAGCCGCATGGTGCCCTATCAGGGTGGCGGCGAAATGATTGGCAATGTGACGTTTGAGAAAACCACATTTGCCGAGCTGCCGTTCAAGTTTGAGGCTGGCACTCCCGACTTTGTGGGCATCGCCGCCTTTGGTGCCGCTATCGATTACATCAATTCGCTGGGTATTGAGAACATCGCCAGCCACGAGCAGCTATTGCTCGATGCAGCCACAAGCCAGCTGATGGAGATAGAGGGTATGCGCATCTTTGGCACCAGCGCCAATAAAGAAGGTGTGATTTCATTCCTGGTGGGCGACATCAACAGCTACGACATGGGACTATTGCTTGACAAATTGGGAATCGCTGTTCGCACTGGTCATCACTGTGCTCAGCCACTGATGAAACGCTTGGGAGTGACAGGCACTGTACGAGCCTCATTCGCCCTCTACAACACCCTCGAGGAAGTCACAGTCTTCACCCAAGCCGTTGCCCGGGTCGCCAAGATGTTTTAATTCATTTTGCAGCGAAATAACAATGCCAATAAAAATGGCATAAACTACCGAACAACCCTTACTATTTTGAATAGTTTTTGTTTAAAACTGCATTTTTATTTGAAATTTTGGCTAAAAATTGAATTTTATTTATTTACTTTGCTTGTAAAATATAAGCAGAGTGATGAAGTTTGGCAGTAATATAAGACCTCATGACCCCAACACGGGTGTTATATGTTTGGCATTCAACAATTTGCCGCCACGCTTTGTTTCTATTGCTTTTGTTATTATTGACACTTAAAGATACAGCACTTTTCACAACAATGTGAGAAGTGCTTTTTTACTAACTTTTTACTAATTAGTCGACCCTTAAAAAGTTTTCTTTGAAAGGTCAAGACAAATGGGGATGGTGGCTAAATCCATGGATTTAGTTGCTGTCCCCAGATTTTTGGTC
>CAJOFH010000018.1 GCA_905233845.1 uncultured Muribaculaceae bacterium | reverse complement strand
AGAAAAAAACTCAAATTCAGCACGCCCGTCAGAGAGTTCTACAAACATTTTTCTTAACTTTGTCAAAAAATATGCATTTGCTTGTTGACTCTACATTATGAAAACGTTTATTAATCTCCGATTAAAAACAGCCCACATGTGTTGCATTTAAAAAAAAATATATTTATTTTTGCACTCGCAAAAGATTAAAAACTAACCATTTCAAAAAATATTTACATTTTTAAAACAAATATCTTCATGACGACATCATCTCATCTGCCTATTCTGTTAAAAAACACATTAGCACTTTTTTTCACATTAATGCTTGTATCTTGTAATAATGGCAACAACACCAACACCACCGATAGTACCCGTTCTGTTAAAGACTCCACATTAATCTTCAATGATGCCGACACCACTTTTTTGCAAGGGAGTAATGAAGATAGCATTTTTCTTGAAGACTCATTAGCTGATACTATCGCTTTCACAAAAGATACTATTTCTACCACAAAACATGTAGCAACAATTACTTGTAATAATTGCGGTAATTATGTAGCAAAATCATCAAGAAAGTGTCCAGCATGTGGTAAGAATCCCATGGTCAGCAGGACTCACTGTTTTGACTGACTATCTATAAAATAATTATAGAATTCTAACAAAAACTCAATTTATTATGAAACTCTCATTAAAAACTTTATCACTTGTTTTAGTGATGTCTTTAACTTGTTCGCCACTTGTTTTTGCTCAGGTAAAAACAACTTGTAGACATTGTGGTAATTATGTAGCAAAAGCATCAAAATTGTGTCCATCTTGTGGTAAGAATCCACAAGACGTTATTAGCACCGACAATAGTATCATTAATATTTTAATTAATGGTGGCTGTTTCGATGGCAGTTTAAATAATCGCGGTTGGGAAGGCGATTTCTCGATGGCTTTGTTCCTTTTGACAATTACAAATAATCATAGTAATAAAGCTCCAACCCCAAGAAAGCATCACAAGGAACAATTTTCCACTGGTGTCACCCCTTGGCTTTTTACTCATCTTAAAATGGACGACAAGAATGCGAAACGCCTTAGAAAGAATGGCTACACCATTAAAAATAAGGATGGTCATGTTTACTACACTTACAATGGAACATACCCAAATCAAATCATAGAAGACAAAAAAGGTTATCCTACCTATAATTTATTTTTTAATACCAGTGCCGGAGCCGAATATTTTGAGAAAATGTTGCGCAACCAACATTATGTGCGCTTTAGTGTTAAAAATAGTCCTCTCTGTTATATTTGGTATAGAGAGACCGATGGCTCTGTGGTATATCAAGGGTCTAAGAAAGTAGATAATGGATCTCCATTGTTTTTCTTCCGTTATGAATAAATAATGATTTAAAAAGGGGACAAATGCTTCCCGCAACCTACCAAAACGGACAAGCGGAAAGGAGACCGTAAAACAAATTCAACAAAATAATCGACAGATATAGTGAAATTATATCTTTTAGAGGAGATTTAAACTAACAATCAAAAACTCAATACTTATTATAACAATTTAAACTCAATTTCTTATGAAACTTTCATTAAAAGCTTTATCACTTGCTTTAGTGATGTCTTTAACTTGTTCACCACTTGTTCTTGCTCAGGTTCAAACAACTTGTAGACATTGTGGTAATTGGGTGGCAAGCACATCAAGGGACTGTCCAAATTGTCATAAAAACCCAAAATCCATTACTGGAGATCCATTCTGGGATTTATTAATATACGGAGTTGTTTTATATGAGAATAGCAAAAATCATAGAACTAATCAATCATCTTATCAGTCACCAAGTCGCCATAATTTAACATTGACAGGAACAATTACTTCAAAAAATCATTATTCTAACATAAATGGTTACATTGAAATTAATGGCAACGAAATTTCAGGAAATTATGGTTATAAAACAAACTATGGCTGTACCGTTAAAGGTTATACTTATGATAATGGTTCAATGAGAGCAACGGAAATTGAAGATAAATCTGGTAGAAAAACTGGAGAGTACAGAGGTAAGGTTATAGCAAAGAATAAGATTTCAGGAACTTTTACAAATAAACGAGGTAAAAAATTTAAATTTACTTGGTATCTTCATTAACATTTAAACCATTTGTTTTTTTAATAAAATAGTCGCAAGTAATTCAACCTTGCAGCCCAACCTGCAGCGGTACCTCGTAGTAAAGGTGCCGCTTTTCTGGGTTAAAAAAATGTATTAACTTTGCAGTCGAGATTTTAGTTATTGAAATATGGCACTAATCACTTGTCCCGAATGTGGGAACTCGGTATCGGACAGGGCGGAATCTTGCCCCCACTGTGGCAACCCTATCAATCAAAGCTATCGGCCACAACAGCAGCCACAATACTATCCCAGCAACAACAATAATGGCCAATCAAACTGGCTCGTGCCAGCACTAATAGCTGCCGTGGTGGCACTTGCGGCTATCTTAGGTTTTATCGCCTACAACAATTCAAAGTCATCTGATAATAGCCTCACGAGTGCGAGCGGCTATGCGAGTGTTGAGCCATCACAATCAACAATGTTCGCCGAACAGCCGCAACAAGCTGCAGCTGAACAAAATGAAGGTTCTCTAACTCATCCTAAAGCCCAAGTTGACACTCGATACCGCGACCCCAGCAGCCTGGTGCGCTACTGCATCAGCACCATCAACTATGGATATGTGAACGTTCGCCGCCGCCCTACTACGAAATCGGGCGTGGTGAAGGTTCTCTATGACGGCGATTCGTTCTACGGTCACCCAATGAGCTCAACAAACTGGATAGAATATGTCCAAGACGGACAAGTGATTGGCTACGTTAGAGAAGACTGCGTGCGCAAGCCAGGTCAGTCACGTTATTTCTACGACTGACAACACCTCACACTATAGCAGCTCGGGAAGCTGGAAAAGACGATTGCCATTAGAGCCCTTGATGAGAATGTAGTAGCCATTGACAGGCTCGGCAGCGAGAGCAGCTTTCACTTCCTCCACATCGGCAAACTTGCGGTAGTCGCAGTCTATGTCGTCAAACTCCCTGCCCACAAGCCACACTTGGTCGAAGGCGCACTCTTTGAGCCTGTTAACCATAGCCACATGTTCATCGCAACTGCTGTCGCCCAGCTCACGCATCTCGCCCAGAATCGCCATCTTGGGCGACACTTGCATCAGCAAGAAATTGGTGAGGGCTGCTGCCATCGATGTGGGATTGGCGTTATAGGCATCCACAACAAGGTGGTTGCGGCCTGTCTCGGTGAGCTGCGAACGGTTGTTCGACGGCACATAATTCTCCACCGCCTTGTTGATCATCTCGGGGTCAACACCATAGTAGAGACCTACGGTCACTGCGGCGAGCACATTGTCGAGGTTGTAGCTGCCAATGAGATGCGTAGCCACCTGATGCCACTCCTCTCCACCAGCCCTCCAACGCAATCGCAGGAAGGGGTCACAAGCCACTACTTCGCCTATCACTCGCTGGCCCTGATTCTCGGCACCATGGCAGTATTGCACTGGGTGGACATTAGGCGGCAATATGTTCATCAGCAGCTCATTGCCCGAATTGATAAAGATAACACTGTCGTCGCGAGTGGCGAGGTTGTCATAGAGTTCGCCCTTGGTCTTTATCACGCCCTCAAGCGAGCCGAAGCCCTGCAGGTGAGCCTTGCCCACGTTGGTGATAAGTCCACTTGTGGGCTCAGCAGTCTCGACGAGTGTCTTGATGTCGCCGGGATGGCTGGCGCCCATCTCCACCACAGCAATCTCATGCTCGGGCGAGAGGCGCAGCAGGGTCTTGGGCACTCCCACATCGTTGTTGAAGTTGCCTTCTGTCGCCATCACGTTGTATTTCTGGGCAAGCACCGTACGGATAAGCTCCTTGGTAGTGGTCTTGCCGTTAGTACCTGTGATGCCTACAATGGGAATAGTGAACTGTCGGCGATGCTCGCGCGCCAAGTCTTTGAACGCCTGCAATGAGTCGGGCACGAGTACCATGCGCTTGCCCTCAATAGGAGCGGCGGTGAAAGCGTTGTAGACTTCTTCGTCATCGACTACCGCAAGGGCACAACCCTTCTCAAGTGCCTGAATCGCAAACTTGTTTCCATCAAACGACTCGCCCTTGAGAGCGATAAAAATACTGCCCTCGGGGCAATCACGACTATCGGTAGTAACTACCGGATGCTGCTTGTAAAAAGCGTATAGTTCTTTAATATTCATGTTCTTCAACTTTTTCTTGCCACAAAGGTACAAATAAAGATGAATTTACAACTTCAATCCCTTAAAAAAAATTAGTATCCGATAAAGATGGAGAAGATAGAGGGGGCGGGGGGAGTATGACTATATCAAAGTCCTGTAACTCAATGCGTCTGCCATACCCTTCAGTCACTTCGTGACAGCTCCCCTAGCTTAGGGGAGCAACTCCAAAATACTCGCGTTCCAAAAACAAAGAAAGAATCGCCGATTTAGCGCTTGAATCCACTGTTGTTGATGATACCAAATCATGGCTTGGGAATAAAAAAGGCTTGAAAATTTGGTCATTCATACATAAAAATGTATATTTGCATCGATTATTCGTGCAAATAAATGTCATCGCATTACATATATTCATACATAAAAGTGCTATCATTATGAAAAGGGCATTATATAATCAGCTGATAAAATGGAAGAAAAGTCCCCAAAGGAAACCATTAATACTTAATGGCGCAAGACAAGTGGGAAAGACCTGGTTGTTGATGGAATTTGGCAAGAATGAATATAACCAAACCGTCATATTCTCACTTGACCGTGACAAGGAAGCTTGTTCAATTTTTGAACATGGTGGTTCGGCACGAGAGCTGTTACAAAAGCTGTCGGCACTTGCCTCTGTTGACATAACGGCCGGAGACACATTACTGATACTTGACGAGATACAAAACTGTCCACACGCATTAACGGCTCTAAAATACTTTTGTGAGGACACTCCAGAGTATCACATCGCTGTGGCAGGCTCACTTTTAGGCATCTCGGTTCACGGAAACAGTTCATTCCCCGTAGGCAAGGTCGACATTCTGCGTTTGTTCCCAATGAATTTCAACGAGTTTTTATGTGCTCTGGGCAAAGACAAGATGGCAAAAGCTCTTGAGAATGTCGATTGGAATTTTATTGAGCCTCTAAGTGGCCTATACATCGATTTGTTGCGACAGTATTACTATGTGGGCGGTATGCCAGCCGTGGTTTTAGACTACGTTTCCAATGGAAAACTGCAACAAGTAAGAGAACTGCAACACAAAATCCTCAATGACTATGAAGCCGACTTCTCAAAGCATGCCCCTGCCAATGAAGTACCACGCATAAGAATGGTATGGCAAAGCATTCCCTCCCAGCTGGTTAAAGAAAACAAGAAATTCATATACAGCGCATTGAAGAAAGGAGCCAGAGCAGCGTCATTTGAAATTGCACTTCAATGGCTATATGATGCAGGACTGGTCTATAGAGTGAACCGTGTAAATGCAGTGAAAATGCCACTGAAGTTCTATGAAGAATTTGGCGCTTTTAAACTCTTCTTGCTCGACATAGGCTTAATGGGCGCAATGGCCGATGTGCCAGCTGCGGCAGTCTTGGTCAAAGATGATATTCTAAAAGAGTACAAGGGAGCCTTCACTGAACTTTTTGTGTGCATGCAAATGCAAGGAACTGGCATACCTCTGTTTTATCACTCGGTGGAGAGTTCGCGAATTGAGATAGACTTTGTTGTACAGATAGGCGCAAATGTCTATCCAGTCGAGGTAAAAGCCGAGGAGAACGTTAAGTCCAAGTCCATGAAGACTTTCCTCCAAAAGCATCCTGACTTGCAAGGAATCAGGCTGTCGATGAAAAACCACATCTTACAAGACAGATTAGAGTGTATCCCACTTTACGCCTTCAGGGAAGACTTCCTGAAGATGAAGAATGAGTAATGCTGAAAATGTGCTAAAAGATTTGGTAATTCAGTGGCATCATAGTAACTTTGCGATTGATTTATAAACAAAAGAAAGCAATGAAGAAAACAAAACGTAATATTGCCATCGTATGTGGTGGCGACTCGTCGGAGCATGAGGTGTCGCTGCGCTCGGCACAAGGACTGTATGGTTGGTTTGACCGTGACCGCTACAACGTTTATGTGGTGGTGATAAGGAAAAGTGACTGGCACGTGAACCTTCACGACGGTAGCATAGCGCCTATCGACAAGAACGATTTCTCGTTCAAACACAAAGACAAAAAAGGCGAGAAAACAACCTTCGACTACGCCTATATCACTATCCACGGCACTCCTGGCGAGAACGGCATCCTACAGGGATACTTCGACCTCATCGGTCTGCCCTACTCCACCTGCAGCGTGCTTGTGGAGTCGTTGACGTTCAACAAATACATGCTCAACAACTACTTGCGTCCTTTTGGCGTGACAGTTGCCGACAGCATCCTGCTCATTAAGGACGTGGAGCGCAATATCACCGAGGACGACATTGAGAACGAGCTCGGTATGCCATGCTTTGTAAAGCCCACCGACGACGGTTCAAGCTTTGGCGTGACGAAAGTTAAAACCAAGGAACAGCTGGCACCAGCCATCAAGAACGCCTTCAAGCAGTTCAACCAAGTGATGGTGGAGCGTTTTCTTGATGGTACCGAGGTTACCGTGGGGTGCTACAAGACCAAGACTAAGAGCGTGATATTCCCTGTTACCGAGGTGGTGACCGACAATGAGTTCTTCGACTACGATGCCAAGTATAATGGCCAAGTTGAAGAGATTACCCCAGCTCGCATCAGTGACGAGCTCACCGCAGCTCTGCAAGCCGAGGCCAGCCGCATCTACGATATTCTGCACTGCAACGGCATTATCCGCGTGGACTTCATCGTCACCAAGAACCCCGACGGCAGTGACTGCATCAACATGCTCGAGGTGAACACCACGCCAGGCATGACAGCCACCAGCTTCATTCCACAACAGGTGCGCGCCGCAGGCCTCGAGATGCGCGACGTTCTCACCGATATTGTGGAGAACCAGTTTGATTAAGCGGGAAGGCTCTTAACACTTAACCATGAAGATTGAACCGTTTGATATTGCCAATATCGACATCGTGGCAGCTATACTTGCCAAGATGTGGGGTAAGGATATCGCGAACGGTATTGAACACTGTTTCGAGTTCTCGCGAGAGGTGGTGTTCAACATGTTCTTCGACCCACAACTTGCGCTTCAGGCTTGCGATGATGACGGAACGCTGCAAGCGGTAGCTTTTGCTCGCATGAAAGATGACATCAACACTTCGGAGCAATGGGTTGAGAATTTCTTGGTGGGCAAAGATGACGAGGAGCGCAAAAAAGTGCTCGAAGCCACAGCCTATCTGCTACGTACTGAGCAAGAACTACTCGACCTCATGAGTGAAGACAGCGCCAAGTTCTCATTCTTATTAAGCTATAAGCGCGGTTACGCCAAAGCATTGCAGGAGCGACTTATGCAGATGCTTATTGACCGTGGAGTGCGATGGACCTACCACATCACCGACAGCACCTGCAGCTGGCAATATTTCGACCACCATGGCTTCGAGAGAATACATGAGGAACTTGTTGAGCGATTCAGCACCGAGGAAAAACCCTACTACTGCTACATGTATCGCAAGCCAATATTCAGCCACGCCTGGTCTTTAAGACAATGACGGACAAAGAATAGTTGCGTTAGATACGGATTATTAAGGACAAAGGCTCATAATGGGGCTGCGCCTCAGTTTAATACTAAAAGGTGACTTCTGAATTGAGAAGCCACCTTTTAGTTATACGTTGAATGTGTTTATTACAGGCCCAGTAGGATGTTGTAGACGAAGGTAACGTCACTTGAGGTAATGTTGCCATCCTTATCCTGGTCGCCGTTGACTATATTGCTGTCATCGCCACTAAGCAAGAAGTTGTAAAGTGCAGTGATATCAGCACTTGTAACAACGCCATCGCCATTAACATCGCCTTCAACGCCAGAAACAGGTTCGTCATCCTCTTCAACCCACATGGTCGAGAAAGTGTAGCGATCGGTAAACTTTGCGATGCGTGTAGCCTCGCCAGTGTTGATGTCTACCTCATAGAGAGCAGTATCATATTTGCCGTTGGTCTGCCATTGGCTGTCGGGGAGATTAGCCCAGCTGCCATTCTCGTTGAAGCCCTTGCCACTGTTAACGAAACCATTCCAGTACATCTTGCTTGGGTCTTTCTTGCTGAAGCAAGCGCTCTGACGCTTAGCTTGCGAAGCATAGCCAGTGGGCTGATAGATGCTCACTTCCTCGGTATATTCCTCGCCAGTCTCTGGGTCAACATAAGTGACAGGCTCGGTAATCATCAAACCAGTGCTGAGATCAAACTCAATAAGTGTGGCGCCTGTGCGGTTTCCATATATGTCATAGAGCTTGCCATCTTCACCCTCATAGCCCATTGTGCCACCACTGGTGAGCGCAAAAGCACGACCATCGTTGTTGATTGCGAATGTAACATAGTTGCCATAGTAAAGACCTGGTGTGATAGGAGTGATTTCCATTGTGTTGAGGTCGACAGTGCAGATGCAATAGCCAGCATCGGTGTCATCGCCAAAGAAATCGGGGTCATTGACAATTTCCTCTGGGAGTGATTGGGCGGTGAGATAGAATAGTCCGTATACGAGGCCGTCCTTGGGGTTAACACACATACCTGCCGACTCAAGGTTGTTAGAAGCAGCATAATAGCCACTGCTGAGCAAATCGCCAGTGTTGGCGTTCCATTTGCGTACAGCAAAACGCTCACTGTCCTCGATATCCTCACCAGTTCGTGACATCACAGTAGTGAGAATGCTGTCGTTAGGATTCATAATAGCACCCGAATTGCCATACATCAGGTTGAAGTTGGCGGCCCACAAAGCCATAGCATTGTCGGTGTAGGTACCATTAGAATAGAAGTCGCTGATGTTAACCTCTGGATCCTTAACAGGCTGAGTTAGAGTGGTTCCATCAACAGTCATTGAATAGAGACCCATCTCGGTAACAAAGATGGCTTTGCCAATGGCGCTGTTCCAGCCTACATAAGTAGTCCAAGGTCCATCATGGCCACCAGTGTTGTCGGTACCATCGTGAAAACTGTGATTGTAAACTCCTTTGATTTTGATTGGGTCGGCATTAGCCGTGAGGCACATAGCCAGCACAGCCAGCATTGCCAATGTAATTTTCTTTGTCATAAAAGATTAATTAGTTGTTTATAAATAAGTTTGGTATAGTTGAAAATTATAGAATGCAAAGAAAAGAATAAAAATTTAATTATACAAAAAAAATAGGCTGATATAGAAATATCAACCAATAGATTAGAGTTTTGGAAGTGCCACGGTGTTATAAAAAAGAAAGAATCACTCTTTCATGGGTTCCATGTGGAGGGTGACGTGGGTTTCGGGGCCGAAGTGGTCTTTTAGTTTTTGCTCTACTTTAGTGGCGAGGTCGTGGGCGTTAAGGAGAGTAATGTCGCCGTCCATGCGGATGTGTGCCTCAATAGCGATTCGGCTGCCAATGCGCCGTGTGCGCAGATTGTGAGGCTCGCTGACGCCATTGAATGAGGTAATGATTTTTTCAATCTCACGTTCGGTGTCAGCTGGGAGAGAGCCTTCAGTGAGTTCGCCAATACTTGTTTTCAACAGTCCTATAGCCACTTTCACGAGCAGAACACCTACAATTACCGATGCCAAAGGGTCGAGCACCGTCCATCGGTCGCCGAGCAATATAGCTCCGCCAATTCCTATGGCTGCCGCAATCGACGAAAGCGCGTCGCTGCGGTGGTGCCAAGCGTTGGCGATTACTGCCTGTGAGTTGAGGCGCTTACCGCACCGAGCGGTGTAGTGGTAAAGCGCTTCCTTCACAATTATCGAGAAAAGAGCCGCCCAGAGCGCAAGTTTACCTGGAGCCTCCAACTGTGCTCCACCAGCCCAGTCGACGAGTTTCACGACTCCCGAGATTATGATACCTGTTGCTGCCGCCACGAGTGCCAGTCCGATGAAGAACGAAGCGATTGTCTCATACTTGCCATGACCATAATCGTGCGACTCGTCTTGAGGCTTGGCGCTCACGTTGACAAACGCAAGCACTATCACATCGGTGATAAAGTCGGACAAAGAATGTACGGCATCGGCAATCATCGCTGAACTGTGTCCCAAGACACCTGCCACAAACTTGAAAGTGAGCAGAGCCACATTTCCTGCGCTGCCCACCAGTGTCACCTTCTGTATCTCTTTCTCACGAGTCATAAGTTAGTCTTCAGTTTGTGCTTAAAGTGCTTGAAGTGCCATTTCTTGATGTTTCGCACTGCTTCGCCAAACAGCAGCACTACCGAAGTAATTGCCACTATGATTATCCAAGCTTGCAAATCGATGGGTTCAACGTTGAACATCTCGCCACCAACATTAACAATAAGCAACTGTCCCACAAAGATTAATATTGCTATGAACACAAACTCTCCACATTGTTTAAGCCTGAATGCCGAGTAAGCTGAACGGTAAGCCTTGGCGTTGAACATGTTCCAAAACTGCATCATCACGAAAGTGGTGAAGAACAGCGCACTCTCATATAACGATACGGTGTGCCTTGGAGCTTTAATGTAGCTGCCACTTGTAAGCAAATTCCATAATTCACTTGGAGAGTTTATTTGTCGAAGGTCGCAGTGCTTGATGACATAGAATAGTCCAATCAAAATGGCACTGAACAGCAGACCTGTCCACAGGATGTGTGACGCCATGTGACGGTCAATGATGAAAGCATTGCGGTCACGAGGTTTCTGGCGCATCAAACTCTTGTTTGGTGGAAGCGTAGAGAGTGCCATAGCGGCGAAGGTATCCATGATAAGGTTCACCCACAGCATCTGGGTCACGGTAAGAGGCGCATCAACATCCATGAAAGCGCCAGCGAGCACTACCAAACATGCCGCTACATTGACAGTGAGTTGGAACAACAAGAACCGCTGGATGTTCCTGTAGAGCGAACGACCCCATAACACTGCATTGCCAATGCTGGTAAAAGAGTTGTCGATGATAGTAATATCGCTAGCTTCCTTGGCGACGCTCGTGCCATCACCCATCGAGAGGCCAACGTGGGCAGCCTTGAGAGCCGGCGCGTCGTTGGTGCCGTCGCCAGTAACTGCCACCACCTGATTGCACCGCTGCAGGGCCTCGACAATGCGTTTCTTGTCATGAGGTCGCGAACGAGCAATTATTTTCAGGTCCATGACTCGAGACTCAAGTTCCTCGTCGGTCATCGCTTCTATTTCAGGTCCTGTAATAATATTGCGTTTGTTGCAAGAATCATCACTCCAAAGGCCTATCTGTCGTCCCACCTCCTTGGCTGTTAGTGCATTGTCGCCAGTGATAATCTTCACGTCAATGCCAGCCTTCAGGCAGTCCTCGATTGCCTGTGGCACGTCATCTCGCACTGGATCGGTAATCGCCACATATCCCAAGAATGCAAGTCCATTGGTAACAACTCTGGTTCCTTGCAGAGGCTCTTCACCAGGCTCCAGAATCTTATAGGCGAATCCCAGAGTGCGCATCGCCTTGCTCTGAAATGCCATGAGGTCGTCGCGCAAGGTACCTTGGTCAAAGTCTTCACAAGAATCACACATTGCAAAAACAATCTCAGGAGCACCCTTCACATATAATACATTGCGATCAAGCACCTCACTGTGCACCACTGTGGCCATGTATTTGCGCTCAGTGTCGAAAGGCACATCTTCAAGCACCTCACAGGTGGCTCGCACGTCCTCATAGTCCACACCCTGACTCTTGAGCCATAGCAGCAACGCTCCCTCGGTAGGGTTGCCCAGCACTTCGGTGCGTGCTGTCGACTCATCGGTCGAGAGGTGGGCAGTGGAGTTAACCGCAATGCTCTCACTAACGATTACCGACTGCTCGTCATTATAAAGCCATCCCCCACTCATCCCATAGAAACAGGCATGATGCACCTGCATCTGATTTTGGGTGAGAGTGCCAGTCTTGTCGGTGCAAATTACAGTGGCAGCACCCATAGTCTCGCAAGCGTGCATGCGACGTACAAGGTTGTTGGTCTTAAGCATGCGACGCATACTGTAGGCGAGACTCAGCGTCACCGCCATTGGCAAGCCTTCAGGAACAGCCACTACCACCAGCGTGACGGCCATCATGAAAGACTGCAACAGATAGGTCAGAAAAACAAGATCGAAGCCCGCATTTTCAGTATTAATGAAATAGGCCACTACCCTACCCACAATTACCAGAGCGGCAATTAGATAACTTGCCACCGACACCAGTTTGCCCAACTTGTCGAGCTGTTCGTTAAGTGGAGTTTTGACGCTGGAGTCGATTTGTGCGCTTTCCATGACCTTTCCATTCTCGGTGGCATCGCCTACGGCGAATACCTGCGCAACGCCGTGTCCTTCCATCACCTTGGTGCCCTTGAGCACATGGTTGCAGGGGTAGGTGGCATTCGGGTCGAAAAGCGCTTCGTCGAGGGTTTTAAAGCATTGTGGCTCACCAGTGAGCGACGATTCATCAATCAGAAGCGAGTGAGCCTCAAGCAACATGGCATCGGCAGGAATTTCCTCGCCAGTGTTGAGCATCACAATATCGCCCACAACCACGTCGCGCCGCGGCACATGCTGCACCTTGCTATCACGAATCACCTGAACCGACTCATCATCGTTGACCTGATTGAGAATCTCAAACTCCTTCTCAGCTTTATACTCAAAAACAAAAGCCAATCCCGTGGCAAGAGCTATGGCAATGAAAATACCTACTGGCTCATAGAACACCACAGCACCCTTGTGCAGACCATAATACTCATAGAAAGAGATACCTATCGACATCACACCTGCCACCAGCAGGATGATTATTAGCGGGTCGCGAAATTTCTCAAGCAGTTTTTTCCACCAGGGGTCTTTTACAACTGGTGTAAGCACATTAGAGCCATGCTGCTGCCGACTGGCAACAACCTGCTCTGCGTTAAGTCCTATGTAGTGTGGTCTGTTAGCCATTAAAATGTTTTAAGCCTTTTGGGGTGCAAATGACACTTTGCAAAATGCGTGCCAAATATGGTAAACGAGTCAACTGCTACAGCGCTTCGATGGCCCTGTCCTCAAGTTCTCGGCTGAATTTCACATTTGCTCCTGCCTTCTTCACTATCAGCACCCCCATCAGCAATGATTTCATATCGGCAGGATTATTATTTGAGTGCAAAATTAGGCAAATCCCTTAACATGAGCAAATGGCTTGCGACCATTTTCGGTCACAAGCCATTCAAAAATATAGCGTTTTTGTTTTATTATAAACAAATCAGGAACCAAAGAAATTATTTGAGATAATCTTTCACTTTGTCGTTAAGAACCATTCTCTCCTCAAAAACATAAGCACCAGTCTTTGGTGAGCGAACCATCTTAATCACCTTGGTGAAATTACGACCTTCACCAGTTTGAAGGGTTGCAACTGTCTTTTTTGCCATAACTCTATACTATTATTTAATTTCTTTGTGAATTGTATACTTCTTCAAGTAGGGGTTGTACTTCTTCAACTCCAAACGCTCGGTTGTGTTCTTGCGGTTCTTGGTGGTGATGTAACGCGACATTCCTGGAACGCCCGAATCCTTTTGCTCGGTGCACTGAAGGATCACTTGAATGCGATCACCTTTTGCTTTCTTTGCCATAACTTAGTCCTCGATTTAATAGATTGCTTTAATTTCTTTTAAATGTCCGTCCTGAGCTGCTTTCTTGAGTGCTGCATCGAGGCCGATACGGTTGATTAATCTCAGACCGCTTGCGCTAACGGTGAGCTTAATCCATTGATCCTGCTCAACCCAATAGAACTTGCGGTTAAACACGTTCACATTGAACTTGCGTTTTGTTCTTCTTTTTGAGTGCGACACGTTGTTGCCGGTTATCGCCTTCTTTCCTGTGATTTGACAAACTTTTGACATAGTGTTTTACTTCAAAATAATGTTATCAAAAATACTTTTTCTTCTCTCGTCGACTTCAAGCCTCTTGACTTCACAAAAATGTCCGCGTAGCACAATATTCTACCACGACACCCTTATTCACTGGCGATAGATTCACGTGAGAAGCCGTTAATGCTACCCACCAGTTCTTGTTTTTCGTTTAAATATCGTCCTACGCTTTATGGCCACATTTTAAGCATCGTCAAGCAGCCATCGAAGTTTCAACGATCATGTCACAGAACAGGTCTAACGCGACGTTTTCGCAGTACCCTGACTCGAAATCGGTTGCAAAGGTAGAAACAATTTTTCATTCCACCAAATTTTTTTTCATTCCGAGCAAAAAAACCGCAAAACTTGACAAAAAAACGACTACTATTTCTCTATTTCATTCTCCTTAAGGATATAATCAAACTCATCGAAGTGCTTCACTCCCATCTCTTCAAGGAGGGCACGACTGCGGCCCACATCGGCTTGAGTGTTATAATTTGGAATGTGCGGCAGACGCACGAGAATTTTTTCGTCCATACCGTCATGCCCGAGTAGCCATCGCAGGTTGTCGAGCACCTGAGCATTGTCGCGCGTGGTGTATTCCTTATATATAATAGGATTCGTATCCTTGATGTCAATCATATATTGGTCCACATAGGGAAGAACTCGCTCCAGATGCTTGCGGTCGACATTTAACGAAGTCTCAATGTTGACTTTCCATTCAGGCACCTTAATGCGACAGAACTCGTCGATAAACTCACTGCGCAGCAGCGGCTCACCACCTCCGAAGGTTACTCCACCGCCAGTGGCGAGGAAGTAAAGGTTGTCGAGCAACAACTCGTCGAGAAGCTCGCTGGTAGTAATGGTTCGCCACACCATCTCAGGGTCGAGACACTGGCTATTGAGGCAGTACCTGCAACGCAGCGGACAACTGTGGAAAGCCACGAGTGTAGTCACACCCTTCCCGTCGGTGGCAAGCCTATGCCTAACAATACCAATAAAAGGGGCCGATAGTTCTTTCTTTTCCATAATTACATTATGTACACCAAGTGGTATACATTAAATATTTTTAACTAAATAATTGATATTAAATCCTATAACTTTACTACAAAAATGTACACCAAGTGGTATACATTTTTCCTCGCTATACTTATTTCTTCTTTTTAGTAGAAGACTTTTTGTTAGTGGTTGTGTTGTTTTTCTTGCCTGTAGTGGTCTTTGGGGTATTGCTCCGTTCAGGCTCCGGTTCAACAACTGGCATCGCCACGTCGCCCATGAGTTGAAATCTCTGTTGGTCGATGGAGTCGTTGTTTTCATTCACAGTGGGATTTAACTTACCCCGCTGGTCTTCACCTCCCTTATCGAATTGCACCCGGGTGTCTTGCGGCAAATTGGGCTCAAGATATCCATTAGGTTGAATGATTTTGTGGCATGACGACATTGCACCCAGCGCCACACTCAGCCCAGCGATAGTCACCGCCTTGCCCAAGGCTTGACGTGAGCGCAGCTGCTTCTCGAGCCAACGCGTCTCGCTCTCGCATTTAGGGCAGGTGCCAGTGCAATCACCTTCATGGTTGCACTCAGTGGGATTATATTCAATCTCATTGGCACTAGCAATCTCTCGCCTGATACCCTTCAATGTTTCACATATCTCTTTGCCTTGTCTCATACCTTTATTATTTCTTGTAGTTAAAAACCACAGGGATTATCATCCAAGAACGAACTGGGATATTGCCTACTTGAGCCGGAGTGAATTTTGGCAGCGATTTCACTACACGCAACGCCTCATCATCAAGTGCTGGGATAGATGTACTTTTTTCAATCTTCGTCTCTCCCATGCTTCCGTCAGCCTCAATGACACACTTCACTACACATAGAGCATCAATGTTACCATGTTGTTTTTTGAGGCTTTTTAGCGTCTTTGGAGGAATGTTGATGCGTTCCTTAATTAGAGCCAACATTGCCTCGTCGCCACCAGGATAAGAGGCCTCAAGGTCGGGATAGGTGAAAATGGAGTCAGGGGAGAATATGTATTTTGAAGGTCTTACAGAACGTCCTCCTCTTCCAGAACCATTTCCAGAACTTCTTCCAGAGCTGTTTCCAGAACTTCTTCCAGAGCTTCTTCCAGGTCCTTCAGGTTTACGATATGGAAATCCTTTTCCATAAGATTTTTTGGGCAGAACTACACCTGCTGTCCGCCATTCTCTGCCATTGTCTTTGTTGTTAGTACTTGTTTTTGGGGCATTTGGACTTTTTTGAGATTTACTGGTTCTGGTTTGCTGCTTTTTTTCTTGTTCAACTCCGAGCGTAGGCGGTGTCGCTGCGCTTGCTGCAACACTCAAAGCCAAACTCACACCTGCAATGGATACCGCTCTTCCTAATGATTGGCGCAGTCGCAGCTGTCGCTCAAGCCATCTAGTCTCACTCTCGCACATGGGACATGTACCAGCACAATCGCCCTTGTGGGTGCATGGCGTGGAGGTGTAATCAATATCATTTGCGCAAGCAATCTCATTTCGGATAGCCTTGAGAGTTTTACAAATTTCCTTGCCTTGTTTCATATTAGTTGTTAGTCATTTAAATGTTCTAAGATGTGAAATGTCGATTCTTGATTTACAGCTCTCCGATATTGCCGTTCTCGTCGACTGCTACCTCACCCATCACTTGTTCTTCTTCATCGTCATTGCCCTTTGGAGCAACATTGTTGTTACCGTTGCTCAATGGCTCGACACGGTTGTCTGGATTCTCAAGATATCCATCAACTTCCTCATCATTGCCTTTAATGGACTGGGCATTTTTCCCCTTTGCAGGACACGAGAGTGAATCGTCAGGAAGCGCCCTCATGTCTACGTCACCCTCTGGAATTTGCTTGCTGGTGTCAACAGGAGAGCAGTAGCTACTATCGGGAATATGGCCTAATATCCTGTCTTGTTTGTATTGTTTACTGAAGTTGCATGATGACATAGCACCCAAAGCCATGCTTAGACCTGCAATGGCTACCGTCTTGCCTAAAGCTTGGCGTGCTCTCAGCTGTCGCTCGAGCCAGCGTGTCTCACTCTCGCATTTGGGGCAAGTGCCAGCACAATCCCCCTCGTGATGACACTCAGTGGGATTATATTCAATCTCATTGGCAATGGCAATGTCTCGCCTTATGCCCTTCAATGTTTCACATATTTTCTTTCCGCGTTTCATATCAGTTGTCAGTTTTTCAGTTAATATGTTGCTTGCACTCGGTGGGATTGTATTCTATCTCGTTGACAACAGCAATGTCTCGCCTGATGCCCCTTCAATGTCTCACAAA
Organism: uncultured Muribaculaceae bacterium; assembly: GCA_905233845.1. Taxonomy (GTDB): domain Bacteria; phylum Bacteroidota; class Bacteroidia; order Bacteroidales; family Muribaculaceae; genus Sodaliphilus. The sequence continues at coordinate 63,864 of CAJOFH010000018.1, read as the reverse complement.
TCCTCTTTCCAAGCGAAATGATATTTCTCAGTTGTTAGGGTGAACAGGACTCGATGTTCCTGTTTTGCCGTTGTGACCTGTTCCATAAGGGCCACCTTTAGGCGGCAAAGGAATTCCGCCAGCTATTGGCGGGCGATTGTTGGGGTCTTTTGGTGGTCTTGTCACTTCAATCGGTTTATTTACATTACTCCTATTATCTTTAAGATTGGATGTGCCATGTGAGCGGCGATGTGAGCGATGATGTTTCTTGAGAATGCGGCTCACGTGCGAGCGGTGAGATTTAGAAGGTGTACTTGCCACCGCTGGCAACGCACCTAACGATAAGCTGAGCCCAGCGACCAGTACAGCTTTACCCAAAGCGCGTCTCACTCTCAGTTGCTTCTCAAGCCATCTAACTTCTTGCTCGCACATCGGGCAAGTGCCAGTGCAGTCACCCTTGTGGGTACACTTATTGGGAGTATAGTCAATCCCGTTGGCGGCAGCAATCTCGCTGCGTATTGCTTTTAGCGTTTTGCAAACGTGTTTTCCGTATTTCATAATTGTGAGTATTTCTTTCTATTATTAATTATTTATTGCCTGTCTTTTATTAGAGAAGTCGAAGATAAATTCCACGGGAATCAATTTCCAGGAACGAACTGGCTCGTCATATAGAAGTGCTGGGTTGAATTTAGGAAGATTCTTGACCGCATTCAACGCTTGCTCGTCAAAGAAGGCTGTTTTAGTCGTCCTATCAATCACAGCGTCGCTGATTGTGCCGTCTCTCTCCACCAGAGCTTTAACGATACACAGAGCCTTCACTGTGCCGTGAGCCTCCTTTATGGGCACAAGATACTCGTCGGGGAGATAGAGTTGATCTTTGATAAGCCTGTCCATCGCTTTGTCGCCATCGGGGAACTCAGCTTCCACAGAGACATTAGTGTATATGGAGTCAGGGTGAGGGTAGAACTTCGGCACAATTCCACGAACTTCAACTTCTATTCTTGTGTCATTATTATTAACCACGGTGTCGCGACCAATGAGATTTTGTGTTCGCTTTTGCACATAGCCATCGGTTGCTTCTTCTTGAACTGCACGCTGGCGATGTTTGTTCTTTTTCTTATCTGGGGCGAGCGACGAGGGCGTTGCAGCACTTGCCGCAACGGTCAGAGCCATACTCAATCCAGCAATGGTCACCGCTTTACCCAAAGCATGGCGCAGGCGCAGCTGCCGTTCCAACCAGCGCGTCTCACTCTCGCAAGCAGGGCAGGTGCCATCGCAGTCACCTTTATGGTCACACTTGATAGGGGTGTATTCAATCTCGTTTGCTCTCGCTATCTCACTGCGGATGGTCTTAAGTGTCTCACATATTCTCTTTCCACGTTTCATATCGGTTGTCAGTTTTAGTAATAAAAGGATTTATTCCTAACTCAATAATTAATTGACAATATCTTTGGGAGGGATTGACGGGCCATTGATTGAATCTTGGGCAATCGTTGGTATATCATCATTAACGATAGGAGCGTTGTAGCCAGAGTCAATAGCAGGGACCTTACCTCTCACATCAGAGGGCTTGCACGAGCCACATGAGGCGAGAGCCCCCAATGCCACGCTCAATCCAGCGATGGTTACCAACTTGCCGAGTGCATGGCGGGCACAAAGTTGGCGCTCAAGCCATCGCGTCTCGCTCTCGCATGCTGGACACGACCCAGCACAGTCTCCCTCATGGGTGCACTCGGTGGGCTGATAGTCTATCTCGTTGGCACTGGCGATGTCTCGCCTAATGCCTTTTAATGTCTCACATATCTTCTTGCCACGTTTCATACTAATGGTCAGTTATCAGTTTTTTGCTTTGAAGATGAGAAATCGTAGACAAACTCCACAGGAATCTTCTTCCAAGAGCGAACAGGCGTACTCTTGATTCTAGCGGGGTGGAATTTGGGCAACCCCTTCACCACACGCAGTGCCTCCTCGTCGAAAAGTGCAGAGGTAGTGGTCTTCTCTATCACAGCATCGCTCACTTTTCCATTAGGTTCTATAACAGCTTTCACTATGCAGCGAGCTTTCACGGTGCCACCAATCTCCTTGAAAGTAGCAAGGATGCCATCGGGGACGACGAGCTTACTCCTTATGAGCTGGTCCAACGCCTCGTCACCGCCAGGGAACTCCGCTTCCACAGTGACATTAGTGTATATGGAGTCAGGGTGAGGACTGAACCTCGTCACGAGTCCATCAACTTCTATTATAGTGCCATCGTCATTGACTATGGTGTCACTTCCCATGAGATTTTGTGTTCGCTTTTGCACATAGCCATCGGTTGCTTCTTCTTGTACAGCACGCTGACGATGTTTGCTCTTTTTCTTATCTGAGGTGAGCGACGAAGGTGTTGCTGCGCTTGCCGCAACAGTCAAAGCCACACTCACTCCAGCAATGGTCATCGCTTTTCCCAGGGCATGGCGAAGGCACAGTTGTCGCTCGAGCCAACGTGTCTCGCTCTCACAAGCGGGACAAGTGCCGGCACAGTCGCCCTTGTGGTCACACTTGATGGGGGTGTATTCTATTTCGTTTGCACTGGCTATCTCACTGCGAATAGCCTTCAGTGTCTCACATATCTTCTTGCCACGTTTCATAGAGTAATCAGTTTTCGGTGTTTTGATGTATCAATACTTTTTAGACTCTCAAAAAGCCAAAAAGTTAAAAATAACCATTGCTAATCAAACAATTAATAACAATTACCAACAATTATTATAACCCTCGAGTGTCATCTCAGCATTGCTGTCACTTTTTTGCCAAGAGCAAAGAAAGCGATTGAGTTTTCATGAGCAACTTTTGTTTAAAGCTTTGATTTTTGCAAAGATAGTGAATAGATTTCAATTTCCAACTATTATCAGTCAGTTTTCAATCTCACTAGAAGTCAAAGCATCAATGCTGCCACTCGGTCGCCTAACAAACAGGTTGACATTAAACGAAATTTCCCCAATGTGAAATATGGGATTGAACTATGCGCACAAAACATTGGATTAGATAGATTGTTCTACACCTTCCCCTACTTCATGACGATCCTTCTCAAGAGATCCTTGAGAGAAAGTGAAAGATGTTTGAGAGCTAAACTGTGTAAAAGGTCACTAACACACAGTCATGTACACTATAGGGCAAGACGCAAACCATCGTCCCAATTAGGTCCTTGGCGGTCTCGACGTGACACGCGACAGCCTTCTGATTTGAAGCCGACACCACCACCGCGAAGTACGTGATTGGGACCAGAATCTGGTCCAGTAGGGTTAAATTCTGGCGAGTTGCTATAGTAGCTACTATCATACCAATCCTGACACCATTCCCACACGTTACCACTCATGTCATATGCACCAAGCTCATTTGGAATTTTTTGAGCCACAGAATGAATTGAACTCGAATACCATGCCACTTCATTAACGTAATCACTACCTGCATATTTATAGCCATTGCTTAGGTTTCCCCCTCGAGCGGCATACTCCCACTCAGCCTCGGTAGGTAGCCGGAACCTCTTGCCTGTCATTTGATTTAGCTTTAAAATAAACTCTTGGCACTCGTCCCAACTAACCCCTGAAACTGGCTTATCAGAGTATTCTTGTTCTTCGGAATCATCACCCATTACAGCTTTCCACAATTCCCGCGTCACCTCAGTTTCACCAATGGCAAAAGAGCTCAATGTAACTTGGTGCGCAGGCTTCTCGTCACTCCTGGCATCTCTGCCCTGCTCATCTGTAGCGCCCATCATGAAGGTGCCACCTTTAACAGGAAGCATCGTAAATGATACACCATTGACAGTAAACGTGTTCGGTTCTTTCGTCTCGTCGTCTTTGGTGCAAGAGGACCAAAGCATTGCTGTAATAGGCAGCACTAATAAAAATAAAATCTTTCTCATTTTTGTTATTCGATGTTTATGGCCAAATTTAGGATTCCTAAAAGAGGCTTGAGTTATTAATATGTCTATATTAATGGCTTATTTCAACTAGTAAAGGCATTTTGTAGTAAAAAACACTTTCAAACATGTTTTTGAGCAACATCTTAACTCCATAAAGACATTGAAATCTTCGCAAAGATACTACCATTTTTTGTATTTTACAAAAAAATATTATTCAACTTTACAGCTCATTCGCTACACATTATTATAAAAATTTACTACCTTTGCAGCTTGATTGGAAAAGTGGGCTCGCGTTTTAAGTAGGAGCGCAGTTTTGCAATTTCTTAACACACAGAAAATAAAACATATAACAACATAGAACGATGAATATTTCATTAAAATGGTTGAAACAATACCTTGATTTTGACCTCACCGCTCAAGAGGTAGGCGACGCGTTGACATCGCTTGGACTCGAGGTGGGTGCCGTCGAGGAAGTAGAGACAATTCGTGGCGGATTGAAAGGCATCGTGGTGGGCAAGGTTCTCACCTGCGACCCTCACCCCAACAGTGACCACCTCCACCTCACCACTGTGGACCTGGGCAATAGCGAGGAGCCAGTACAGATAGTGTGCGGCGCTCCCAATGTGGCAGCAGGCCAAAAGGTGATAGTGGCGACCGTTGGTACTGTGCTCTACGACGGTGACAAGGAATTTGTAATTAAGAAGTCGAAACTTCGCGGCACAGAGTCTTTCGGTATGATTTGCGCCGAGGACGAGATAGGCATTGGCAGTGACCATGCCGGCATCATCGTGCTGCCCAACGACGCAGTAGTTGGCACTCCTGCTGCTACTTATTATGGCATCGAGAGCGACTGGCTCATTGAGGTGGACCTCACCCCCAACCGCATTGACGGCGGTTCGCATTACGGTGTGGCTCGCGACCTCAATGCTTGGCTCAAATGCCACGGCAAGGACGGCAATCTGCGTCGCCCAAGCGTTGATGACTTCAAGATTGACCGCCAGGACGGTGGCATACCCGTCGAGGTGGAGAACGGCGAGGCATGTCCCCGCTATTGTGGCCTGACAATTCGCAACGTCAAGGTCGGGGAGAGCCCTAAGTGGCTCAAGGACTTCTTGACTACCGTAGGTCAGCGTCCCATCAACAGTATTGTAGATATTACCAACTATATCCTGCTGGGCACCAATCAGCCACTTCACAGCTTTGACCTGAACAAGATTAAAGGCGACAAGGTGGTTGTAAAGACCTGCCCATCGGGCACCAAGTTTGTCACTCTCGACGGCGTGGAGCGCACGCTCACCGACCGCGACCTGATGATTTGCAACGCCGAGGAACCCATGTGCATCGGTGGAGTGTTTGGCGGACTTGACAGCGGAGTAACCGAGGAGACCACCGACATCTTCCTCGAGGCAGCTTATTTCCACCCCACTTGGATTCGCAAGAGCGCTCGTCGCTTTGCGTTGAACACCGACGCCTCGTTCCGCTTTGAGCGCGGCATCGACCCCAATGACGTGATTTACAACCTCAAACTCGCAGCCATGCTTATTAAGGAAATTGCAGGTGGCGAAATTTGCGGTGAGATAGTTGACGTGAAGCAGCACGACTTCCCTGGGTTCCCCGTGGAGCTGCGCTATGACTACGTAAACAACCTCATTGGCAAAGAGCTCGACAAAGAAACTGTTAAGAGCATTGTTGAGAGCCTTGAGATGAAGATTGAGGCCGAGGACGACGAGAAGCTCAACCTCGTGGTGCCAACCTATCGTGTTGACGTGCAACGTCCTTGCGACGTGGTGGAGGACATCCTGCGCGTCTATGGCTATAACAACGTTGAGATTGGCGACCAGGTGAAGAGCTCACTCTCCATCAAGGGCATGGTAGACTTCCGCGACGATATGCAGGAACTTATCTCCAACCAACTCAGCTCACAGGGTTACTACGAGATAATGAATAACTCGCTCACTGCTCAAAGCTATTATACCGACTGCAAGACCTATCCCGAGGCAAACTGTGTGCACGTGATGAACCCCTTGAGCAGCGATTTGTGCCTCATGCGTCAGACCTTACTCTTTGGCGGCCTTGAGAGCGCGGCACGCAACATTAACCACAAGAACCCCAACCTCAAGATGTATGAGTTTGGTAACATCTACCATTTCAGTCCTGAGGCAAGCAACGAGGAAGTGGCTCTCGCACCCTATAGTGAGCACACCGCTCTGGGATTGTGGCTTACTGGCGAGAATCACGGCGACAGCTGGAATGATAAGCCACGTAAACTCAATTTCTATGACTTGAAGGCCACTGTAGAGAACATTTTCCGCCGTCTGGGAATTGCTGAGCGCGACCTTATTCAAGAGGAATTCAGTAATGATGTGTTTGCGCTTGGTATCGCCTACAAGAATCGTGGTGGCAAACTCATTGCCGAGCTTGGAATTATCACTGCCGAGCAACACAAGAAGACTCACTGCACTCAGGTGGTGTATTTCGCCGAGCTTGATTGGAATGCAACTTGTAAAATGGCTGCCAAGGCTAAAACCAAGTTTGTAGACCTTCCCAAGACGCTGCCCGTGCGTCGCGACCTGGCGTTGCTCGTTGACAGCAATGTCACTTATGCCGACATCAAGAAAGTGGTTGAGCAGAGCGAGCGCAAACTGCTGCGCGAGGTTAACCTATTCGATGTTTATGAGGGTAAGAACCTCGAGGCCGGCAAGAAGTCTTATGCCATCAGCATCATTTTGCAGGACGACATCAAGACCCTGCAAGACAAGCAAATCGACGCAGTGATGAACAAAATCATCGCCAACCTCGAGAAACAAGTAGGCGCAAAACTCAGGTAATGCACAATTCACAATGCACAATTCACAATGCATAATGCATAATGCATACCTTGTTCACAATGCACAATTAATATAACATAGCACACATGATAATTGATTTTAACGAACTTCCACTCAATATAGCTGCCAATTTCAAGGGCGGCGAGGGTGAGTATGTGTCGCGAAGGTTTGTTGACGAGAACAACAAAATCATGCTCGGCACTCTTGACCCGGGATCGTCGATTGGATACCACAGCCACGATACCGACAGCGAGGTGATGTACTTCCTGGAAGGAGAAGCCACTGTGCTCACCGACACCGGTGAAGAGACGCTGCTACCAGGTCAGGCACATTATTGCCCCATGGGCCACAGCCACAGCCTTATCAATCGTGGCGACAAACCCCTGGTTTTCGTGGCAGTAGTGCCTGTGCATAAATGATAAGTGTTAAGTTTCTAACCACTTACTAACGACTAAGAACTAAAAACTAACAACTTAAATATAATATTTTATGGGAAGAGCTTTTGAATATCGTAAAGCAAGAAAACTGAAACGCTGGGGCAGCATGTCCCGCACGTTCACTAAGATTGGTAAGGAAATCACTATGGCTGTGAAGGCTGGTGGCCCTGACCCAACGTCAAACTCGCGTCTGCGTGCCTTGATGGCCAACGCCAAGGCCGCCAATATGCCTAAGGACACCGTTGAGCGTGCCATCAAGAAGGCGAGCGACAAAGATGCAAGCGACTACAAGGAGGTAATCTACGAGGGATACGGACCTCATGGCATTGCTATCCTCGTTGAGACAGCTACCGACAATACTACACGCACCGTCGCTAACCTGCGCAGCTATTTCAGCAAGAAAGGTGGACAGCTGGGCAACTCGGGCAGCGTAGCGTTCATGTTCAGCCACAAGGCCTACTTCCATGTAGAGCCTAAGGAGGGAGTGAGCCTCGAAGACCTTGAGCTCGAACTTATCGATTTCGGTGCCGAGGAGATAGAGCAGGATGAGGAGGAAATCATCATCAGCGCAGCTTTTGAGGCAAACGGCGACATCCAGAAGTATCTTGAGGAGAACGGCTTCGAAATCAAGAGCTCGGAGTTCGTTTACGAGCCTGCCGACTACAAAGCCCTCAACGAGGAGCAGACAGCCGACATGGAGAAACTTCTTGAGGTGCTCGAAGAGGACGACGACGTACAGAACGTTTTCACCAACATGAAGGAGGCTGGCTTAGAATAATACAGTTAGCCACATAAAGCCACATCTGCAAAATGGTGTAAATTCATGTAGCGAACATGTAACGAAAGAGACTACAGCGTTTCTGTAACTTTGCATAGATGTCGTGGTGAAATCATTTCACTGCGACATTTTATATATTTTCTCTCCATTTTCCTTAAAGAGTCTTTATAAACATGAAATCAAGTTAAAAATCAGGGCAAATTCACAAATTTTCTATCATAATATTTGCACAGTTCGGAAGAAGGCTATAATTTTGCATCAGTTTTCATGGTATTAGTTTTTAAGGTTATGAAATCTTTTCTCGTCGTGATGACGAAATAATTCTTTTTCATTTTTGTTTTAAGGTTTATGTTAATGGTATTAGAAGGTTAATTAGTTAAGCAATCCCCGACGTGAGTCGAGGATTATTTTTTTGTACCTATCCAAGAAATTGTTATGGTGCACAATAAAAAAGATAAAACTATTGTTTAATAGTAAAGACTAATTATCGAACACTAATTAAATTAACTAATTATGAAGATTTTTAAGATTACAATCTTGGTTATTGTGCTTGCTATGCTGGGCAGCACATTCACTGTTGATGCCAAGGCTAAAAAACGCCGCATCACGACCAAAAAAGAAAAAACTATGCAAAAGAAAGACAAAACTGCTCAAAAGAAAACCATCAACGTCAACACATGTGGTCTTGACATGGTGGAGTATGAACATAGTGGCATGAGGTTAGAAGTCGTGTCGAAAGTGCGTGTGGAGCGCAAGAACGGTAAGGTGACGCTCATCACGCAGGGCTCTCGCTCCGATGAGAAGGAGTTTGTCATCGATGATGGCGAGCAGCTGCTCAGGGAAGCTCTAACGATTATAGAACAGGAAAAAATGCTTGACTATGGGGTCAGTTATGAGCTCCCTCCCAATATGCAGCCACTCGATGGATATATGTGGTCGTTTAGCGCAAAACTATCCGATGGGCGCTCAGTATCAAGTCGCGGGCACAATGCAGGTCCTGAAGGCGAAGGCTTGGGGAAAATACACATTTTGCTTTTCAAAAGAGCTTATAAACTCTTGGGTGTGGAGTTTTTTTAAACCCAAACGGTCATTAGCCGACTAAAGGTTGTTTTTAATGGTCTTTTATATCATAATGACCGAATTGGGTTAAACAAAGCGATATTTTGACATTTATAAATGACGCAAACTAATTATGAAGTTTTTCAAGATTACTATTTTGGTAATTGTGCTTGCTATGCTGGGCAGCACATTCACTGTTGATGCCAAGGCAAAAAAACGCCGCATCACGACCAAAAAAGAGAAAACTATGCAAAAGAAAGAAAAAACTGCTCAAAAGAAAACCATCAAGGCCAGCACATGTGTTCTCGACATGGTAGAGTATGAATATAGTGGCATGACGATAGATGACGTGTCGAGAGTGCGTGTGGAGCGAAAGAACGGTAAGGTTATATTTATCACTCAGGGCTCTAGCTCCGATGAGAAGGAGTTTGTCCTTGATGATGGCGAACAGCTGCTCAAGGAAGCTCTTACGATAATAGAGCAGGAAAAGATGCTTGACTATGGGGCCAGTTATGAGCTCCCTCCCGAGATTGAGCTACTCGATGGATATATGTGGTCGTTTAGCGCAAAACTATCCGACGGGCGCTCAGTATCCAGTCGCGGGCACAACGCAGGCCCTGGGAGCAATGGCTTGGTAAAAATACATAGTTTGCTTTTCAATAGAGCTTATAAACTCTTAGGGATGGAGTATTTTTAAACCCAAATCGGTCATTAGGCCTACTAAAGGTTGTTTTTAACGGTCTTTTATATCATAACGACTGAATTGAGTTAAACAAAGCAAAATTTTGACATTTATAAAGACACAAACTAATTATGAAAATTTTCAAGATTACTATTTTGGTAATTGTGCTTGCTATGCTGGGCAGCACGTTTACTGTTGATGCAAAGGTAAAAAAACACCGCCGTACGACCAAAAAAGAAAAAACTATGCAAAAGAAAGACAAAACTGCTCAAAAGAAGACCGTTGAAGCCAGCACATGTGGTCTCGACATGGTGGAGTATCATTATCAAGGAATGAGGATGTCTCCATTGGCGTTGATTCGTGTAGAGCGCAAGGATGACAAGGTCATGCTTGTGATTAAGGGCACTGTCACCGATGAGAAGGAGTTTGTCATTGATGATGGAGAGCAGCTTCTAAAGGACGCCTTGGCAATAATCGAGGAGGAAAAGATGCTTGACTATGCCGTCAGTTATGCTCCCGCAACCAAGGGACGGATATTAGACGGATACCGGTGGGAGTTCAAAGCAAAGCTTTCGGATGGCCGTTCGGTGAATAGCGGTGGCAACAACGCCGAACCTGGCGGCGAAGGCTTGAACAAAATCAGAAATTTGCTTTATGACCGCGCCTATAAAGAACTGGGAATAGACTATTAATTCATATCGATCATTAGGGTTTAAAAAGATGCTGTGCGATAATTGCACAGCATCTTTTTAGTTGGTTATGTGTTGAGTAATAGGATTACTTGATAACCTTATTTGGGTTTAATTATTGCGCCAATTGTTGCATGCGTTCAAGGCTTTGCGAGATGACTGCGGTTGCGCGAGAATAATATTCGTTGCTTGGCACTCCTTGTGAGGCAATGAAAGTGCGCAGTAAATTCACTTCGTTTTCACTGAGTTTGTTGTCATAATGATAGGCGATGAAAGCTCCTATGAGATATGTGTATCGATAGCCTTCGTAGTGCATCTCCTCATCTGCGGCAGCAATGTTGTCAATCTTTCTGAAAATCTCGCTTGAGAGCCGTGCCAATTGTTCTTTGTTCAGTGCATTATAGTCAACTGCCGTCATCAAGAAAAGAGATAGTCCATTAAGGTGAGCATAGCTTTCGCAGGCACTTGTCTTATAGTCTTCATAACTCAAGCCAGCAGTTGGTTTTTCAGTTCTTGATTTCGGGTATTCAAGTTCACAATATAGGTTGAGCAGCTCTGCTGCTCCAGAACGGCGACGCATGATCTCCTCATAGCTATTGGCAAGAGTCATGGTAAAGACGCTCTGATAAATTGAGTTATAAAAGAGAGGAATCGTGTTATAGGGATGCATGAAACAAGTGAGCGCAAGATTGCGGGTTGACATCGCTGACAACAAATCTTCAGGAACATCGCACAATGCCATTAACTCTTCCATTGTTTGGGCTTCGGCTTTATGGGCGTTCCAGTAGTAATAGTCCCCACCTATCCCTGTTAACTCGCTGTCATCAATCACTCTCTTTGGCCACATCTCGCAATTTCCAAATTTCTGATGATAACTAGCCAAAAGAGGTGCTTCGCGTACAGGATTCTCGCGATAAACAGGCTCGTCTTTCTCATCACTGCATGAGCACATCAGCAGCGTGAGTAGTAATGAAAGTAAAATATTGATTTTCATGTCTAATCTCTTTTTATGGTTTTCCTTAATCACTAATCGTGCGAATCGCTTGCCAGTTTAACTTTCCCTTTTTTGAGAGAACCTGAGATGGTCAAAAATGTCGCCAGCGGTTAAGTCAACTGTCAAGTCTCGTGCATCGGTCTCGCTGTCAAGAGGTGAGAAAGTGATAGTTACAAGTTTCTTGTCAATCTTCACTTCCCACCAGGCGCCTTTGAGATGATGGAAGTCTTCATTGTCAGGGGAAAAAAGTTGCCCAGTATAATCTTTGCCCTCAATGACATCTGAAATCCAAGGATGATAGTTCTTACATTCAAATGTGTAGCTGCCACCATCGGCAGGGACAATAAAAACTTTGTCTTGCTGGACGAGTTCGCTGGGATTGATCCATTTCATTGCTTCCCAGTCACCATCTCTTAGTTCTTCTTTCTCACAGGAGGAAAGACTAAGTGCAGCCACACATGCCAGCAGCAATATTTTCAAAAATTTTGTCATATAAGATATGATTATGTATTATTTTTGCAAAGTTACTTCTTTTATTGTTGTTCACTTATTAAATGCTCAAAAATCAGAAATCTTGCATGATTTTCAAAAAAAATGCAATGTCTCTGCAAGATTTTTGTTGGTTGTGCATTTATAATATAGAAGTTTATTTGGAGAAATGAACAAAAATAGCGGAGCAATCGATGAAAAACTCGTGCGCGACATCATGCAAGGCGACTCTAAGGCTATGAGGCGACTCTATGACCTCACTGTGAGTAGCATGACTGCCGTGTGTTCTCGCTATGTGCCTAATGACGACGATGTGAAAGATGTGCTTCAAGACAGTTATATAAAGATTTTCAGCAATTTAAGCACATTCCGTTATAAGAATGAGAGCTCTTTGAGTTCATGGATGTCACGCATTGTAATAAATGAATCACTACAGCTGTTGCGACGCAAGAAATCCAATCCTTTTATTGTGCCGCTTGATGATGCTCTCGAAAATGATATTATAGAAGGCGAAGAAACTGCACTTGCAGCCATTGCTTCGAAACTCAACATTGATGATATGATGAAACTTGTGCGACAGTTACCTGATGGATATCGCACAGTTTTCAACCTCTTTGCGATTGAACAATTACCTCATCGCACCATTGCCAGCATGCTTGGAATAAGCGAGAACACTTCGGCATCTCAGTTCCACCGTGCACGCAAACTGCTTGCTCAGAAAATTATGGATTTAAAAAACTCCACTATATGAACAACGACTTTATCGATATAATGCACGAGCGCTTGTCACAACACCAGATGCCAGAGCCTGAGGGGTTGTGGCACGACATCGATACTGCATTAAAAGCCAATAAGGTCAACAAAGGTTATAATTTGGCACGCTGGGGTAAGGTTGCTGCTGTGGCTGCAGCAGTAATTGCTGTGGTAGTGATGTTTCGAGTGTTGTGCAATCAAGAGTCGCAAATGACATATAATGGCAATGAAGTGGCTAAAACTGAAACTCCCAGAAAGGATGTGAAGATGCCTACCTCATCTCCCGAAGAAGATGCTGATGATATTGTTGACCAACCTCTTGCTCAACAAAGTAATGTCAATAATGGAATAGCTAGCAAAGCCACTGCAGTGACTACAGCCACCAAAGAGTACATTAAAGCAGAAACTTCTGTTGAAGAAAACATTATAAAAACAGAAGTGGAAGAAGCGGCCCCGTCGCCACAAAAAGAAAATCAAAAAATCAAGAAGCCCACAACTCCCCCAACACCGAATCAACAAAGTGTCAAGCCTCAGAAAAACGAGCAAAAAGAGCCATTATTCACAATTAATTCAAACACAAGGTTTGCAGCTAAAAGAGCAGAAAACAAGATAAATGTGTCGCTATATTATAGTGGTATTGGCACAATGTCCAGTCAGGCGCAATGGAATGCAGATCTTAATTCACCTGCTAATCCTCCTTCCAACGGCCATAATCCAGGTTCGTCGGACGAACCTTTCCAATATAGCAATGATCCTAATGATTACAATTACCCTCATCAAGTGCCCATAAGAGTTGGAGCAAAGGTTGCCTTCAATATTGATGACAAGTGGAAGATAGGTAGTGGCTTGATATTTACTAGACTGAAGCAAAAGGCTGAAGCTAAAGTTGGTATCACCTATCAAGAAATCGGTGGAACGTTCAACTATTTGGGAGTGCCTGTCGATGTGTCGCGCAATATATGGAAAAACGAGCATTTCCAAGTCTATGCTACTGCAGGAGCGATGATTGAATTTAATGTGACTAATCACATGCAAATAACTCGCTACAATCAAGGAAAGAAAACGGTCATAACCTACAACAACCGTGACCATAGACCACAATTCTCGACAAATGCAGGAATTGGAGCGCAGTATAATATAATTGACAAGTTGGGAATTTATGTGGAACCAGGCGTATCATATTACTTCAACAACGGTAGTGACATCTATAATCTTTATAAAGACAAACCGTTCAATTTCGACCTGAACTTAGGCATCCGCCTGAATCTAGGCAAATAATAAAGCATAATTAATAATACTGAAAAAAGATGCTGTGCGATAACTGCACAGCATCTTTTTAGTTGGTTATGTGTTAAGTAACAGGATTACTTGATAACCTTAGTAGAAGTTTGTGAGCCGTCCTCGTAGCGAGTTACAACGATGTTTACACCCTGGAATGGAGTGCTCGACTCGATACCAGCCACGTTCACGTACTTAACCGAAACAACCTTCTTGTTCTTGTCAACATTCACGGTGTTGATGCCAGTTGGGTCTTCCTTAGTCACGAGATATTCCTTCTTGGCTGGAGTGCTGTTCTCGTTGTTGTTGGTAGGAATAGAGTACATAGCCACCTTGTTACCGGTAACGATGAGGTTGCCGCCATAGTCGAAGTTCATCTGATAGATGTAGTTATTGTGCGACGAACCATCGTTGCGGCGAGCAGCGCTGACGAACGAGTAACCACGTGGAGTGATAACTGGAGTACCTCCGTCGCGGTTCCAAGCGAGGTCGAAGAACTCTACCTCACCACTTCCGTTGTTGATAACAAGAGTCTTTCCGTCGTTGCTTACAGCCATACCAGCACCAAGCGAGCCGTTGAGGTCTTGCAGGTCGCTACCCGAGTTGAAGACGATTTGGCCTTCGGGGTTCACATATACGAACGAAGGTACACCGCTCTGGTTGTTGCCAGCGCTACGAACCTGCGAAACGAATGCTCCACCGTCCTCGGTAGGAACTACGTTACCGTTAGTGTTGAGCATCTTAGAGCCAATGTCGAAGTAGTTGTCGGGAGCCACGCCCCAAGTCCTGGCGATAGTACCATCTTCGTTACCCACGTTGTAGATAGCTACGCCGTTGCCGTTGCCCGAAGGTCCGGGAACGTCCTCAGAGAATACAAACATCTTGGTGTCGGCACCAGAGCCGATGAAGGCTACCGAAGTTGCCGAGCCACCAACCTTCACGCCATCCTCGTTGGTGAACAAACCGCTACTAGCACGAGTTCCCAAGAAGAACTGAGTGAAGTCAGCCTCGATATTTGCTGGGTCAGCAACATATACACCTGAGTATGGATCGCTCCAGTCGGGGATGTAGACTGTTCCATCGGGTGCTACAGCCAAGCGGTATGGGCTGCTGAGCATGGTCTCACCATGATAAGCAGTGCTGTTTTGACGTGTCATCATTGGGTCGTAAATGTAGAGACCATTACCTGCATTAGGTTGAGATATGCGGTTTGCCACATAGATGTTGCCAAAGTATGGACTCTCAGGATTCTTGTCAACATTGTTGAAGAGGCAACCACTGTAGACGCAGTCGCTGTTGAGCTCGCTGAGCTGGTCGATGCGTGCGATTGGTTCGCCTACGAGAGTGATATCCCAGTTCATGTTAGTGCCATACTCGCCAGGAAGCTGTTCTTGAGATACAGTAAACTCATTCTCACCAAGAACTACGTTTGGAATCTCGATAGTTCCCAGCAACTCGCCAGTTTCGTTGTCGTAGAAGTTGATGTAAGCCTCGTTGGCATTGTCATTGGCGTTGAATGTGAAGGTGTAGGTGCCATCATTGTTCTGGTAGTTCAAGTTATAGGCATAGATACCCTTAACCTTAGGTTGCTCTACGTCGTCGGTGGCAAATCTTACCACATTCACGTCGCTGCCCACGAGATAAGCGTGGATATCCTCTTGGTTCACTACAGCGCCAGCCCAAGCGAAGTCGGCCGAGTTGGCTGTGATAGCCTTAGCACCAACGATGTCGGTGTTGATGGTCTTAAGGAGAGTAGCATTTGCCAAGCCATCGGTCATGTCATAAATCTTGATACCCTTCACGTCATTCTTGGTTCCATAAGGAGCAACCATGAGAACGTGACCTGCATACTTGAAGATTTGCATACCATTGCCAAGCAACTCAGGATCGGCATTGAACACGTTGTAAGTGGGAACACCACCATCGGCAGTAACTGGGAACTCATAGAGTTTTCCAGCCTTAGAGCCACCAATGATGAACGCATGGTCGTCAAATGGAGAAACAGCCACCTTGATGCAACCGAAGTTATCAACAGGATAGTTGTCGATATTGCCCTCGGTAGCCAATGGGTCACCAAGTTCGGTCAGAGCGATAGTGGCATTGGCGTTAGCACGGCTGGTGCTTACCACGTTGCCGTCCTGAATTACGAAGAATGCTGGACGAACGCCACGGGTAGAACCACTGGTAGGAGCTGGAACGCAAACCATACACTCATTAATTGGACCACTCACTGCCAGGCCAAATCCGAGGTCACTATTGTACCAGTTAGACGAGTACTTAGTATTGAACCAGTCGGTTGGTGCAGCATCAAAGTCTTCCCAGTAGTAAGCGTGCATAGTTCCACGCTGGTAGCCAGCAGGCACATTGCCGTCGGCATAAGATGTACGAACCGAAGTCACACCCACGAGCTTGCGGTCGGCACTCAGAGCAATAGCACCAATCTGGTTGTAGAAGCCTGGGTTGCCCTCCATAGTAAACAAGCCCTCGGTGTTGAGCTCCTTAACCATCTGCTTGGTGTTGTTGTCAACGATGTAGAGGTGAGCCAAGGTGCCCTCGTGAGTGAGGACGATAGTCGAGTCACCATACTGGAGTGCTTGAACCAAGGTGCCAGTCATGTCGTCGGTGTAGGTGGTTCCCTCATCTTGACCGAAGATATAAGTGCCAGCAAGTCCCAGATAGCCAGGCTGTGCTGGATCGGGATAGTTCTCATAAACGATTTCCTCGGGAACGTAGTCCACGTTCTCGAGTTTCACGAATGAGTAGCAAGTGTTGTTGGCGGTAACGGTTGCTGCGATGGGAGCCTCAAGCAACTTGTAGCCTTCGGCAGTAGCCTCAACAGTGTAGTTGCCTGGCTCGAGGTCGAAGAATGCGAAGAAGCCGTTCCACTCTTGGTCAACTGTATAGTTTGCAACCTCAGCGCCGTCCTTCTTGAGGACTACCTGTGCGCCATTGATAGGCAGCCATTGGTCGTCGCTGCCATAAGCGTAGTTGTAGAGGTTGTTGACAATCTTCTCGTGCAAGTCCTTAACAGTACCTGCAATCTCGCCCTTGCCATTTAGGTTGAAGCCCCAATAAGTGGCAACACCACGAGCCTCGCGGATACCCTCAAGACGATCATAGTCAAAGTTCAGCGCGCGGTGACGTGCAGGCTGATAGGTGTGGAAGAAGCCCTCCAACAGATATCCAGGAACGCCATGCTTGAGCACACCAAGATAACCTGAATATTGCTTACCATTGAGACGAGTAGAAGTGCTGTAGCTGCCATAGAAGCTGATGTCGCCACGCACGTTCATGTTGGTCACGCTGTAATGGCTCTGTGGCTCAATATCGCCCATGTAGTGATAGGGCCACACGGTGCGAGCCATGTCGTCACTGCCCTCAACGCCTGGGCCGTCATAACCGGCTTGTCCTGTGGTGCCAGTGTCGTAGCCACGATACAGGAACAGAGGATAGTTGGTTGAAGTTCCATCAGTTGCCGCATTAGAGTGCGACGAGATGAACATATCGTAGTTGCCTTCCTCCACCTCCTCGCAGATGTCGGCGAGGTTCTTGTTGTAGATGCAGTCGGGGTCGTATTCGCTATTAGGGGTAGTATAGGGCCAGGGGCCATTTGCCTCGCGAGACATAACGATGTTCTCGCTCTCTACGCCTACCGATTTAAGATAATTCTTAATGGCAAACGCGCGTGGCAGGGTGCCACGGCCTTCGTAGAAGCCTAATGTATCAGTATCAATCCAAGTTGTTCCCTCGGCATTGAGCACGCCAGTGTTGGGGTGACCAATGGTCTTCATTGGGCGGTCGTTAGCGCCATAGCTGCCGTGACCAGGATTCAAATAAATGCGGAACTCATCGGCGGTCTTTGCCTGAAGAGAAAAGCCAACTACAAGAGCTGCTGCTAAAAGTATTATTTTCTTCATGATTCAGTTCCTCCATTATTTAGTGATGTTAATAATATAAGCCTCTCCAGTTGGAGTAGAGAAAGCAATCTTACCACTTGCTGGCAGTGGATACATGGCAATCACGTCATCGCCAGTGAGAACCTGCTTGTTGCCGCTGAGGTCAAGGACAACAATCTCGCTCGAGGTGAACACCTCGCCGTTGTCCTTGCAATCCATAGCTACCACCATGTCGTTGCCCATCCACTTGGGAGCGCGGTAGTTGCCGAGGCTCTTCAAGCCAGTGCCGTCGATGTCGCACACATAAGCACCCTTGCCACTGCAGCAGTACACTACCTTACTTGCATCGGGCGACAGTGATGCCCAAATATAGCGGTAGGCCTTGCCGTTGGGGGCAAGCTCAGTGGTCTTGCCGTCGCGGGTAACGTACATTAAGTAGTTCTTGGTCGACAGCACAGGAGCGCTAACCTTTGCCTTGCCGTCGGCGATAGCCTTTTTGGCAATCTTGCCATTGTTAACGGCAACTGCGGTGTTGCCATCGATGGCTACTCCCTGCAGTTCACGGGTGGGCTTAACCACCTGTTGCTCGGCACCTGTTGTCAGATTCTTGCTCTTGACGGCTTTCATCTGCAAGTGCTTTTTGTTGGCCGACCTCTCACGATAGACAACGGTCTGTCCGTCGGGAGAAATCTTTGTGTCAAAACCGGCTCCTTGCGCCTGGGTAACAACCTGAGTAGCGCCTGTTGCCAAGTCATATTTAGTGAGACCTTTGTTGTAGTCGGTAGTCACAAGGATGTAGTCACCCTGCGGACTAATGGCTGCAACTTTGTTTACGGCACTCTCGGGAATGTTGACCTTGTCGATTGAGGTCACATTCACCAGCTGTGCCATCCCACTAAAAGACACGCATAATGCTAAAGCTAATAAAACTTTTTTCATAAATGCTTAGTTTTTTAGTTAGACAAAAAAGTTAATTAATATATGAAATATTCTCATTTGCTCTTATTTAGCTATCAATGATACCAATTATATATTATTTGCCCCAAAATTATTAAAAATATTTGAAACATCCAAAAAAAAATACAAAATCCTTTCCACTAGGCGTTCAGTGTCAAATGAAAATTGTCAGTAATTGTGATTAATTGTTTGATAAAAAGGATTAGGTAAGGCAGAGAAGGCACTGGTTGTTGTGGTATTGGATTTCGATGATGCCCATCTCGCAGAGTTTCACTGCGGTGCGCTGGGCAGTGAAGAATGAAATGTGGGCCAGGCGTTCGTAGCCGCTTAGGGTAATGCCGCCGTGGTCTTGCAGATAGTCGAGCAACATTTCTTCTTTTTCGGTCAGGTTTATCACCACGTCGTCAGGTGCGGGTTCGCTTTTGAGCTGCATCACCTTCACATGAGTGGAGCTGGCGAGGACGTTCTCGTCGGCGACACGGTAGTAGGCTCGCCACTGTCCGTTGTCATCGGGAGCCTTAACGGGTTTGTCGGCAGCTTCGTCGATATCGACCTTGAGTACACTCTTCCCTGCGACCCTGAACACTTTGAACTTAACCTGCTGCTCGGGTTGGCAGTACATCTGAGCCGCCTGTTCTATCATATATATTTCCTCGTCGCTGCTCACGCCCACGATGCTGCCGTTGTCTTTCACACCCACGAGCAGATGGCCACCGCTATGGTTGGCAAAGGCACTGATGGAGCGCGCAATCTTGCGGGCGTCGGTAATCTGGTACTTGAAGTCCTGATGCTCGTGCTCGCCCTGCTCAATGAGCGACGCGATATAACCTTTCCTCTTGGTCTCCATAACAATTGCAAAGGTACAATAAATTTGGCACAGCAACAAAAAAGGCGGAGGCTAAATCACCTTTTGTCAAGGTAATCTCGCACACCACCATATGTTACTGAGACAGGGAATGCAATAAAAACCGCCCAGCATTATTTGCTTTGTACGACTGAAGGGAATCGAACCCTTACGGACTACGTCCATTAGAGCTTAAATCTAATGCGTCTACCAATTTCGCCACAGTCGTATCTTGAGTGAAAAACATGTCAATGAACACCTTTTATCTTTTTCACGCTGCAAAGTAACAACATCACACCGCAGCCTTTTTGCGCACCAAGAAAAAAGTTCATTTTTTTTGAAAAAAAGCGTTTCTTCTCAAAACAAGATACCAAAGAAGTTATTCTCTCCTTTGGCATCAAAATAGCAACAATTTATTAAATGATGTTTGGGAACTTACCCCTCAACACAACCAGACCGCCAGCGCCTACGACACTGACCAAGAATAAAATAGATGAAAAATCAAGCGTTCTTATCCCAAAGAACTTCTTCTACATGATTGGTAACGTTGATATAGCGAGCCAAGATGAAGAAGAAATCGCTCAGGCGGTTAAGATAACGCTGAGCCAGCGGATTAAGAGGTCGCTCTAAAGATAGTGTCACCACGCGACGCTCGGCACGGCGGGTCACGGTGCGGCACACGTCACAAAGTACAGCAGCATCGGCACCACCAGGCAAGATGAATCCACGCATGGGCGGCAGTTGCTCGTCCATCTTGTCAATCATTGCCTCAATAGCCTTCACATCTTCGTCCTGCAGACCATAGACAGGCGATTGAACGTCAGTCTGCTCAGTTGCCAAATAGGCGCCCAAGTTGAAAAGCTTGTTCTGAACCTTAAAAAGCAACTGCTCCACGTCGGGCATCTTGCCTTTAAGCGCATGCGCCACTTGGCCAATGTGAGAATTCAGCTCGTCGACTGTGCCATAGGCCTCAACGCGGATATCGTCTTTGGCAACTCGTTGACCACCAACAAGTGAAGTAGTGCCCTTGTCGCCAGTGAGGGTATAAACTTTTGATTTCATAGCATACTTATTTCATTTAATTTGTTGATTAATTCTTGTGAGTCGTTGACCAAAATGGAACGGTCAATGCTTGCGGCGCGGGCAAACTGAGAACTAGCCGTGTTGCGCAACTGTTCTGTCTGGGCCAAGTACATGCCCTTATAGTTTACCACGATGATTGCTCGATCGCTGCCCTCTACCACTATGTGCGAAAGTGTCGACACCCACTCGTCGATAGTGCCAAGACCGCCAGGCAGCACCACAAAGACGTCACCATTGCCAATGAGCATCGACTTGCGGTCGTTAAGGTCGCGGGCAAGTTTCAGCTTGGTGCACAACGGGTCGGCACGATGCTTGAAGAACTTTGGAACTATGCCCACAATTCTTTTGCATCCCGCCTCACGAGCCGCTTGAGCTGTCACATGCATCAAACCGGCGTTCACACCGCCATAGACGAGCGTGTGACCGCCCTCCCCTATCCACCGCCCTAAAGCGGAAGCTATGTCAACAATCTCATGCGGCAAATCAGAATTCGCCGAACAATAAACAACAATTTTCATTTTTCACCACAAGTGAAGAAAAAGGGTCGGTTCCTTTTTCTTCATTTATACAACATTTTGACTATAATTTTGTCCTTCTTGTTCCGTTTTTACCCATTTAATGAAGAAAAGGGGTCGGTTCCTTTTTCTTCACTTTTTGGTTTTCTTCTTTGGGGCCTTCTTTGCGGCAGGTTTGCGAGCAGCTTTTGGACGCCCAGGCTGAAGACGCAAAATCAAGGCAGAGCGAGCAGGAATGTAGAGCTTCAGCCATCCCAAACCGGCGCTGTCATATAGTGGGTCGGACTGGGTGAGGTGATTCACGCCCTCGTCCACATTGCCGTAACCGCCATAGCGCGCATTGTCGCTATTCATCACACCGTGATACTCCCCTGCTGGAGCCAAGAAACCATAGTCGCTGAACGACTGCACTGGGTTGAAGTTGAACACAAACACAAGGTCACCACGCATATAGGCAAGTATCTGGTCATCGTCCTTGTCCCAAAGTTTGCGGATGGGCAGTGCCTGGAAGTTGTGCGTGCCACCTATCAAGTGCATCACATCATTGTCCCAATTATTAAGGAACTGATATTTGAGGTCCTCACGGTCCACAAGGTCCCACTGACGGCGGGCGTACTTATAGCTCCAACCGTTGCCATCGCGTGGGAAGTCAATCCACTCGGGATGGCCCCACTCGTTACCCATGAAGTTGAGGTAGCCTCCGTTGATGGTCGATGCAGTCACTAGCCTGATGAGCTTATGCAAAGCCACGCCACGGCTCACCACTCCATTGTCGTCGCCTGTCATCATGTGCCAGTACATCTCCTTGTCAATCAGTCGGAAAATGATAGTCTTGTCGCCCACCAAAGCCTGATCGTGGCTCTCGGCATATGAGATGGTCTTCTCGTCAGCACGACGGTTTGTGAGTTCCCAGAATATTGACGTGGGCTTCCAGTGCTCGTCCTTCTGCTCCTTGATGGTCTTAATCCAGTAGTCGGGGATGCCCATCGCCATGCGGTAGTCAAAGCCGATGCCACCGTCCTTTACCTTACGTGCCAAGCCTGGCATGCCGCTCATCTCCTCGGCAATGGTTATCGCGTGAGGATTTACCTCGTGAATCAGCTTGTTGGCAAGGGTGAGGTAAGTGATAGCGTTGGTGTCCTGGTTACCATTATAGTAATCCTCATAGCCACCAAATGCCTGACCCAGTCCATGGTTGTAGTAGAGCATCGATGTCACGCCATCAAAACGGAAGCCGTCGAATTTATACTCCTCAAGCCAGAACTTACAGTTGCTCAGCAAGAAGTTGAGCACAGCATTCTTGCCGTAGTCGAAGCACAGAGAGTCCCAAGCTGGATGCTCGCGCTTGCCGTCGCCATAGAAATAGAGGTCATAGCTGCCATCGAAACGACCCAAGCCTTCCACCTCGTTCTTCACCGCATGCGAGTGCACGATATCCATAATCACGGCGATGCCACGAGAGTGTGCGTCATCGATGAGGTGTTTCAGCTCCTCGGGAGTGCCAAATCGGCTCGAAGCGGCATAGAAACTTGATACATGGTAGCCAAAAGAGCCATAGTAGGGATGCTCCTGAATCGCCATAATTTGAATGGCATTGTAGCCGTCATCAGCTATTCGTGGCAAAATATTGGTGCGAAACTCCTCGTAGGTTCCCACTCCCTCACGATTCTGAGCCATACCGATGTGGCACTCATAGATGAGCAGTGGCTGCACATTGGGCTTGAAGTTCTTAATCTTGAACTCGTATTTTTCCTCGGGGTTCCACACTTGAGCCGAGAATATTTTGGTGTTGTCGTCCTGAACTACACGTGTAGCATAGGCGGGGATGCGTTCGCCCTGTCCACCATTCCAGTGAACACTAAGTTTGAAAAGGTCACCATGCTTCATTCCACGCTCGGGCAATGTAATCTCCCAGTTGCCATTCTCAAGCTGGCGCATCTTGTAGGGGGCGCACTCAGTCCAGTTGTTGAAGTCGCCAACCACAAAAATCTCGGTGGCGTTAGGTGCCCATTCACGCAACACCCACCCTTTAGAAGTGTGGTGAAGACCGTAGTAGTTGTAAGCATTAGCAAAATCGACAAGACTGCCGCCATCGCCAGTGAGCTCTTTTTCTTTGTTCAAAAAATCGTTGTGGCGACCCACTATGGCCTCCTCAAAGGGTTCCAGCCAAGGGTCATCCTTGATGATGGAGAGTGTTTTCTTCTTCATAATATTATTATATAATGTGTAATGTCTAAAAAAATCACAACAAAGTTAGCCTCTTTTTGCTTAGCCAATGGATTTAGAGGGCAAAACCTAATATGAAGTGCAGTTAACCGATTTCACTGGCGATAATTTTTCTTTGGTGCAAAAATAGCAAAAAACGACGACGATTGCAACATTTTTTGCAGTTTTAGATTTTTTCGTTAATTTTGTGGGCTGAAAAAACTATTGCAAAAAATCAAAAACATCATCGCATTATGATGAAGGAAAACACCATAAAGATTTTTGAGCAGAGCTTCCGAAACAATTGGGACCTGCCCGCTCTTAGTGACTATAACACCAAGCAAACTCTAACCTACGGCGACTTTGCCAAGCGCATCGCACGCCTACACCTTATATATAAAGAGTGTGGACTCAAACCTGGAGACCGTGTTGCACTAATCGGCAAAAACACACCCAGCTGGGTAATTGTGTTCTTGGGAACCATCACTTACGGAGCCGTCATCGTGCCCATCCTGCAGGAGTTTAACCCACGCGACGCACAGCACATCATCAACCATAGCGAGGCCGAAGTGCTCTTCGCCAGCAACGCCATCTGGGAATCGTTCGACTTCGACAATATGCGCCACATTCGCGCTGCTGTATCACTTGACACCGGCAAACTGCTTGCTCAGAACGAAGATGAGCACATTGACCAAGTGATTGAGAACGCCGACACTCTCATGCAGCAAACATATCCCAATGGATTCACCGCTGCTGGCATCAACTACATAGAGCGTGACAACAAAGAGCTCATGGAGATAAACTACACCAGCGGAACCACGGGATTTAGCAAGGGAGTGATGCTCACTGGCAACAACCTGGCTGGAAACATCGTCTACGGCATCAACTCGCAGCTGCACCGTCGTGGCACACGCTGCGTCTCGTTCCTTCCACTTGCTCATGCCTATGGTTGCGCATTCGACATGCTCACACCATTAGCCGTTGGCTCACACATCACTCTGCTAGGACGCATCCCCGCTCCCAAGGTTATTGTGAAGGCCATGCAAGAAATCAAGCCACATCTTGTAATATGTGTACCACTGGTTCTCGAAAAGATCTACAGCAAGATGATAGTGCCCATGATCAGCAGGACCAAGTTGCGCTGGGCTCTTGCTGTTCCCTATCTTGACCGCAAAATATACGACCGCATACGCGAGCGTCTCATCGAAGCCTTTGGTGGAGAGTTTGAGGAGGTGATTGTGGGTGGCGCACCTTTCAACGCCGAGGTCGAGGATTTCCTTTATAAAATAAAATTCCCCTTCACTGTGGGCTATGGAATGACCGAGTGCGCACCGCTCGTGAGCCACACACCATGGCGAGAGTTTGTGCTACACAGTGCAGGTCGCGTGCTGCCAGGCATCATGGAATGTAAAATATTGAGCGATGATCCCGAGAACATCCCTGGCGAGATTTGCATCAAGGGTGAAAACGTGATGAGCGGATATTTCCACAACACCGAAGCCACCGACAAGGTGCTGCATGAGGACGGATGGCTACACACCGGCGACATGGGAACGCTGACCGCCGACGGAACCATATTTATTCGTGGTCGACTAAAGACAATGCTCTTGAGTGCAAATGGACAGAACATCTACCCTGAAGAGATTGAAGCAAAGCTCAACAACATGCTCTACGTGAGTGAGAGCCTTGTCGTGGACCGCGATCGCAAACTAATAGCCCTAGTCTACCCCGACTACGACGCCATGGACCGTGATGGAGTGACTCGTGACCAACTTCCAGCGCACATGAACACAGTGAAAACTGAGCTAAACAAACTTGTTGCACCCTACGAAAAAGTGTCAAGCATCGAGATTATGGTAAATGAGTTTGAAAAAACGCCCAAAAAGAGCATAAAACGCTTCTTATACCGCTAATTTCAAAGAAAAAAAATATTAAAGACAATTTAACATTATTCGCTTTAAAGAAAATTTTCGTCAATAAAGACCCTATAACTCAAACGAGTGATAGATTGTAAGTTTGTGAAGTTTTGTTAAATTGCCCATTTTTGACGTTTTTTGTTCAAAAAAAAAAATAAAAAAAGATTTGCATATTAATTTTTTGATATAAATTTGCATCGTTTTTCGAAACACAGAAAAAACACAGAAAATTATTTATTGTTTTATTATTAAAAAAATTTAGAAATGAAAAAGTTAGTTTTATTAGTTGCTGTTATCGCTAGCGTATCTCTGTTCTCTTGCCAAACTACTGGCAACAACAGCGCAAGCAAGAGCTCTGCTACAAGCACTGAGGTTGTTGAAGACACCACTGCTAATCCTGTTGATAGCGCTATCAACGAGGCAGTTGACAATGCTAAGGACGCCATCAATGAGGCTGCCGACAAGGCTGCCGACAAGGCTGAGGAAGTAAAGGACGCTGCTAAGGATGCTGCCAAGGAAGGCGCAGAGAAGATCGAAGAGGCTGCTCAGGACGCTAAAGACGCTGTAAAAGAGGCAGTTGAAGGCGAAGAGGCTCCTCAAGCTGAGAAGTAATTAGCAACAAGCTAAAAAGTTTTGAAGCTGTTTTTCACTAGGTGAAGGACAGCTTTATTTTTTTGCTCTTTTGTATAAAAACTAAGGACTAAGAACTTGTTCTTAGTTTTTTTTATTATATTTGTGGCAAAATAATACAATTTTTTTATACCTCTCCTCTTTTGAACATTACATTAACTAAAAAACATAATGATTATGAACAATCTCACTACACGCATCATGCAAATTGCGGTCGCAATAGCGATTGCAATGTGCCCAGCCGCAATGTGGGCTATCAATGGCGACGTGGATGGTGACGGCACAGTAACCTCGGCCGACGTGACCGCCATATACAACTACTTGCTTAACGGCGAACAAACCTATGCCACCACCTGCGATGTGGATGGAGACGGCAACATTACTGCTGCCGACATCACCTATCTTTATGACATACTGCTTGGTAACACGCCATCGGTCGACAATGAGGAAGCTCTCTTTAACCGGTGCTACGCCTCACTGCGCAGCGAAGAATCAATCCCAGGATTTAGTGACCCAAGCCATAGCTCCTTCCTGCGATCGATGTGGCAAATGAACACCCTTACCACCGATGAGGCCTACTGCCTTTGGGCTGACTATGGCATACACGAAATGAACACCAACACTTGGGGCAGCGACCTGCCACAAGCCGAAGGGCTATATCGACGCCTATGCGCAAACATAGACTTGTGCAACAGCTATCTGAGCAGCACCGCAAACCATGACGACATGCACAACGCCGAGATTCGCACCCTCAGGGCACTCTACTACTATTACCTGATGGATTTCTTCGGAAAAGTGCCATCCAACACCAACGCAAGTGTCAACACTATCAATGCTCAACAACAATCGCGCGCCAATGTATTCTATTTCATTGAAGATGAACTTATTGAATGTGGCGATTTGCTTGCCGAACCCATGTCACTCAACTACGGACGCATCGACAAAGCTGCCTGCGCATTGCTGCTTGCAAGACTCCATCTAAACATGGGAGTTTATGTTAAGAACGCATCCAGCAACATTCTTAATCGGGCTCTGAACCTCGCTAAGCAAAACGCAGAATACGTAATGAACTCGGCCTACGGCATGTGCATAACTGGCGGCGGAGTCCTGTCAAACTATCAAAGTGTCTTCTCGGCCGACAACGGCACCGGAAACTCTCGAAACGAGATAATACTACCTATCGTCTACTCCAGCGACAACTCGGGTGACTTCGCTTGGTCGGGAACGACATTCCTCGTTGCAGGAAGCTACGGTTCGGATTATGAGTCTATTTTCCAAAGTGGACTCAACTCTCAGTGGGGAGGCTACATAGCAAGACCCGATTTTGCCGAGAGATTCAATGTCAACACACAGCAGAACATTAATACTGCTCCAGGAACTGTGGCAAACTCCCTTGGCGACAAACGCGCCCTGTTTATCTACAACAATTCTAACGCAATAGCCCCCATCACCGAGAGCACTTATTACTATGACGGGATATGCTACTTCAAGTTCACTAACCGTAAGACGACCAGCGAGATTCCATACACCACCTTTGCCGACACCGACTACCCTCTCATTAGATTTGCCGAGGCGCCACTCATTGTTGCAGAGGTCGATGCAAGGACACATAACGGTTCGTGCACAAGCGAGGGCCTAGCTGCTCTGAACATAGTAAGGAATAGAGCTGGATTAAACAATGCTAGCAGCGCCAACCTCAACAGCATACTCAATGAGTGGTCAAGAGAATTTGGTTTTGAGGGACGACGTCGCATCGACTTGATACGATTCAATAGATACGGAACAGAAATGGGTGCTACTGGTGAAATCTCTTGGAACCAGAAGGGAGGCACAGTTGATGGCTGTGACTTCGACATCAGCAAGAACATCTTTGCAATTCCTGCTGGAGTTTTGGAAGAGAACAGCTCCTACACACAAAACCCAGGTTATGACATCACATACCCTAACATACAGCTCACCACACAAGTGAGAACCGACCCCGAAGGCTACACTCTTACCGTCTCAACTTCATGGTCTGCAATAACCGACGACGAGCACATCATCCATCCCAACTATGAACTGCAGATTTGTGCCAACAGCAACTTCGCCGATGGGACATACATTACCTTCGAAGCTGGAAGCAGCACCACCTATTACCCCACCGAAGCAGAGCTTAAGAGATGCATCCAGAAGTTAGGAACTGGTGCTCTGAAACTGCGCATCCATGGTACAGCAAGTGGCTGTGGAGAGGCCTATTCCAACGTTAGTAATATTCTGCTGAACTTCAGGCCAAACACTTTCGATGACATTTGGTGGCTAGTGGGATCATGCATCGGCGATGGTAACTGGAACAATTGCGACGATCCCACCAACTGCTCTTCAATGGCGCCAATGTTCCACAACGGAAATAACTTGGAATATGCAGGTTACTTTCCAAGTGGGACTGCGTTCATGATTATTGGCTCTCCAGGAGAGTGGACAAACGTTGTTTCTGGTGGTGACGAGACTGGTGGACAGTTCTATAGCGGCGATGATTATGCTAATATTCATATCTCGGTTAACACTGCTGGATACTATAAAATCACCCTCAATCCCATCACTCATCAAGTCACTTGGACACACTTAAACAATGTTAACACCTATAACAGCATCGGAATCATTGGTGAATTCAGTAATTGGGCGACCGACGTCGATATGAATATGCTCGACACATCCTACGATGTAACATGTCACAACTGGAAAATACCATTCACTCTTGACAATGACTCCGAACTTAAGTTCCGGGCCAACAATGATTGGAGCACCAATTGGGGCGACAACACATTCCCAATTGGTAACGGCACATACAACGGACTCAACATTCTAGCTACTTCGGGCAACTACACAGTCTACTTCAACGACATCCTCGGTGACTACATGTTTATACCTAACTAATTGTTAAATTACATATCGGAATTAAGGCACCAAATGGTCGAAAAGCGGCCCTTTGGTGCTTTTTTATGTTAAAAAGTGAAATTATCGCATAAATGATGCAGTATTTCACACCTTGCGGTGTTTATAGAATGACAATTTTGCCAGCGAAATCTCTTAAGCCACAAAAAGCATCTGCTCAATGAACGCTGACGCATTTTTTGCGAAAAAAAATTTTTTTTCAAGAAAGGATGCAGTAATTTTGCACCTCGCGCGGTAAAACTATTAGCAGCATGATGAGCGAAAGAGATATCACACAAGGTTGTAAGCAGGGCAATCCCATTGCCCAGCGTGAGCTCTTTGACAGATATTCTCCGTTCCTGATGGCGGTCATCTACCGTTATATTGGCGACGATGACGACGCTAAAGACGTGCTACAAGAAACGTTCTTGACAATCTTCTCCACCTTCAAGTTCTTCAAGTGGAAAGGAGAGGGTTCTTTAAAGGCGTGGCTCACACGCGTCGCCGTGACAAGGTCCCTGAATTTCTTGCGTGACAAAAAACGACTAAAAACTACAAGTTTTAATTCCGCAGGGATCTCAAAACCACCCGATGACATCGACGAAGAGACTACTTACGGTATCAACAGACTTGACATAGACACAATCTTGAAACTCATTGCCGAGCTACCCGATGGATACCGAACGGTCTTCAACCTTTACTGCCTCGATGGATTCTCACATCAGGAAATTGCCGAACAACTGGGCATCAGCGAGAAGACCTCCTCTTCGCAGCTGGCAAGAGCCAAAGCACTACTCGCCACTAAGATTAAGGAGTATGTCAAAAAACAAAACGAATAAACACGTATGAGCAACGATATAAACAACAACTGGATAGAGGCCATAAAAAACAAAGCCGACAATGCCACTCGTCAAGTTCCCGAGGGCACATGGGAGGCTATTGCCAGCGCCCTACCCAAACAAGCTCCAAAGCTCAAGCAACGTGCTATTTCCACTAAATGGTGGAAAGGCATTGCTGCAGCTGCCACTGTTGCCATAGTTGTCGCCACTGGAGTAATGGTCTACAACGCCAATGATGAACAACAGCCAGTTCCCCTAGCTCAGCAGATAAAGAAACCAAAACGACTCTACAATAAGCTCTCCAAATGCTGATGCAACACCCTCAGCTGCCACGCTGCCCACCAGCATCCAATCACAACTTGCACAAAACAACACACAGTCACCCAAGCAGGCTCCAATATCTGCTCCAATTCCCACTTTGGCAAAAAACAAAAACACTGGTATCACAAGCAAGCCACTACGCGCAAGCCACGGAACAACCAATCTTCATAGCACTAAAACTGGCTATCACCACCACTCTACTCCGACCTACACCCCTGACGAGGAGCCCATCCGGCGATATTTAGACGAAGAAGAAGAAGAATTCTATGCCAACGAGTTTGACGCTAACGAATTTGATGACAATGAATTTGACCCCGAAGAGTACTTCTACGACATCGAGACTATGAAGGCTCTCGAAGAGCTGTATGCTGAGTACGACAATGTCATGAACCACGAAGCCATGGATCCCTGGAAAGTCTACAGCGACAGTACCTATCAGCAACACCTCATCTACGATGCCAACGCTCGACGGGAAGCACGCGAGAAAATGGCTAACAACAAGCAGCCTAAGCAAAACACGATGCTCCTTGCAGCTTATGGCAACGGCATGATTTCCACCGACCACAACTCCACTGTCAACGGTTCTACGGCACAGATGCTCCTGCCCCCAAGCAACAACCCACCCATGATGATGGCACCAGCAGCTCAAGGCGTATCGCCCAAGGCGGCACCACCAGTCAACTACAACTACCATCACCACATGCCACTAACTGCGGGCGTCACTTTCAACAAGAAAATATTGAAAAACGTGTATGGCAGCATAGGACTGAACTTCACCTCAATGTCGAGCGATGTTACTCCCGACAATGGTGCTCCTGAATTTAAACAGAACATCAAGCTCATTGGTCTGCCATTCGGCATGAGATGGAACTTCTGGAAATACCGGGGGCTCAGCTCTTTCATTGGAGGAGAAGCTCTCGTTGAGAAAGTGGTATCGGCAAAATTCAACAACGAGAGTCAATCAATCAAACGACTGCAATGGTCGATTCACGCCATTGCCGGGTTGAAGTACAACTTCACTCGCAACGTGGGTGTCTACCTTTCACCCAAGCTCTCGCACTACATCACAACAATGCCGCTCAACACCCAACGAAACGAACATCCACTCAATTTCAACCTCCAGCTTGGTCTATCATTTGACTTCTAAATAACTCTTTAACACAACATATTTTTGAGACTTGAGGTCTAACCCCAAGTCTCTTTTTTGCATTGGGATAATCATAATATTGTGAAATTACCTTAAATAATTTGCATTTTACCATTACTCCATATTATCTTTGCATCGCGAACAATAGTTCGCACTACTAAAACAGATTATTCACCTTAATTCTATTACACGACAAATGAATTACCTGAACAAGAGCGAAAGCGCTCAACGACGCGATGAGCGCGACCGACAGCTAACCGAGCTGTACTGCGATATCTACGACAATCTCAGGAAACGACAGGTCAAAAACTTGCGACAAGTGGCTCTTTCTACTGCCATCAACACTGGCACACCGCGTTACCATGTGGGGTTCGACCGAGCCTACCTTGTAGTACCCAAGTTGCTCATGGGAGAAGACACCATTCACTTCAAGAGCAATGTGACCCGCGAGATGTGGCTCGACATCACAAAAAAGGTAAAATGCCTAATTGAGCAAGACAAAATGTCGATTGCTAAAGCCCTAGACATCGTTCTCGACCAATGTCGAGCCTCACGATTCTTCCTAACTCAAGAGCACGCTTGGGTAATTATCAAGCGAGAACTGAGCCGAATGAATTGCCGCAAGCCCTACGGACGTGCTGCCTAAACACCCACTTCTCAATCTTTAAACTCATGAAAAAACACACTGTAACCATCAACATCGACTTTGATGAAATCCTGAACTACGTCTATGCACAAAGCGCATGGTATGGCGCACACAACGAAAACGTGCGCATCCTCACTCCCGACAACCGAAACATATTACTGCTCAAACTCAAAGAAGGTTATGCCGACCTAAGACAACGGGTAATGGGGTATCTGCAATTCGACAACTACAACCCAAACATCGATTCGCACAACATAGTCATGACTTTCGGCTTCAACAATCCACCCAAACTAGGGTTTGACACAGCATTGCACGACACAGTGGTGGCACTGCTGGCACACTTCCTGCTAATGAGATTCTACGGCGAAATCGACCCAAGAGGCATGGAATATGGCAGCAGCATATTCAACCTGGAGTGGCGACGATACAAAACAAAACTCATGATCGCTTTCGCCCATGACGAACTATAAAACAGTCGGAGACTCGCATGGTAGTGAGCCTCCGACTTTAAATATACTAAATCTAAATCCCTAAATATCAGTTAAACATCTCGTCAATAGCCTTGTCGATGGCTTTGCCAGCGGCCTTGGCTCCTTCTTTTGTAATGGTCTTGAGAATAGTGTCAACTTCTTCGGACATGTCAAAATCACTCTCAACGCGGTCCTCGGCGGTCACCTCCTCGTCATTTGATTCAGAATTGGCTTCGGGAGCCTCATTCTTCAAGTTATCTGTTGATTCCTCGTCGTTACTAGAGAAGATATCACTTATGCCACCCTTTATCGCATCTAGAGCGTCGTTGGTCTTTACACCTATAACCTCTTCGATCTTCTCGTCAATTTGAGACTTGTTGAAGGTGAAAACATGGCCCAAAATTCCTAACGACACCTTGGTTTCGCCTATGTAACCAATTGAGAACAAACCATAAGGTTTAACGTCAACAGCACTTTCAATTGCCGCACTAACCAATGGCTTGGTAACAATCTTACTCACACCACCAACAAAACCGCCAAAAACATTTCCTATCTTCTCCTGTGTCCAATCGGTAGTTACGCTTGAGATGGCATCACAATGATCCTTCTTGTCGGGGTTAGTGATTGCAAGAACACCTGCTAGCACAGCAACTATAGCCAATGTCACCCACAACGCAGTGTGGCTCTTCTTGGGTTTGGGAGCTACAGGTGCAGCATACTGTGGCTGCTGAGGTGCTTCATAGCTGTAGGGCTGCTGAGGCGTTGCTGTATATGGTGCCTGCTGATATGGCGCATTGTTCCACTGTGGGGGCTGAGGAGCCGAACCTTGCGGCATAACCGGAGGGACGGCTTGACCGTCAAGGCGTGGAGCATAAGCCACAAGAGGCTGAAGTTCGGCTACCTTGTCGGCGGTGGTCCATTCAGGCATCCCTTCTGTCCACACGGGAGTCTCAGGCATAATGTTCATGCCACTCAGTTGCTCAAGGGTGAAGGGGCCCTGTTGTTCATCATTTCTAATAATAAAAAATTCCATAGTACCTAATAACATTTTAAAGTTGAACAAATGAAAAATTGTTGCTTCTATAAATAGAATTTTTTGTTATCTCGTCATTTCGACTCTTAGATGTCGCAAAGATATCGAAGTTTAAAACACATAAGCAAAAAACGTGCCACTTTTAACTAAACATTAACTAATTCACTAAAAAATTGCAACAAAGCAGAGCTCATCACCATTGCCTTGTTGCATTGTTGTTATTTGTTACTTGTAACTTATTACTTTATTATTATCTTCAACCTGTGATCATCAGTTTTGCTCTCTTTGTCGCTGCCCACTTGGTTTATGTCTTCAAGAGCGCTGCGAAGCATTGGCTCCACGCGAGGCATAAGCTCACTGATCAAGAAGTCGACAATCATTTCGCCGTTCTCAGGAATCAGCTCTAAGACCATACCTCTCACACCCTGCCTGATGGCATCAATCACAGCTGCAGCCTGCTGCGGGTCTTCACCACCACGCGACACACTCACAAGACTATGAGTCAAAGGCTCACGCAAATGGCGCAGCAGCAGTTCGCTCAATTCCTGGGCATCCTGAGGCAAACTCTTCACTTCCATTCCTTGCATGGCGAGCATCAATTTGAGTTGTTCCATGCGACCTTTCATCTTCGACCACAATCGCCGCGACACCAGAGCCGCAAGAGCATCAGCTCCATTCTCTATCTTATGCTTTCCCAGCAACAAGACACCCTCGTCAAGGCCGTCAAAGAAGCGGGTATCAATAGTTAACATCTCAAGCGATGGGTCAATCGTCAGCGTGCGAATTGGAAGTGGATAGGTCGACGCCGAACCAGTAGCAACATCCACTATTCCATCACAAATGGCGGCATCAGTGATGTGCAGATGACCAGTGAAAACAACCTTAACGCCACCATCTCTGAGAACTTGCGACACCTCTTCATGATTGGCAACTATATAATTGGGCAGCAGTTTGCTCTCACCATCGATATGCTCCACCAAGTGGTGATGCATCAGAGCAATCACACGTTTGCCACCACTCTTTGCCTTTGCCAGTTGCTTCTTTATCCACTCAAGCGTCTTAGGCTTTACAATACCATCATTGTGGTAAACGATTTGAGCGCCAAGTTGGTTATCATTGTAAAGGTTACTGTCGATGCACAGCAGCACCAACCCAGGAACAAGCTCACAAGTGTAACTCAATGAATTAGAATCAAGCTCTGACCCTTTACCATAACCAAAATAAGAGTAAAGCTGGGCAAAGTCCTCACTGCCAATTGTCTCTACCACCTCGGCAACATCGCCAATGTAGCTCTTGCTATAAGGACAATTCACGTCGTGATTGCCAGGGATAACAAAACATCTAATGCCAGCTTGCGACAGCCTCTCAAGATGCCGAACCATCTGCTCATGGCTCGCGCGAGCACCATTGAAGGTGAGATCACCAGTGATAAGCACAAAGTCTGGCTTCTCCTTTATCATCTCGTCAACCATGTGCCCTATTATCATGTCGCTCTCAAGTACCAACTTCATGTCGCTTGTGGCAAGATGCTGCGAAGCCTTGCCATCACCAATAAGCGACGGCGCCAGCAAATGTGGGTCACTGATTACCATTATTTTATTTCCAATCTCTTTCTTCATTGGGGCACCTTCGATAGGCAACGCCGATAACAATGCAAGCACCAGACTGCCCATCACAAATAAAAAGTTCTTCACGTTTTTAATCATTTTATGACACAAATGTACACAAAAAAATATTGTAATATCATTTCTTTCACCAAAAATTACTAACTTTGTCGAATATTTACTATAATAGGTATTTTATATACGCATATTAATGAACAACGACAATAACATACCTGAAGAGCTGGAACCCATCAAAGACAACACTGAGTCAGGTGAATCAAGTGAGTCACGCGACAGGTCACCTTCTAAGATAGAGGGGGCCGGGGGGAGTATGACTGAGTCTGGCGAGTCAACTGAGTCAAACACGCCCCAATCCTCATTTCCTGTTCCTCGCGCTGAAGGCGCAAAAAAAGACAAGCGCCTCAAACTCTCGGGAATGTATGAGAACTGGTTCATCGACTATGCCAGTTACGTAATCCTTGAGCGCGCCATCCCACACATCGAGGATGGTCTCAAACCTGTGCAGCGACGCATACTCCACGTCATGAAGGAGAGCGACGACGGCCATTACACCAAGGTTGCAGGTATCGTGGGCGACACCATGCACTACCACCCTCACGGCGATGCCTCAATTGGCGACGCATTGGTACAACTTGGGCAAAAGGAACTACTCATCGATACCCAAGGTAACTGGGGCAACATTCTCACTGGCGATGGAGCAGCTGCACCTCGTTACATCGAGGCACGTCTGAGTGAGTTTGCTCTTGAGGTTGCATTCGACAATAAGGTCACCGACTGGACAATGAGTTATGACGGACGCAACCGAGAACCCATCACTCTACCAGTAAGATTCCCATTGCTTTTGGCACAGGGTGCCGAGGGTATCGCTGTGGGACTATCATGCAAAATATTGCCACATAACTTCAACGAGATACTCGATGCAGCTGTGAGCTACCTTAAGGGTGAGGAGTTCCAGCTCTATCCCGACTTCCCCACTGGCGGATATGTCGACGTGAATAATTACCGAGATGGTGAGCGAGGTGGCAGCATCCGCGTGAGAACTAAAATCGAAAAACTTGACAACAAGACTTTGATTGTCAAGGATCTGCCCTACGGAAAAACCACCAGCACACTTATCGACTCAATCCTGAAAGCTGCTGAGAAAGGCAAGATAAAAATTAGAAAGGTAGAGGACAATACCTCATCAACTGCCGAGATTATCGTCACTCTGCAGCCAGGTACATCAAGCGACAAGGCCATCGACGCGCTCTATGCCTTCAGCGACTGCGAGACAAGTATTTCTCCTAACATCTGCGTCATCAAAGACGAGAAACCACAATTCCTCACCGCCACCCACCTTCTCAAATTCAGCGTTGACCATACAAAGGATATCCTCAAGCGCGAACTTGAGATTCAACGACTCGAAACTATGGAGTCGCTGTTCTTTGCTTCGCTTGAGAAAATCTTCATCGAGGAACGCATCTACAAGGACCGAGGATATGAGCAGGCCAAGGACGAGGACGCTGCTGTTAAGCACATCGACAAGCGACTGGAGCCCTTCAAGCCACAGTTCTACCGCGAAATAACTCGCGACGACATCCTCAGGCTCATGGAGATTAAGATGAAGCGCATCGTCAAGTTCAACAGCGACAAGGCCGACAACTACATTGCCATGCTCAATGAGCGACTTGCTGACATCGACTATAAGTTGGCACACCTCGTGGAGCACACCATCAACTGGTATGAGAATCTGAAGAAGAAATATGGTCATCTGCACCCACGACGCACCACAATCCGCGACTTCGACACCATCGTCGCAAGCAAGGTTGCCGAGGCCAACGAGAAACTTTACATCAACCGTCAGGAAGGCTTTATCGGCACGTCGCTTAAAAAGGATGAGTACATCTGCAACTGTAGCGACATCGATGACATTATCATATTCTACAAGGATGGCAAATACAAAGTGACTAAGGTTGCCGAGAAAATCTATGTGGGCAAGAATGTGATGCATGTGGGAGTATACAAACGAAACGACACACGCACAATCTTCAACGCTCTCTACACCGATGGTAAGGGCGGAACAACCTACATGAAACGTTTCGCAGTAACTGGAGTTACTCGCGACAGAGAATATGATATCACACAAGGCAAGCCAGGCTCTAAGGTGCTATGGTTCACCGTTAACCCTAACGGAGAGGCCGAGGTGTTGCGCATTACGCTAAAGCCAAAGAAGCATCTGCGCGTGCTGCAGTTCGATGTGGATCTCGCCGACATGGCTATCAAGGGCCGTACGGTTCGCGGAAACATGGTGACAAAGAACGAGATTCACCGCATCACTCTCAAAGAGCATGGACGCTCCACGCTCGATGACCGTGAGGTATTCTTCGACCAGGACATCCTGCGCATCAACTACGAGGGTCACGGAGTCTCACTCGGCAAGTTCGCTGGCGAAGACCGGATTTTAGTCATCATGAAGAATGGCGACTTCTACACCACAACTCACGAGGCGACCAACCACTATGAGGAAGGCATTCTGCGCATCATGAAATATGACCCATCTATCGTGTGGACAGCCATCCTCAACGATGCCGACCAAGGTTATGTATACCTCAAGCGGTTCACGCTCGACGACAACAACAAAAAGCAGCGCATGATTGGCGACAATCCCGACTCGTCGCTTATCCTGCTCTCCGACAAGAAATATCCACGTTTTGAGGTGAAATTTGGAGGCGATGACAGTGTGCGCGACAACCTCATCGTCGATGCCGAGGAATTTATAGCTGTCAAGAGCTTCCACGCTAAAGGAAAACGTCTAACAAACTACAAGGTGGACACGGTGACTGAGTTGGATCCACGCATTGTGGAAGAAGAGCCTGTCGAGATTGAACAAGATTCTGAACAGCAAATCGACACCCCAAGCGACATCGACCAGCAAGAAGTTCGAGACAAACTCACAGGGCAAACGCGGCTATTTGACGATTTAGAAAACGAAAAAGATAATTAAACTATGATTCTCAAGGTCGACATAAGGTTTCTTCTTATCTCCCTGTTTTTAGCATGGAGCACGCAGTGCGCACTGGCGCAAGACGCAGAAAACGAGAAGCCTTTGCGACCTGTGGCATCAATTTTCTCGGCGCAGTATGGGCACGCTACTGAACTCGACACCTATATATCCCCAATTAAATATGGAGGGAACGCTGTTGCTTTGGGCTATGAGGCTCAACAAGCCTTTGGATTCGACCCTCAGCGATGGACTCGACAGCTAAGCATAGAGACCGACTATTCCTACACCCACAATCCTGCTGGCAACCACGACGCACATGCTCTCATGATTGACGCACGATGGGCTATGATGCGACGATGGAACAATGTGTTGGCACCCAATCTGCAATTCCAGCTGGGTGGTGAGACGCAATTCCGTGGAGGTGTTCTCTACAATGCCTACAACAGCAACAACCTGGTATCGACACGCATCCTCTGGAATGTGGGGTTCATGGGGCAGGCAATCTACAACACTCACATCAAGCGACTGCCCATCACGCTCCGATATCAAGTGGCATTGCCTGTGGCAGGTGTATTCTTCTCGCCCGACTACGATGAGGCTTACTACGAGATTTATCTGGGCAATCACAGCAACCTCACCCACTTTGGGTGGTGGGGCAACCATTTCGACCTCGACCACACTCTCTCGGCCGACCTGCATCTAGGCAACACCATCCTGCGCGTGGGATACCGAAACCGCATCAACTCCTCTTGGACCAACAATATCAACACACGTTCTATAGCCCACTATCTGGTGATTGGTTTAGGTGGAGAGTTTTTAAGCGTGAGTCCAAAGAAGAAAGCTAAAGTTAACAACAATTTTATATCCTCAATGTATCAATGAAACGAGTGCTCTACACTTTGATCGCTATCCTTGCGATGCTGCCGCTCACCGCCTGCCATGAGCAAGTGGAATGGGACAATGACCCTTACGGCAACTTCGATGCTCTATGGACTATCCTCGATGAGCACTACTGTTTCTTTGCCTACAAGGATGTCGACTGGAACGAGGTTCGTGCCAAGTATCGTGCCAAGCTTCACGACGGAATAACCAACCGCGAACTTTTCGACTTGTGCAGCGACATGCTCAAAGAACTGAAAGACGGGCACACTAATCTGATATCGGCTTTAGACGTTTCACGTTACTGGATC
The DNA here is from genome assembly GCA_905233845.1 of uncultured Muribaculaceae bacterium. Taxonomy (GTDB): domain Bacteria; phylum Bacteroidota; class Bacteroidia; order Bacteroidales; family Muribaculaceae; genus Sodaliphilus. The sequence continues at coordinate 24,787 of CAJOFH010000018.1, read as the reverse complement.
TGGGAACAGTATCCAGCGAACTATGACGAACGGCTCATCGACGAGCATTACCTGAACTTTAACTACCGTAAGGCTTCGGGCATAAAGTATCACATTCTGGACAACAATTTCGCCTATATGTATTATGGAGACTTTTCTATTACAATTGGCGACGGCAACCTCGACGTAATTTTCAGTAACATCGCTACAAGCGACGGACTTGTCATCGACGTAAGAAGCAACGGAGGTGGTTACCTCACTAATGTCGAGACGCTCGTGGGACGTTTCATCGATGAGCGAACCTATGCCGGCTCTATCCAGCATAAGACAGGAACAGGCCACAACGAGTTCTCCGAGCCTTACGACTACTACTTTGAACCTGCACATGGTAGAGTACACTACAACAAACCGATAGTCGTGCTCACTAATCGAGGCTCGTTCAGTGCAACGAACAATTTCGTCTCAATCATGAAGTCGCTACCTAACGTCACCATCGTGGGCGACACCACTGGTGGGGGATGCGGCCTGCCCTTCAACAGCGAGCTCCCCAATGGTTGGAGCGTGCGATTCTCGGCAGCACCAATCACGGGACCTGACGGAAAACTCACGGAGTTTGGTGTGGAACCCGACGTTAAAGTCGACATGACGCAAGATGACATAGCCAGTGGCAAGGACTCAATCCTGGAAAAAGCGTTCGAAATTCTACAACAAAAACGAACCAACAGTTAACCGAGATGAATATAACGCCCATAGCAACGTTCCATTCGCCTTTCAAGGAGAAATTCGGAATACCTCGGCAAAGCGGGCTTGTCGAGAAGCTAACAGGGCGCATAACGTTCCTACCAGAGTTCCAAAATCCCGACGGCCTGCGAGGACTTGAGGAGTTCGATTACATCTGGCTAATCTGGGAATTCTCGGCAAACAAGCACACCGCGACAAGCCCCACCGTGCGACCACCACGACTGGGAGGCAACACACGAATTGGGGTCTATGCCACCCGTTCGCCTTATCGACACAACCCTCTGGGCCTCTCGGCGGTGAAGCTCCAAAAGATTGAGCTCGACACACCACAAGGACCAGTAATTCACGTCACTGGTGCCGACCTAATGGACGGAACACCCATCTACGATATTAAACCCTACATAGCCTATGCCGACGCTCATCCCGAAGCACGCAGCGGCTTTGTCGACAACAACCGATGGCAAGCCCTTGAGGTAGAAATACCAAGTGAGGTGGCACAACAGTTCTCACCTCAGCAACTCGAAGCCCTCAAGCAATCGCTTGCACTCGACCCACGACCACACTACCACAACGACCATACCAAGGTCTACGGCATGCGCTTCGACTCTCACGACATCCATTTCATCGTCGATGGAAATATTCTGAAAGTAATTGAACAATAACTATATAAATTTCTTACCCCATGTTACAAATCCGATGCAAAAACAACAATGTGACTAGAGAATTTCCGGAGGGAACGTCTCTACTAGAAGTCTACAACTCGATGGCCGACGAGCTGAACTTTACCTACCCAGTTGTCTCTGCTAAGGTGAACAATGCCTCGCAAGGACTAAAGTTCAGGCTCTTCCAAAATCGAGATGTAGAATTCATGGACGCCCGTCGTGGCTCGGGATACCGAGCTTACGTGCGCTCGCTTTGCTTCGTGCTCTACAAGGCGACAAGCGACACTTGCCCTGGGAGCAAACTCTTTATCGAGCACCCCATCTCGGGTGGATATTACTGTAACCTAAGGAAAAAGAACAACGAACCCGTTACCGACGAAGACATCGAGAATATACGGAAGCGTATGCATGAAATCGTCGATAACGACATGGTATTCCACCGACATGAGGCAACGACCGAAGATGCAATAAAGGCCTTTGCCGAACGTGGATTTGCCGACAAGGTAAAACTCCTCGAGTCGAGCGGACAAATTTACAGCGACTACTTCACACTCGAAGACACCGCCGACTACTTCTATGGACCACTCGTGCCATCGGCAGGATATCTTAAAGTGTGGGACGTGATTCGCTATAAGGATGGCTTGATGCTCCGCACTCACGATTGGGATGACCCCACCAAGCTCTCCGAAATGCACGACATGCCGCGCACTTTCGAGATGTTTGCCGAGAAAGTACACTGGGACGTGATTATGCGACAGTCAAATGCCGGTGATGTGAACAAAGCTATTCTCAGTGGACACGCCTCCGAGCTCATTCAAGTGAGCGAGGCACTGCAAGAGAAGAAAATCGTCCAAATTGCCGAGGAGATTGACCGACGTTTCCGTGACAAGGAGAACCCCATCCGCATTGTTCTCATCTCGGGGCCATCGAGCTCAGGAAAGACCACCTTCTGCAAACGTCTGTCTATTCAGCTGCTGGCTTGCGGACTAAGACCCCTTTCTTTCTCTACCGACGACTACTTTGTAAACCGCGTTGACACACCACTGCTGCCTAATGGTGACTATGACTTCGACAATATCAAAGCGGTTGACTGCGAACTGCTAGAAGATCACCTCATGCGCCTGATGCAAGGCGAGAGAGTGGAAATCCCCGAATACAATTTCGTCACTGGTATGCGAGAGTATAATGGCAAGAAACTCAAACTCAAGAACGACACTGTACTCATTATCGAGGGCATTCATGCTCTTAACCCTATGCTCACAGAGCACATTCCCGAAGATGCTAAATTCAAAATTTACATCTCTACCCTTACCAGCATCTCGCTCGATGACCACAACTGGGTGCCAACGAGCGACAACCGCTTGCTACGTCGCATCATCCGCGACTATAACAAGGGGGCATTTACCGCAACCGAGACAATCAGCCACTGGAAAAACGTGTGCCTTGCCGAGGAGAAATGGATAGCACCTTATCAGGAGAATGCCGACATGATGTTCAACTCGGCTCTAAACATTGAGTTCGCGGTTTTGAGACCACATGCCGAGCTAATCTTGTCATCGGTACCTAAGAATTGCCCGGAGTACTCCGAAGCGCACCGACTGCTCAAGTTCATTCACTACTTCATCCCAGTCGATGACAAGGAAATTCCGCCCACAAGCATCATGCGAGAGTTCCTTGGAGGTTCAAGCTTCAAGTACCCCTCACGCGATTAATCGTGATAACACACTAACAACAACTGCATCGAGAAATTCTCGATGCAGTTGTTGTCAATAGGGGCTTCCCTAATCTCTAAATGCGCGAAGCGCCATAAAATCACTTGTTCTTCAGCAAGTCGCGAATCTCGCCCAAGAGTTTCTCCTCGTTGCTGGGCTCGGCAGGTGCTGGCTCCTCTTCTTTCTTCTTGGTGAGCTTATTCATGCCCTTGATCATTAAGAAGATACACAGAGCAATAATCAAGAAGTCGATGATATTCTGGATGAAAGTGCCATACTTAAGCACTGCAGCACCCTCGCCTTCACCAATCTTCAATGCCAAGCTTGTGAAATCAACATTGCCAGTAAGCATACCAATGGCTGGCATCAGCACATCATCAACCAATGAACTAACAATTTTACCAAACGCGCCGCCAATGATTACACCAACAGCCATGTCCATTACGTTGCCCTTCATGGCAAACTCTTTAAACTCTTTTACAAAACCCATAATAATGTAAATATTTAAAAGTTAATAAAATAAGTGTATCCAACTCAAATAATAAAACTATTAAACATTCTTAATTGAGGTCACTACTACCAATATTTTATTGTAAATGACTATAAAATATATTAATTTTGCAGCCGAAAAATTGGAGAGTATTAGTCTCAACCATTTTCATACTATTGCAATAGTTTGTGCAAAGATAATACTTTTTAGGCAATTATAATTAATTATTTTAAACAATTTACTGAATTATGGGTAAAATTAAAATCGGTATTAACGGATTTGGCCGTATCGGTCGCTTTGTTTTCCGTGCTTCACTCGAAGAAGCTAACAAGAATGACGTAGTTGTAGTAGGTATCAATGACCTTCTGCCAGTTGATTACATGGCTTACATGCTCAAGTATGACACTATGCATGGTATCTTCGACGGTGACATCAAAGCCGACGTAGAGAACAACAAGCTCATCGTTAACGGTAACGAGATTCGTGTAACTGCCGAGAAAGACGCCGCCGACCTTAAGTGGGACGAAGTGGGTGCTGAGTACATCGTAGAATCTACTGGTCTCTATCTCACTATGGACCGTGCCGAGAAACACCTCCAGGCTGGCGCTAAGTATGTGGTTCTCTCTGCTCCTTCTAAGGCTGGTGACGACGGACGTCAGGCTCCTATGTTTGTGTGCGGTGTAAACCACGACAAGTATGCTGGTGAGACTATCGTTTCTAACGCTTCTTGCACCACCAACTGTCTTGCTCCTATCGCTAAGGTTCTCAACGACGCTTTCGGTATCGAGAATGGTCTTATGACTACTGTTCACGCTACTACCGCTACTCAGCGCACCGTTGATGGTCCATCTCTGAAGGACTGGCGTGGTGGACGTGCTGCTGCTGGCAACATCATCCCATCTTCTACTGGTGCTGCAAAGGCTGTGGGTAAAGTTATCCCCGAGCTCAATGGCAAGCTTACTGGTATCTCGATGCGTGTTCCTACTCTAGACGTTAGTGTTGTAGACCTCACTGTAAACCTGAAGAACCCCGCAACTAAGGAGGACATCTGCGCTGCCATGAAGAAGGCTAGCGAGGGTGAGCTCAAGGGCATTCTCGGTTACACCGAGGACAAGGTTGTTTCGAGCGACTTCCTCGGCGACCCACGCACTTCTATCTTCGATGCCGACGCCGGTGTTTACCTCACCGACAAGTTCGTGAAGGTTGTTTCATGGTACGACAACGAGATTGGCTACAGCCACAAAGTTATCGACCTCATCAAGATAATGAAGAAACACAACGGCTAATTAGCCAACAACGAACATTCAACACAAACTGGTATCAAAGCATGAAGCTTGATGCCAGTTTTTTTATTAACCCATCCTCTCCAATATCCACCCTATTTTTTTTGAACTCTCATTTTTATTAATATTAGTTGAAATTTGATGCTAATTTTTGTTATTTAGGCTATTTTTGCTAACTTTACACGCTCAAATTATGGCTACACCATGAGATGACAAACTAAATATCTATAACATAGACTATTTAATTATAATCTAATATAAGTATATGAAAAAATTACTTTCCGCATTAACCATGTTGATGCTTCCGGTATCGCTCTTTGCCAGCGAGGCCGATTTAAAAATGCCCGAAGGATTTGCGCAAGATCCAAACACGAGCGTGCTCTATTGGGGATTTCTCATTGTTATTCTTGGTATGCTGTTTGGTCTATGGCAATTCAGCAAAGTGCGCAAACTCAAAGCCCACAGTTCAATGCTCGAGATTGGCAACGTAATCTTCAAGACGTGCTCTACCTATCTCAAGCAACAAGGGAAATTCCTTGGTATCCTGTTCCTCTTTATCGGTGCTGCTATAGCACTTTACTTTGGAGTTCTTTCAGGTATGCCCGTTGGCTCAGTGCTTCTCATCCTTGCTTGGACCATTATCGGTATACTCGGCTCTTACGCCGTTGCTTGGTTCGGCGTCCGCATGAACACTCTTGCCAACAGCCGCATGGCATTCGCATCTCTTAAACGTCACCCTCTCGACCTGCTCAACATTCCTTTGTCGGCTGGTATGAGCATTGGCGTGGTGCTCATCTGCGTTGAGCTGCTACTCATGCTTGTCATCCTCATGTTTATGCCCGAGAACCTCGCTGGAAGCTGCTTCATTGGCTTTGCCATTGGTGAGTCGCTGGGAGCAAGTGCACTGCGTATCGCTGGCGGTATCTTCACCAAGATTGCCGACATCGGCAGCGACCTCATGAAGGTGGTGTTCAAGATTGGCGAGGACGACCCCCGCAACCCTGGTGTTATCGCCGACTGTACTGGCGACAACGCAGGCGACTCGATTGGCCCTACTGCCGACGGTTTCGAGACCTATGGCGTTACTGGTGTAGCTCTTGTGTCGTTCATCTTATTGGCTGTTGATCCACAGTTCCAAATCCAACTCCTTGTGTGGATTTTCGTAATGCGCATCCTTGGTGTTGTGACCTCGGTGCTCTCTTATTATATCAACGGCGCGCTGTCGAAATCTAAATACAGTAAAGCCGACGACCTCGACTTTGAGAAACCGCTCACAAGTCTGGTGTGGATTACCTCTATTTTCTCAATCATTGCTACCTTCCTCGCCAGCTACTTCTTGCTCAAGGACCTGGGCAACAACTGGTGGATAGGACTGGCAACGATAATTTCATGTGGAACGCTGGGAGCAGCTCTCATCCCCGAGATTACCAAGCTCTTCACCTCACCAACCTCTACTCACGTTAAGGAAGTGGTTGAGACATCGCGTCAAGGTGGCGCTTCGCTCAACATCCTCTCAGGTCTTGTTTCAGGCAACTTCGGTAGTTTTTGGACTGGCATCGTGTTCTTTGTGCTGATGCTCATCGCTTATCTCGCCTCTTCAGAGTTTGCAATGGAAGGTCTTTTAGGCTCATATTTCTCAATCTTCGCTTTTGGCCTTGTGGCATTCGGTATGCTTGGAATGGGGCCTGTGACCATCGCTGTCGACAGCTACGGACCAGTGACCGACAACGCTCAATCGGTTTATGAGCTCTCACTTATCGAGGACGATATAGAGAAGGCTAAGACCGACATCGAGGGCGAGTTTGGATTTACTCCTGACTTCGAGAAAGCGAAATACTACCTTGAGGCCAACGATGGCGCAGGAAATACCTTCAAGGCTACAGCCAAACCAGTACTCATCGGTACTGCTGTTGCAGGAGCTACAACTATGATTTTCTCGCTCATCCTCATGATTCAGCACACACTCGGCATCGAGCCTGCAAGCATCCTCAACCTCCTCAACCCTTACTCTATCCTTGGATTCATCCTTGGTGGTTGTGTTGTTTTCTGGTTCACCGGCTCGTCAATGCAAGCCGTCACCACTGGTGCTAACCGTGCCGTAGACTTCATCAAGAACAACATCAAGCTCGACGCCAACGCTCCTAAGAAGGCCGACATCAACAAGTCGCAAGAGGTTGTGCGAATCTGCACCGAGTATGCCCAGAAGGGCATGATCAACATTTTCATCGCCATCTTCTGCTTCGCACTCGGTTTCGCATGCCTCTCGTCTCCAGGCAGCATCGGTGGCGACAATGCTGTGTGCCTCTTCGTCAGCTACCTCATCTCAATTGCGGTATTCGGACTTTTCCAAGCTGTCTTCATGGCAAATGCCGGTGGCGCTTGGGACAACGCTAAGAAAGTCGTTGAGGTTGACCTCAAGGCCAAGGGCACACCACTGCACGACGCAAGCGTGGTGGGCGACACCGTGGGCGACCCATTTAAGGACACCAGTTCGGTAGCCTTGAACCCCATCATCAAGTTCACCACATTGTTTGGCGTGCTTGCCATGGAAATCGCCATCAGCGAAAACTTCCGAAGCCTGGCACCATACTTCGGAATCGCCTTCGTCCTAATCGCACTCTACTTCGTCTACCGCTCATTCTACAAAATGAAATCGTTCTAATACGACTCATCATAGTCAATAGAATCCAAGATTTTTCGTGATTCTACAAATAATCCCAATCCCTGCCGCCCCACCGCGACAGGGATTGCTGTTTTTATACTGCTCAAAAAATCACAACGCGATTCCCAAGAAGCAAAAACCCCAAAATCCTTGCTTTTCCTCATCATTTTTAGTAACTTTGCAACAAATATAGATTTATATACCTTCTATAACAATTATAACATGAACAGAATTATCCTAGTTTTTACTTCATTTTTGATAGTAGCATCATCTTTGGCGCAACCCACTCCCTCTACGCCCTTACTAGATAGTCAAAATAGCAAAGAGAAATACCAAGCCTTTGTTTACCGCAACGAGAAAGTGGCTCAAGAGATTGCAATGTGTTCACAAGATTTGATGAACCCTATTCAAAACCAGCAAAAAGGTCTCGGCTCCGACTTATTAAATTCTGTGATATCGGCAAGTAGAGGTATCGCTTCGGGTTATGTTACTTCGGTGGTCGACGCTGGAGTCAATGCTCTTGTGGGGTTATTAACAAAAAATAAACGCGACAAGAAAGCATGGGAAGAGACGGTAGCTGCCGAGAACAAATTCCAAACCACCATACAAACGGTTCAAGATTTGAGCGATTTCTATAAAGACCTGTCCTTCGAAAGCCCTCTTGACCCTAAAGGGATGTGTTTTGATGGTATTGGATGCATGAAGACCGACAATCAAGGCGACACCGTTTTTTACATCTCCTGCCACATCAACCATAAAAAAATTGACAGAATAATCAAACACTCAAAATTCGAACTTGTGATTGATACATTATATATCACACCATCTAAGTGCGACTTGCCGAACACAAAATTTGATATACCATTCTCATTTGAACAAAGAAAGAATTTCAAGATAGCAATCGATATGAAGATTTCAAGTTCGTGGGTCAACGTGTTAACGCAGCCTTTCATCGACCAGGAACTGGGACGTTTTAATGTTGAAATCAATGTGGATCCCAATAAGCTTGACGCGAAAGGTCAATTTAAATATTTTAGAGAGACAGGCTCTGATTCAAAATACCTAATAACAGGTGACTGTTTTATTATTCCACGCTCTTTCATGTACTACCGAGACTCTGAAGGCAGCGAGGCAAAGGATTGCTGGGGAACCGGGCAATATAAAGTTGCAGTCACTATTACCGAGACTTGCGATATTACCGACGATTATCGCAAAGCGTGGAAAGAGGACAACAAGAGGCGCAAACAAATGCTTAAAATAGCCGAGAAACAAGGAAAGCAAAACATCTTTGCACAAGCCAACAAGTTCATAACAAAACAAGAATGGAACGAAACGCTACAACAATGGATAATCACAATGGTGAAAGCTCCAACACAAGTTATATCCAACAAAATAAGCGGACAACAGCAAAACCCACAGCAACAAACTGGAGGCAACAAAGGTAATTCTGGACAACAAGGCACATAGCAACATCCATATGAATAATACTATCTAAACTCATTACAAATTATAATATAAACTATCAAAAAATAATGAACAAAGTTTTTTTAGCATTAGCCTTCGTTTTACTAGCTTTAACTGCCACTGCACAAGATCCAATACAAATGGCAAAAAGTGATAAACTCTTTGAACAAGGAGTTGAACTCTACAATGCTGGCAAGTACCAAGAGGCCATCCCTTTCTTTGAACAAAGCGAGCACATCGACATCGTGCAACTGCCCGAAGGTCATGCTCGTCGTGACTACTCCAGTCACTGGCTCGCTTCGTGCTATTACAAACTGGGGAATAGGGAGAAAGCCCAACAAACATTCACATTCTTTTTAGCAGAGCCAATAGATAGAAGACTTACTATAAAAAGTGATTCGTTAAATGCTATAGTATCAATGCTTCTTGAAAATGGTGATATTGCACAAGCGAGACAAATCATAGGGCAATGCGCCGAGATGGAGAGAAAAAACATTGGCACAAACAATTTATTCTATGCTAATTCTAACTTAATCTGTGCCATGTGTGACAATATGCTAGGTAACCACAACTTGGCAGCACAAGAAGCTAAAATGGCTGATGATATATATAATTATATCTTTGCCGAAGACAACGTAATCTATGCTCAATTTCTCAAAGATATTGCTGTTTTTTATGGAGAAAACGGGCAAGAAGAGGAAGCGCTTGAAACTATTTGGAAAGCAATTAGTATTTTAGGAGAAGATGAAGATTTGCTTAACATGTTAAGTGTTTACAGTAAGCAATTTAACGACCAAGCAACATTCCAACTAAAAATTTTTGAGGGCAAACTTAAGAGTACCCCTATTAACTCTATTGATAGAGCTAATATTTTAATAAACTTATCATCTTTGTATACAATATTAGGGAACGTCAAAAGAACTGATGAATGCAGAAAAGAAACAAACGACATCTTAAATTACGTAAGTAATAGGGAGATTACCGACATCGATACTCTTATTCTTATTTCAGAGTTATATTATAATAACCTAAACTACATCAAAGCTTTGGAACAGGCTGTGAAAGCCATTAAAATAGGCGACAAAGATTCGGTAAAAAACAAAGACAACTTAATTCTTGCTAATTCTATTGCAGCTTATTCCAATTATTCCATCTTTTCAAATCAGGACACATCCAATCCAGACATAAAACTTAAATTATATGAAACTTTAAAATACACCAGCAAGGTCATAGAACTAACAAAAGAAGATTTCAATCAACAGCCACCCAAATATATAGATGAAAACATTAATAACATCGATTTAATCACTGGAATTTATCTTTTAACAAATGAGCCAGTCAAAGCACTACAGGCCGCTAAAGATCATTATCTACTTGTAAAAAAATACCGACAAGACGAAGAAATGGATATTGCTGATGCACTATTTAATATTGCAAACGCTTATTCTGAAATGGGTGATAGCATCAATGCTTGCGACTATTACGATAAATTTCTCGATATTGAGAAAAAAATCTATGGAGAAAACAGCATTCACTACTCCCGAGATCTTGTACTAACAACAATGACTCTCTTTAACAATGGATTTTATGATAGCAGCATAAAATATGTCAAACCCACAAATGAAGCTACTGTTAGAGCTGTACTTTCTTCTTTCTCTCATTTAACGAGTGCTGAGCGTGAGGCTATGTGGAGTCTTTATAATGGATGGTTTAACATTCTTACAATGTTTCCTTCCACCTACTATAACCAAGAACTTATCAATTACACTTACGATGGTGCATTATTCTCCAAAGGTCTCTTACTTGGCGTAGAGCAAGAAATAAGGAATCTTTTAATGGACAATAACAATCCCAAAGTACGCAATCTATATAATGAGTATAAATTTAATCTTGCGACTCTTGAAAAATATAGAGCAAACAATAAGAATGATAGTGTTCTTAACACATTAAATAATGTTATATACAAACAGGAGAAACAGCTTCTAGAAATCTCGGGGGCAGAAGAAGTTTTCAACAAAAAATTCAAAATAACATGGAAACAAGTACAAAATGCGCTCGGAAACAATGATGTTGCTGTTGAATTCATTCTTTGCGGATTTGATGACATAAAAATATATTATGCTTTCGTCTTAAAAAAAGACATGGACTCTCCTATTATGTTTCCTCTTTTTGAGGAAAAGCAGTTGAAGGCAAAAATGTCTCAAAGTAAAAATGCCAAGGCACCTAGCGAGATTTATAAACCAGAAAAAATGGTAAGCGAATTAATATGGAAGTCACTGGCACAATATTTAGACGGTGCCGAACATGTGTATTTTGCCCCAAGTGGCGAGCTTTATAGCATCGCCATTGAGTCGCTGCCCGATTGGGAGAACAGTGGCCGACTTATGAGCGACCGATGGCCTGGGCTATGCCGCCTGTCTTCAACTCGTGAGATTGCTATCAACCATGGGGAGCATCCAAAAACTGAAATAATGTCGTTAGTAGCCTATGGTGGATTAAAATATGGAGGTATTCAGAAAGATGAATATGGCCAACCTATTTACGCTGTTTGGCAAGATATGGACACCATTACACTCACTGAAGTGAAAAATATCTGCTCCTCTTTTGAAACAACAGGGCATCTTCCTACATTATTTGAAGGAGAACATGGTACCGAGGCCTCGTTCAAAGCTCTCTCGGGCCAGCACAAGAACATGATATTCCTGAGCACACATGGCTTCTTCTGGAACATAGACGAGGCTACAAAGCATAGAAACGAGCACACTTTGCAGTTCATAAGCCTTGGTGATGAGAAACGAAGCCAGTCGGTTGAGGATGTGTCGCTCACACACTCGGGACTGCTATTCTCGGGAGCGAACTACGCCTGGCAGGGCAACGAACTGCCAGAAGGAGTTGACGATGGATTCCTCACCGCCAAGGAAATCAGCCAGCTCGACCTGAGAGGGCTGGAGCTTGTGGTGCTATCAGCTTGCCAGACTGGACTCGGAGACGTGAGCGGAGAGGGCGTGTTCGGCCTGCAGCGAGGATTCAAGAAAGCTGGAGCCCAAAGCATACTGATGAGCCTCTGGGAGGTGAATGCTTACTCGACTAAACTGCTGATGACTGAATTCTGCAAGAACGTCTTCGAGAAGAAGATGCCAAAGCGCGATGCACTGAGGGCCGCTCAGGAGGCGGTGAAGAACTTCACCGGTGACCCACAAAGCCTTGCAACCAAGAGCATCAAAATCGGTGTTGGAGGTATTACCAAAGAACAAAAAAACAATACCCCAACAAAGCAGACCAGCGGCGACAACCACCCCTTCGCCCATCCATACTACTGGGCAGGATTCATCCTTCTCGATGCTCTTGACTAAGAACCGATTCCATATATTTCAAGTTTTTTTAAAACTAACATCAAATCAAAAAAAGCATATGAAAAAGATCATTTTAGCATTAATCACAATACTTCTAGCTTTAACTGCCACAGCACAAGATTCTTTAGCAATTGCTAAAAGTGATTCATTAGTAGCAAAAGCTGAAGAACTAAGTAAAGCAAAACAATACGATGAAGCAATTAAGCATGCCAATGAAGCATTGGAGGTTATAGAAAATGAGTTTGGGAAGGAAGATTATTATTATGCTGTTATATTAACACATTTATCAAATATCTATTCCTTGAAGAATAATCATAAGGAAGCTTTTTGGTGCAATAAAGAGGCATTGCGTATAATAGAAATGGTTAGAGGCAAGGATAATCCTGATTATATACTAACTCTTTTTAATTTGGGGATTAGTTATTATACAATTAAAAATTTCAAAGAATCAATAAGACATCTAACTGAATATTTGAAATTAACAGAAAACGACTTAAACAAGAACATGAAAGTATACTCTGATGCACTTAGTTTCATTGCTTTATGTTATAATCAATTAGGAATCTATAATAAAGCTATTATATTTGATAAAAAAGCTTTGAGTATTATCAAAGAAGAATTTGGTAATGAGAGCAAATATTATGCAACTTCTCTTAATAATTTAGCAGCCGATTATTCTTCATTAGGAAATTATAAAGAAGCAATTAAATATGCAAACGATGCTTTAACTATTAGAGAAAAAGTACATGGAACAGAACACCTACAATATACAAATGTACTTAATAATTTAGCTACTTATTATGCTAATTTAGGACGTTATCCAGAAGCCATCAAACTGGCAACAAAAGTATTACAAAAAAGAGAGAAACAATATGGGAAATTAAGTTCTAGATATGCAAATACACTTTACAATTTATCAGGCTTTTATTCCGAAATATTTGATTATAACAAAGCTATTAAACTTGCCACTGAAGCATTAATTACAGAAGAACATCTTCAGGGAAAAGAAAGCTCAGAGTATGCTACTTATCTTTGCAGATTAGCAGAATGTTATTTATGTATAGGTGATAATACCAAAGCCTTTCAGCTTAGTGTTGAAGCTCTTCAGATTATAAACAGGGTTTTAGGAAGAGAACATCCTAAATATGCTAAAATCCTTTCACGTGTGGCAAATTGTAATTATAATATTAAAAATGTAGAAGAAGCAATCAATCAATTTAATGAGGTATTAAAGATAGAAAAGAAGATTTATGGTGAAAACCATCCCCAAATAGCCAAAACACTTTCTTGCTTATCAGAATGTTATAATAATCTAGAGAATTTTGATGATGCTGTTAATTTCGGATTAGAAGCTCTACAGATAATAGAAAGAACCATTGGAAAAAATAATAGAACTTATGCTCAATTGTGTAATGAAATAGCATCCTACTATTTTAATAAAGGAAATTTGTATGGCGTTGAAATGTACATGAACTTGTTTTTTGAAATTATTCCTAGCAACATTAAAAACGACTTTAATATTTTAACAGAAAAAGAAAGGGACAATTATTGGGGCATTTTTCAATCAAAATTTATGGAAGAAGCTCATCGTTATGTTTTTCGTAATCAGTCATCTAAATTACTTGTTGAGAACGGATGTAATGCTGTGCTGATGGGAAAGGGCTTGTTGTTGAGTACGTCGCAAGAATTGAACAACTTAATCACTGAGAGTGGGGATGGTGAGACAAAAACTCTCTATGATGAGTTGATGATGTCGCGCCTTATGCTCGACCGACTCTATGAGAAGCCTATTGCTGAGCGCAAGTTGAGCACTGATTCCCTTGAGCAAGTGGCTAATGACCTTGAGCACCAACTTATCGACAAATCGAAGGCTTATGGTGACTTTACTCGCAACCTGTCAATCAAATGGCAGGATGTGCAGAAGGCGATGAAGTCAAAGGACGTGTGCATTGAGTTTGTTTCATTCCCACTTAAAGAGGACAGCACCATGTATGTTGCTTATGTCAATAAGCCTGGCATAGACTGCCCCATCTATGTACCGCTCTTTGAGGAGAAGCAACTCAAAGCTATGTATGATATCCCGAATGACTACTCATCGGTAGAAGCCAAGGCTTTGGCTGTTGCTGACATCTATAGACCTGAGCAGAGAGCTAGTGAGCTTATTTGGAAGCCACTGGCACAACACTTAGACGGTGCTGAGCATGTGTACTTTGCCCCAAGTGGCGAGCTTTATAACATCGCCATTGAGTCCCTGCCCGATTGGGAGAGCAGTAAGCGTCTGATGAGTGACCGATGGCCTGGGCTATGCCGCCTGTCTTCAACTCGTGAGATTGCGATAAATCGTGAACGTCAGCCAATCAACACTTCGGTGACATACGGAGGTCTGAAATATGGTATGGACTCAACATTATTGATTGCCGACAGCAAAAAATATGGCAGCAATGCGTCTTCATTGGAGTCAAGCAACCTGTTGGCGCAAGTGAAGGGCGACACCAAGGGTGGATTGTGGAACGACATGCCAATCACTCTTGATGAGGCGGCATCGGTTCACGAGTCTCTGAACAAGGCTGGAGTCAATGACACACCATATCTGGAGGAGGCTGGTACCGAGGCTTCATTCAATGCTCTCTCGGGCCAGCACAAGAACATGATGTTCCTGAGCACACATGGCTTCTTCTGGAACATAG
Organism: uncultured Muribaculaceae bacterium; assembly: GCA_905233845.1. Taxonomy (GTDB): domain Bacteria; phylum Bacteroidota; class Bacteroidia; order Bacteroidales; family Muribaculaceae; genus Sodaliphilus. The sequence continues at coordinate 9,754 of CAJOFH010000018.1, read as the reverse complement.
ACGAGGCTACAAAGCATAGAAACGAGCACACATTGCAGTTCATAAGCCTTGGAGATGAGAAACGAAGCCAGTCGGTCGAGGATGTGTCGCTCACGCACTCTGGACTGCTGTTCTCGGGAGCGAACTACGCCTGGCAGGGCAACGAACTGCCAGAAGGTGTTGACGACGGATTCCTCACCGCCAAGGAAATCAGCCAGCTCGACCTAAGAGGGCTGGAACTTGTGGTACTCTCAGCTTGCCAGACTGGACTCGGCGACGTGAGCGGAGAGGGCGTGTTCGGCCTGCAACGTGGATTCAAGAAAGCTGGAGCCCAGAGCATTCTAATGAGCCTCTGGGAGGTGAATGCTTACTCGACTAAACTGCTGATGACTGAATTCTGCAAGAACGTCTTCGAGAAGAATATGCCAAAGCGTGATGCATTACGTGCTGCCCAGGAAACGGTGAAGAATTTCACCGGCGACCCACAAAGCCTTGCAACCAAGAGCATCAAGATCGGTGTTGGCGGCATCACCAAAGAACAAAAAAACACTACCCCAACACAACAGACCAGCGGCGACAAACACCCCTTCGCCCATCCATACTACTGGGCAGGATTCATACTACTAGACGCTCTTGACTAAGTTTTGACTAAGTTTTCGCGTTTAAAAAAAATCGTGGATGCCTTGACTAGATGGCATCCACGATTTTTATATCAATATAGGGGAATCAATCTTATATTATAGCTCCTTTCATTATCACTTGTTAGCTTCACATTCCTCACAAGCAAAACAGCATCAATACCTTTCGGGTAACACTTGTTGCTGAGTCCTTCACAGTCTATTCTCTTAATTTTGACATAATCATTAATAACACTCAGCTTCTTCTCTATTTTCTTGCCATTCTTTAATTTATAAATAAGGTAGAATTCTTTATTTTTTGGGAAATCAATTTTAATATCTACCGAGTCGGTCAGCAAAACCGTAGTATCTCTCTTATATTCGATATTTTTAATGTGATACTGATCTATAACATCAAGCGATTTAAGCGTATCGGTTGTTTCTGTATCCTTCATAACCAAGTTGCCACACAATTCATTATCATCGTCTCCCTTAGTCATTGCGCCATTGTTTTTGCAATAATTATTGAACGAATCAGTAAGAAAAGCCCAAAACGACCGATTCTTAACTTTAGAATACTGCGTTGAGTAAGTAAAGTTTTTATTGGTATCGACATCTCTTATTGTGAAAGAGAAATTCTTATTTTTTTTTGATTTCTTAAGTTTGATTGTTTTTGTGAAATCAGGATTATCTCTACTTATGGTATCATTCAATTTATATGTTTTGGTTGCAATCTTTAGCTGAGTTCCTTTAGGAAAAATATAAGTGATTTTATACACTTTTCCCCAAGAAGCTACACTCAGCATTAAACTAATGAATATAAAAAACAAAGACTTTCTCATTTTTTTACGGCTTTTGAATGTTTTAAATTCACAATAAATTTCATTATTGAGAAATATAGAGTGGGCAAGAAAATGCTTATTGATCTATGACAGAAAATATGCACAACAACTGCAACAATCAACAATATTATGCCATAACCTACCATATCAACCAAGAAATGAATCAAATCAGACTTTGACTTCTTAATCAATGGAATCTTATAAAGAAGATTCATCCTCTTAAGAATCAAAAAAGAAATGAAAAAATAAAGTAAGAAAAAAGATACGGCGTACATTAACCTTACAAGATGATAACCTTTCTTGATGTGCTGATATGCATTATACATCAGAATAGAACCAGGTTGCATTCCAGCATAGGTGTCATGCAGGTCATTTTCTATGTCACCTATCACTACATAACGGTTGTCACAATCATTGGCTACAGTAACAGAATCCTCAACATCATAGTGACCAAGCTCACGACTCAAATACCTATAATAATCGTGAGGATTGTTTCCCTCAATTTCAAAAGGAAAATCTACAAAAATGCTATTATAGCATAAATGACTATTACTAGTGTAGATAATACCATGCTTGCAAACATCTTGACTATCAAGTTCTTGATAAACCTTAAGGGGCATCGATGCCATGCCACCTTGTATTAAGCGTAATCGTTTAAAATTTGTCTCTGCTATTGTTGACTTATAGTTGACGCATCCCACTTTGGGCCACATTTTTACACTATCAACAAGACCTTTCACGCCAGCATTACGTCTATCATAGGCCACCACAATGCGTTCCATGCCCTCAATCAACTTAAACAATTTGTCGTCAACAGGTGTGGCCGCAAGATTATTGCTGAAAGCAATATCAAGAAAAATATATTTGTAATTTTTGCCTTTTAATGCACTTAACAGTTTATACAATTTCTCACGATCGGTAATTTCGGTGTTGCCTATGGCATCATTGCCATCAATGTCAGCCACCTTTTCCTGTTGAGTCGTGTATATTCCTGTCAATTGCTTATCATAGGAAACATTTATAAGCAGCACACTATCTTTAAGCTCATCATGCTCTCCAAATATGGTTTCCTTAAGCCACTCTGAAGCAGCCAGCTCAACAAGATTCTCACCTGTGAAAAGTGGCAAATTGTTATAGAAATATGTCAAGACCAAGAGTATCAGCGACAGTATCGCCGACCATAGTATGGTCTTCTTGTTACCAGAAATGCGCAACAACAGTTTTTCTATGAACTTAGAGCTTGATATTTCTTTTTTCTTTTTCACTTTGCAAAAATATATAAAAATAGTCTTCGACACAAATAATCTGCAATAAACCATATCATTTTTAATAATCAAAATAGGCGCATCGTCAACCACGCAGATAACGATGCAACCTCTCAAACAAAAAAGTTGTACTTTAAGTGTGCCATTTTTTTGCTCGTATGGAAAAAATATGTAAATTTGTTGTTTGAATTTATAACATTATTTTCGCATGAAACTTTTAATATCAGGAATTATTCTCCTTTTGGTATTGATGATGGTGCCTGCGTGGAGTTGTACTGAAGCCAAAATCAGAACAAAAGCGCGACGGAGCCATCGACCACATGCTGCCACCACCGTGATTGTGGGGGCTGAGCGCACCAGCGAGTACCTGCCACTGCTTAAGGGCAAACGCATAGCGCTGCTGAGCAACCAGACTGGCGTGGTAGGAGCAAAGCATGACAAACACACTCTCGACTTGATGCTCGAGAAGGGTCTTAATGTAACTATCATTTTCTCGCCAGAGCACGGCTTCCGTGGTAAGGCTGACGCAGGCGAGCGCGTGAAAAGCAGCGTAGATGAGAAAACGGGAATACCCATCGCATCACTATACGAGGGAAAGAGCCGTATGCCCAGCAAGGAGACTATGGATCGATTCGACGTTATTGTTACCGACATACAAGACGTGGGCTTGCGATTCTATACCTATTATATCACCATGGTCAACTTGATGGACGCTGCCGCGGTCTACGATAAGGATTTCGTGGTCTTTGACCGCCCAAATCCCAACGGAATGACCGTCGACGGCCCCATCCTTGACATGAATCTCAAGAGCGGAGTGGGATGGCTGCCCATCACCACTGTTCACGGCATGACAATGGGCGAGATAGCAAAGATGACTAACGGCGAGGGATGGCTAAAGGATGGCAAGAAGATAAAACTCACCGTAATCCCCTGCAAGAACTATACGCACCAAACGCGCTACGAGCTGCCCATAGCTCCATCGCCCAACCTGCCAAATATGCTATCGATATACCTCTACCCTTCCACATGCTACTTTGAGGGCACACCAGTGAGCCTAGGGCGCGGCACCGACTGGCCATTTCAGGTGTATGGCCACCCCGACATGAAAGGCTACAATTTCTCATTCACCCCAACCAGCCGTCCTGGAGCAAAGACCCCACCACAAATGGACAAACTGTGCCACGGTGTTGACCTGCACAACCTCAAAGCCGAGGACGTGATAGCGAAGGGTATGAACCTTGAGTACGTGATTGATGCCTACAACAACCTCAAAATCGGTGACAAGTTCTTCACACCGTTCTTCGACAAACTTGCCGGGCGCACCTACATCCGTGAGATGATACAAGCAGGCAAGAGCGCCGACGAAATCCGTGCTCGCTGGCAAGACGACGTGAGACGTTTCAAAGAACAGCGCCGCCCATACCTCCTCTATCCCGAATAAACTTAAAGCTTTCCACGTTCCTCATTCCACGTTCCACTTAATACTTAACATTTACAACTTAACACTTAGAATAATGTCTACTCCTTGGATTATCATCGCCACAATAGCTGGCTACTTCATACTACTGTTTCTAATTTCCTGGTTTGCGACCCGCAAGAGCGATAGCAAAGACGCGCTCACTGGCGGCAACAAAGCCCCCTGGTTCATCGTGGCAATCGCAATGATTGGCGCCCCAATCTCGGGCGTTACATTCATCTCGGTGCCTGGCATGGTACTCGCCAAGGGCTATAGCTACCTGCAAATGGTACTCGGATTCATTGTAGGCTACTTTATTATAGCTTACGTGCTCATCCCGCTCTTCTACAAGCGCCATCTGGTATCTATCTATGGTTACCTTGAGCAACGCTTCGGCTCCAGGACCCACAAGAGTGGTGCTTGGTTCTTCTTCATCAGCAAGATGCTGGGAGCCGCCGTGCGTTTCTATGTCGTGTGCGTCACTTTGCAGTTTCTTGTGTTCAATCCATTGGGCATCCCCTTTATCTTGAATGTCATTGTCACTACAGCATTAATTTTCCTCTACACACTGCAAGGTGGTGTGAAAACTGTAATCTGGACCGACACACTCAAGAGCTTCTGCCTCATCATGAGCGTGGTACTTTGCATCTATTTCATCGCCAAGGGACTGGGCTACGACTTCACCGAGATGTGCAAGGCTGTGGCCAGCGACGAGAGCTCGCGCATGTTCTTCTTCGACAATCCTAAGGAGGGAACCTACTTCTGGAAACAGTTTATTGCTGGTATCTTCATGGCAATCGCCATGACTGGCCTTGACCAGGACATGATGCAGCGCACATTGGCAAGCCCCAATGCCAAAGAGTCGCAAAAGGGCATGATAGTGAGTGGCGTAACCCAGTTCTTCGTTATTGCTTTGTTCCTGATTTTGGGTACTCTGCTCTCGATGTATGCCAAGTCTAAAGGCATGTTGCCCGCCGACCTGAGTAGCTATAAGAGTGATGAGCTCTTTGGCTCGGTAATCTGGAGCGAAGGCATTCCGGTGATTGCAGGTATACTATTTGTTGTCGGTCTTGTCGCTGCAGCTTACTCGGCAGCTGGCTCGGCACTTACCTCGCTCACAACTTCGTTCACGGTCGACATTCTGGGTGCTGACAAGAAAAATGATGATAAGAAACTATCCGTAACAAGAAAGATTGTACATGTGGCAATGGCTGTGGGAATGGGAATAGTGATAATCGTGTTCTATGCCATCAGCAACAGCGATGCCATCAGTGCCGTTTACTCCATCGCCAGCTACACCTATGGTCCAATTCTTGGACTCTTTGCTTACGGCATGATGTGCAAGACTGGTGTTCGCGATCGACTTGTGCCCATCGTCTGCATCGCAGCCCCAATCCTGAGCTGGATTATACAATGGTGGCTCAAAGACCAATTTGACTACACCATTGGTTTCGAACTCCTTCTACTCAACGCAGCATTGACTATGCTTGGCCTGTTTATCTTCAAAAAGAGTTCTAAGTAATGGCAAAGAACGTCATAAGCAAATATATCTGGATTGTCGACACCATTGAGCGTTACGGCTCCATCACACGCGAACGGCTTAACGAGTTGTGGAAGCAGAGCGACTTCAGCAACGGTGAGCCACTGCCACGGCGTTCGTTCTATAACTATCGCAACGGAATCGCCGACACGCTGGGTATTGACATCGAGCTCAACCCTGCCACCTACGAATACTACATTGCCAACAACGGGACCGACACCGCCAGCAAGCGACAACAGTGGTTGCTCGACTCCATGTCAATTAGCAGCATGTTAACCAGCTCTAACGATCTTTCAAGCCGAATTTTGCTCGAATATGTGCCCTCAGCTCGAGAGTTCTTGCCTATAATTATTGATGCCATGCGACAAAACCACCGCATCAAGTTCAGTTACAAAAGCTATAAACGAGTTAACCAGCAACACGGCATCGTCATTGAGCCTTATTTCGTCAAGATTTTCAGCCAGGTGTGGTATGTGATTGGCTACAACACTGCCGACAAGAAAATCAAAACCTATTCGCTCGACCGAATGGCAAACGTCATTATCACCGAAGAAAAATTTAATATGCCCGACGATTTTTCGCCCGAAGAGTTCTTTGCCGACTGCTACGGCATCATTACCAATCAGGCAGAACCTAAGCGCATATCAATAAAAGCTGAGCCAACACAAGCCAAGTATTTCAGAGCTTTGCCGCTGCATCCATCTCAGCAAGAAGAACTGCACGACAACTACTCAATCTTCCACTACTACATGCGCAATACCTACGACTTACAAGAACGACTGCTATCACATGGAAGTAGTGTAGAAGTGCTTGGCCCACCTGAACTTAAGGCACAAATTGTGAGCGAATTGAAGAAAGCACTCGAAAACTACAACACAAAAAAAACAAATAATTAACACTTCTTAGATGGTATGGGCAAAAATCTTGCGCATATCTTCTTATAACTTTGCAACATCAAAATAAACCAACATTATGAAAATAGGAGACAAAATACCCGAGATTTTGGGACAGGACGCCCAAGGAAACGTCATTAAGGCGAGCGACTTCGCTGGCAAAAAGCTTATCATTTATTTCTACCCGAAGGACAACACTCCCGGTTGCACTGCCGAAGCATGCAGCCTAAGCGAAGGCTACGGCAAGCTCATGAAGGCGGGGTTCGCTCTCGTGGGCGTGAGCAAGGACAGTGCGGCTTCTCACGAGAAGTTTGCCGCCAAGCACAACCTCCCCTTTCCCCTCATCGCCGACGTAGACCTCACTCTCAACCAAGCCTTCGGTGTGTGGCAAGAGAAGAAGATGGCAGGACGCACCTATATGGGCACCGTGCGCACAACTTTCATCGCCGATGAGCAAGGTACTATTATCCATATCATCAATAAGGTAAACACCAAAGATAGCGCCAACCAAATCCTAAACTTGAATTTATAAACAGTAAAATATTGCAACAACTATGAACGAAGACATTTTAAACCAAGAGGCAATGGATCAGCCACAACGCATCGCTCCCTCGCCCGAAAAGCTCAAAGCCCTGCAAGTGGCTATGGACAAAATCGACAAGACCTACGGTCGCGGCTCTATCATGAAGCTTGGCGACGATAACATCGAGAACGTGGAAGTAATCCCCAGCGGCTCGATTGGCTTGAACTACGCACTCGGCGTGGGAGGCTATCCCCGTGGACGCATTATCGAGATTTACGGTCCCGAATCGAGCGGTAAAACCACTCTTGCTATCCACGCTATCGCTGAGGCACAGAAGGCTGGCGGCATTGCTGCCATCATCGACGCCGAACACGCTTTCGACCGCTTTTATGCCGAGTCATTGGGCGTTGATGTCAACAACCTATGGATTGCTCAGCCCGACAACGGCGAACAGGCGCTCGAGATTGCCGACCAGCTAATCCGCTCCTCGGCAGTCGACATCGTGGTAATTGACTCCGTCGCAGCCTTGACCCCTAAGGCCGAAATCGAAGGCGAGATGGGTGAGAGCAAGATGGGTCTTCAAGCACGTCTCATGTCACAGGCTCTGCGCAAGCTCACTGCTACCATATCAAAGACCAACACCACATGCATCTTCATCAACCAACTGCGTGAGAAACTCGGTGTGCTCTTTGGCAATCCCGAGACCACCACTGGCGGTAATGCCCTTAAGTTCTATGCTTCGGTGCGCATCGACATTCGTCGCATCGGACAACTTAAGGACGGCGACCAAGTAATTGGCAACCTTACACGCGTGAAAGTGGTGAAGAACAAGGTGGCCCCACCATTCCGCAAGGCTGAGTTTGAGATTCTGTTCGGCAAGGGAATTTCACGCACTGGTGAGATCATCGACCTCGGCATCCAATTCGGCATCATTAACAAGAGTGGTGCTTGGCTGTCCTATGAGGGAACAAAGTTCCAAGGACGCGACAACGCAAAACAGCTCATCGAGGACAACCCAGAGCTTGCCGAAGAACTCGAAGCCAAAATCTTTGAAGCCATGAAAAACCCACCCGCTAAGAAAAAGTGACAAACAACACTTTTCCTTACTAATTGTTTCGAAACATCAAATGCGGTGCGAGCCATAAAAGGCTACGCACCGCATTATTTTATTAAGTGCAACACGCTATGTGCTGCTCATTGAACCCTAATTGGTTATTCGTTAATACCAAGCAAAATGTTGTAGACTACGGTCACGTCGTGAGTTGTGATATCGCCGTCGTTATCCTGGTCACCGTTAACGATATCGCTGTCGTCGCCAGTGAGTATGAAAGTATATAGAGCGGTAATGTCGGCTGAAGTCACTTCGCCATCACCGTTCACATCGCCAATAGTGACAGGTTTTTCCTTAGGAGTAACTGTGAGGGTCATGTCGTTTGCATTAACACTGAAGGTAAACTCACCACCCTGCTCAATGCGGAAGTTTGCACCATCAACCATGGCAATGGGTTGGTTAAACAGTTCACTGTTAATCAAGAAGTAACCAGCACCATTCTCATCAAGACCACCAAGCCAAATCCAACCATCACCCTCGGCATCGGGAGTGATAACCTTGAACTCAGCATTAGCTTCAAGTGTGCATTCGGCCTCATAAACGCCATCTTCTTCGGAAGCTGCAAATACTAGACGACCACCTTCCTCGGTTGTGTTCCAGTCGTTGAATGTACCCACCATGTAGAACTCCTCAAATGCTGGCTCAGGTTCGCCAGGAGTGTAGGTGAAAGTGGTCCAAGGAAGAAAGTCCTGTTGCCATATTGGAAAATAAGTATCCGTCATTTGGTATCCACCAGCAGATGCATGCCACATCACGTTCTGTCCACGGAAAAGAAAACGTTTCCAACCGGCGTTGGATGTATTGTCAATTCCAAAGAGCAGATTGCCGCCACGATACTTGCAAGGTGTAGTAAATGTGATGGTCATTTCACCCCACTCTTGGTTGGTAGGACCAACTCTTTCAACGGTTACAGTGCCTTGGTACACGATGGTGCAATTAGCTTTTGGCTCTAAAGCAGAATTATCGACTATAGTAGTGCCTACCTCCTTCACATAAACATCGGCAGTAGAGGCCGAAGTGTAGGGGGTGTTATAACTAGTTGTGTAGAACTTCACAGAAGTAATCTCACCACCTTTCATATCTGCTAAATATGAGGCAGGTATAATGAATTGACTTCTGGTAGGCTTGTTCCAATTACCAATAACAGCAGGAACATATTCGTTGGTTACTAGTGATGTTGACGTTCCTGTATCTCCACTCGTTCCGTCAAACACGGTCAATGTCTCTTGGGCAAAGGCAGGCATGCACATTACCCACATGAATAAACAGAGTAATAATTTTTTGTTCATAATAAAGATTATTTGGTTTATAAAATATTGTGTATTAAGCCAATAAGTTTGCAAATCAAGTGTGTTGGTTACGTTTTGTTGATTTTTGAGCCTACAAAGATAGAATTTTTTATTTAATAATAAAAGTAAATTTCAATAAATACCCGAGTTCGGGATAAGGAAATATGTTGTTTTTATCAAAAATAGTGGGGCTAATATTTGGAAAATAGCGAGATATTTTGTAACTTTGTAGTTGACAA
>CAJOFH010000017.1 GCA_905233845.1 uncultured Muribaculaceae bacterium | reverse complement strand
GGCGGCTATGGCACTGGCGGCTGGTATGGTGCAGGTGGCAGCAATCAAGAAGCAACAGCAGCAGTCTGCTTCGGAGGGCTACGCAAAGGGTGGCTTCACCAAGCCTGGTGCAGTGGACGAAGTGGCTGGAGTGGTGCACGCAGGGGAATGGGTGGCTTCGCAGAAACTGCTTGCCTCGCCTGTCGCGCGTCCGCTGATAGAGGCACTGGACTATGCGCAACGCACTAACACTATAGGCTCTCTTCGTGGCAGTGATGTGTCTCGCTCGATAACGGCTCCAGCAGCTATCGCCAATATGCAACCGCAAGTGATTACCCAAGAGAATGCGGAACTGCGAGAGACAATCAAGCAACTAAAGGAGCGACTTGATGAGCCGTTTGTTACCGTGAACACCGTTACTGGTGATCTCGGTATCAAACAGGCACAGGATAATTATCAACGACTCATCAACAATAAATCGCCTAAAAAAAAGCGTAAATAGAATGCTAATTTCAACGGGAGTAGGGATATGTTTCTATGAAAATGGGATCAGGGTCATGATATTCAATTATTTCAATTTCCCCTACTCCTGCGCATTGACGACAGAAATCATCAAAAATATGAGTATGAGCACTCGTCTTTCCGCAATGCCAACATGGTACTGGGGATTCAGAAAAATAATGCTCTGTCTTTATTTTTCCAACGCCGTTACATGATGGGCATTTCTCCCTATGTTTTTTATAAGGACTAATATTTCTAAGTATAGAAACTGTATCCGAAATAGGTGGATCTGGTATTATTTGACTTGAACCACTTTCTTGTATATTTGTCACAGTCTCTTTGCTTCGAGTATCGGGCTCTGGTAAAGGCATTATTTCGTTAGATGAATAGTCATTTGTACTACTGTTGAAATTTGGATCGGTTGTTTGTGGATATTGAATATTTGCCCCATTAGTTGTACCTATTGTGCCAGTACCTCCAGAAACAGATTTAGATCCATTATTATGGGTAGATGTGCATCCTTTGAGAAAATTTGAAGAACTATATGATTTATTTGATCCACATGCACAATCTCTAATTAATCCCAACATACCCATAATGGCTATAAATACTATATAACCAAAACAACCGAAACAACTGTCATCTGAATGATAAGCCATATTTTTTTCTCCAAAGTTACAACTTTTTTAAAACATGTAGGTGTATAGATTTATTATTTTGATTTTTTAAGATATTTCTCGTCTTTTCTCCATTTTCTATAGTAAATTATTTTTGCATATATTAATAATGCTAATAATGGCTATATTACTCACAATTAACGGACAACAGGTGGCGCTGAAGAAAGGTGCATCAATAGAATACGTCTCTGAGAACCGCATATTCACAGATGCAGATGATTACAGCATGGAGATTGAACTTCCGCTGGCGGGATGCTCACAGAACCTCGCAGTATTCGGGATGCTGATACGAAAGGACGTGGATGCTGAAACTATCTATTATGACGCTGTGCTGCAGGACACGAACTTCTACAAACGTGGAGCTGTGGTGATAACTGAGATTACTCACGAATATGTGAAGGTGCAGTTCCTAGAGAAAAGATCTTATCAGAACTTTTTCCCTCGATTCGATGAAAAATACATCAATGAGCTTGACCTCGGAGAGTGGCCGAGTCTGACTCCTTCGAACATAACACCGCAGCAGATGTGGTCCCGATGGCAGGACTACACGGCGCTTCCCTGGGTAAACAACTCTACCGGCGTGATGCAGAACTGCGTGAAGTGGAACAGTTCACAGAACAAGTTCGAGTGGAAGACGACAGGGGATGATGACGATGACTTGAACTATTCCAAGGGGTTCTCGTTCCAGCCGAACCTGCTATGGCTGACGAAGAAGATCTGCGACGCTCTTGGCTACACCTACGACTTCTCGAAATGGGAGAACAGCATATACAAATATCTGTTCGTGATGAACACGATGCCGTTTTCATGGGGCTCCCGCAAGTGGGCACAGGCTCTGCCGCACTGGACTATCAATGAGTTCTTCCGTGAGCTGGAGAACCTGCTGTTATATGAGTTTGACATAGACCACAAGAAAGGTCATATCTCCTGCTCCAAGACGCAGGAGAATGTGGAAGATGCTGGCACTGTGCTTATTGAGAATGTGATTGATGAGTTTTCGGTGGAGGTGGACACAGAGGATGAGGGTGACTACAAGGCGATGCTGAACCGTGGCTATGCAAAGGGTGGACACCGTTTGGACAACTTCTATTCCTGTGAGTGGTACATCCATCGTCTCACAAGACCTGACGGCACTGTGAGGTGCACGGAATACGCCACGCTGAGCCAACTGCTGAACCATCAGCTGAAGCAGGACTGCATCAGCGACAACAGCGGTGGACGTGGCAGCAGCACTTATCCTGGGGGCAAGTGGGGCTTACACCACGCTCAGGACGTGGACACATACTTTGTGGTGGAGGTGATGAAGCGCATCGAATACCGCACGAAAGAGGGTTTGGTGTTCGAGACATGGGGCAATGTGTGCCGACTGGTGCCGGTGAACCGCTTCGGTAATCTTATCCTTGACGAGGAGAACCGTGACTCTATTGAAGAACTAAACATCTTGCCAGTATGTATAGACGACACAGACGATGGACCAGTGATCTTCATTGAGTGTGGTGACTTCGGTGATGATGCTGATACTGGACCAACTCACCACTCGCACCACTACAATCCGTTGATTACGGACGCGGCAGAGCTGGATGAGGTGATTCAGTTCGGAGCGTGCCGCACGGTGGGAAACGGTGAGAAAGACGCAAAGGAAGAGATATTCAGCAATCTCTTTGTGGCGTTCTGGGATGGAGCGACATCGATGTTCCTGCCCAAGCTGCCGCATCCCTGGATCGACTCCTTCGACACGGACTATTCATATCAGACACAGAACACCGATACGCTAACTATAACATGGAGGGCTATATATGCAAACCATCCGTTCTCGCTGCGAATCAACAACCAGGCATACGGACAGGGAGTGGAGCGCACCTCGTTCACTAACATTGACAGAAAGAAGAAATACTCATTTTCCTTCCTTGCCAAAGAGATTCCTAATGTCCGCTCCACATTCTTCATCGACGGAAAGAAATACCTATGCGAGAAGATTACTGCCACGTTTGGAGAAGAAGGCATGTCACAACTGATGAAAGGCGAGTTTTACAGGGTTATCTGAATTATAGCTCGCCTTCAAAAGTCTTAGTGGCCTCATGGACATCATTCGGGTGAACCTGAATGTATCTGTTTGTGGTGGAAACATCGCTATGACGAGCTTGGTCACGAGCAACGACAATACCTGCATCGTTAGCCAAATCCCTGATACCGCTATCTTTCAGAGAGTAAAACTGATATTCCTCACTCCAACCTAATTCTTCTCTCATCTTCTTCCAACGACGATTATACTGGTCGGCATTGCTTCTCTTTTTGTTAGGAATAAAGTTCTTGCCAAAGAGATAATATTCTCCTGGCTTTTCAAGAACCTGTAACTCAATCATCAAATTGCAGATTCGAGTATTGATACCGACATAACCATCCTTATGATTCTTACTGAAAGATCCAGACACGAATATTGTTTGATATTCTAAAGACACATCTTGGACACGTAAATGACTTAACTCATTGGGACGGATGAAAGTGTAATATTCCAATTCACAGGCTAACAAGAAATAGGGATCTTTCTCCTTGAGATTCTTACGCATCTCTGCCAACATCTCCTTTGTCAAATCCTTACGAATCTTAGCTGTCTCTCTTATTTTTGGGATATTCGCTGCTGGATTATTTGTAAGATACTTACGTGATTTCAAGAACTCACACAAGCCGAAAACCCATGCTCGATAGTTGTTGCGCGTTCTTGCAGAGGAATCTCGGTCAAGCAATATCCAATCAAGGAAGTCATTAATAAGAGCAGAGTCTAACTGATAAACATACTTAGGTGGAACTGAACGCGAGACGAAGAATTCACGAAGAATATTTACACTAGATTTGTAACGCATCTTCGTCTTATAGCGGTCACCTTTCTTCTCAACATACTCAAGATAGAGGTCGAGACAATCTGACATTAATGTAAACCCACGGCTCTCTTTGACTTCAACCCATGGATTCCATCCTTCTCGCAATCTTCGGGTCACAGCCTCGATAATTTCGGCTGCCCGACGTTTTCTTTCTGAAATTTTCTTTAGCCCATCCAAACTGAATTTCTTCCGACGCAATTCTCCAGTTGTAGGATCTGTTGCGTAAAAATCCACATACCAACTTTTTCCCGTATGCAGTTTTGGATAGCTAAAACCGACTACTTGTGTAGCTGTTCTTAGTTTTGTTGGAGACAACATTTTTTTAACATTTTTTGTCCAAATCGCGAGTAATGTGACATTGGGCTAAAAATGTTGACTACAAAAATCAGCTAAAAAATATCGTACATTTACCGTCCCGACATTTTAAAAAAATTGGGGTAAATGGCTCACTTTCACCATGTTACCCCGATATTGCGGAAAGACAGGGATTCGAACCCTGGAACCCCGAAAGGGGTTAACGGTTTTCGAGACCGCCCCGTTCGACCACTCCGGCATCTTTCCAATGGTCGTTTTTTGTTTTTGAAAAATGCTCACGCTCGGAAGGCACCGAGCAAACTCGAGCTTTGACTCGCTTAATCGCATTTTTGCGGGTGCAAAGTTAGTGTTTTTTTCTTAAACTTAGCAAACTTTCTCGCAAAATCTTTTACAAATTATATAAAGTATCGATGGCTACAAGAGGGTCTTGCGCCTTAAAGACGTAGTTACCAGCAACAAGGATGTCGGCACCTGCTTGGGCAAGCTGGTGGCCTGTGACATCGTTGACTCCGCCGTCCACCTCTATGAGGGCATGAGAATTCTTCTCTTGGATAAGGGCCTTGAGTTCACGCACTTTGTTTAAAGTATTGGGGATGAACTTTTGTCCCCCAAAGCCTGGGTTTACCGACATAAGCAGCACCAGGTCGAGCTGTTCCACGATGTCGCGGAGCAAGCACACTGGAGTAGCAGGGTTGATGGTAACTCCCGCTTTCATGCCAGCGTCATGAATCTGCTGCACCACTCGGTCAAGGTGATCACAGACCTCATAATGGACGTTCATATACTCGGCTCCGCAGTCGCGCACTTGATTGACGAACTTTTGAGGTTCAACAATCATCAAGTGCACATCGAGTGGCTTATTGCACAGCTGCTGCACATATTTTATCACTGGGAAGCCAAAGGAGATGTTAGGCACAAAGACACCGTCCATCACGTCAAGGTGGAGCATCTGCGCCTTGCTCTGGTTTATCATTTCAAGATCTCGTGCCAAGTTTCCGAAGTCGGCACTCAGAAGGGATGGTGATACTATCATCGCTAAGTATTAAAGTAGTGAGTGTTATTAGATAAGAGGAGAGAGGAGAGAGGAGAGAGGGAAAATGCTATTCTGCATTTGACTTCTCGGCTGATTTCTTTTTGTTTTTGTATACCTTATAGAAAATATAAGCGATTGCAAGTCCCAGGAGGGCGAAGCCAGCGATTTTCAGGTAGTGGTTATAGTGTTCGAGCTGGGTGAAGAACTGGCTGTCGTCGGGGACAACGCGGTAGAGCAGGTAGCCGAGGCTCGCCAGCACCACGTTCCAAATGCCAGCACCCAGGATGGTGAAGAAGCTAAAGGTGCCAAAGTTCATGCGCGACAATCCGGCAGGGATGGAGATTAAATGTCGAACGGCGGGCAGCAGACGTCCAAAGAAGATGGAGATAGAACCTTTCTTCTGGAAATACTGCTCGGCCTTTTCCATTTTCTCCTTGGAAAGACGCAGGAAATGCCCTACTTTGCTGTCGGCAAAGGCATAGATGATTGGTCGGCCAATGAGCATCGACAGACCATAATTAATAGCCGAGCCAAGATAAGCACCCACAGTGGCAACCAATATCACCACCCAGAAGTCGAGGCTGGAGTTTGCCTGCAAGGAGAAATAGGCAGCTGGCGGCACAACAACCTCGCTTGGCAGCGGAATCACTGAGCTCTCTATAGCCATAAGCACCATGATGGTCCAATAGTTCATGTGGTCTTTGAACCAATAATACAGGTTCTCGGCCCATGAGGGCTCGGCAGCGACTGCCTGGGCGGTGTCTTGAGCAAAACACTGGCCAGCCATCAAGACCACAGCCACAAGAGTGAGCACTAATATAATAGTTTTGTTACGGTTCATTTTGAGTTTTTTAAATGCGAGTGCAAAGTTACAAAGAATTTGTCACACTTCATAACCTAATTGCCGAAACATCTTGCGGTAGGCGTCGGCTTTCTTGTCGAGGGCGAGCGGATAGGCACGCGAGGACGACGGCATGCGGTAGAGGTCGAATTCGTGAACGGGAACGGAATCGGGAACGGGAACGGGATTGTGAAAGGAATGTTTGCAGTGTACTACTTCGCCCATCTTAGGCACCTCTACCCCAGCCTTCTCGGCAATCACGCCAGTGGCTTTCTCACCTGCGGTGACGATAGCACGAATTGTGGGACACTTTTTGAAAAAAAATTCCAAGTCAATGGTCTCCACAATGTCGAGGAACTTGTCGCTGGCGTTGTCCTTGAGTCGGCGCACACGGGTAGCGGTGTCGTAGAGAGCGATTTTCTTCTCAGCGAGAAAGGCCTTAAGCCGTTGCAAGTCAAAGTGTTTCTCATCCTCAATCCAAAAGTGGTTTTTGTCGCCAAAGAAAATCACACCCATGATTCGCCACATGTCGTTGATTTTATTGGGATAATAGAATTCCATAGACCAGCGCTCGGGTTTGGGCGGGAAAGTTCCCAGCATCAGTACCACTGCCCCTTCAGGAAGAAAAGGCTCAAAGGGATGACTCTCTATCTTTATTTTGTCCATAATCTATTGAAATTGTTTACAAAGGTAACAAAAAAGTTTCATTAGTTGTCAGTTTTTTTAGTTGTTTTGGACTTGGTTGAATCGCTCTACTCGGTATTTCTCGGTTTTATCAAACAACTTACACAACAAAGAAACAACAAAAACAACTTTCAGGGTTAAAGGATACCGTGGGACCTGGGGACTGATGG
The DNA here is from genome assembly GCA_905233845.1 of uncultured Muribaculaceae bacterium. Classification (GTDB taxonomy): domain Bacteria; phylum Bacteroidota; class Bacteroidia; order Bacteroidales; family Muribaculaceae; genus Sodaliphilus. The sequence goes on along the minus strand of CAJOFH010000017.1, from coordinate 57,353 downwards.
GACGGTTGGGACAAATGGGACAAAAAACAATCAACATTTTCAGGAATGAGAGACATGGAAGTGCACCGCACAGACGGTGCAATACATTGACAACTCCCACGTGTGTGGGACACTTTTTGAAAAAAAATCTCACGCATATATCGCAAAAAACGCGAAATGGTTATCTCGTAAAACATATCAAACAACTGGAACAACTTGTATACAACTTGAACAACATAATGTGGGTTGTGTGGGACAATTTTTGAAAAAAAAAATTTTGAGCACCGCACAGACGGTGCAATACATTGACAGCTCCCACGTGGGTGTGGGACACTTTTTGGAAAAAAAATTTTGTGCACCGCGCCGGCGGTGCAATACATTGACAGCTCCCATGTCTGTGGGACACTTTTTGAAAAAAAACTTTGTGCACCGCGCCAGCGGTGCAATACATTGACAGCTCCCACGTGTGTGTGGGACAATTTTCTATTGAAATTGTTTTTATGAATCATTTTCATCATTTTTTGGTGTGCGCGCAAAGGTAAAAGGAGGGATGATGCGAAACAACTTTATTTTGTTAAGGGAGAAAGTGGAGATTTGGGGTGCGTCTCGGAAATAAAAAAAAATTATTGGTTTTCTTTTTGTATTTCACTCGGTTTGCACTAATTTTATCTAAATTAGGCGGCACCTCGGAAATAAAAAATAAAATTATTGGTTTTCTTTTTGTATTTCACTCGGTTTGCACTAATTTTGCAGATTGCATGAAAGGACTTGTGGACATCTTGCGTGCTGAGCGGCACTTGGAGAGTAGTGGATATAAAACGCTGCTTGAGAGTGATGACGAGAGGGTTGTCACTTACCTGCATCAACGGGCTCGTGAGGTTGGTGATGAGGTGTACGGCAAGGGGATTTTTGTGCGTGGGCTTGTTGAGTTGACCAACGTGTGCCGCAACGACTGCTACTACTGCGGCATCCGCAAGAGCAACAGCAATGTGGAACGTTATGTGCTCACAACCGAGCAGGTTTTGCAAAGCTGCCAACAAGGATATGACCTTGGCTTCAGAACCTTTGTACTGCAAGGTGGTGAGCTGCCACGCGACAAGGCACCGTGGCTTGTGGAGCTGGTGAGCGAGATAAGGCGACGCTGGAGCGATTGCGCCATCACATTGTCGCTGGGTGAATGGCCGAGGGAGGTGTACGAGCAGCTGCGTAAGGCTGGCGCTGACCGCTACCTGCTTCGCCATGAGACCCATAATGCCGAGCATTATGCACGGCTGCATCCTGCCGAGATGACGCTTGAGAAGCGTTTGCAGTACTTAAAATGGCTCAAAGAGTTGGGCTATCAAGTGGGCACCGGCATTATGGTGGGGAGTCCGTGGCAGACTATTGACATTATTGTTGAGGATATTGAGTTCATTGAAGAGTTTAAGCCTGAGATGATAGGATTGGGGCCGTTTGTGTCACAACACGACACGCCACTCGGAAGCTATCCCACAGGAAGCGCCGACCTTACCTGCCGGCTTTACAGCATCTTCCGCCTGATGTTCCCAAATGCCTTGATACCGAGCACTACAGCACTCAACACCATTGACCCCAATGGCAGAACAATGGGCATAATGGCAGGAGCTAATGTAGTGATGCCGAACCTATCGCCCACCGACGTTCGCAAGAGCTACGCCCTCTACGACGGCAAAGCCAACACTAATGCCGAAGCTGCCGAGGGAATAGCACTACTGGAGGCTCAACTGGCAACAATTGGTTACCACATTGACTGGGGACGAGGGGATTTTTTAATGCACAATGCATAAAACTCAATGCACAATGCACAATGCACAATGCATAATGCATAATGCTCAATGCTCAATATTAAATTTTGACTAAATAATTGACAACTGATAACTTAAAACTAATATATGTATAACCCAAAATCAGCTCATGCCGAGGAGTTTATCGACCACGGCGAAATAATGGAGACGCTGGAGTATGCTGCCAAGAACCGCAGCAACCGCGCTCTGATTGAAGAAATAATAAACAAGGCCGCTACCTGCAAGGGATTGACCCACCGTGAGGCAGCAGTGCTGCTCGAGTGCGACCAGCCCGACCTGGTGGAACGTTTTGAGAACCTCGCACGTGAGGTTAAGCAGAAGCTATACGGCAACCGCATCGTGCTCTTTGCGCCACTGTATTTGTCTAATTACTGCATAAATGGCTGCGTGTACTGCCCCTACCACGGCAAGAACCGCACCATTCCACGCAAGAAATTGACTCAAGACGAGATACGCCAGGAGGTCATCGCCCTGCAGCAGATGGGCCACAAACGCCTCGCCCTTGAAGCCGGAGAGCATCCCATTATGAATCCTATAGAGTATATCTTAGAGTCGATTAAGACTATTTATGACACAAAGGTGGGCAATGGTGCTATCAGGCGCGTTAACGTGAATATCGCAGCCACTACCGTCGAGAATTACCGCAAACTCAAAGAGGCGGGCATCGGCACCTATATCCTCTTCCAGGAGACCTATAACAAAGAGAACTATGAGAAGCTGCATCCCACTGGCCCCAAGAGCGACTACTGCTATCACACCGAGGCTATGGACCGCGCAATGGAAGGCGGCTGCGACGACGTGGGAATTGGCGTGCTGTATGGTCTAACCACTTATCGCTATGACCTTGTGGGGTTGCTGATGCATGCCGAACACCTTGAGGCGCGCATGGGCGTGGGACCTCACACCATCAGCGTGCCACGCATATGCCCTGCCGACGACATCTCGCTCGAAGAGTTCCCCGACGTGCTACCCGACGACATATTCTGCAAAATTGTGGCGATAATCCGCCTTGCGGCACCCTACACTGGCATGATTATCTCTACCCGCGAGTCGCAGAAGGTTAGAGAGAAAGTGCTTGACCTTGGCATCTCGCAGATTAGTGGCGGCTCGCGCACCAGCGTTGGCGGCTACACCACCGAGGAACGGCAGGACGACACGGCACAGTTTGACGTTAGTGACCAGCGTAACCTTGACGAAGTGATAGCATGGCTGCTCGACATTGACTACCTGCCAAGCTTCTGCACGGCATGCTACCGTGAAGGGCGCACTGGTGACCGCTTTATGTCGCTCGTGAAACGCGGCAAGATAAGCTACTGCTGCACTCCAAACGCGATGATTACACTAAAGGAATACCTTGAGGACTATGCCAGCCCAGCTACCCGCGAGAAAGGCGAGGCACTGATACGCCGCGAACTTGAGAAGCTGCCCGATGACCGCATCCGCAACCTCGCCAACCGCCGTTTGACCGACATCGCTAACGGCGAGCGAGATTTCAGGTTTTAGTGGAAAGAGGAGAGAGGGAAGAGGAAAGAGCTTTGACTACTGAGAACTTATAACTGACAACTGACAATGAACAGCGCACCGCAATCGCTTAGGAGACATATCGCCATCTTTGGGCGGAGGAACGTGGGGAAATCTTCGTTGCTCAATGCTTTGACGGGGCAACAAGTCGCTATCGTGTCGCCCGAGGCTGGCACTACGACCGACCCCGTGAACCGCGCTATGGAGATACTGCCACTGGGACCATGTTTGCTCATCGATACCGCTGGATTTGACGATGAGGGCAGTGTGGGTAAACTGCGCAATGAGCGCACACACAAAGTGCTCGACCAGACTGACTTAGCAGTGCTCGTGATGGACCAAGCCGAGGATTTGAGCTATGAGAAACGATGGCTCGATGAACTGCGCCGATTTGAAATTCCCACAGTTGCGGTGCTCAACAAGAGCGATGCTATTAGCGACATTGACAATGTTTTAGGCTGTATAGACAAGATTTTGGAAATCAAACCCATTGCCGTGAGCGCCCAGAACGGCGAGGGAATTGAGAGGCTGCGCAAAGCTTTAGTGCATGCTGCTGGCGATGATGAGGAGATGAGTCTCACCTCTGGCCTAGCCAAAATTGGTGACACAGTGCTACTTGTGATGCCTCAAGACCCTCAGGCACCCAAAGGACGCTTGATTCTGCCTCAGGTGCAGACCATCCGCGACCTGCTCGACAAACAGTGCATCGTGGTGAGTTGCGGAGTCGATACGCTGCAAGCGAGCCTCAACGCTATGAAAGAGCCACCAGCGCTCATTATCACTGACTCTCAAGTCTTTGGCAAAGTATATGAGTTAAAGCCCGAGAGCAGTCTACTTACCTCCTTCTCGGTGTTGATGGCCGCGACAAAGGGGAACATTGATGTGTTGATTGAAGGAGCACGAGCTATTGACCAACTTACACCCCAGTCACGAGTGCTAATTGCTGAGGCATGCACTCACGCTCCCATGAGCGAAGACATTGGCCGCGATAAGATTCCGCGCCTGATTCGCAAGAAATATGGTGAGACCATCACTTTCGACATTCATGCCGGGAAGGACTACCCTACCGACCTCAAAAAATATGACCTGATTGTGCATTGTGGCGCATGCATGTTTAACCGACGCCTGATGCTCTCACGCATCGTGCGAGCACAGGAGCAAGGCGTGCCCATCACCAATTACGGCCTCGCCATCGCACACCTTCAAGGCATACTTGACAAAGTGTCGCTACCTTCTTCTTGATTCCCATCACCTAACAGCTTGTTGTAGAGACGAGTGATATCGGAGGAGGTGATTGTGCCGTCGGTGTCGATGTCGGCGCGGTTGATGTACTCAAATGAAACGCCAAGCAGTATGTTATAAAGAAATGTGATATCGGCCGCAGTCACTGAACCATCACCATCGACGTCACCATCGAGTTTAGCCAAGAGATATTTTATGCCAGCTTCAATATCAAGTTTGCCGAATCCCCATTTCTTGGCAGGACCAGCTTCCACATAGCTATCGCTGTAGCAAGTTGCCGCAAAAATGTCTTTTATGTCGGCAGGAGATAACGTGGGGTCAATCTCCAGCCACAAAGCAATAGCTCCCGATACCACTGGAGTCGACATCGAAGTGCCACCCTCAAGTGCGTAAGGATAGTTGATGCCGTCAACTGTTACCATATCAACGACATTTGCTGGATTCTGTAAAGCCTCAACATATCGACTTGCCGATGATGCAACCATATATCCTGGTGCCACCACATCGGGGCGCGGCTTATTTAACGCATCAGGGCCAAAACCCGAGAAATAGGCTATACCGTAAGGATTACAGTCGCCAATAGTCAGAGTGTTACCATCCATCATCTGGAACGAATTATTGGAACAATAAGCTCCCACCGAGACCACACTATCGGTTGTCGCAAGGTCGCTAATAGTGCAACCATAGCCCACTACGCCTCCCGTCCAGCCGTTAACACCCGACTTTGAATAGACAGGTTGACCACCACACCATCCCATCAAGGTCTCCCCTTCAGGTGCCTTGTTCACCAGTCCTATGCGGTAACGGCTTCGATCAACGTTCGAATAATTTGTCTCGACCAACGAGTGAAACAGCCCATTGTCCTCGAGGGCACACGCAAAATAAAGTTCGCCAGTAAAATACTGAGCAAATATCGAGTCGGTTTCGCTTGAAATCACATACACACTATCGAGCACCGCATCTTGTGGAATATCAAGACGATGCAACATCGTTTTTTCCTTTATATCCCATATCTCAATATCGACCGTGTGTCGTTGAGATGACCGTGACCACATACTCGAGTATCCTCTCATAGGCTCTCGACTATACCAGTTGCTCAGAAAAGTGGCAAGCGAGTCGTTCTCGCCAAGCTTCTTGCGAATGCTCATGGGCATGTCGCCATCATTACCTGCCGAAACCACACACACGCGCCCAGGTCCCGACACCTCCTCAAAGAGGCGACAGAGTGTAGAACTACCATCGTGCGCCCCATCTTGACCACCAAGGCTCATATTAATCACAGCAGGTAGTCCCACCTCGTCGGCATAGTCAAAGATGTATTTAATCGAGTTGGCGATATTGAAGTCGGTGAGCTCATCATCAGGCATAGCACACACAACCAGTTGGGCCTTAGTTGCCACTCCACCATAGCCATTTTCCAAGTAACAGCCAGCGGCAGTGCCCATGGTGTGAGTGCCATGATACATTGTAGAGTCATCGGTAGTAAGCAGCCTAATTTGCTCGGGTGTAGCATATTCGCTACCTGGCAGTTCCATGCCGTCAATCATGGGTGAATTGCCCGTTGTGTCACAAGGCAGATAGACCCTCATAATGCGGTTGTTACCATCCTTGTCAAAGAAGTTGATGTGATTGAAATCGACCCCCACGTCAATCATTCCCAGCACCACACCGTTGCCCGTGTAGGCAGGAACGTTGTAGCCTTGATAAGAGTAGGTCATAGAGGGGAAACGCGATAGCTCAAGAGCTTTGTCGTTACAGAGAGTGAGACGTTGAGCAATCTCAATGCGTCGCACACCACCAACCCTTGCAATCTCACCTATTTTACTCAATGGCACCGATGCCGTAACCACATTGCCAAAACGCGAGTTAATAGCCGCTCCCACGGCACATAAATCAGAGATAGCGCTTGGGTCATCGACCGTGACAAAAACTTGCATCATGGCATGATTATCGTTCATGCGCAACGATTTTGCCACCATCGAGCGTTGTTTAGCCAATTCAATCGATGTTCGTGCTGGAAAAACACCAGCCACAACGGAAAACAACGTTAAAAAAGCAATCGAGAAGGAAAAAAGTTGACGTTTCATGATAAATAGTATTTTTTGCAAAAATACACATTCCCACGGAGAAAAACAAGAGAAATCCCGATGATTAAACTCTCGGGGAGCATCAATATCACTTGTTCTTTAATTATTGCTGATCCAGCTGCTCAACGAGCTTGCGCAGGTCATCATTGTTGGGCTCGATTTGGAGCCATTTCTTATAGTAAGACTCCTGTTTTTCCGATTCATTATTTTTAAAAAAAATGATACCTGATAATCAACTATATAGCTCTATAAATTTGCAAAATGGCGTGTCCCATGCTATATTTGCACATGTTTTTACGCAGAAAAAAGAATAAATCAGGCAGTATAAGCATCCAAGTGGTCGAGAGCAATCGTTCTGGTTATAAGCTGATTAAATCGTTCGGTGCTTCACATGATGAGCTGGAGCTCCGTTCATTTGAGCGTAAGGCTCAGCAGTGGATTGACGACCAGCATGGTCCGAAACTACCATTTTCGTGGGAGAAGGACGACATTATCTCTGATTTCATGTCGACACTTGCCAACTCCCAAGTGAAGGTATATGGTCCAGAGCTGATATATGGCTCACTTTATGACCAGATTGGTTATAATTCCATTGAGGATGAGATTTTCCGCCACTTGGTGGTTTGCCGCCTTTTCAATCCCGGCAGCAAGTTGAAGACTATTGACTATTTGTGGCGCTACCTTCATGTGGGCGTGAGCAAACACAAGATATATAGTTTCATAGACCGTCTGAGTCCAGTGGAAGGCTGCGGCATCAAGCATCAGGTGGAACAGATAAGCTATGCCCAGACGCTGAAGGTGCTCAAAGGCAATGTCGGAGTTGTTTTTTATGACATGACCACGCTTTACTTCGAGGCTTCTGACGAGGACGACTTGCGCATCTGCGGCTTTTCCAAGGAAGGGAAACACCGTAATCCACAAATTTTCCTCGGCCTACTGGTAGCCATGGGTGGCAATCCCATAGGTTATGAGATCTTCGAGGGCAATATCCATGAAAGCAAGACACTTATACCGATGGTGGAGTCGCTCGCCAACAGATTTGGCTTCGACCATCCAGTCATCATAGCTGACGCTGGTCTGCTATCAAAGAAGAACATTGACGCCCTTGATGAGGCTGGCTACCAATATGTATTAGGTGCAAGACCGAAGAACGACAGCGCTGAGGTCAAGAAGAAAATTCTCTCTCTGCGCCTCAAGGACGGGCAAGTGCGCTCGTTCTTGCGCAAAGACAACCGTCGGGTTGTCGTGTCAATGAGTGATGCCAGGGCAAAAAATGACGAGAGGAACCGCAATGATGGCTTAAGGCGGCTGGAGAAGAGGCTTGGAGCAGGCAGGTTGACAAAGAGCAACATCAACAATCGCGGCTACAACAAGTATCTTCACATGGACGGTGAAGTCAAGATTTCCATCGACTACGACAAGTTCAACGCCGACGCGGCGTGGGACGGCATCAAGGCGTATATCACCAACTCCAAGCTTCCTCCAAAGAAAATTGTTGACAACTATCACAATCTGTGGTTCATCGAGCGGGCATTCCGAATGAACAAGACCGACCTGCGAATACGCCCCATCTACCACCGACTACGCAACCGAATTGAGGGGCACATCTGCATCTGCTTTACCGCCTATACCATCATGCTCGAGCTTGAACGGAGACTAAAGAAGGCAAATGCGACATTCTCTCTTAACAAAGCTAGAGAACTCACGAAAAACATATACTCGATAACTTATACGCTACCTGAGACTAAGGAAGAGAGAACAACTGTGCTGCGGATGTCAACCGTTCAGCAGCACCTAGTGGATATTGTGCAAAAATAATTGGCGTGTCCCATTCAGAAAAACAGGAAAAACAAGAGAAATCCCGATGATTAAACTCTCGGGGAGCATCAATCATCGGGATTAATCACTTGTTCTTTAATTATTGCTGATCCAGCTGCTCAACGAGCTTGCGCAGGTCATCATTGTTGGGCTCGATTTGGAGCCATTTCTTATAGTAAGACTTTGCTAAATCAGTTTTACCTTGGCCCTGATAGGTGTTTGACAAGTATTGATAGCAGTATTTATAGTAGCTTATAGCATTCTTGTCACCTTTGTTGGCATCAACAGCTGCCTCAAGTTTCTTGTAGGCCTCGAGAGCGCAACCATCATATTTCTTAGTCTCGGTGAGCAAAGCAACACGAGTGTTAAGCTGATAGTTACTCAAGTCATTGGGCTGATTTGCAATAAGCTTATCAACCACTGGCTGAGCTTTAGTGCGCATCTCATTCTTCACAGCAGGGTCATTAGAAGCCTCAGCAATTCGGCAGTAAGAGCCAGCTAAATTGTAAAGATCATTGTCGGAAGCTTTACCATTTTCAACAAGTCCCTCCAGCAATTTGGAAAGTTTCACATTATCTTTGTTGTTAAAATAGATGCTAACCAATTGATCACGGACGCCCTTGTTGTCGGGGAACTGCTCATAGGCTTTCTCAAACACGCCCACAGCCTCGTTGGTACGACCAAGTTTGTCAAGAGCCATAGCATAGTACTGATAATCACCCACCAGATAAGTGTTTTCGCCAGGGAAATTGAAGTAAGAGTCGGCAGTGGCAACAGCACCCTCCCAGTCTTCCTTGCTGCACTGGCTGTAAAGTTTCAAGCGGTTAGCAAGGAACTTGTTAGTCTCATCATTGTCAGAGTTTGCAATAATGCCGTCACACACCTCAACAGCTTTGTCATTCTGCTTGTTCATCCACAGCAGCTGAGCATAACGCAACTCATCCTTAACGAAGTGGTTGGGGTTATCATAGTACTTGCCATAGTACTCAAGAGCCTTGGCAACATTGTCACGCTCATAATACTTCTCGGCGAGCTCACGCTGCACAAGAGCATTGTTGGGCACTTGAGCAAGCAGTTCCTCGAGTCCACTGAGTGCCCTGTCGGGATTCAGGTAAACATCAACATTGGCAGCCTTTACACGACTCTCAATATTGGTGGGTTCATTTTGGAAAGCGAGCTCATACTGACCATAGGCCTTGCCCCACTCCTTCTTGTAGCCAAAATCGTCACCCATAAAGATGTAGTAGTCAGGATCAGCAGGATTCCACTTGAAAGCGTTATCGGTTTGCTTCTTGATTTGCTTTGCGTAAGTTGCAGTGTTGGCATAGTAGTAAGCATTAGCAATCGCGATAGCAAGCTTAGAGTTCTTCTTGGTTAGCTTCTCGGCTTGCTTGAAGAGTTTTTCAGCACCCTTCTCATCGCCACTCTTGAGAGTCACAGCACCTTGCCCCACATAGTTGAAAGGATACTTGGCATCGGCAGCAATACCCTTGTCATAGTAGGACTTAGCAAGAGCCAAATCACCCTTGTGGTAAGCGATTTCACCAAGATAGTAGTAAGCCTCGGCTTTGTTACTTGCATTGTTGATGTTCTTCTCGAGAATCACCTTGGCATCGTCGAGCTTACCAATCTTGTAAAAATCAATACCATCTTTGTATCCTTGTGCGTTTACCACAAAGGATGCGCATGCTAAAAGCATGGCTGCGAAAAAGAATTTAGTTTTCATCGTTGTAAGTATTAAATAGTTTATAAATAGTTTTCAATCTTAATTGTTACCTCCCACATTTACAATTCTCACAGGCACTGCTGCAGGCGAAATGCCAGTTTGAAGAATTATTTTTTGTCCTATACTTCCTGTGAGGAAGACAAAGAAGTCGTGATCGAGTGTGCCAAGCGGCGAAGCGTCGATAGCATAAATCTCACGTGTCAAAGGATAAGAGCCGTCGTAGATATAAGCTTGATAGGGCTTATAATCTTTGATTTTATCCTCGGTGCGAACGCCCAACACTTTAATCTCATCGGAGAACTTCGTCTCCTGCTGATTGCTACCGTTCTCGAGTTCAGCATATTTCTCCTCGACTGTAGCAGCGGTTGATTTCATGTCGGTGGTTATCCAGCTCACTCCGATAACACCGATGGCGTTGCGAGTCTTCTTAACGATGTCAAACACCTCTTTCGAGCTACCTTGAGCAAAGAACTCGATGGGCAAATCCTTGCCTCCATTGAACTTGTCTTTCATATAATGAAGAACACCCGAGCGGTTCTTGTCGAAAACCACCTTGATGGGCTCGTTTTTGAGAGCTGTGGGATATACCTCGCCCCACTTGGTCGACTTACCGGTCATGATATCCTGGATGTCGTTGACCGACAGGTAGTCGATATCATTAGCATTATTGACGATAAGCGCCACAGCGTCGACAGCGATGCGACGTGAACGGTAGGCTCGTCCCTGTCCCTTGAGAATCTTCTTCTGGTTAGGTGTCAAATCGCGATAGGCGATAATCAAGTTTGTGTTCTCGTTAAGCAAAGAGTCGAGTGCAGACGCCTCATCAATATATCTTGCAAGCACACTGGCATCTTTGTAGGAGTACTCAAAAACCTGTATCTCATCGTCCAGAATATTCTTGAACGACTCGTCGCACATCACCTTGCACAGTCCACTCACCACGCTCTTCTTGGCTTTTTTCCCTTTATTGCAAGAAATCACGAGGCAACCGAGTGCTGCCACGAGCAATAACGAAAATATTAATCTCTTGAATGTCATAGTGCTTAAAAACTTTAAAACTTATTTCTCCTCGTTTCGTTCTTCCATATCACGCAGGCGATAATAGTCGGTGCCTTTTATCTGCCTGTAACAACGATACACTCCATAGGCAGCCAAGATGGCGGCAAAGAAGTATCGCGCAGTGAGCCAAGGCTCAGTTGTCCAGTCAAAGAAGTTAGTATACAAAAGATATGCCATACCAAAATAAACCAAAATCATGAATATTCCGAAGAATATCCTTATTGCCTTGAATATTAGCGAAGCTCCTGTCTTCATGCTTACTATCTTCTTAAATTTTTACTTTAGACGCAACAAGTGTTAATTGGTTTATTTAAAAGAAACGAAATATTAACACTATTAGTGCACTATTTAGCTTGTAAAATTAATAAAAAAAAGAAAGAAAATGTCTTTATTAATTGATATATTATAAAATCTTAACGTTAAGGGCAACTCAGCAAATAGCTTGAACAATTATCAAAGGGAGCCTTCATCAATTGTCGGTCACCTTGTCCATTGTGAATTCATCGAACCTGAAGAAGCGGTCAACAAGTGCTGTGCCCTGCATCACCGAGGTGGTGGGCACGCCGTCGGTTCCTCGCCAGTAGCGCCGTGTTACCGTGAATGTGACACTGTATTGCGGCTGGTGGTTATCGTCAAATCTTTTTATTACATTCATGTTGAGCCCGGAGAAAGATATTGAGTCGATGCTGCTCTCCTCAAAGGCATCGTAGTATTCCCGCACATCATTGTGAGTGGCTGGTTTCGTACCCATGAAGTTACTCATCTCGGAGTTGCATGTGGTGAGCATCTGTACAGCGTTCCATTGCTCAAGTCCCGAGAGGAAATTCTGAACGAGGAGCTGCACTTGATTGCTTTCCTCGACAGTGAGCTCCGATTGTCGAAACTCCTCTATTTTGCGTCTTGCATCACTAATGTGCCTGCCATTAGGGAACTCACGCATATATCGCTCCACGTCTTGTATCGTGTTCTTCTCAAGGACATTATTCCACATAACATCGTCGAGCAATTCTTTGGCTTTAGCAAGGTATTTGCTTTGACGATGGTTATCGATGAACCGACGTATTTGCAGCTCATCGTTGCTTGACTGAACCTGCTCCCACATCGTCTTCTCGTTTATGAGAAGCGTGTACTTGTGCCTGGCCTCATTATAGTGCTGGCCATCGGGATACTCATCGATATATTTCTTGTAATCGGCAATCTCATGGGTTTTCTCACATTGAGCCCAAAGTTCCTCCTCGTCCTGATGGGCAAGCCCCATATATAAAGTTCCGCCAATTATTGCCAACGCCAAAATTATAGCCACCAAGATAATTATCGTGCTTTTGCTTGAGCTATTGTCTTGCCTATCACCGTTACTATAGTTGCCATAAGCCCTGTTGGGTGTGCCACCTTGTCCATAAGGAGCACCAGACGCAGAAGCACCGCCTTGCGCCATCTCATGCTGATTGTAGTTGGCACGATACAATCTTGCCCCACAGCGAGGACAAAAGCTATCGCTCGCACTTATATCAGAATTTCCACAGTTATTACATCTCATAGCTGTCTACACTATAATTTAAATTGCAAATTTAGAAAAGATAAAAGAAACAAGCAAAGTTTTTAATGTGAAAACAACTAAAAAAGCCGCTCAACATTACGTTGGCGGCTTTTTTGATTATGTTATTTCAATTGAAATATCACATGAGGGATTAGTTGGTACCCTGGAGCTTGAATGTAACAGGAAGTGTGTACCACACGTTCACTGGATCACCCACAGCGTTGCGGCCAGGCGAGAATGCAGGCAACGACTTGCATACACGAATTGCCTCTTGGTCAAGAGCCTTATCTACCGAACGGGCAACCTTAACCTCACCAATCTTACCAGTCTTGGTAACAACGAATTGTACGATTACCTTACCCTGGATATTATTGTCAGCAGCACTTTGTGGATAACGAATATTATTACTCAAGTACTTCATCAGAGCAGCGTCACCACCTGGGAATGATGGCATGTGAGCAGCAGAGCTGAAGACCTCTTCCTTTTCAGGCTTTGGTTCTTCTTTCTTAGGTTCCTCTTTCTTGGGCTCCTCTTTCTTAGGTTCCTCTTTCTTAGGTTCCTCAATAATCTTGGGCTCAATCTTTGGTTCCTCTTTTGGTTTCTCCTCTACTTTCTCAACAGCTACTTGTTCAGTCTTGATAACATCCTTAGTGATATCGTCGGTACCCTTGTCCTCATCTTTTGAGGCAACCTGACGCTCGTCCTCCTTTTGTGCCTCAACGGTCTTGGGAGGCTCGGTTACCTGATTGTCCTCAACGATATTCAACTCAGTCACCTTCTGAGAGTTCTGGATTTCCTCCTCCAGCACTTGCTCTTTCTCCTCGGGAATCTCTATCTCCTGCTGGATTTCTTCCTCCTCTTCCATTTCTTGCTCCATTTGCTTAGCAAGAGCTTCCTGCTGCAAGCGTTCTTGTTCAAGACGACGCTCAGTGAGGTATTTATTAAGAGAAGTGTAACCATAAGCCAACAGTGCGCAAATAGCGATACCAATAAGGGTATAGATTACTGACTTGTTGTGACGACGAGGTGAGTCTTGACGTATATCATAAGCTCCAAATTCCTTGTTTTTGCCTTCAAATACAAGGTCTAGCCATTCTCTCGATGAAAGATCAACATCTTTTGCCATAATGATTTCTTGTTTTTAAAGGTTAAACAATTATTGAGCAGGAGCTGGAGCGGGGGCTGGAGCAGGAGCTGCTTTAGCAGGTACGGCAGCAGTCAATGGATGTCCAACTTTGTGCTCATAGAGCGTAGAATCTTGCTTATTCAGAGACTCAATCTGGTAGGTAGAGATTTGATTAATCTGCATCTCATCCAGCATACGAACCACGTCTGCATAGCAGGCGTTTGCAGTAGGTTTAATCACAACGATTGGACGCTTAGCGTTCAAGTCTTCGGCTTGTTTCTCACGGGCTTCCCTAACCTTGGCATTATAAGCCGAGTCGGTTAAAGCGCCTTTCTTCCATTCAGCCTTTAATTTATTGACTTGATCCAAGAGTTCCTTGTTACGCTTCTGGAGCATACCGCGGATAGCATCCTTGTCGTTACCAAACTTAATGTCGTTGAGAGTGAAGTTCTCCATATCGGGCTGACCGTCATAGTAGTAAATCTTGCTATCAGTTGACGAGACATTACCATTCTTATCGGTATTCACATTACCATCAAGGATGAATGTGATAGCGTCACTCTCTTTAATCTTGGTCTCCTCCTCTTTGTTCACATCCTGATTGGTGGGAAGCACCAGGTCAAGGGTCTGTGATTTCAACATTGTTGTACACAACATAAAGAAGGTGATCAACAACATGTTCATATCAACCATAGGAGTAAAGTCGATACGGGTGTCAAATTTTTTCTGACGACTTTTATCTTTCTTTGCCATATCTATTGCTCCTCCTCTGTTTTAAGTGATGTCATCAAGGTGAACTTGTTCAAGTTCTCTGTCTGCAGATTGTCCATTACTACTTGAACAAGGCTAAAGGGCGAGTTTTGCTCGGCCTTAATGGCGATACCTCGACCACCACCAGCCCATTCTTTACCAATGCCACGTTCTTGCATCACAGCCTTAATGGCGTATAACCAAGATTGAAACTCATTACGTGGACCGTCTTTTACCGATAGTTGAATCGGTATTCCACCTTCATTCTTCAGGAAGTCATCTCGTTTCTCCATGGGTAGTCCAATCCAATTAACTAGACTTTTCATGGGAACGCCGAAAGTTCCGAGCTTAGAGAATTCCTTTACAGCCTGTGCAGTGAGTTTTGGAGCACCTGGATGTGAGTTGCTATAGTCAGAGTAAGCTCTTTGAAGCACCTCGGTGCGGAAAGCCTCAGTAGACAGCACTGTGGAATCCTTAGCTCCAGTGAGGTTCATGTAAACCTTGCCATTGGGAGCTACAAGCACCTGCACGAGTTTCTCGTCGGGCACTTTCTCTTCACTCACCGATGGAGGAGTGATAACCTGCACTGGTTCCTTCTGAAGGAAAGTTGAAGTCAACATGAAGAAAGTCAACAGAAGAACAGTCACGTCACTCATCGCCGTCATGTCGATGTGTGTACTTTTTTTCTTAATTTTGACTTTTCCCATTGTTACACTTATTTAATTAAATGTTATTGATAAAATAATTGATTTAATTTTTTGCTACAATCAACAACAATATAATTAATGTGTAGCAGCGAAAGTAGAAACAATTGAGAAGCCAAGCTCGTCGATAGCATAGGTCATGTTATCGATCTTGCTGGTGTAGAAGTTATAAGAAATAAGTGCGAGGGCTGCGGTAGCAATACCAGTAGCGGTATTTACAAGCGCCTCAGAAATACCGGTTGACAGCTCAGTAGAGTCGGGAGCACCTGATTGTGACAGAGCCTGGAACGACTTGATCATACCAAGCACAGTACCGAACAGTCCTAACAGGGTACCCAGAGTGGTAAGAGTAGCGATGATTGGGAGGTTCTGCTGCAGAGCAGGCATCTCAAGTGCTGTAGCCTCCTCAAGGGTCTGCTGGATAGAGGTGAGCTTTTGCTCTTTCTGGAGCAGAGTGTCCTTGTCCATCTCTTTGTACTTCTGAAGGGTTGCATAAACAACAGCGCCAACGGTACCTTTCTGATCACGGCAGAGTTGCTCAGCCTTAGCGATGTCTTTCTTCTGGAGTGCATCCTTCACGTTCTCAACGAACTTAGTGATGTTGCCTTTACCCTTAGCTTTGCCAATGGCGAACCAACGCTCAACCGAAAGCACGATAACTGTAAACAAGCAGCACAAGAGGATAGGCACCACGAAACCGCCCTTGTAAACGGTACCGGCAAGGTTCGATGGCGACAATTTAACCTCATCACCTACTTGGAATGCAAATGCTGCACCCGACTCTTCACCACCTGTGAAGTTGCCAATCATACCCATTACAAAGAGGTAGAGGCAAACTGCCACTGCGAGGCAAACGAGAATTACGAGAAATGCACTCTTGATACCACCCACGTTGCTGTTAACAGCCTTGCCGTCAACCTTCTTAGGTTGTGGTTTTACGGCCTGTGGTTGGGGTTTTACAGCTGGCTTTGGAGCCTGTGGCTGTGGATTGTTTGGCTTTGTAGCTTCCATAATTTAATTAAATTAAAAAATTGGTTGTTAATAAAAAATTGATTAATTATAAAATTAGTTTTTTAAAAAATTCGGTTTTATTATGGTTTTCTATATTATTTAATTAACGTGTAAAAGACGCAATTTAGTATCTTATCCTAAGAATTAACAGTGAAAGACACATCTACTGTGTTAACTATCACAAATTTATCTTAGCATGACACTATAATATTGCTCTATTTCACGCAAAAATCACTCGCAAATTTATTACAATTATTTCAATAAAGCAAAGTTAATTTTCCTTTTTTATCAAAAAAAATTATTAACAACTCACGTTCAGCGACAAAAAAACGGCTCAAAACACCCATCAGCTCACTAATCACATATTATTTCAACTCTTCAATTTATCAAAAATCAAAAAAACGAAGTTTTTTACTCTTTTTTTGTATATGGTTCTACATATTTTTTATACCTTTGCAGTTATTGAAATAACACATTTTATTTAATTATAACATGGCTTTAATAAAACTAAGAAAAGGGTTTGACCTGAACCTTCAAGGCAAAATAACCCAAAACGAAGCGATTGGAGCCCAAAAGAGCGACAGTTATGCTGTAGTTCCCGACGACTTTACCGGCATTATTCCACGCATGGAGAAGAAAGAGGGAGAAACAGTGATAGCAGGTGAGCCGTTGTATCACGACAAGAACGACGAGCGAATCAAGGTCACATCTCCTGTGAGTGGAACAGTGAGACAAGTTGTAAGGGGCAATCGACGCAAGATTATGGCTGTTGTCATTGAGGATGACGGCAGTGGAGCAAGTAAGGATTTTGACACACGAGAAAACCCCAAGACCCTCCTTCTTGAGAGCGGATTATGGACTATGCTCCGCCAACGCCCTTATGACATTGTTCCAAATGCTGAGATCAGGCCACGTGACATCTTCATAACGGCATTTGACTCGGCTCCTCTTGCACCATCGCTGAGTTTTGTCATGGGTGAAGACCAACAGTACTTGAAAAAGGGAGTGGAAGTGCTCTCAACCATGACCGACGGCAAAGTGTATCTGGGTTGCCGAGCCGATGACTTCATCGACGACTCGGGCGCCGAGGTCAACACCTTCAGCGGTCCACATCCCGCAGGAAACGCTGGAGTCCAGATTGCCAATGTAAAGCCTGTAAACAAAGGCGAAGTGGTGTGGACTCTCGATGTGGTGACAGCAGCACGCATTGGCAAGCTCTTTGAGACTGGAAAGGTCGACTACAGCACCATTGTTGCCATAACAGGGCCAGGTATTGAGACGCCATGCTACGTCGAAGCCACTATGGGCTGTAAGCTTGAGTCGCTGCTCAAAGACCGACTCGTTACCGACGACAAGCCTAAACGCATCATTTCGGGAAACGTGCTCACTGGAGTGAAAGAGAACATTGACGGATATCTGCACGCACCCTATCGCCATGTTACCGTCATCAATGAAATCAACAAGAAGGACGAATTCATGGGATGGGCATCACTCAGTCCCAAGAAATACAGCATCTACCGCGTCTTCACAAGCTGGTTGCTGGGACGTCACAAAGAAGTCAACCTCGACGCCAAACTCAATGGTGGCGAACGTGCTATAGTGTTGAGCGGAGAGTATGACCGCATGCTGCCTATGGACATCTATGCCGAGTTCCTAATCAAGGCAATCATCGCTTTCGACATTGATAAAATGGAACAACTGGGCATCTATGAGGTGGCACCCGAAGACTTCGCACTGGCCGAATTTGCCGACACGTCGAAACTCGAGTTACAACGCATCGTTCGTGAGGGACTGGACAAGATGCGCGCCGAAATGTGCTAATCATAACTTACTCATTTCAAAGCTAATGAATATTAACATTTAAACTAAAAGATAAAGTGAAATCCTTAAGAAAATTCATGGACAAGATAAAGCCTCACTTCCAGGAAGGCGGCAAGCTGAGTAAGCTTGAGTCGGTCTTCGATGGAATGGAGACATTCTTGTTCACGCCCAATACCACGTCGCGGTCGGGCGTTCACATCCATGACAGCAACGACATGAAGCGCACCATGATTACTGTGGTTGTGGCGCTCTTGCCATGCTTGCTGTTTGCGATGTACAACATCGGTTTCCAGCATTTTAAAGCCATAGGAACCGACGCCACTTTCTGGCAGATGTTCCTCTATGGACTGCTGGCGATGCTCCCTGTGATTGTAGTTTCATATGTAGTGGGACTGGGAATCGAGTTCATAGGAGCACAAATCCATCACAAGGAGATTCAGGAAGGGTTCCTGGTTACTGGTATTCTCATTCCGCTCATCGTGCCCATAAACACTCCATTGTGGATGACAGCAGTGGCTACAGCGTTTGCGGTAATCTTTGCCAAGGAGATTTTTGGCGGCACAGGAATGAACATCTTTAATGTGGCACTTATCACACGCGCGTTCCTCTTCTTTGCTTATCCATCCAAGATGAGTGGCGATGCGGCTTTTGTCAAACTCGACAGCGCACTTGGATATGGTGGAGGCAACGTGGTTGACGGCTTCTCGGGCGCAACTCCATTAGGAGAAGTTGCCATCAACGTGGGCGACAAACTCACGCTCGACACTACAACGATGGACGCCTTCATCGGTCTCATTCCTGGTTCACCAGGCGAGACCTCGATGATTGCCATCTTGATTGGTGCGGCAATCTTGCTATTCACTGGAATAGCCTCATGGCGCGTGATGTTGAGCGTTTTTGTTGGTGGTCTGGCAATGGGAGCTCTGGCACATGGCTTTGCCACCCCCACCTATCCTGCTTCGATGCTCGATCCAGTAGCCCAGCTTTGCTTTGGAGGCTTCGCCTTTGCAGCAGTGTTCATGGCCACCGACCCTGTGACTGGAGCGCGCACCAAGATTGGACAATACATCTATGGCTTCCTGATTGGCGTGTTTGCCATCCTCATACGTGTCTATAACGGTGGCTACCCCGAGGGTGCAATGCTTGCTGTGCTGTTGATGAATGCCTTCGCTCCACTCATCGACTACTGTGTTGTTCAAGTCAATATTAACCGTCGCATGAAACGCGCCAAATCACAATGAAAGGAGAGCTATTGCTATGAACAAGAACAGTAATATCTATCAGATTCTTTATGCTGCAGTGATGGTGCTTATCGTGGGCACTGTGCTGGCGTTCATCTACATGGCACTCAAGCCAAAGCAGGACGACAATATTGCCAACGACAAGCGCAAGCAGATACTGAGCGCGGTACACATTACTCCAGCAAGCGACAACGCTATTGAAGAGACTTTCAACAAATACATTGTATCAGGATTCCTCGTTGACAACAATGGCGCGATTACCGACTCCACTGAGAATGTGGCTTTCGATGTAAACATGAAAAACAATATCAAAGCCACCGAGCGCAAGTTGCCAATTTTCAAGTGCAAACTCGATGACGGCAGCGAGAAATTCATAGTACCAGTCTATGGAGCTGGACTGTGGGGCCCCATCTGGGGATATGTAGCCGTCAATGAGAATGGAACCGACGTCTATGGAGCCTATTTCTCGCATGAGGGAGAGACTCCGGGTCTGGGAGCCGAAATCGCCAACCCCAAGTTCCAAGATCAATTCAAGGACAAAAAAATCTACGTAGACGGCGGGTTTAAGTCAATCAGTGTTATGAAGGCTGGACAAAAGCCCACCGACGGCTCGGAATATGTCGACGCCATCTCGGGTGGAACTATCACCAGCCGTGGCGTGCAAGCGATGTTGAAAGACTGCATGACACCTTATGATGCCTTCTTCAAGAAACTTCAAAATACAGAACCCTCTAAATGACAATAGACTATGTTATCGAAACGCAATAAAGAAGCATTATTCAATCCGTTGTCGAAGGACAACCCCGTGCTGGTGCAAATCTTGGGCATCTGCTCAACTCTTGCGGTAACAGCAAAACTGGAACCAGCTATTGTCATGGGAATCTCGGTTATTGCAGTGATGGCAATCTCCAATGTGGTGATTTCGTTGCTGCGTAAGACCATCCCCACTACAATACGAATCATCGTACAACTAGTGGTAGTTGCAGCGCTGGTAATCATCGTACAACAAATTCTAAGAGCTTACGCCTATGACGTAAGCCTTCAGCTATCAGTATTCATTGGATTGATTATCACCAACTGTATTCTCATGGGACGTCTTGAGGCATTCGCCTTGAGCAACAAACCCTGGCCAGCCTTCCTTGACGGTATTGGCAACGGTCTGGGTTATATGATAATCCTCGTGATTGTGGCGTTCTTCCGTGAACTCCTAGGCAGCGGCACGTTATTTGGTTTCCAAGTGATTCCACAATGGTGCTACGACCATGGCTACATGAACAACGGTCTGATGATTCTGCCACCTATGGCACTCATCACCGTGGGCTGCATCATCTGGGTGCACCGCTCGCGCAATAAGGACCTTCAAGAGAAATAAACAACAAGAAGTAACATTTATATCAGTATTCAACTATGGAAGAATTAAATCTATTCGTTAAGTCGATATTCATCGACAACATGGTATTTGCCTACTTCCTGGGAATGTGCTCCTATTTGGCCGTTTCCAAGAATGTGAAGACGGCATTTGGACTGGGCATTGCTGTTACGTTCATGCTTGTTGTGACAATTCCTTTGAACTATATGCTCAACAAATATGTGCTTGAACCAGGAGCGTTATCGTGGCTCGGCGACAACTTCAAGGATGTGGACCTAAGTTTCTTGGCACTCATCATGTTCATCGCTGTTATTGCTTCGGCGACTCAGTTGGTGGAGATGGCTGTTGAGAAATTCGCTCCAGCGCTCTACAACTCGCTGGGTATCTTTCTGCCACTCATCGCTGTGAACTGCGCAATCCTGGGAGGAGCGTTATTCATGCAGCAGCGTGACTTCCCCTCTTGCTGGACAGCAACAGTCTATGGTGCCGGCAGCGGCATTGGTTGGCTGCTTGCCATCGTGGGACTTGCCGCTATTCGTGAGAAGATTGCTTACAGCAACATTCCTCCCGCTCTGCGAGGCGTTGGCATTACGTTTATTATTACTGGACTCATGGGCATCGCCTTTATGAGCTTTATGGGCATTAAACTTTAAAACAACTTGCACTATGATGATATTAGAAGTTAATTCAACACTCACAGTTTTTTCGAGTGCCGTCATCTTCTTGGTACTCACGTTGTTGCTTGTAATCATTCTGTTGCTGGCAAGGCATTATCTCGTTGCTACCGGCAAAGTGAAAATCAGCATTAACGACGGCAAGAAAGAGATTGAGATAGAGAGTGGCAAGTCGTTGCTCAACAGCTTGCATGAGGGCGGTGTGATGCTCTCGAGCGCATGTGGTGGCAAGGGCAGCTGCGGACAGTGCAAGATTCAAGTGCTTGAAGGAGGCGGTGACATCCTGCCCACCGAGACAGTACACTTCTCACGCAAAGAGCAGCAAGATCATTGGCGTTTGGGATGCCAAGTGAAGGTGAAGGACAACATGAAGGTGCAAGTGCCAGACTCGGTTCTTGAGGTCAAGGAATATGAGTGCACGGTGGTGAGCAACAAGCTCGTGTCATCGTTCATCAAGGAGTTTATCGTTGCTCTCCCCGAGGGCGAGCACATGGACTTCATTCCCGGCTCTTATGCTCAAATCAAGATTCCCACCTATGAGATGGACTACAACGTCGACATCGACAAAGAGTCGCTGGGCGAGTACCTGCCCACATGGGAGAAATATGACATGTTCTCACTCAAGTGCAAGAACACCGAGGAAACAGTCAGAGCCTACTCAATGGCGAACTATCCCGCCGAGGGCGACCGATTCATGCTCACTGTGCGTATCGCCACTCCCCCATTCAAGCCCAAACCACAAACGGGCTTTATGGACGTGAGTCCAGGTATCGCATCGTCCTATATCTTCACCCTGAAGCCAGGTGACAAGGTGATTATGAGCGGTCCTTACGGAGACTTCCACCCCATCTTCGACAGCAAGAAGGAGATGATTTGGGTGGGCGGTGGCGCCGGTATGGCCCCATTGCGTGCGCAAATTATGCACATGACAAAGACCCTGCACACCCGCGACCGCGAAATGCACTACTTCTATGGTGCACGCTCACTCAGCGAAGTGTTCTACCTTGAGGACTTCCTTGAGATTGAGAAGGAATATCCCAACTTCCACTTCCATCTCGCTCTCGACCGTCCTGACCCTGTTGCCGACGAGGCTGGCGTGAAGTACACTCCAGGTTTCATCGCTCCTGTGATGTATGAAACCTATCTCAAGGACCATGAAGCTCCTGAGGACTGCGAGTACTACATGTGTGGCCCAGCGATGATGAGCAAAACCGTCAATGAAGTACTTGACCAATGTGGTGTCGACCCATCATCAATCCACTATGACAACTTCGGTTAAAAACCGATAAACAAATCAACTAACAACACCCCATGGTTCACTAAGTAAACCTTGGGGTGTTTATTTAGTCAATTGTTAAGATTCACTATACAACATTTTTTAATATTGTGGAGTAGTGACGATTGGAAGTAATGAACTAAATTAGCGGCGTGATATAAAACCAATACGACATGAGACGATTTATGATATTTTGCACTATAGCATTGGCAGCCACTGTAGTTGTCAATGCTCAGACCGTGAACGTGACACTCAACAAACTTTATCTCGACACATCGAACTTTGAGCTACCCAAAAAGACAATAAAACAAAAAATGCCTAATCTTACGATTGCAAATCCTAAGTATGACTTCACTACCAAACTGAAAAAAGTTGCTCAGCGCATCGCTACCGAAGATGAAGAGAATAACGTCTTCACAGTCATGCTGATGTATTCGGGTGTGGGTATATCTATCGTTATTGAGTCGCAGGACATTCTCGACTTGAACGATACAAAGTTTCACGGAGACCTCGTCATAGACCGTCGACACTTTGTTTTGCTCGAAAACGATGACAATAAAGATTTGCTAAAAACATATTTCAAAAAGTTGAAGGGTAGAGACGTAGTTTTTGAGCGCACTTTCGAGAAAGTGAGCGAGATGGTTACAACAGAGCCCACCCACTACAACGCAATTTATAACGAACGTGCACAAACTGTGAAGGAAAACGAGGTCATAATCAACAACATCGACAAGTTACACATAGCTCACGACCCTATCGTCAACGACAAGAAGGAACAAAACGTTGACGATGATGACATCTTCAAAATTGATGTCGAACTTCCTGATGATTAGTACAAATTAACGACAGTAATTCCTGCGCCACCAAGCTGAACGTGCTCATCGTGATAGTTCTTGACGCCTGGCACGGTGCTGAGGTATAGACGTATAGCTTCTCGCAACGCCCCAGTGCCTGTGCCATGTAAAATGCGCACAGTCTTGAATATGAACTGGATAGCATCATCAATGAAATAAGTAACCGCCTGCACAGCCTCGTCGGCTCGCATCCCACGCACATCAAGCTCAGGCTTGAAGTTGAGCTGCCGCTGCCTTATCTCATCGGCGGTTGACTTTGTGACTGATGGTTTTTCGCGAACAATGTCTTTGCGCAGTGTGCGCTCCAAACGAGAAGTCTCCACTCTGGTCTTGAGGCTGCCGAATGCCACAACAGCATATTTCTCGTCAATAGTGATGACAATTCCCACGGTCGATGTGCCGCCTTTAAGCAGCACATTGTCGCCAGCTTGAAGTGGAGCGTTCATATCGGGCTTGGCAATATGCTTTTTCTTTTCTTTCTTGTGTGGCTTGCTCACGGGACGTAGCGGCTTGATTTCCTTCAGTCCTTCGCCCCCATCTTCTTTAGCCAATCGTTGCTTAAAATCCTCAAGCTGCTGACGAACGAGGCGCGTCTTCTCCTTCTCGGCCTGAACCCTCTTGATGTCCTTGATGGTTTGCTCCACTTGTGAGTTGCTCTTGGCAATTATGTCAAGGGCCTCGTTACGAGCTTCTTTGAGGATGGCTTTATACTCATTGTTCAGCTTCTCGAGCCGTTCGTTATACTGCTCGGCAATGGCGTTGAGTTTCTTCTCCTTCTGGTGGATGTCGTAACGCTTATTCTCCCAGTACTTGCGGTCGCGAACGATGTCGAGCAGGTATTTATCCATATTGATATAGTCGCTACCCACAATCTCACTCGCCTTGTCGATTACCTCGCGAGGGATGCCAGTCTTGCGAGCGATCTCAATGGCAAACGAGCTGCCAGGATAGCCTATCGAGAGCTGGAACAACGGCTTCATCTGCTGGCGATCGTAGAGCATGGCTCCATTGACAATACCCTCAGTCTCTTCGGCAAAGTGCTTAAGATTCTGGTAGTGGGTGGTAATCACGCCCATGATGCGGCTCTTGTTGAGCTGGTCGAGGATGGCTTGAGCTATGGCACCACCAATCTGGGGCTCAGTGCCACTGCCAAACTCATCGATGAGCACCAGCGAACGTTTGTTTCCACGAACCAGGAAGGTCTTCATATTCTGAAGATGGCTGCTGTAGGTGCTCAGGTCATCCTCAATGCTCTGCTGGTCTCCGATGTCGATGAAAATGCTGTTAAACATTCCCATGTGGGAGTTGTAATATACAGTTGGCAGGACGCCGCACTGCATCATGTATTGCACCACTCCTACCGTCTTAAGGCACACCGACTTGCCACCAGCGTTAGGGCCAGAGATCAGCAGTATGCGCTGTTCCTTGTTCAACTCGATATTTAGGGGAACGACTTCTTTGCCTTGCTCACGCAACGATAGTAAAAGAGCGGGGTGAATAGCGTGGTAAAGCTCAACATGTGGGTTTTTCTCAACGTGTGGCAGCTGACCGTCAACATCTTGTGCAAAGACTGCCTTGGCACGGATAAAGTCAATAAGGCCCAACACATGATATGTGGCAAGCAGTTCTTCGGCGTGAGGACGTATCATGTCGGTCACTTCGGTGAGGATGCGCACTATCTCGCGTTTCACCTCGTTCTCCGCCTCACGGATGCGGTTGTTGGCTTCTACCACTTCCTCAGGCTCAATGAAGACGGTACGGCCACTGGCGCTCTCATCGTGGACAATGCCACGGAGTTTGCGTTTGTGCATGGGTGAGACAGGAATCACTAGACGACCATCACGCATGCTTGGTGTGGTGTCCTTATCAAGGTAACCCTCTTGGCGACCAGTGGCAATCACCTTGCGCAGCAAACCGTTGATGCTCGCTGTGGCATTAGCAATGGCACGTCGCAACTCTTGCAACAGTGGTGACGCATTGTCCTTGATATTTCCGTTTTTGTCAAGGATGCGACCTATTTCAGCAATAATGTCAGGAAACGACTGCATAGTGGTGGCAAGACAAGCCAAGTTGGGATAAGGCGTAGCTCCATCATCACTTGTGCGCTCGAAGAAACGCCCTATCTCGCCAACAGTGGTAAGAGAGCGTTGCAGATTGAACAGACTCTCGGTGCTCAAATGGCTACCAGGAACCGCTATAGCCTTGAGCGTGGAGCGCATGTCGAAGAAATAGTTAAGCGGGAACTCGCGCTTCGACTGCAAAATAGCGAGGAACTCGTTGGTCTGGTTCAGCCACAGCTTCACCTCGTCAATGCGCGTCGAGAAGCGCATCTGCTCACAACAATGCTGCCCCAGCGTACTGATGCACCTGGTGTTAATCTCTTTACGCACAGTGGTAAAGCCTATCTTCGACTCAAAATTCCCTGGATATATCATAAACTTGCCTGCAAAATTAATAAATACTTTTTAGTTTCATGACAATATCAATGAACAAAAAAAGATTCCATATTATGATTTTTTAGAACACACCATATCACTTCGAAAAATTTCACTACCTTTGCACTCAATTTCAACCGAAATATCTTAAAACTTGACACTTAACTCATGATTACTTTTCCTAACGCAAAGATAAATCTTGGGCTTAATATTGTGGAGCGACGCGCTGACGGCTACCACAACCTCGAGACTGTATTCTACCCTATTGGCCTCACCGATGTGTTGGAGATAGTGCCAGCACATGATTGTGAGTCAACCTTAACGACCTACGGCAATCCTGTTGACTGCCCAGTGGAAAAAAATCTGGTGATGAAGGCGTTGCGGCTTATGCAGCAGCACTACGATGTGCCCGAAGTCGACATCTACCTGTACAAGCACATCCCCGACGGTGCTGGACTGGGCGGAGGCTCAAGTGACGCATCGAGCACGATGCTTATGCTAAACGACATGTTCAACCTAAACATTGCAAAAGAAGAGCTTGCCCACCTTGCCGCCACCTTGGGAGCCGACTGCCCATTCTTTATCTACAACCAACCAATGATGGCAACTGGAATTGGCGACTTGCTGACACCTATAAACGTGAGTCTCAATGGTCTATGGCTCTTTCTCGTGAAGCCTGACGTGAGTGTACCAACCAAGGTGGCTTACTCACGTGTGACTCCAACGCCAAGCACCTCCAATCTGGTCGACGATTTGGAAACCCCAGTTATCCATTGGCAAGAGACGGTGAAAAACGACTTCGAGCCCAGTGTATTTGCTGCATATCCCGAACTGGCAAAAATAAAACAGAGAATAGAGAACGGTGGAGCGCTGTATGCCTCAATGTCGGGGTCAGGATCGTCAATTTTTGGCATATTTGATGATGTCAATATGGCAGAAATCTTGAAAAACTCATTCCAAAATGCTAATTGTCATATCATAGCATTATAATTTAATGTGTATTGGCAAACTTTTTGCATAGGAAAAACTGGAAAATAAAACTTTAAATAAAATGGGTAAAAAAAATAATAATAACGAGAACGAAGAATTAAAGAATGAGGAACCAGTAGTTGACCAGCAGGAAATAGATGAGACTGAGCAACAAGAAACTCAAGAGCAAGAAGCTCAAGAGAAAAATGATGCTGCCAAGCAGGAAGAAACTCCTGAAGAGCCAACCCCTGAAGAACGCATTGAGCAACTCGAGGCAGAACTTGAAAAGGAGGGGAAAAAATATCTCTTACTTATGGCTGACTTTGACAACTACCGCAAGCGCACACTTCAAGAGAAGCAAGACCTCATCAAGAATGGTGGACTGAAGGTCCTCGAGGGAATACTTCCAGTCGTTGATGACATTGAACGCGCAATCGACGCTATTGCGCAAGGTGGTGACATGGAGAGCCTTAAAGAGGGGGTGGACCTTATCCACAACAAACTCCTCGGTTTTCTCAAGAGCAATAATGTGGAACCAATCGAATCGACTGGCGAACTCTTCGACACCGATTTCCATGAGGCAGTTACCACCTTCCCAGCTCCTGAAGAGGACCAAAAGGGCAAGGTTATCGACACTGTCCTCAAAGGCTATACTCTAAACGACAAAATACTCCGACACGCCAAGGTGGTAGTGGGTCAGTAATCCATAAATGAACTGCAGGAGTAAATAAATTAAAAAGAATCAACACAAGTCTTTAACTCCTAATTTATTGCTTTATTTCATTTAATAATATCATGGCAAAAAGAGATTTTTACGAGGTGCTGGGCGTTGACCGCAACGCTGATGCCGATACCCTGAAGAAGGCGTATCGCAAACTCGCCATACAATATCATCCCGACCGACAGCAAGGCAAGAGCGACGCTGAGAAAAAGGAGGCCGAAGAGAAATTCAAAGAGGCTGCCGAGGCATATGATGTGCTCAGCGACCCTAATAAGCGAGCACGCTACGACCAGTTAGGTCCCGAAGGCTATGACCAAATGGGCGGCGGTGGCTTCTCAGGTGGTGGCATGTCGATGGAGGATATCTTTCGCCAGTTTGGAGACCTCTTTGGTGGATTTGGTGGCTTTGGCAGTTTCAGTGGCTTTGGCGATTCTGGTCCTGCTGTGAACCATGGCACGAACCTTCGCGTTCGTGTTAAGGTTAATCTACAGGAAGTAGCCAAGGGTACAGAGAAAAAGATAAAGATTCCGCGTCAAGTATCGTGTCGTTCTTGTAATGGCACTGGAGCAAAAAACGGAACTGCTCTTGAGACCTGCCCCCACTGCCACGGTTCGGGCGTTGAGGTGCACATTCGTCGCACTATACTTGGCCAAATGCAGACGCAGAGCGAGTGCAGCGTGTGCGGTGGAACGGGTAAGCGCATCAAGGAACGTTGTCCCGATTGTGGAGGCTCTGGTCTGGTGAAGCGAGAAGAGGTTGTGACCATCAACATACCCGCTGGCGTTAGAGAAGGCATGATGCTGAACATGCGTGGCAAGGGCAATGATGCTCCAGGCGGAGGTGTGCCTGGTGACTTACAAATCGTCATCGAGGAACAACATGATGAGCACTTGATTCGCAATGACCAGGATCTTATCTATAACCTGATGATTGACTTCCCAACAGCAGCACTTGGCGGAAAGGTGGAGATTCCCACTGTAAACGGAAGAGCACGAGTTACTATAGAGCCGGGCACACAACCAGGCAAAGTGCTAAGACTCAGAGGAAAAGGTCTGCCATCGGTAAACGGATATGGCAATGGCGACCTGTTGGTGAACGTGATGGTCTATGTCCCAGAAAATATGACTGCCGACGAGAGACGAACTATGGAGGCTTTGCGTGAGTCAAAGTCGTTCAAACCAAGCGTTTCGACCAAGGAGCGAATCTTCAGCCGTCTCCGCCACATGTTCGACTAACATAATTGATGACTGGATAACTCCAAAAAATGAAGAACCGTCGTTTTATGTTCAGTGGCCCTAAGGTGCCTCGCAACAAGATGAAAGTAACCACATTTCTTGCCAACCAAGAAATGGGGTTGCTTGACTTTATCCTCAAAAAGATGGATGGCATCAGCCGTAACAAGGCAAAGGGCTTGCTAAGTCATGAAATGGTGAAAGTGGACGGTAATGTTGAGAAGCAATACAACTTTGTCGTCAAGCCCGACATGGTGGTAGAGGTAACTAAGAACCCACGATTCATGCCCATGAAGAACTTTGATCGATTCTTTGCAATTCTTTATGAGGACGAGTATCTTATCGTGGTTGATAAGGCCGATGGAGTGCTTTCGATGGGAGTGGGACGTGGCAGTTTGAATATGAAAATTCTGCTGGACCAGTATTTCGCTTATACCAAGCAACGGTGCACGGCTCATGTGGTGCATAGGCTTGACACTCGCACTTCAGGCGTAATGGTTTATGCCAAGAGTGTGGAGGTGCAGCAGATACTTGTAAACAACTGGCACGCACATGTTCGTGACCGTCGTTATGTCGCTGTTGTGGAGGGCGCTATGGAGAGTGACCATGGACACATCGAGAGTTGGCTTCGCGACACACCGTCGCGCAAGGTGGTAAGCAGTCCATTCAACAACGGTGGCAAGTGGGCAAGCACCGACTGGTGGCTTCTTGACAGCAATGACGACTTCTCGCTTATTGAGCTACGCCTTCAAACGGGCCGCAAAAACCAAATTCGTGTACACATGGAGGTATTGGGGCATCCTGTGGTGGGAGACTACAAATATGGCAGCATCGAAGACTCGCTCAACCGACTGGGTCTTCATGCTTTCCGACTTGCTTTCATGCACCCAGTCACACACGAGGAATTGGAATTTGAGACTCCATTCCCTGCCTGCTTTCTCGACCTCTTCCCTGAACAATTGGTTTGACCATCGGTCTCTGCCATCGGCTTAATGACCGATTCGGGTTTAATGTGAAAAATAAATAAAAGAGTATCCTATTTTTGGGATACTCTCTTTGTTTTTATATCTTTGCATATTGAATAATAGTAATTTCATATTATGAGAAAACGTAATTTTGAAGGTGATTATAATCTTCTTTTCGAGAAGCAGCGTGAATACGAAGAGCATATTAAATCTTACCACAATGCTGAAGGTGAAGGAAAAGACAATCAACCCAAAGAAAAGAATGATGATAAACAAGAGACTGTTGAAAATAAAGATTAGCAACTGATTATGCCTGCCTTTTCTCCACAACAGCAACAATTCTTAGAGGCAACAAGGAAGCAGAATGAGCGCTTGTGCCACGAGCATCCTCTGGACCAACTGTTCTGGGAATGTACGTTGCGCTGTAACATGTCGTGTAGGCATTGTGGCAGCGACTGTGCTAAAGACCTCCAATCTACCGAGATGCCTCTCGACGACTTCCTCACCGTGCTCGACGAGATTGCTGTTCATGTTGATTCCAGTTCTGTGCTCGTGCAAACCGTGGGCGGAGAGCCACTCGTCAGGCATGACATAGTGGAGTGCGGCAGGGAAATCAAGCGTCGTGGATTCGAGTGGGGGATGGTAACTAACGGTCACCTCCTCGACGAGAAAATGATGGACGCTCTTGCCGAAGTAGGAATAGACAGCATAGCTGTAGACATAGACGGAACTCGTGAGCAGCACAACTGGCTCCGCAAGAATGACCAAAGCTTCGACCATGCTATGCGAGCCATCGAGCAGATGAAGCGCGTTGATAACCTGGAATGGGATGTGATTACATGTGTCAACTCACGCAACATCAACAGTCTTGACCAAATCAAGCAGTTGCTTATCGACGCTGGTGTAAAAAAATGGCGTTGTTTCACTATCATCCCCATGGGGAGGGCTAATGGTGTTGACGAGTTACAACTCACCGACGTTCAGTTTCGAGACTTGCTGAACTTTATCGTCAAGACTAGATTGGAGGGAAAAATTGACCTCAACTATGCGTGTGAAGGATTTCTCGGACCTTACGAGGGCATGGTGAGAGACTATTTCTACACCTGCGAAGCGGGGCTCACCGTGGCAAGCATTCGTACCGATGGTAGTATCTCGGGATGCCTGAGCATTCGCAGCGACTATAACCAAGGGAACATCTACCGTGACAGTTTCTGGGACGTATGGAACAACCGCTTTGAAGTGTATCGCAACCTCGACTGGATGAAGCGAGGCATTTGCTCTGACTGCGATATGTTCCGCTATTGTCAAGGCAACGGTTTCCACCTGCGTGACGGTAATGGTGACTTGATGCTGTGCCATTACAACCGATTGAAAAATGTAAAACTATAATATCCAAAATTATGAGCAAAGACAATAAGAAACGCAAACTGGCACTTGGGGCTGTTGTGGCAGCTGGGGTAACCACTGGCGCAATGGCGGTGACACCCTCGCCCAATACACCTAAACAAGATGTCAAGCCCGACATAGAGCTCACTGCTGCCGATGAGGTGCGAATCGACGGACAAAAAGTGGACTTCGATGACCTTATGGCACAATTGCCTCCACAATCGAGAAAAGACAGGGTTAGGCTCATGTACGGCGTCAGAAAGCCGAGAGTCTATGGTGGGCCAGTTCGTCCCACAATGTATGGTGGGCCAAAACATCCTAAAAAGGACACAACAAACACTCCCGACACCATCTATAGCCGCGTCATCAATCTTGTTGCTAAAGAAGCAAAAACTTATAACTGGAAAGTTAAACCCATGTCAAACTTGAGAACCGACTTGGGACTTGACTCGCTTGGTGTAGTGGAGCTATTGATTGCCGTAGAAAAGGAGTTCAATGTGGTGATTCCCGACGAAACCATTGATTCCATCGTAACGGTGAAAGACATCATGGATTTCCTGAGGCAGCCCAAAGAGACTCCCAAGGACGAACCCATAGACACCTCCAATTTCGAATTTATTGAGGAATAAGGTGAGGACTTCTAAAGGCTGATTTCTCTTTGTGTGCAGTGGTACAATTTTTAGCACTGCTCTTACGTTTATAACTATATGAAAACTGCTAAATATCTAATGATGGCTATCATCGCCATGGCTGCGTCGTCGGCTATGGCACAGGTAGCATTTGTAGGGAATTCTAAAGAAGTTTATGATGAAGTTCCTCCTGCCAATACTGGTCTTAACCATCTCTATGTGCTTTACTCAGCTCAGGGAGTGTCGATGACCTATACAGCCAAGGACAACCCCGATGAAGTGACTTGGTATGACTTTGGCGAGGCGGGTGGAGGAACTGCTATCGACCCCATGACAGGAATACAGCGCGATGGCAATGTCACCACATTGCCACAGGTAGTCGCTGATCATGGATATATCATCAAGGAAGGCGACCGCAGCACCTACATCTGGGTGGTTGATTACAGCAAGTGCTATCTCCATCTCAACAGTGCTACTGTTGACCCCGAGAGCGACTGTGGCACGGCGACAATCAAAGTGAATGGTTCGGGTGAAGATATTGTCTACTATACAATCAATGGCGGACGACGTGTACTCGACCGACAAATCAAGGTCATCTATAACACACTCACTTGGGATGCCGACGACAAGGAATGGAAAGAGACTAAGGTCATCGAGAACAAGGAGTCGTTCAAGACTTCGATGGCGGTGCCTGCCCCTTATTGCAACACCACATTTACCATTGAGGGCGACAAGTTGCTGGAGTTCTGGGATGAGACAAAAAGCGTCCCAACACCGACTTACTATACCAAGGCTGTCAACGTCGAGACTGTTGTCAACCAGGAAGAACGTAACAACGACAATGAGCAGCAAAGCAACGGCTCCTACTTAGGCGGCTCAGCACCTGCTACCATCACTTTCAAAGCCTATTGCACCGATGCCGTGTCGTTCAAAGAATGGCAGGTTAGCAGCTTTCCTGAGTTTAACGACATCTTGATGAACTTTTCGCAAGAGGAGGTAGAATACACCTTTGAAGATGCTGGAACCACCTACTGGAGATTCTATTATGCTAACAGCGACGGCTCTTGTGAAGGCTATAGTGAGACCTACACTGTGAACATTGGCGAGAGTGTTCTCGTGTGCCCAAACATTTTCTCACCAGGCACTACCGAGGGCGTGAATGACGTGTGGAAGGTCTCTTATAAGTCGATTGTAGAGTTCCACTGCTGGATATACAACAGGTGGGGTAATCTAATCAAGGAGTTTACCGACCCTTCCGATGGTTGGGATGGTACCTATAGGGGCAAGCAAGTGAGTGCTGGTGTCTATTTCTATGTCATCAGGGCTAAAGGTAGTGATGGAAAAGAGTACAAGCTCAGTGGCGACATCAATATCTTGCGCTATGAAAGACGCGATTATGGAGGTGGAATAAGCGACAACCCCGAAGAATAATCAGCGCGAGCGAAACACTTGTCTCTCTGACCATTATTGACTTCAATTTGCTGACAACCGAATACTTAAACCAACATGAGATTTCTGAAACTATTTGCGATAATATCTGTTATTTTTTTGACTTCTATCAATTGTTTTTCTTCGTCTCAACACAAGAACGAGAAATATGCCGTCGTGAGTGTGCCCGATATTCCAGAAAGCATCACCTTTTGCGGTGAGAAGGTTCACTTCGACCGCATTGATATGGCCGAGAGACTTGACAGGGAGCTTACAACAACAATTTTCAGCCACACCCAAACGACCCTCATTATAAAAAGGGCGAACCGATTCTTTCCAAGGCTTGCCGAATTGCTTAAAGAGTATAAGATGCCTGATGATCTTATTTATCTTGCGGTAGCTGAAAGTTCGATGGATATTAATGCATTATCTTCGGCGGGTGCGGCGGGTATCTGGCAGTTCATGCCGGCTACTGCTAAGCAGTACGGTTTAGAGGTCAATGAGGATGTAGATGAGAGATTTGACCCCGAGAAAGAAACGGTAGCGGCTTGCAAGTATTTCAAGGACGCATACTCAAAATTTCATAAATGGACTTCGGTATGCGCAAGCTACAATGCTGGAATGGGAAGAATAACTAACGAGCTCCAACAGCAGCAAGCAAGTAACGCGTTGGACCTCAGACTTGTTAATGAAACTTCAAGATATGTCTTCCGCATTATCGCCTACAAAATTTTCCTAAATAACCCCAAACAGTTCGGATATAGCATTCATCGTGACCAGCTTTATCAACCCATAGAATATAAAACCGTGACAGTGAGCACTCCAGTCGACAATTGGGTCACTTGGGCAAAGAATCAGGGAATTTCTTACGCACAACTGCGTGATGCAAACCCCTGGATAAGAAGCTACAAACTGCCAAATAGCTCGGGAAAAGTCTACAAGATAAAGATTCCCACTCACAAATCGTTATATCGAAGCAAGGCTGGAAATAAGGTGTACAACAACAATTGGGTGGTTGACTGAGTTAGGTCTTTATCTATTTTATTTCGATACATTGTAAGTAATGAATACCAACAACAATAATAAGCCTCCCAAGTATAATGGAATCATCACTGGGGAGTCAGAAAGCAAGCCACCCACGTATGATGGCAACGCCTCTAAAGAAGAATGTATTCCTCCCATGCTTGATAGCAATAGCACAGGAAAAGAAAGCAAGCCCAACAAAGGGGGCAAAACCTTCCGCAATACTGTCATAACAGTGCTTGTTATTTTTGCCATAACACAACTTATACTGTTCTTTTTTATAACATCCAAGAGCTGCACAAGAACACATAAGACTAGCAGCGGTGTTGTTTACTCAATACCCCAGTCTATCGACACGATAAAGAACGATACCACATCATTGCCTTATCGTGGATATGCTGCAGTAATTGTACCTGAGATGCCCATAAGTATGGACTTCTGTGGCGAAAAAGTGGATTTCGACCGCATTGATATGGCCGAAAGACTTGACAGGGAGCTCACAAGTACTATTTATAACCATACACAAACATCCCTCATCATAAAAAGGGCGAACCGATTCTTCCCAACTCTCATAAAGATACTCAGTGAAAATGATGTCCCTGAAGATTTGGTATATCTCGCAGTTGCCGAGAGCTCCTTGGATGTTACTGCAGTATCACCAGCCAAAGCTGCTGGCGTTTGGCAGCTTATGCCTGGTACGGGCAAAGAATACGAGCTGGAAATCAATGAATACGTTGACGAGAGATTTAATATTGAAAATGCTACTGTGGCTGCATGCAACTACTTGAAAAAGGCTTATTCTAAATATGGCAACTGGGCAGCTGCGTGCTCGAGCTACAACGCTGGCATGGGGAGAGTGTCAAGTGAACTAGAGCGTCAACAAGTTGATAACGCATTTGATCTCAGGCTCGTGAGTGAAACGTCGAGATATATATTTCGAATACTCGCCTACAAGATATTCCTAAGCAATCCTAAGCAGTTTGGATACCGCATCGACGTGAATCAGCTATATCAGCCCATCGAGTATGATGTGGAGGAGGTGAACACCACTGTCGACAGCTGGATTACTTGGGCAAAGGAACATGAGATAACCTACGCACAGCTGCGAGAAGCCAACCCGTGGATAAGAAGCGACCATTTGCCAAATGATTCAGGCAAAGTTTATAAGGTGAAAGTGCCTAAGCAAGATTCGCTCTATCGCAGCAAAGCGGGAAACAAAGTGTTCAACCACAACTGGGTAGTTGACTGATTTTTTTGATAAGCTATATCTAAAACATCTAATGAAATTCAATGGCAAAGAAGTGGATTGTGTCTCGGTGCTTGGCGCCAGGGTGCACAACCTCAAGAACATAGATGTAGAATTGCCGCACTACAAGCTTAGTGTTGTCACTGGGCTTAGTGGTAGCGGCAAATCGTCATTAGCGTTCGACACTATCTTTGCCGAGGGTCAACGGCGCTACCTCGAGACATTTTCGTCTTACGCACGCAATATGCTTGGCGTGCTTGAGCGACCTGACGTTGACAAAATCTCGGGACTAAGCCCGGTAATCTCAATAGGGCAAAAGACTACCAACAAGAACCCTCGTTCAACTGTGGGCACAGTAACCGAAGTCTACGACTACCTGCGACTGCTCTATGCTCGGGCAAGTGACGCTTACAGCTACATCTCGGGCGAAAAAATGGTGAAATACTCTCTCGACAAGATTCTGAGCCTTATCCTTCAGCGTTACGATGGCAAGAAAATCTACTTGCTTGCACCACTTGTAAAGAACCGCAAGGGCCACTATAAGGACCTCTTTGAGCAACTGCGCAAGAAGGGTTACCTCCACGTGAGGGTCGACGGTGAGATGCGAGAGATAACATTTGGGATGAAGCTTGACCGATACCGCAACCACGATGTGGAATTGGTGGTCGACCGTCTCAAGGTAGCTCAAAAAGATGATGTACGCCTACGAGACACCATCAACACCTGCTTTAAGCAAGGCGATGGACAGCTGCTCGTCATGGATGCCGAGACCGATACTATCGAGCATTATAGCCGTTCGCTCATGGACCCTGTAACAGGATTATCCTATGCCGAGCCAGCACCACACAGCTTCTCGTTCAACTCGCCGCAGGGCGCTTGCCACAAATGCAAGGGGCTGGGTTTTGTCAATATCATAGACCGCGATAAAATCATGCCCGACCCGTCGCTCTCGATTCGCAACGGTGGCATTACCACACTTGGAAAATACAAAAACTCGCTCATTTTCTGGCAGATTCAAGCAATTTGCGAGAAGTATGGGGCCTCAATCGACACGCCACTGTGCGAGCTCCCCGAGGAGGCCATCGATGACATCATGAATGGCTCCGAGGAACGTCTCAACATCAAGAACGAGACAATGAGCGTGAGCAACTATTTCCTGTCTTACGATGGACTCGTGAAATACATTGAGATGCAGCAGAGCGAGAATGCAACGTCAAAGGCACAAAAGTGGGCGGGGCAGTTCTTCTCGCGTGTCGTCTGTCCTGAGTGTCATGGCGACCGTCTCAACAAGGTGGCGTTGCACTTCAGGCTGGGCGGCAAGAACATTGCCGAGCTGGCAAGGATGGACATTGCCGAGCTGCGTGACTGGATGCTTGACCTCCACAACCACATCCCTGAGCGCCAATGGGCAATAGCCGAGGAAGTAGTCAAAGAAATCAATAGCCGCCTCTCCTTCATGCTCGACGTGGGTCTCGACTATGTGTCGCTAAACCGTAGCAGTGCATCGCTGTCGGGTGGAGAGAGCCAGCGCATCAGGCTCGCAACTCAAATCGGATCACAACTGGTAAACGTGCTCTACATCCTTGACGAGCCAAGCATTGGTCTGCATCAGCGCGACAACCAACGGCTCATCGCTTCACTCAAGCACCTGCGCGACGAGGGTAACACTATCCTAGTTGTGGAGCACGACCGAGATATGATGCTGCAGGCCGACTATGTGGTCGACATAGGACCAAATGCAGGACGAAAAGGCGGCAAAGTGGTGTTTGCTGGAACACCAGCACAGCTGCTCAAGGCCAACACCATTACTGCTCGCTACTTGAATGGCTCCGAGAAGATTGACATTCCTGCCGAGCGACGACCAGGCAACGGCAAGGTGATAACGCTTCGTGGCTGCCAAGGAAATAACCTCAAGAATGTGGATGTCACAATTCCACTGGGCACTCTCATCTGTGTCACCGGTGTTAGTGGAAGCGGCAAGTCATCACTCATAAATGCCACTCTGCAGCCCATCCTAAGCCAGCGGTTCTATCGCTCACTCACCGAACCGCTTCCTTATGGCTCAGTCGAGGGCTTGGAGAATGTAGATAAAGTGGTGACTGTCGACCAGTCACCACTGGGACGCACTCCACGCTCCAACGCTGCCACCTACACCAATATATTCACCGACATACGCAACCTTTTTGTAAACCTACCTGAGGCCAAGATTCGTGGCTACAAGCCTGGACGATTCTCGTTCAACACCAGTGGCGGACGCTGCGAAGTGTGCAAGGGCAACGGATACAAGACTGTGGAGATGAACTTCCTTCCCGATGTACTTGTGTCATGTGAAGCGTGTGGAGGCAAACGCTACAACCGTGAAACACTTGAGGTGCGGTTCAAGGGAAAGTCAATTGCCGACGTCCTCGACATGACTATCAACCAAGCTGTGGAGTTCTTCGAGGCTGTGCCAACCATCCTGCACAAGATAAAGGTGCTGCAAGATGTTGGTCTTGGATATATCAAGCTCGGCCAGCCATCGAGTACTCTCTCGGGAGGTGAAAGCCAACGAGTTAAACTTGCAGCCGAACTATCGAAAAAGGACACAGGAAAAACGCTATACATCCTCGATGAGCCAACAACGGGACTTCACTTCGAGGACATAAAGATTCTCCTCAAAGTGCTAAATCGTCTCGTGGCAAAAGGAAACACTGTAATCGTTATCGAGCACAACATGGACGTGATAAAGTGTGCCGACTACATAATCGACCTCGGTCCTGAAGGCGGCAGAGGTGGTGGACTTGTTGTTGCACAAGGTACTCCCGAAAAAGTAGCTCAAAGTACAACTTCAATCACAGCACAATACCTAAAACAAGAGTTAGATTATCATAAATAGCCATAAACTGCTTACTATCAGCGCAACGGGAGATTAGAAGCAAGCATCAGGCTCTTTGGGATTGTAACCACCATGCACAGTGCCATCCGAAGTGTGATCAATGCGATAATCGAGAGTTCCATCACCATTGTAATGGTAGTTAGAATAAGGTGCCCTCAACTCACCTTTACCGACCTTGTCCATAATTGGTTTGAAAGCAGCTTCAACGAGTTTCAGCAACTCACTCCCATCGCTATATTCCACCATTGAATATTCTTTTCCGTCTTTTGTCTTCATAGTAACCAGCCATCTTGGCTTTGTAAGGTCCTCGTCTTCAAGTTCTGTGTACTTATACATTGACAGAGCCTTTTTCTCGGCTATACGGCTAAGCTCCAGCAAGAGCTCAGAACACACACCTAAGTCAAAGTCATAACTCCAAGCCTCATATTCTCCAAATCCACGGT
This sequence comes from uncultured Muribaculaceae bacterium, assembly GCA_905233845.1. GTDB lineage: Bacteria > Bacteroidota > Bacteroidia > Bacteroidales > Muribaculaceae > Sodaliphilus. Next base: position 18,383 of record CAJOFH010000017.1, on the reverse strand, counting down.
AATACAAATAGTCGCCATATTTATTCTGCTTAGTAGACATTACAGCGCTATTCTTGCAGTCACGGCCAGCAGCTTGCTGATATTCCAATCTGAATTCTACAAGCATCTCTTTGTGGGCACTTTGTTTCTTTGTATTATCTTGAGACTTCTTAGCAGTTGTACTTACTGGTTTCTTAACACGAGGCTTTTTCTTTGGGGCAGCACAAGCGACCATGGCAACCAGTGCCATTATACTCATAATAGAAAGGATTCGTTTCATAATATTGTTTATTTAGTTTATACTAATCGCAAAATTAATCAATTACTCCAAATTTAGAAAGGAAATTTGCCAAAAAACTTTTTTCTTGCTAATTTTGCATACTTAATCATAATTGAGAACTATGGGCGAGATTGAGAACAAGCGATATGCGATAATAGTTGCTGGAGGGAGTGGAAAACGGTTTGGGAGTGAGATGCCCAAGCAGTTTCTGAATCTCGACGGCAAGGCAGTACTGATGCGCACTATCGAGAAGTTTGATGAGGCTGGTGCCACTATCGTGGTGGTGCTTCCTGCTGAGCATCAGGAGATGTGGATGGCGATGTGTAAAGATAGTAACTTTCCTGTCACTCACACTATTGCCACCGGCGGAAAGACTCGCTTTGAGTCTGTGAAGAATGGCATTGCCGCAATTGAGGGCCTTGCCGATAATGACTTAGTGGCAGTGCATGACGGAGTGCGACCATTGGTAAGCATCGAACTGATAAATCGATGCTACGAAACAGCACAAGCCACTGGCAGTGCAATTCCTGTAATCAATCCTAATGACTCTATACGTCAGGTGATGGATGACGGCACTTCGCAACAGTTGTTGCGCTCATCATTGCGAGCAGTGCAGACTCCTCAGACATTCCGTGCTGAGCTACTCAAGGGCGCATACGACGTAGAGGAGTCGCCATTGTTTACCGATGACGCCAGCGTGGTGGAGAGTGCTGGGCATCAAGTCACTCTTGTTGGTGGAGAAGCATCAAATATTAAAATCACAACTCCCATTGACATGATAGTTGCGACCGAAATTATTAATCAGAACCATTGAACTTTAAACGATAAAATAAATATGTTACCCGACAACGATATCAACCGCTTTATTGAAGCTCAGGATGCCACTTATTCAGGCTACCAACAAGCACTTAACGAAATTCGCGACGGCAAAAAGACATCCCACTGGATTTGGTATATTTTTCCTCAACTTCGCGGATTGGGTTTCAGCCGGTTTTCCACTTATTATGGAATAACAGGTAAAGAAGAGGCAAAAGCTTACCTTGAACATCCTATACTAGGCGCTCACTTACGTGAGATTACACAAGCACTCCTAGGGCATAGAGGCAAACAGCCCATCAGCATCCTTGGAGACATTAATGCCACTAAAGTGAAATCGTGCATGACTCTCTTTGATGCAGTGAGTCCCAATGACATCTTTTCTCAAGTTCTTGACACATTCTATAAAGGCGAGCGATGTAGAAAAACCCTCAAAAAGCTAAATAAAGAACAACCCTCTTAACATCACAAATGGAACTGCTTGCTAAAACCGATATAAAATTCTTGCCAGGAGTGGGGCCAAGACGTGCTGAACTGCTGGGAAAAGAGCTTGACATACACTCGTTTTATGACTTGCTCTATAATTTCCCATTCCGTTATATCGACCGTTCCACCATCCACAAAATCAGCGAGATGCAGGGCGAGATGCCCTATATTCAGCTCAAAGGGCACTTCATATCGTTCACCCCTCAGGGCGAGGGTGCCAAACGCCGTCTAAACGCTCTTTTCACTGATGGCACTGGAACCATCGAGATAGTTTGGTTTAACCGTGTGAAATATATCATGGAGAACTATCACCCAGGCAAAGAGTATATCCTGTTTGGTAAGCCAACTATTTATAAGAACCATTACAACATCGCGCATCCCGAGATAGACCCTTACAAACCCGAGGCACTGAGCCGCGGCCTGGTGGGCGTGTACACCTTAACCGAGAAGATGCACAACCGCTCGTTCACCACTCGCGCCATGCAAAAAATCGTCAAGACACTGCTTGAACATCAGCTGTTCCAAAGCATTCGCGAGACATTGCCGCAATCCATCATCGACAAATACAAGCTCATGCCTTTAAAAGAGGCGCTTTTCAACATACACACTCCACAAGGCATCCCGCAGCTGCAACAAGCTCAGCGTCGTTTGAAATTTGAAGAGCTGTTATTCTTGCAGATGAACATCCTCAAGTATATCAAGGGACGCAATGCTCAAGTGCCGGGACATGTGTTTGCTCACGTGGGTGAGCATTTCAACAGTTTCTATAAAAACTACTTGAAATTCCCGCTAACTGGAGCACAAAAACGGGTGATTAAGGAGATGCACCATGACATGCGCAGCGGCAAGCAGATGAACCGTCTGCTGCAAGGCGATGTGGGCAGTGGCAAGACTATTGTGGCATTTATGACAATGCTACTGGCTGCTGACAACGGATACCAAGCGTGCATAATGGCTCCCACCGAGATACTTGCTACTCAGCATTTTGATACCATCAGTGAGATGGCTCAAGCAGTAGGGCTTAAGGCCGCATTACTAACTGGTTCTACTCGCAAGAAAGAACGCGACAAGATTCACGAGCAGTTAATGAGTGGAGAACTAAATATTCTAATAGGCACTCATGCTTTGATTGAGGACACTGTCCAGTTCAAAAATTTGGGACTCGCTATTATTGACGAGCAACATCGCTTTGGAGTGGCTCAGCGTGCCAAGTTGTGGCGTAAAAACACCATGCCGCCCCATGTATTGGTAATGACGGCAACACCCATCCCTCGCACCCTCGCCATGACTGTCTATGGCGACCTCGACGTTAGTATAATCGACGAATTGCCACCAGGACGCAAACCCGTCACCACAGTTCTTCGCTATGAGAATAATCACATGGCGGTTTACCACTTCATAGGACAAGAGCTCAAAAAGGGTCGGCAATGCTATATTGTCTATCCTCTTATCGAAGATAACGAGAAACTTGATTTGCGAGCATTGGAGGAAGGTTATGAAATCATTCGCGAAAACTTCCCAAGCTATCGAGTTGCATACGTTCACGGCAAAATGAAACCCAGCGAAAAGGACTATCAGATGGGACTATTTGCCAGTGGCAAAGCGCACATCCTGGTTTCGACCACTGTGATTGAAGTGGGTGTTAACGTTCCCAACGCCAGCGTGATGGTCATAGAGAATGCTGAGCGGTTTGGACTCTCGCAGCTGCATCAACTACGCGGACGTGTGGGTCGTGGCGCAGACCAAAGCTACTGCATCCTGATGTCGAAATACAAGTTGTCGAAAGAGACTCGCCACCGTCTGGAGGTGATGACACAAACCAACGACGGTTTTGTTGTTGCCGAGGAAGACATGAAGCTTCGCGGGCCCGGCGACATGGAGGGCACTCAACAGAGCGGTGTGGCATTTAACTTGCGCATTGCCAACCTTGCCAGCGACGGTATGGTGCTACAAGCTGCCCGCGATGAGGCGCAACGCATCCTTGACAACGATTTCGACCTCACCACCCCCGACGGACAAATGCTCCAGCGCCACATGCGCTTCCTCTTCTCACGTGACACCAACTGGGGAATGATTAGCTAACTTTATGAACAACGCATAATGCAAAAAGCATAATTCGCCAGAAATAAAATGTATTTTGTAATAATCCACTCTTTTAGTATATATATTTGGCGAATTGAAATGATATTTGTAATTTTGTCACAATTCCTATCAATCATAGATACAGTATAAACAAACTCTTAACTGAGTAATAATCATTTATCGTTAATTTATCAAATAACAATAATTACTTAACAACAAGAGAACATGAAGAAATTATTTACAATTGCATTGTTAGCCATCTTGGCATCGTTTATAACTGTTGATGCTCAGAAGTATTATGGCTATGTGTCAGACCCTGATGGGTACACCTTCGTTCGCGCCGCCGCATCCACCAATGCTGAAATCTTAAGGGAATATGCATCGGGCGAGTATCTGTATTACACTCCGTTGAAAAACGGATGGAGCAAAGTGTACTCCGACGGCAGCAGCTCAAGCTTTATGGGCTACATGCACACCAGTCGCATTGTGAGAGTTGAAGCCGACGATGTTGAGGACGATGACCTAACTGGATTTGAGCAAGGCTACATCGTTGACCCCGAGGACGACTATGTGAATGTGCGCAAAGGACCAGGCACTAATTATAGCATTGTCTGTCGTCTCGAAGTAGGTACCACTGTATTCTTCAATGCTGACCCTAAATCTAAATGGGTTGAGGTCTACGATGAATACATGAACTATCTGGGCTACGTTTATCGCAACCGCATCTCACAACATCTTTAAACCCAAATCTCAATCACATAATTAAGGACGGCCACAGCAGCCGTCCTTTTTTAATCATAATAATATTTTTGTGAAATATCACTCATTTCCCAAAAGGATGTTGTAAACGCGTGTCACGTCACTCGCAGTGATTTCTCCGTCATTATCTTGGTCTCCATTGACAATGGCCGATGTATCACCATTTAGTATGTAGTTGTAAAGCGCTGTGACATCAGCCGCTGTGACAATGCCATCGCCGTTGACATCACCACTTACGGGCTCAACAGGTGGTTCGGTGACCACATCAATGAGTTTGTAGCAATTAGCATAGTTTCCTATTGTTCCATAAACATTTCCATGCCGTGCTTCAACCATAATCAGGTAACGCCCCGGCTCAAAGTCTATGACGCTTGAAAAGTTTATGGTGCGTTCTTGTCCAGCAGGAATCGACTGGTTGCCCATGTAAAGGATTCCACCATTAGTGAGCGTGTACTGACGCATGCGCACATATACATATCCATTGTGGTCGGTTGGTGCGCTCAAAGTCACACTTCCTTGCAATCGCTCACCCTTGACAACAAAATTGGGCAAGTCGATGGAAACGGCATTTAGGAAAATGTCGCTTGCCTCTCCCACAGTAATTATCACTGGATAGCGGTCATTATTGATATCATCGGTGATTCTTCCATCATCGGTAACATAGCTCACCACAACACGATAAGTGCCGGGATCGACAGGCAGTTTGCGGTAAAATGTAAACACTTTAGCCTCACCAGTCTCAACTGTGGCATTGCTTTGCTGATAAATATATCGCTTTGTGGGGTCGTTTACATCCTCAAGATTAAGAATCACCCCAACGTTGCCTGAGCTGCCATAATTGCGACTGTTGAGTGCGAAATAGATGTTGTCGCCCTGATTTATGATTTCTTGCGAATCGGCACGGCGCCACTGCACAGCTTCAGTAAGACGCATAACCGGTGTCGATGCTTGAGGAAGCACATTCACAAGGCCCCCACCCTGAGTGAGCACAAAAGGACAATCTTCAAACCCCTTCTCAAAGACAGTGAGTCGATACTCGCCACTCGTAAGCTCTTCACCAAGATTTACAAGCAAGGGAACAGTCTCTTCAACAGCATCATAAACGTTTACTGCATTCTCAAAGTCGAAAGAGATGTTCTCGTCGGCAGTGCTAGTGAAACGAACCACAATGTTGCGCAATCGCACTGCGGGACTATTGTTGCGCAGATGTAGGTTGAAAAGTGCCGCGCCACACGCATAAACCTCGCCTTCGGGCTCCAATGGCGAGAGAACATCTACATCGGGGTGCTCTCCACTGTCGTCAACCGTTAGGATTCGACCATTAGCCACTGAGGTAGTAAAGAATCCAACATATGGCTTGTTGCGGCTGTCACGCCCACGGCAATATCGCATAAGCTGCCACTGCGAGTTGCTATCTTCACGGAATGCCATCCACACTGTGGCATCACCATCGGGCACGCCATTACCCACTTGCTTGGGAATGTCGTATATTGATGCCATCGCCAAAAGACCTGTGTGAGAGCCGTCAAATCCCGCGATGTTGCGTTGCTCAGCTTTCAGCACCTTGACAATATTATTATCTCTTACCAATGCCACTCCAATTTCTCCTGTGAAGGGTTTGGTATCGTAGTTCTCAACTGTTACCAGCACGTTGAACGTTGACGCATCTTGCGTGATTAGGCGCATGCTCAGCGAGTTGTAGAGTGGACGCTCATAGCTGGTGCCACTAATGGGCGGCTGAATGCCAGTAATAATTTCCTGGTCAAGATTATAGCCACCAGTACCGCCACCAACACCTAAATCATCAGGATCAAGATGGCTCACAAGGAAATATCCGTTACTGGTTCCATACCACCCCCAATTAATGTGAACATAATCCTGGGAGTCATATCCATCGCACACAAAAGCGTGACCACTGCTGCCTGTCTCGCTTGATGCTGCATAATAAACAGGGCGACCTTGGTCAAGTTCAGCCTTGATTAGTTGCAACCACTCATCAGTGCTGTAATAGTCACGCTTGCGCATTGTCACAGCCTGATCGTAATTAAAGAACTCACGCAACGCATGAGGGACAGCCATTGAGTGTGCGCCACTGCCAGCTGGCTGATATTCCATATCAACAGCGACGCCAAAGTGGGCCGCCAGTGTTGCAACAGCAGTGCTTTGCGCCGAGGTATAATTCACGTCTTCATAGGATGGAAGCATGTTGTTCCAATCGTAGGTAGTGTTGCCAAAGTCGGCAGTCACAGACTGCCCATTTACGGTAATAGTTTTACTGCCAGTGCCATGCTCGGGATAGCTGTGAAGACGCATTATTTGTGTCACTGCCGTGGCGACACAACCCACATAGTAGTGAGTTCCACCGTCATAAGTGGGACACAAATCATTATAGGGAGAACCTTGCCCCCACAAGATGTCGCCAAGTAGTGGCGCGACAACAGGTTCGCCATGCTGGGCAGTATGAGCTGTTCCTTGCCGACTGGCGCACACCTCAACGTATCGCTCGCTGAGTAGCATCCACTGACGTAAGTTGTCGGGCATGTTGTCATAACTGAAAGCGCCTTCGGAAGAATACCCCAGAATTGGTATTGCGGCATCATCACCAGCAACAATGACAAAGCCATTGCCATCGTCTCGATTAAGCACATAAAGTAACGCATTGCCATTCCCAGAAATGACTCCATTTCGAGCCACACGATTCCACTGAACATCACTTTGTGCGAACTGTGTTGCCAGCTTTTCGGCTTGATTCCAGTCTATTGGATTGCCCCAAGCCTGAATTGACACCAACAACATTACCGCAATTACTAATTTTTTAATCATATTGTTTTGTTTTAAGATTTATGTCACAAAATATTGTATATATGAACTGTCGCCTCTGCAGTTCTTGTTACAATGAAGCAGGTTTATCCGATTCAGGCTCTGAAGTATCAGGTTCAGGCTCACGTTTCGGAGGGCGAGGTTTGCTGATTCGGTAGCTGACCCACAAAATTATAATAAATACTATTAATGTAATCACGTCAAAGAGGATGAATCCTTGAGCTGTTTCGGATTGACCAGCGTTAAACAGGTGAATACAAAAGTCGGCCCATAACATAATCGAAGCCAATAGAACACCAGCTGTCAATGTGGCAATTAAACGCCACAGTGTTCCCCAAATGCCGTAACCGAAGAGCTGCTTATAAGTGAAATAAAGAAGAATCCCCCCAAGAGTAAACACTATTGCACCCATCGATGTGATATCATATAACATATTTAATATCAGAAATGCTACCGAACTGAACACTTGAATGAAAAAGCCCTGTGGCAGGGTGTGGTAAGTGTTACGTGACGCAAATCGGAAAATGAAATAGTTGGGGATAATGAGGTAGGATAGCATAATCATAGACATCAAATCGGGGTGGGTATTCATCCACTCCAAAGCATTGTCAAGGAACAACATTTTATCACCCGTGAAATCAAAATCGGAATTAAACACACCGACGTCATCACCCGCACCTGTCATTTTATCGACGAGAATACCCAGCAATGCGATAATTGCCAGCATCTTCACAGGCGGGAAACTCACCAATCGCTTGCCGCTGATGTAATCACTGATGAAATAACCAGGACGCAAAAAAAGTTGTACCAACGAGTATAACAACGAACGGTCATGCAACCCCCATAACAGGGCAATGTTCAAGAACACGCTTTTCCAGGTGATGCGACCCACATTCTCCTTTTGTGAACAGATGGGACAAAAATTACCCACGAAGTCGTTACCGCAATTATTGCAATGGTGCAACTCCCGAGAGCTGACCTTATAATTAAACGGATCGAGCTGCCATTGCCTGAAACGAGTATATGCCGACTTAATATCCATGATTTGCAAAGTTAAGGCTTTTTTTCTAAAGGTAATTCATTTCATAAGAAATATCCGAGACTTTTCTTTTTGTTCATGATAACAGGCTGGGTGAAGTGGACATTCCTCACTATTTTATCACTACATGTAGTGATTGCTGGTTTTGGGGAATTGATGTAACTTTGCAACTGTGAAAAAACTGCTGTTCATATTAACTATTATATTCTCAACTTTGCCGATGTGGGCGACCGACAATGAGGCCGCTATCGACACTGTGACACTAGGCGAGGTGAGCGTCACTGCCATCAAGCAGGGCGCAGACATCGACCTCACCACATCATCAACAGTGCTTGGCAAGCGTGATGTGGAGCGAAATGGCATTGTTACGGTGCGCGGCGCGAGCGACCTTGTGCCCAATTTCTTCCTGCCCGACTATGGCAGTCGCATGACTTCGACCATCTATGTTCGTGGCCTGGGAGCACGCATCGACCAGCCATCGATGGGACTGAACATCGACAATGTGCCAGTGATGTGCAAAGAGAACTATGATTTTGACATTGTTGACATATCAAGAGTGGAGATGCTGCGCGGACCGCAAAGCACTCTCTACGGCCGCAACACTATGGGCGGACTGATGAACGTTTACACCCTCTCGCCCATGCAGTGGCAAGGCACGCGTATTATCGCCGAGATGGCATCGCACATGAACCTCAAACTCGGCGCGAGCCACTATGCTCGCATTAACGAGAAGATGGGTATTGCTGGCGGTATCTATTACACCTCAACAAGAGGACAATACAAGAACGAATTTAACGGCAAGAAGTGTGACTGGGAGCGACAAGGCACAGGACGCCTCAAGTTGGTGTGGCAGCCATCATCGTCACTAACATTGAGCAACACGTTGAGTGGTTCCATAAGCCGTCAGGGCGGTTATCCCTACGAGTGGGTGGAGACTGGGCAAATATCCTACAATGACACCTGCTTCTACCGCCGCACAAGCGTGATGGATGGACTAACGATTACCAAGCGCTTTGACCATTGGTCACTCTCGAGCATCACCAGTTACCAGTACATCGACGACAACATGACGCTCGACCAAGATTTCACACCACTACCCTACTTCACCCTGACTCAAGCACGCCGTGAGCATGCCGTAACACAAGACTTGGTGGCTCGTGGCAAAGACGGCAATGCTTACAAGTGGCTTGTGGGAGCATTCGGCTTCTATCGTCGTTATCGCATGGATGCCCCCGTCACTTTCAAGGAAATAGGCATAAAAGCCCTAATCGAGGATCACATCAACAACGTCAACCCCTACTACCCTGTGGTATGGAACGAACGCAGCTTTATACTTGGCAGCAATTTCACTAATCCCACTTGGGGCATGGCAATATACCATCAGTCAAGCTTTGACTGGCATCGGTTCACTTTCACAGCCGGACTGCGCCTCGACTATGAGCATGCTTCGCTTAACTATCATAGTGAGACCCACACTGGCTATCAAGTGATAGAATCTGTTACTGGTGGAGTCTATCACAGCGAGAACATAAACATTGACGACGGCGGCAGCTTGAGCAAACATTTCACTGAACTGTTGCCTAAGTTCTCAGTAACCTATCATCTTCCCACAGCTGGCAAGAGCAGCATCTACGCAAGCGTGAGCAAGGGCTACAAAGCTGGAGGTTTCAACACTCAGATGTTCAGCGACGTGCTTCAGCAACGGCTCATGGGCATCTTAGGAATTGGCGCCACTTACGACATCAATGACATCGTGGGCTACAAACCCGAGAAGGCGTGGAACTACGAGATTGGTGGTCATTTTGAGAGCGGAAACCACCGATTCAAAGGCGACTTGGCACTATTCTACATCGACTGCCGTGACCGCCAGATGACCATTTTCCCCGACGGCACAACCACAGGCCGCATCATGACCAACGCCGGCAAAACCCGCAGCTTGGGCGCTGAGGCAAGCATGAACATTCTCATTACCGATGACCTGGGGGTGAATTTGAGCTATGGCTACTGCGATGCTCGGTTTGTGGAGCACAACGACGGCAAAGCCGATTACAAAGACAAACTGGTGCCCTACAGCCCCACTCACACCCTCTTTGCCCAAGCGTTCTACACCTATAATATAAAAGGCGGAAGTGACTGGGCGCAAAGCATCACACTAGATGCCAGCCTCAAGGGTACGGGTGGAATCTATTGGAACGAGACCAACTTGCTGAAGCAACCATTCTACGCTCTGCTTGGAAGCAGCATAACACTTGCTGGAAAGCACTACTCGCTGCAACTGTGGGGGCAGAACCTCACTGGCACGCGCTACAACACATTTTACTTCGTGTCGATAAGCCACGAGTTCCTGCAGCGAGGCCGTGGGAGAATGCTTGGAGCTACTTTAAGAATAAATATTTAACTAAATAACAAAACATTATGAAGAAATTTTTATTATCTCTTGCTCTTGTGGCAACAGCGCTTGCTTTCACCGCTTGCGGTGACGACGAACCCTATGTTCCCACAATCATCAATGAGACTGTACATGGCAAAAACCTCATCAACAGCACGATTACCATCGCGCAAAACAAGGCAACCTACATCGAGACAGCCGACTACACTTTCAACATTGAGTATCGCGACATGAAAGAAGCCACCGTTGAAGTTGTGGCAAACGGCGTGAAGTTCGACTCCCACATGCCCTATGCCGTGTCATTTGCCATGGAAGGCATCAACACCACCACGCTCAAAGAGAACACCATAGAGTTTGATGCCCCAAGCGTGAAATTCCTTGATGCAGAGACTGGCGAGGAAAACTCCCGTTACAAGCTGACCGATGTGCGTGGATTTATCGACAAGAATAATGGCGTTTACAGCTTAGTTTACACCGTCAACGACACTTGGCGGGTGCTAGTGTGCAATAGCACAATCCTCAGCCGTGTTGCCTACAACGACTACACCGCACCGTCCGACATTTATTACATCTACAAGATTGATATCGCCACAATGAAAGCCGAAGTGTTTCTCCACAACATTCAGTTCAAAGTGGGTGGAGCCACCAGCCCTGTGCTCAAAAAAATATCTATCCCCAACCTTGATGTGACCGCAACCGCTACAGGTTTTGAGCTCAGCGGCGACAACATCGTGCCTTTCAACTATTCAGGCGAAAACCTCGACCAGGCAACGCCAATGCCTCCAATGGTTGTCACCAATTACACCGGCAAAATAGACTTGATTGAATCCATGCACACAATCTACTTCAACAGCATGGGTGGCGTGTGGGACGGATTCTCTGGCCTATACCTTTGGCGATGGATTACAGCAAGTGACTGGGGACTCTGATAATGTCAACAATTAACTATATTTTCACTAAATTAGATTAAATATTTGTCATATTATAAAATAATGTGCTACTTTTGTGGCACATTTTAAATGACTAAATTACACGACAATGAGAAAAGTATTTTCAATTTTTGCATTAGCATTGTTGCTTCTTGGCATCACTGCTTGTAATGACGATAGTAGCGACTCCAGAATCCAAACGATTAATGGAGAAATCCTTAACAACTCGGTAGACATTGAAGAAGGGCAATCGGTAAAAGTAGCTGCAAGTGCCATCCACATGGAGTGGGACATTACAGCATCGAAAATCTCAATCAACTACACCGTGACTGTGACTGAAGGCAACACAGCTACTGTTTCACTCACAAATGTAGATCTGAACCCCAACAACACCTACGGCTGCTATACCTTCTCTGCAGCAAACGGTGGCAATGGCATCACAAACCTCAACGGATACTACCGTCCTGAAACTGGATGTCTCTACATTGAATTTATCGTCTTTGGAACTCACCGTGTGATGAGTACTGCCAATCTGTATTACCCCTACCTCAAGTACAACATCACCAATAGCGACACTGAGACCAGCAAGGAGAGTCCTAATGGAGAAATGATGATTTACATCAACCCCAAGGACATGAGCGCACAACTGGCAATGGGTAATTTTGCCATCAGCGAGAATAGCGGTACCACTCAGAGTGTGGTGTTCCATGGTCTCCATGCCGAGGCAACTTCCACTGGCTACAAGGTGACCTACACTGGCGACCAACGCTCTACCGATGGCAACTACACTCTCAACGCCTTTGATGGCACAATAAGTGGCAGCGGTATGGTTATCAACGGCACATTTACTCTCAACGAGAAATTTAACGGCACCTTTGCCGGAAGAGCTTTCGGCAACTGATTGTCGCATCATTAATCAAGTTACAACACCTGTACAAAACACACTTGTGCAGGTGTTTTTTGTATTAGTCTACTAGTTTATTTATCAAACAATTAAGTACAATTAAAAACAATATCAGTGGACTTAGCTTGACTTACCTTGACTCGGATTATCAAACAACAAGCACAACGTTGTAACAACCAAAAACAACTATGAATTTTCTGTTTACTGTGGACACGTGGGACCGATGGGACAACTGGGACAACTGGGACAAAATGGACAATCAACTTTTTTCAGGAATAAGACAGACATAGTTGAGGGGGGTATCAATGCACAATGCAGAATTGCATCACATGAATCAATTGCATCACTTTGTTTTTAGTCCTTTGTAGTTTCTCCTTTTACTTCGATGTCAAAGATCTCTTGCATATGGGCGTGGGCAAAAGTAATAGGTTAGATGGGGTGAAACAACTTTGAAATAATAGTGGAGAGTTGAGAGGGAAGAGTTTAGAGAGGGCTGCGCTTACAATTATACCGCGATACTCAACATTATTTTGAGATAAACTTTGTCTTTTGCAATATTGAGGCGGTTACCGTACCCAAACGTACGATAACTGCTTATGCTGTGAAAAGAAGTTATGGTTTTATTAATTCTTTCCCCCATGTAAAGAAGCAATCGTTACATCGATATTTGGGAGATTCATGGTTTATCACACATCCTCCTGGGATAAGTACACCCTCTTTAACCTTTGCTAAAGTGACAGAGTCCTCGTATTCTGGTTCATATTCCCCATAAAAGAATGTGCCAACATTGGTGCTTTTACACTTAGGACATTGGTCTTTTCCATAAAAGTCATATGGGGATATGTTGAAAACGATGAAACATATTACTATCAATATAATAATAGTAGTAATAATAGTGGAAGTAATCAAAATAACTTTTTTCTTTTTCATACGATTTAGTGTAAATATTTAGTGCAAAGATAATCAATATTCTCTACTTATGCTTATTTTTCGACATTTTCATCTTTGAATTAGAAGATTACATTATCTTTGCATTTGGAAACATCACCGAGGGCGACAGCTTTGTGACCACGAAGTGGCAGCTTTGCGAGAGGAAATATTATTTTGTTAATAAGTTGTTAAAGTTGTTTGATAAAAACTACCAAGCGTGGCACTAACCATTATTATCAGCCAGCAGCCTATCACATGGATTTTGCAGTTTTTTCATCGGACACTAATAACAAATAATACATTACACTTTATAGCATGATTAAAAAAACTGGTGGCTGATGGCTGAAAACTGAAAACTTTTTTGTACCTTTGAGGCGGTTTTAGAAAATTGATGGCGACACGAGTAAAATACGACGAGGCCGAAATTATCGAGCAATTGCATAAACAGGCCACCTGCCGCACAGCTTTCGGGAAAGTGATAGAGCACTATTCCGAGCAGTTGTATTGGCACATCCGTCGCATGGTAATCGACCATGACGACACCAACGATGTGCTTCAAAACACGTTTATCAAGGCTTGGACCAACATCGACAACTTCCGTGGCGACGCCAAGCTCTCGACGTGGCTCTACAAAATTGCCATCAACGAATCCATCACCTTCATCAACAAAAAGAAAGTTCAGAACAACATTTCGCTCGACGATGACGACTCCTTCCTTGTCAACAGTCTTGAGGCTGACAAATACTTTGACGGCGACGAAGCACAAGTCAAACTCCAGAAGGCCATCGCCACCCTACCCGAGAAGCAACGCCTTGTTTTCAACATGCGCTACTACGACGAGATGAAGTATGAGGAGATGAGCGAAATCCTTGGAACCTCGGTTGGAGCATTGAAAGCTTCGTACCACCATGCATTGAAGAAAATCGAGACATTTTTTGAGAACAATGATTAAACCTTTTTATGTTATTGTAGTCAAAAAGTTGTAATGAAAAGCGAAGATTCTAAAATATTAGAAAAGCTGGGGAAAAATCCGGGATTTAAAGTACCGGAGAACTACTTCGACGATTTCAATGCTAAGTTGATGGATTCGCTTCCAGAGGTAAAAATCACCGAGGAAGAGAAACCAACATTATGGGTTCGTGTAAGACCGATTGTCTACATGGCTGCCATGTTTGCTGGCGTGTGGCTGATGATGAACATCTCATCGATTGGCAAATCAACCGCCACTGGCGATCAGCGTGTTGCCAACATTTCGGCTGGTGTCGCTGTCGAGAAAAATGCCGATGACTTTATCGATTATGAAGGCATTAACGACTATGACATCATGACCTACGAAGACTCAGTTTCCATGAACTAAAAGACCTCGAAAAAACGGGTTTTGTAACTCACAAATCGAGCATTAAACTAATTAAAACAACTTATATTTGAAATTTAGCGAATGAAACGATTATCCCTCATAGCATTAGCGATAGTGCTAGCCTATAGCATTGCTCCTGCACAATCCAAAGACAACAACAAGCGTCAATGGACACAAGAGATGCTTGAGGCTAAGCACGACTTTATTGCTGAGCAACTGGGCTTGAACAAGGCTCAGCGTGATAAGTTCATGCCTGTATATGAGGCAATGGAAAAGGAAGTGTTTGCTGTGAACCGCACAGCGCGTGAGCAGGCAAAACAAGTGTCGAGCGACAGTAAGAATGCTACCGACCAAGACTACTACAACGCTGCTCGCGCCATGTCACAAGCAAAAGTAAAAGAAGGGGAGATAGAAGGACGCTATTTCGAGAAGTTCTCTAAAATCCTAAGCAAGAAACAGATGTTCCAACTCAAGCAAGCTGAGCTTAAGTTCAGACGACAGATGATTTCGCGAGGGAAGAAAAAATAAAGGCAAACTAACTTATTCCTATATACCAAGCATCCGCAACATTCTTGCTCCACAAAAGAATGTTGCGGAGCATTTTTATGGTAATATGTTAGATTCTAAAGCAAGAAGTGGCTTTCTTCACTTCATTTCATGTCGAGGTCGGCAGGATCGGATGAGAGAGCCAAACGCTTTTGCAGGATATTAATCCATTTCACAAGAGCTTCAACGTCGTCTCTCTTCTTGGCACTGAAAATCCATCCCTGTCCGCACTTGAGGCGTGGATTGAATCGTCCACCCAGTTTTTTGAATTCTGTCCTGAACAACTTGGTGTTTCCAGTGACCACGATGGCCTTCTCAGAATAACTCTCAACTTTGAGCTCTTCGACATCAAAATCAATCGTCAAATCCCTTGATTCGCCAGAAACTTCATCAAACAATTTAATTTGCATAGTTATAATAATTTAATCTTCCGTTGCAAATATACAAAAAATCACAGAAAAACTAATTTTTCACCAAAAGAATGTTGATTTTTTTGACAGAAAACGTAAAAAAATGGTGATTTTAATGAAAAATATGCGTAATTTTGTGGCAAGTAAGAACAAAACAAAGCATCATAATATGAAACTTAACAAGATTATCACATTATTTGCTATCGCGATGCTCAGCATCACAGCATCAGCAAGAGTAAAAAACATTGAGGGTTTCAATTTCTATGACTCTGAAAGAGACCAAATGGTCACTATCACTGCATTAAGCAGCGAAGTAATAAAAGTGGACATTGTCCCCTCCAAATGGAAGGGAAAGCGTTTGCCTTCTTTGGCACTTAATGACGCGTTTGACGGTCCTGGTTTCGTAGGTCATAATGGCAACAATTATAAAGAAATAGTCACCACCTCTGGTTTGCGCGTTGCACTCAATGAGAGACTCAAAACTCTTAGCTTTAACAACAATAACGTTTTTTACATTATCGACAGGTGCCTTCGCGACGAGGGCACTGTGCAACTGCTGCACTATAGTGGAGAATCGTTCTACGGTGCTGGAGAGCGTGGCTACTCATTCAACCTTTGCGGCGACACGCTCATCAACTACAACAAGCAGAACTACGGCTACGTGAGTGGCGAGGCACGCATCAAGCAGATGGGCATCACCATGCCTTTTGTGATTTCCTCTAAGGGCTACGGAATCTTCTTCGACGACTTCTGCAAGTCAACATTGAGCCTTAATGATGACTGCATAGAGTACAAAAGCACGTCACCACAACCCATCTCTTACTACTTCATAGACGGCAACGGCAAGGTGGAGAACGTGGTGAAACTCTTCACTCAACTCGTTGGTCGACAGGAACTGCCACCGCTGTGGACACTAGGCTATATAACCTCGAAATACGGCTACCACGACCAGCGAGAGAGCGAGGGTGTGATCGACACCCTCAAGCGCGAGGGATATCCGCTTGACGGCATCGTCTTCGACCTTTACTGGTACGGTAAGGAGCAGGATATGGGACGCCTGGAGTGGGACAAAGACCAATGGCCCGACCATCGCGGTATGCTCAATAACTTCAAGGAGAAGGGTGTGAACGTGGTCACCATCTCACAGCCTTACGTGCTCACCAATGGCCGAGCAATCAAGAATTATAAAGAACTCGACCCTAAGGGGATGTTCTGCAAAACCGATGGCACCGACACCACACAGACCGTGACCATCTGGGTGGGAAGCGGAGGCATGTTTGACGTCTCGAACCCCAACACCCGCCAATGGCTGCGCAACCGCTACCGCTCGCTCACCTCACCGACGAGGGAGTGACAGGCTGGTGGGGCGATCTGGGCGAGCCCGAGGTTCACCCCGAGGCCATTCGCCACTACAACGGCCTTACCGCCGAGCAGTACCACAACTTCTACGGCAACGAGTGGAGCCGCATCATCTACGAACTCTTCAAGGAGGAATATCCCGACCGCCGTCCCATGATCATGATGCGCGCCGGCACGGCTGGCCTGCAACGTTACTCGGTGTTCCCCTGGTCGACCGATGTGTCGCGCTCATGGGGAGGCTTCCAGCCACAGGTCACCATTATGCTAAACTCGGGCTTGAGCGGACTTGGCTACATGTCGCACGACGTGGGCGGTTTCGCGCTTGACGAGAACAAGAAACGCGACGGCGAACTCTACATCCGTTGGCTGCAGTTAGGACTGTTCTCTCCTGTGCTGCGCACTCACTCGCAGGATATTGCTGAGCCTTATCACTACACCGAATATGGCGACCTGCCACGCCGCATCATCAGCGAGCGTTACCGTTGGCTGCCCTATAACTACACCCTCGCCTATGAGAATGCCAGTCAGGGTCTGCCACTGGTGCGTCCATTGGGATTCTACGAGGGCGATAAATACTTCAATCGCTATGACAAAGTCAACGACCAGTACTTCTGGGGGCATGACGTGATGGTGGCACCAGTGATGAAGCAAGGCGCTACCAGCCGCGAAATCACCTTCCCAAGTGGCACATGGGTCGACATCAACATCCCAAGCAACCGATACCGTAACACAACTATAAGCTATAACGCGCCCATCGAGGTGCTGCCAATCTTTGCTCGTGCGGGAGCTTTCATACCTCAAGCCAGCTACAAGATGGAGAATGTGGGCGACTACAACCCCAACAAGCTCGACATCGTTTATTATATAAGCGATGAGCCTTCGGAGTATACCTTATTTGAGGATGACATGAAGTCGACTGGTACACTCGCCGAGGGAAAGCATCGTCTCATACACTTTGTGGCAACACCACAAGACAAATCATGCACTATTACCATCAAGGGAGAGGGTGCAGGCACACCTGCCAAGAAAGAGTACCGCCTAATGGTTCCTGGATTGGAAGTCAAACCCTCGCAAGTGAAGGTCAACGGCAAGAAAGTCAAGATGAACTACGACATAACTATCCCGGTTCTCACCATTCCTCTTACCATCAATGACATCAATGACACTACCACCGTGGAGATTGTGAAGTAAACAATAACTACCCGAGTTCGGGATAAGCTCTATCAAAAAATCGTCAGTTGAGGCGATTGTTCAATGTAGAACCCTCTAATGGCAGTGGGTTTGTTGTCAAAGAAGCA
>CAJOFH010000016.1 GCA_905233845.1 uncultured Muribaculaceae bacterium | reverse complement strand
GAGAGGACGGGGCGACTCACACGTGCCGACTCGGCAGGAGCGGGACACTTTTGGAGGAGAAAATTGTGCACCGCGCCGGCGGTGCAATACAATGACAACCCCCAGGATGGTGTGGGACACTTTTTGAAAAAAAAATTGTCAGGGCGATTTCAATGCGGAATAGCGACATGGTCTCTCAGACGTCTTGGACATCGTGGACAATCGGAATCGCCGGGACAATTGGGACAGATGGGACAAAAATGTGTCAACTTTTTTCAAGAATAAGGGATGGTAGAATGTCAAAGAGCTCTTACGACGGGTCGCAAGGCAAAGATAAATGATATACTTTAAGTTACCAACGTTAAAAAGAGACAGATGAACAGACGGGACAGGAGAACAAAACAAGAGCACCGCGCTGGCCGTGCAACACATTGACTACTCCCAGAATTTTGTGGGACACTTTTTGAGAAAAAAATATTGTGGTTCTTGATGGGTATATATTATATATAATAAGGTGTGCTACTTGGGCGAAAGTGTGACAATGGGCACGAGCATCTCTTCCATTGAGATTCCACCATGCTGAAAAGTATCTCGGAAGTACTGGACATAGTAGTTGTAGTTGTTGGGATAGGCAAAGAAATCGTGGTTTGTAGCAAAAATGTAAGTTGACGCGACGTTAGGGCTTGGCAGTCCCACTCGCTTTGGATGTTTTATCTCAAACACCTGCTTAGGATTATAGCTTAGATTCTTGCTCACCTTATATCGCAGATTGGTATTTGTGTTACGATCGCCAATTACTTTGACTGCGTTATCCACTTTTATGGTACCGTGATCGGTAGTTATAACCACTTTAGCTCCCCGTTGAGCAATCTGTTTAAAGATCTCAAAGGCATAGGAGTTTTTAAACCACGACATGGTAAGCGAACGATAAGCCTCGTCGGAATTCGCCAGCTCACGAATCATCTTAGACTCAGTTCTTGAGTGCGACATCATGTCCACGAAGTTTAGAACCAAGACATTAAGGTCGTTCTTTTCGAGCGCCGCGAAGTTTTGCAAAAGCCTTTCACCAGCGCTGGAGTCGTTGAGTTTGTTATAAGAGAACTTATAAGGCTTGCGATATCTTTCCAAGAGTGTTCGGATGAGCGGCTCCTCGTTGACATTCTTTCCCTCCTCCTCATCTTCGTCGACCCACAGTTCGGGAAACATTTTCTCAATATCTACTGGGAGCAACCCCGAGAAGATAGCGTTGCGCGCATATTGCGTCGCAGTGGGTAGAATAGAAGTGTATAGAGCATCCTCATCGACATTAAAAAAGTCGCTGAGCAGGGGGCTTATAATCTTCCATTGGTCAAGCCTAAAATTGTCGATGACGATAAAGAACACCTTTTCCCCTTTCTCGAGAAGCGGGAAGATATGTGTTTTGAAAATCTCGTTACTACGTAGAGGATGGTTTTCCCCATCGAACCATTCTTCATAGTTACGCTTGACAAACTTAGCGAACATACCATTAGCCTCAGTCTTCTGCATCTTGAGCATATCCATCATGCTCGCGTCGGCCGATGAGAGAGTTAGCTCCCACCTGACGAGAGTAGTATAAAGCTCATACCAGTCTTCAATAGAGCGCGCCGAAGAAATCATCTGTGTAATCTTCAAGAACTCCTGCTGATAGTCGCTTGTAGCCTTCTGAGCCACGAGTGCATCGCTATGGAGGTTTTTCTTGATGGAGAGCAAAATCTGCATTGGGTTGACAGGCTTAATGAGGTAATCGGCAATTTGACTGCCAATAGCCTGATTCATAATGTTCTCCTCTTCGCTCTTGGTAATCATGATGACGGGGACATTTGGCTGCGAGATTTTTATCTGCTGCAGAGCCTCAAGCCCACTGATACCTGGCATATTCTCATCGAGAATGATGAGGTTATAGTTCTGCGTAGAGATTGCATCGAGCGCGTCTCGTCCGTTGGTTACAGTGTCGACATCATATCCTTTATTCTTGAGGAAAAGTATGTGTGGCTTGAGGAGATCTATCTCATCGTCGGCCCATAGTATTAATTCTTTGCTCATAGTGAAAACAAGTAACAAATAAGTAATAAGTAATGAGTAACGAAGCACGGGAAATTGCTGCTACTCTTTTTTTTAATTTGTCACAAAGATACAACATTCTTGTGAACTAAAAAAGTGTGATAGTGTGAACATCAAAATTTTTAAGTATATTTGCAGGATAAAATACCAATTAATAATGAAAGCAAAAATAAAAATTTCTGTGATAATAACAATGGCTCTATGCTGTGTACTGGGCGTTAACGCCAAGAGGGTGATTACCAAGCGAGCTCTTGTCATGAGCATGAGCGTGAATGTGAAACGCCTTGAATCACGCCTCGACTCGTTGCTTAATTCTCATTATGATGCAAAATCGCCTGGAGCAGCTTTGCTCATCGCCAAGAACGGCAAAGCGATATATGACAAGGGCATAGGCGTTGCCGACATGTCTACTGGCGAAAAGATTGACGGCAACACAGCGTTTAACATCGCGAGTATCAGCAAGCAATTTACTGCCATTGGCGCCTTGAAAATGCAGGAAATGGGGCTGATCAACCTAAACAACAGCGTGGCAAGTTATTTCCCTGAACTCAAAAACGATATTTGGAAGAAGGTTAGACTGCGCCACCTGCTCAGCCACAGTTCGGGAGTCCCCGATGCCCGCCCACGCGACGACCGCAACTTCATGCTCACTGCCACCGACGAGCAGAGCGTCCAGTACATGAAGGACCTTAAAGAACTGCACTTCCAGCCTGGCACTGACTACGAATACATCAACCCCACCTTCGACTTGTTCTACTTACTCGTGGAGAAGAAGACAGGAATGAAGTTTGTGGATTTCCAGAAGAAACACCTCTTCAGCAAAGCAAAAATGTCTAATGTTCAATATTTCACACCCGATGCCAAGATAGCGCACATGGCACATGGATACATCGTTAACGAGGACGCCGAAGTGAGTGGCAGCGACAGCGACTATGCCAAGAAACGTGAGAAGGTCGAGAACGACTACGTTGATGGCAAGGGTGTGCACTGGGCGGAGTGCGACTATGGCGAGGAGACATTCTTCGCAACCAAGGCCGATGGCGGCATCTACACCACCACCCACGACTTCCTCAAATGGGAGAATGCGCTGCGCAAGAATGTGCTGGTAAAAAACACTTCAAAGCTCAAAGCCTACAAGACCCACACAAAAGTAAGCGGCAGCAAATGGAGTGGCTACCAGAACCGCGAAAACACCTGGTATGGCTATGGTTGGTTTATCGACAAGACACCTGGCCGTGAGGTGAAAATTTACCACACTGGCGACAACGGTGGTTTCCAAGCCTACGCCGCAAAATATGAGCGCAGCCACGTCAATGTGATAATGTTTGAGAACCAAAACACTGTTGACCGCTGGACACTACAACTTGAAATTGAAAGAATTTTGAGGGAGGAAGGAGTGTTGAAATAATGCACAATGCACAATTCACAATGCACAATTCACAATGCTCAATGCTCAATGCTCAATGCATAATGCACAATTCACAATTGAGCTTAGCCTTCTTTAATACAAAATTAGATCGCTGGTAAGAGTTTTCTCTGTCACTGTCACCTTCACTTTCCATAAAGTGCCCACTTCTTGCCGATATCGGCAAGAAACAAGCAAGAAAATTGCATAATTCGGGTTAGTTTAGGTATAAAAGCAGTTAAGAGCGTTAAGTTGTTGAACTTAACGCTCATGGTGTAGCCCATAGCAGAGTCGAACTGCTCTTTCAAGAATGAAAATCTTGCGTCCTAACCGATAGACGAATGGGCCATCATGTGAAGACTTGGCATGTAGTTGCCAAAATCTCCATGAGAAAATATGCTAAACTGAGAGGGCTAAACTCTCAGGGGAGAAACACAGTTTAAGCCTCAAGCTTGTTAACGTGCTTGGCGAGCTTGCTCTTGAGGTTAGAAGCTTTGTTCTTGCTGATAGTGCCCTTGCGTCCGAGCTTGTCGAGCATAGCCGAAACTTTCTTATAAGCAGCAGCAGCTTCCTCTTTGTTCTCCATTTTGCGCAGGTTGCGAACAGCGTTGCGCATAGTCTTAGCGTAGTAACGATTACGCTCGTTTCTTGTCTTAGTTTGACGAATTCTCTTAATAGATGATTTATGGTTTGCCATAATTTAGTTTAAAATTTTTATTGTATGTCTTTTATTAGTAGCCCATAGCAGAGTCGAACTGCTCTTTCAAGAATGAAAATCTTGCGTCCTAACCGATAGACGAATGGGCCAAGAAAACCGTTTTTCGCAAAAGCGACTGCAAAATTAGGTCAAATTTTTGAAACAGCAAAATTTATTGTGGTTAAATCTTTAAAAGACAAAGATTTTTTGGAAATATGGGCAAAAATTACGCAATTTAGTGTAACTTAGTAGCGAAAAATCACCGCCAGTAATGCAGGAGAAACTCGAAGGCATAGTAATCAACGTTATCAAGTATAACGAGAAACACAACATCGCGCGCATCTACACCGACAAATTGGGGATGTTCTCGTTTCTTGTTCGTCAGGGGACGACGCATGCAGCACGTATGCGCAATGCCATGTTCATGCCGTTGTCAATGATAGAATTTGAGGCACGAATGCAGCCAGGTCGTGAGCTTGGCACTCTTTATGATGTGCGTCGCACTGCAATGCTGCAGAGCATTTATAGCGACCCCATGAAAAATGCTATCGCAATGTTCCTGAGCGAGTTGCTGTCACACACCATCCACGAGCAGGAACAGAATATGGTACTCTACAGCTATATCAAGAGTTGCATTGTGAGGCTTGAGGAAGAGCAAAGCAGCGTTGCCAATTTCCACATCTGTTTCTTATATCGCTTGGGGCAGTTCATCGGCATCCAGCCCGACATCGAGAGCTACCGCAACGGCTACTGGTTCAATATGAACGAAGGAGTGTTCACACAGTCGCCCCATGCTGGCATGAAGACAGTACCCCCAGAGCAAGCGCAGGTGCTGCCGCTATTGTCGCGAATGACATTCGACAATATGCACCACTTCAAGTTCAATCGCGAGCAACGCAACGAGATACTCGAAATGATACTGAGCTATTATCGACTTCACCATTCCACCCTTGGGACGCTGCGTTCGCCTGAAGTGCTGAAGCAACTGTTTGTTTAAGAAAGATTGCGAAGCCATTGCGCAAAGAAATGGTCATAGATATAATACCCCTTTTCTCCATGTAATACCATTTGAGCGTCTTCGAGTTTTTCAAGTGCAACTTGCACACTGCTTGGCGACGAAAGTTTATACCGTGAGATAAAATCTTTTGCTAGCGGTTTCTCTACCACATTCTCTTGTGCTATTGCAACTGCTAAGGCCGCCTGATTCATTGTCATTGCATTGTAGTAGTTTTGAAAAACAGGTGTCTGCTCATCTACAAGTTCACCAATGACTTGATCTATCAACTTTTGAGTTATTGGTGTTTCGTTCACTTGGTACAATCTGTTAAGCACAGCATGAACATACCATGTGACCCCATGCATCGTATCATATAATTGATGAAATTGCTTAGTTGAAATTTCACGGTCTTGTTCTGAAAAAAACTCGTTGGCAAATTTACGATATTTTGCCTCATCAAGTGGTCCAAGGTGCATCATCTGTGTACTCTGGAAAAAGGGGCGATTAACCGAAGAGAACATTTGCTCAAGTACATGATGCTGGCTGCCGGCAAAGATAAAATAGACATTGTGCAAGAACTGGATATATGAGCGAATAAGCGCCTCAATGCCTGTGTCACTGTATTGCAGTATCTGCTGAAATTCATCTATAGCGACATAACAACGGGCTCCCGACTGATGCATATATTCAAAAATCTGTTTTAATGTGTTGCGCTCTTCATTGGGTGCAATGTCGAGGCTGACTGTAGGAGTTCCTGTTATTTCGTCATAGGTCACAGTGGGACGGAAACGTCCGAAAAACTGTGTAACTTTGCGCATGGCAGTTTGCGAAGGACTATCAAGTTTTCCCAATATAGCTCGTGCCATCGCTTGCACCATCTGCTGCAGGTTCTTTGTGGGAAAGATATCTACATAGAAACAGCGCACATCAGGTTGCGTCTGCTCAATCTGGTTAAACACATGATGTATCAGTCCCGTCTTGCCCATGCGACGAGGGGCAACGAGCGTGATGTTGCGCTCATTGTGCAGAGCGGTGATAATAGACTTTGTCTCACGCTCGCGGTCGCAGAAGTATTCAGGACCTTTATAGCCGTAGGTGACAAATGGATTGTTGAGTGTTTTCATATCTTATTTATTACATTTCTTACGTTACGTAAAATACGTAACGCAAATTACGTAATAAATTTTGAATTGAGCAAATATTTATGTAATTATTTCAATCTGATTGAGAAAAAAAGCATTTTTTACCCATTTTTGCAACCAAATATAAATAATAGTTGTATATTTGCGACTGAATTGCAGAGGCGATTCATACATTTATTTTAAAAAGAAGCGTTTTGCTTTTCGCTCTCGTTGGAAACTTAGGAACTTTTCAAGATGAAGTGCGAAGGATTGCAAAGCGGTTTTGCGCTATATGCGTAGGCTGCTTGTTTACATCTGCACTTCAAGGTTTCCTAAGACCTCCAACGAAGGTGTGGCAAAGACAGTCCACGCTTTAGTTATTAAAAACCGATTGGACTGTATGGTTTAATTAATTAAGGATGCAGCCATGAGAGAACAATTAAATAAACTTTATGGAATTCTTGTTTTTCCTTTAGCACTGATTTATTGGGTAATTATTCCAAAAAGAATTAGGACGTTAACCAATGCTGATTTGCGTCAATGGGCAAAATGGAAGAGAGTTCCATGCAATTTATGGGGATTTTCTTACCTGCTGGGATGTTATCCAGAATATAGGACGGTTTTATATAAGCGCATAAAACTATTAAGAATTATCTCATGCTGGTGGTTGAGAGGAAAGAGTAACCTTGAAATTTCAACCAATGACATTGGCGGAGGATTATTGATACAACATGGTATTGCCACAATTATTTCAGCTGAGAAAATAGGGAAGAACTGCAAGATCTATCAGCAAGTGACAATAGGGTTTTCCCACGAGTTACAGGCTCCAGTTATAGGCGACAACGTTGAAATATGTTGTGGTGCCAAAGTTATTGGTGGTATCACAATCGGTAATAATGTTCTAATTGGCGCTAATGCCGTAGTAATAAAAGATGTGCCTAGTAATAGCGTAGTTGCTGGTGTGCCTGCTAAAGTCATTAAGACCCTTAATGAGAATCGAGACCTTACCGATTGAGAACTTATAATTTAAAGTTTAGTGTTTTGAGGATAAAGCCATCTAAAAATCACTTTTGCTAGCTTCCAAAACATCCACCAATATAGATAGAAGACATTAGGGTGTGCCTATGATTTGGCGCACCCTAATAATATAGATTTTCTATGTAAAAATCCTTTTCTTTTAGAACTCGAGAATCAATGTCTGCCTTGGGGTGAGGGTGATGTCGCTCACGAGGCTGACATGAGAGCTGGTGGGGATATCACGACCTACCATGGCACTACCAATGATTTCAGCGTAACGCTTAACGGGCATGGTTGCGGTTTCGTTGGTGCCATTGACAATGGTCATCACGGTCTTGCCGCCATATTGTCGAGCTACAACATAGATGCCATTGTGGGGAATGAACTGGATCTGCTTACCCTTAGTTATAACGTCGCTGCCAGGGCCTTTACGCCAATGGAGAAGGGCGCGTAGCCAGTTGTACATATCATTTTCCTCCTGAGTGCGTCCCTGCGATGTAAAAGCGTTGTGGGTGTCGCCTGGGAAGCCGCCAGGGAAGTCCTTGCGCACATTGCCGTCGGTGATGCGCTTGGTGCCGTTCACCAACACCTCAGTGCCGTAGTAGAGTTGCGGAATGCGGTTGATTGTCAGCAACAGAGCAAGAGCCTGTTTGAGGGTGAGGTCATCCTTGCCGTCCTTAAGATAGCGGTCGGTGTCGTGGTTCTCAATGAACGCCATCACACTGCTTGGATTGGGGTAGAGATAATCAAATACCAAGCTATTGTACACACGGTTAAAGCCTCTCCACTGATTGTCGGTAGTCTCGATGCGCGCCGAGTCGGCACAAGCGTAGAACGAGAAGTCCATCACGGTCTTGAGATAACTGTTCTCCTTTGCAATCTTGCTGTCGCGCTGCCAAGCAGCGGTGTAAGGCGGCTGCTCAAACCAGGTCTCCCCCACTACATTGAAGTTGGGATACTCCTCGTCGATAGTCTTCATCCATCGCGCCATTGGACCAGCGAAAGCATAAGGATAGGTATCCATGCGGATGCCGTCGATGCCCACTGTCTCAATCCACCAGATACTGTTCTGGATAAGGTAGTTCATTACATGTGGATTGTTCTGGTTGAGGTCGGGCATGGTAGAAACGAACCAACCTTCAACTGTCTGCTTCTTGTCATACTCGCTAGCATAAGGATCAAGCACAGGAGCCAGCTTATAACTGGTCTGCATGAAACTTGTGCCATGTGGATCACTCTTGCCACCCGACTCCTTGAGCCAGTCGTTGGTGTTGAACCAGTCGTTGCTGGGCATGTCGGCCACCCAGGGGTGTTCAAAGCCGCAATGGTTGAAAATCATGTCCATCACCATTTTCAGACCCTTGCTATGCGCCTCATCAACGAGACGGCGATAGTCGTCGTTGGTGCCGAAACGTGGGTCAACGCGATAGTAGTTGGTGGTAGCATAGCCATGATAGGTGTCGTTCCATGGGCTCTCGGGCGAGTCATTCTCCAGCACTGGGGTGAACCACAAGGCTGTGACTCCCAGGTCGGTGAAATAGTCAAGATGCTGACGGATTCCCTCCAAGTCACCACCATGACGATAACTAGGTTTGTTTCGGTCACATACCTGACTGCGCATCCCAGCCACCTTGTCGTTGGCAGTGTTGCCGTTGGCAAAACGGTCGGGCATAAGCATGTAGAGCACGTCGGCATTGTTGAATCCCATGCGACTTTCACCGCTCTTCTCTCGCGCCTTAAGCTCATATTTAACGTCACACGAGAGTTTGCCTTTTTTGAAAGTTAGAGTCATGATGCCAGGCTGAGCGCCAGCGATATTAAGGTAAACTAGCAAGTAGTTAGGACTGTCGAGCAGCACCAACGTTTCTATTTTCACGCCTGGATAGGATGTTGTGACCTCTGCATCACGAATATCCTTACCGTACACCATGAGTTGCAACGATGGGTTCTTCATGCCCACAAACCAGTTAGTGGGTTCCACGCGGTCAACTTTAAAATCAGGCATTTTAGGCGTTGCCCAAGCGCCAATGGCTGCAAGAGTTGCTATTGCTATTATAAGTATTTTTTTCATTTTAAATGAATCAAAGGAAATAAAGGAGTTAAAGGAAATAAAGGAGTTAAAAAATTATGCATTGTGCATTGTGAATTGTGCATTATGCATTGAATTAAATCAGTCGTGCATGATTATTGCTGAGTGTGGTGGAGCGATAATCTCGTCGGTAGTAAGGGTGTATATGCCTTTCTCATTGATTACATCGCCGTCGCCCACGATGGTATAGGTAGACTTGGGCAGTTTCACGGTGCGCTTCTCATTGTTGCCGTTGAGGATGACAATGAGGTTGTTCCACTTGTCACCAAGTTCGTTGAGGTTCTTATATCGGTAAGCCACCAAGCAGTCACCACCCGGCAAGAACTCAAGTGCTCCAGCAGTAGAAGTGCGTTTAAACTTAGAGTCAGAGATATAAGCCAAATGATGGTTCCTGCGCAAAGCAATAAGGTTCTTATAGTACTCAAACACCTGCGGATAACGCTTGAGGTTATTCCAATCGAGGTGGTTGATACTATCGGGACTCTCGTAGCTGTTGTGAACACCCTTCTTGTCACGCAGCATCTCCTCGCCACTGAGCATAAAGGGTATACCTTGCGAGGTGAAGACAGCTGTCTGCGCCATCAAGTCAAGTTTAATGAGGTCTTTCTCGGTGAGGCCAGGGATGCTGGCTTTCAGGCGATCGACCAAGCACATATCGTCATGACAACTCACATAGGCTATCATCTGATTTGGATTATTGGCAAAAGGAGCCTTACTGTAGTTCACCTTGCTATAATCAATTTGCGGATGTTGTGAGGCTCCAGCGATACCAAACTTCAGACTCTCCTCATAACCTGGGATTCCACCCAGGAATGCAGCCTTGTCATCGCCATCCCATGGTCCGCGCAACGCGTCACGAATGTCATCACTGAAAGCCGCGATGCCTGGCATTCGCTTGATATTGGCCTTCAAACCCAACATCTCGCCTGGTAAAGCACACGAACCAGCGCTCCAGCCTTCGCCATAGACGATGCGGTTGGGGTTATTTTGATGCACCATGTCGGCAATGGCATTCATTGTCTCGATGTCGTGCACGCCCATCAAGTCGAAACGGAATCCGTCAATACCATACTCCTCCATCCAGTATTTTACACTGGCGAGCATATAGGCACGCATGATGTCGCGCTCGCTGGCTGTCTCGTTTCCACAACCACTGCCGTTACTCCACGAGCCATCGGGATTCTTGCGATAGAAAGTTCCAGGACAAGTCTTGTGGAAATTACCATCGTCGATGCTATAGGTGTGGTTGTAAACCACGTCAAGCACCACCTGCATGCCAGCTCCATGCAACGCTTGAACCATCTGTTTGAACTCACGGATGCGTGTTGCTGGGTCATAGGGATTGGTAGAGTAACCACCCTCAGGCACATTGTAATTCAATGGGTCATATCCCCAATTGTAACGATTTTGCTCCAAGTGCTCTTCATCGATTGAGGCATAATCGTAAGATGGCAGAATGTGAATAGTATTCACGCCCAAATTCTTGAGATACTCTAACGCCTTGGGTTCGGTGAGCGCAAGAAATTTGCCTTTGTGCTGCAGGCCACTCGACTCATCAATCGAGAAGTCGCGGTGATGCATCTCATAGATTATGTGATCGCCTAAGTCGATGAGTGGCGAGAGTCGGCCACTTTGCCAGCCTTCTGGGTTTGTCTCAGCCATATCGATAATGGCGCCTCGGCGACCGTTCACGCCCACTGCCTTGGCAAAGATGCCTGGGTTCTCGCCCATATAGACTCCGTTGTATTTCACATCGAAAGTGTAGAACTTACCCTTCAAGTCACCTTTGACTTTTCCAGTCCATTCATCTTTGCATCCTTTGACACGTTTGAGCTCAATCTTCTTGAGCATATTCCCGTCCTTGCCGGCATCGTAGATTCTAACGGTTACGGCTTGTGCGTCATCGTTGGTGTTGAGAAAGAACGTGGTGGCCTTAGGGGTATAGGTCATCTCGTTGAAATTATAGTCGCGAGCACCTGCTGTTGCCATAGTCAAAGCGATAATTGCTGTTAATAGGATTTTTTTCATTTAATCAAAAGGAATTAAAGGAATTAAAGGAATTAAAAGAATAAAATGAATTAAAAACTCACTTTATAGAGCTTTTAAGGATATTGCAAAGCCACCACCTGGTGCCTCAGCCATCTTGAGCACGTCGCCTTGTTTCACAGTTTTCTTTGTGATATTGTAGGCAGCGGGATTGGTCTCATAGTGAGCAGCCTTGTCGTCGGCATAGATGATGGCCTCATACTTGCGTCCCTTGTCGAGGAAGTCGAGTTTCACATCCACTTTGTGGCCGTTCTCATTGCACTTGCCACCAATGAACCAATTGTCGGTGCCCTTAGCCTTGCGCGCCACAGTGATATACTCACCTGGCTCGGCATCAATGTAGCGACTGTCGTCCCAGTCAAGGGCAACGTCGCGAATGAACTGGAAGGCGTCCATAAATTTCTCATAGTTCTGTGGCAGGTCGGCAGCCATCTGCAACGGACTGCACATCACCACATAAAGCGCCAGCTGTCCAACCACGGTGGTGTGAACGATGTGCTTATTATCACTCCAATTCTCAAGACGGGTCTCAAGCACACCAGGGGTGTAGTCCATAGGGCCTCCCTGGAAACGGGTAAATGGCAGAATCACTGTGTGGTTGGGGTTGCTGCCATAGAAGGCCTCATACTCGGTGCCACGTGCACTCTCGTTGCCTACGAGATTGGGCCAAGTGCGGCACAAGCCAGTTGGGCGAGTTGCCTCGTGGGCATTGACCATAATGTGATGCTTTGCAGCCTCCTGCACAGCATAAAGGTAGTGATTGTTCATCGACTGGCTGTAGTGATAGTCGCCACGTGGGATGATGTCGCCCACATAGCCACTTTTCACAGCATCGTAACCGTAATCGTTCATGAGCTGATAAGCCTTTTCCATGTGACGCTCATAGTTTATCACACTTGAACTGGTCTCGTGGTGCATCATGAGCTTCACGCCCTTACTATGAGCATAATCGTTGAGATACTTGAGGTCAAAATCAGGATAAGGTGTCACGAAGTCGAAGACATCGGCCTTCCACATGCATGCCCAGTCTTCCCAACCAATGTTCCAACCCTCGACAAGGACCTCGTCAAGTCCGTTGTTGGCGGCAAAGTCGATGTAACGCTTCACCTCCTCGGTATTGGCGCGATGGCGACCGTTGGGCTTAGCTTTGGTATAGTCGGTCTCGCCGAGTTTCACGCTTGGGAACTCGTCGGTGTAGTTCCAAGCACCGTGACCTACAATCATTTCCCACCACACGCCGCAGTACTTGGTTGGGTGAATCCAACTGGTGTCCTCGATTTTGCACGGCTCATTGAGGTTGAGTATCAAGCTCGAAGCAAGAATATCGCGAGCGTCGTCGCTCACCATCACTGTGCGCCAGGGAGTTTGGCAAGGCGCCTGCATACAACCCTTGTAGCCAGTGGCGTCGGGAGTTATCCATGAGGTAAACACCATGTTCCGGTCATTGAGGTTAAGATGCATAGCGCCATAGTTTACCAGAGCTGCCTCGTGCAAATTGATGTAGATGCCGTCATCGGTTTTTAGCTGCAATGAAGTTTGCACGCCTGTTGGCGAGAAAATGGTCTGTGAAGCGTTGTCCCAAACCACTGCATCGCGCTGGCGGTCCTCGGTGTAGTCGGTGCGACGGATTCCCACACCATTGGGGTCATCCCAACGCGCGCAGGCAGTGATGCGGCCACGGATGTCGCTCAACCTAGTCACTTGAACAGGATACTCTTGAGTGTCATAGTCACCTGCTATCCACCAAGCACGGTGGTTGCCGGTCATGGCAAACTCCGATTTCTCCTCCTTGATGATGAAGTAGTTGAGGTCGCGCTGCAACGGGAACTCATAACGGAAACCCATACCGTCATCATAGACGCGGAAACGGACTATCATGTGACGATTAGCGCTCTGCTGATACAAGTTGACTTCCAACTCGTTATAGTTGTTACGGATGTTCTTGTACTGTCCCCACACGGGAGTCCAGGTTTCGTCGTGCGATGTCACCTTACTATTGGTCACAGTGAATCCGTCAAGCAGGTCGGTCTCGTCCATAGCCTTACTGGCATGTTTGTCGCGAGCCAATTCAAATCCCAAGTGGCTGGGATTTATCACCTTCTTGCCTTTGAAAAGCATCTCGTAGGTGGGACGACCCTTGTCAATTGAGAAATTCACCTGCATATTGCCATTAGGCGACTTCACCTGCTGTGCACTAGCCGTGAGCATCGCAAAGAGCGCAACTATTATAGTTATTATTTTGATTTTCATAAAAAAATGCGTTTGGTATTAGGTTATTCTATTTAAACTAAAGGTTCTAGAAAATCTAGAATATCTAGAAAGTCTAGAACCTCTTTGTCAATCATTTATCGATAGCTCTGAGCTATAAGTTGCTTAACCTTAGCATTGAACTCGCTGCTCTCCATCAATTCCTCAATGGTCATGTGCATGCGGTAGCGCCAATAGTGACGTGGATTGGCAGGCACATTGATGCGCTCGGCATTGGCATCGGGCAGGCGCAGCTGTTCGTCGATTGATAGCCAGTCTTGCAGACTAATCATGCAGAGCATCGAAGGGCTGTAGAGGTGCTGAGCCACGATGTCGCGTGCGAGCCATCCGGGCAGTGGATGAGGAGCGGGTCCCGACTTCCACATAACCTCGTTGTAATACTCCTGCGAGAGCTGCCAGTCCTCATCCCACCACTGACGCAGAGTGCTCATGTCGTGGGTGCTGATGGTGCTAACCGAGCGATAAGGATTACTCTGGAGATGGCCAAACTTGAGAGTGTTGTCCTTGGGCATCGATTGAATCTCAAGGCTCAAAATCTTAAGCTCGTTCATTACCCAGGGCACGCAATCGGGAACCATACCGAGGTCCTCGGCGCACACGAGCATACGGGTAGCTTGAACCAAGCGTGGTAACTTCTTCATCGCCTCGTGATACCAGAAGCGGTTGTTGCGGCGATAGTAGTAGTCGTTGTAGATGCGGTTGAAAGCTTCCTTGTCGCTATCCCACAAAGCCTCATAAATGAGGGCCAACTGAGCAGTGATGCGTGGATGGAACTTGTTAGGATCCTTGCGGTCGCGAACGAAAAGCACGTTGTTAACTAGAGAATAGAGACCGTCACGAACCCATTTATCATCGTCAGTATTCTTACCTGCGAAGGCTGCCTCTATCTTGCGTTGGGTGTCAAACTCTGGACGCATCTTCCAAATGTCGTCATGAGAATGCTGCAAGAAGGTGTCGCGTACACGCTGAGCGTGTGGCCCGAATACGCGGTCAATAATCCAGTCGGCAATGAATGGCTGAGTGAAGAACTCTTCCTGCCAACGCAAACCGTAGCCCTCAACTTCCTCGCGAGTCATGCCAAGTGCTGGCGAGAACTGTCCAAGCAGACCTTGCACCGAACTGATAGGAATCTCCCAAATGCGGAAGAAACCAAGCACGTGGTCGATGCGGTAAGCATCGAAATACTCGCTCATATTCTGGAAGCGGCGAACCCACCACTGGCAGCCGTCGGCAAGCATCTCGTCCCAGTTATAGGTTGGGAAGCCCCAGTTTTGACCGTCGGCACTGAAGGCATCGGGTGGAGCACCAGCTTGGCCGTTCATGTTGAAGTAGTTGGGCTCTACCCATGCATCGCAGCCGTTGGGGCTAATACCAATGGGGATGTCACCCTTGAGAATCACATGCTTGCTGCGGGCATACTCGTGAGCGGCTTTCATCTGCTTGCTGAGCTCAAACTGTACGAACATCCAGAATGCAGCGTCCTTGCCAATCGCAGTAGTAGCGTCCTCAACGCTCTTCTTGAGCGATGGAGTGAACTGGCGGTGGTTGGGCCACTCTTTAAAGTTGGCGGTGCCGAACTTGTCGCGAAGCACACAGAAGGCTGCATAAGGAACGAGCCAACGCTTGTTATCAGTATAGAATTTCTTGTAATCATTACCCTTGACAATCTTCTCGCCTTCTTGCTCCCACACGTCGCGCAGATAGCCGAGCTTGAGCTTGTTCACACGCTCATAGTCAATCTGAGGCAGTGCATTGAGCTCCTTACCTTCGGCCAAGTAATTTTTCATCTTCTCCACATCCTTAAGGGCGGGAAGCTGCTTGATGTCGACATACATTGGGTGCAGAGCATAAATCGATATGCTGTTATATGGGTAACTGTCGGTCCAAGTCTTGGTGATAGTGGTATCATTGATAGGAAGCACCTGAAGGGCACGCTGGCCTGTCTTCTCCATCCAGTCGATCATCTTCTTGAGGTCGCCAAAGTCGCCTACACCCGCACTAGTCTCGCTACGCAATGAGAAGATAGGAATTACGGTACCAGCGATGCGCCATGCGGGCAATGGGAATGTGGCCTGTGGCAGTTCATAGGTCACAACCTCACCTGTGGCAAGGTCGGGTAGCTCGATGCTGCGGTTGTCACACTCCTCCCAGCAGATGCCGTCCTTGTCGTCAAGAGCGACAAACTTGAAAACAATGCGGTTGCTTGCAAGTTTTGAAGTGTTGAGCTTAATAGCCCACTGGTTGTGAGTCACCTCGGTCATCTCAAGACCACGTTTTGCACTCCAGTCACCCAGGGCAGGCCCCTCGCCACAGAGCACAAGGCGTTGATTGCCGGCGAGCTGTGGAGCACGCACGTTGATGACTGCAGTCTTGCCAAAACCAGTGCTGGCGAGCTTGCGCTCAGGGCGCTCGGCGAGGCAGTCGGTGAAGGCACTACTGTAAAGGTAGCTGTCTTCGGGGAGGTCAAGCCAGTGGTCATAGATTGTGTAACGCTTGGCCTTTGCGCACGAGAACACAAGACGGTGGGGAACAGTCTGCCACTCGTGACGTACTTCCTCCTCGCCACGGTTCACGCTGTAGTAATAGTCGATGTAGCGACCACCAACTCCAGGATAGCTCACCTCACATGTCCAACGACGACCATCTTCGGTGGTCATCTTGTGAGTAGCATCGAGGAAGTCTAATTTGCTGTCATTAATGTGCAGCACAACTTCCTCGCCAAAGATTGTCTGATAGTCTAGATTAAAAATTAGTTTCATAGCGAATATATTTTATATTATTTTTTCCAGTGAGTAAAATTAGTAATATTTAAAATAAATACTTAACTTATTTATTATAATAAGGTCCAAAAAACTATGAAAACGTTTGCAAAAAACAAAGGAGTTAAAGGAAATAAAGGAATGAAAGGAAATAAAGGAGTTAAAAAAGGAATAAAATAGTTAATACACTGTGTTTAAAAAAAGAATTCTAACTTTAATATTTCTTATTCATTATTTTTTACTACTTTTGTTGAAATTATTTCATTAATAAGTTATGGGAAAAGCTTTTGAACCAGACGGCGATTATAATAACCTTATGGCATTTAAAAAGGCCGATGCCATATATCAATGCACTTATGATTTCATAAATCGATTTGTGAATAAAAGTGACCGCACTTTTGACCAAATGCTTCAGGCTGCTCGTTCGGGCAAACAAAACATAGCTGAGGGTAATGTTGATGGTGCAGCATCTAAAATTAGCAAGATGAAACTTCTCGGCTTTGCAAGTGGAAGTTTGGCAGAGCTTAAAACAGATTATATCGATTATCTGAATACAAGGAATTTGGTCCTTTGGGAAGAAGATGATCCCCGACATCAAAAAACAAGACAATATTGCGCCCGAAGAAATGATGTTCATTTTTATCGAGATGCATTAATACAACGAAGCGATGAGACATGCGCCAATATCCTAATAATCTTGATTTTCCAGTGCAAATTCCTTGTTGACAGCTTAATAAGAAGTAGCAAACATAATTTTGTCACCAAAGGTGGCACTCGTGAGAATATATACAAAGAACGCAAAGAATATAAAGATTCTTCACAAGCAAATGAATCAGAAGTAGAATATGGCAATCTAGAATTACCGTTTTAACTCTTTTAACTCCTTTTAATCATGAATAGACGTGAGATGATAAAGACTGTTAGTGCGGCAGCTGCAGGAGCTACTGTACTTGGTATTCCATTGGTTAGTAATGCTGCAGGAGTAGATAATGGCAACAACACAAGACAGCGCAGAAAAATACTAGTGATTGGTGCGCATCCTGATGATCCTGAAACAGGTTGCGGAGGCACCATGTGTTTGCTTGCCGACGCGGGGCATGAGGTAGTGTGCGTCTACCTCACTCGTGGCGAGGCAGGCATACGAGGCAAGAGCCATGACGAGGCTGCCGCCATACGTGTGGTGGAGAGCAAAAACGCCTGCGAAATAACTGGTGCGCGGCACATATTCATGAGCCAGATTGACGGCAACACCGAGGTGAACCTGGAGCGGTATAAGGAGATGCGCGAACTCATTGACCGTGAGAACCCCGATGTGGTGCTCACGCACTGGCCCATCGACGCACACCGCGACCATGCAGTGTGCGGAACGTTGGTGCTCGACGCATGGCGACGGCTCGACCGCAGGTTCAAGCTCTACTACTTCGAAGTGATGAGTGGCGAGCAGACGCAGATGTTCCACCCTACGCATTGGGTAAACATTGAGGCGGTGCTGGAACGAAAACATGAGGCGTGCAACTGCCACGTTAGCCAGGGCATGCAAGAACTCTACGACGGCTGGCACACCACCATGGAGAAATTCCGTGGCATTGAGAGCCGCTGCTTAGCTGCCGAGGCCTTCGCCCTGCATAGCGACTCGCTCGCAACAATTTAACCCTACAATGGAACACTAAAAAAGCGCCAATAATCTGTATTGGCGCTTTTAATTTGTGTCATGATGAATTGTGCTTTACTTCATTATCACCTTTCTTGACTCGCGTGAACCATCGGTATACTCCTTGACGATGATGTTCACACCCTGGAATGGAGTGCTCGACTCCACACCCATGAGGTTATAGTAGCGTGTGCGCTTGAGGGTGCGCATGCCAGTTGCCTTATCGCTGTTGATGGTCTGTATGGCGGTGGCAAAGTCATCGTTGAGCAGAATAGGATAAACGGTGTATTTTGCTGCTCTGCCTGATGATGGCGCCAAATCATCTTCATCATACTGTCCTTTCATGCCTGGGGCGTTTTGCGTGGCAGGAGTCTCGGCTAGTTTGATGATGGCCAGCCAACCAGAGTAGCCATTTAAGTCAATGAGCGTACCAGGGTCTTTTCCACATTCATCCAAATCCAGGCCAGTATTGCTAGTCATGTTAGCGTCGCTATAGCCTGGATCATGATAGCTCCAGTCAACGTTGATGGTGCCATCAAATCCTGATTGCGAATAAGCATAGAATGCTCCCTCATTAAAGATGGCCCAGTCAATTTCGGCAAGCTCGTTTGGCTTAGGCTCCACAAAGAAGTACCACTCATTGTCACCACGTCGCTGCTGGAAGCATGTGCCATTGAAATGGGCAGGAGTATAGTGGTTGACAATGTATTCACCTCCATTGCTCACGTTGCTGATAGAAATAGCTTTGAATCGTGGGTTCACACTGCTGAGCTTGGTGCCATAGACTGTAAAGTCCATTTCAAGAAGATTTATTAGATCCTCAGCGCTCACGCTCTCGCTTGGCTCAATTTCCACCCAATTGCTCTGGTCATATTCCCATGTTTGAAGCGCTCCATCATCGGTAACCATCTTCGCAAAGTCGATGTATCCACGACTGTTAACACTCTTGTTGTTGTAGTCGTTATTTCCCTTGGCAAGCAGAGTTCCTTTGACACGGCTATACCACACACCACGCAATGTGAGCGACGAGTTCTCTCCGTCGGGCTCGTTTTCAATAACGTCGATGTTGCCACCAATGCGATAGATGAGACCCAAGTAGTCGTAGCAGCCATGATTCTCCCATTGTAGGTTGCCGGTCTGACGCTTGTTAGTGGCGTGCGAGTCGGTAACACCATTATTGAAGAGAATACCCTCGGCGTTGCTCACATCATAGTTGGAGAGGTCGGCAAGATAAACAGGATGTCCCTCGTCGTCATATCCCACTTTCACCATCTGGATACCAGGCCAATCGATACCAGGCACACTCCAAACGTAGCAGTACACATTATCGTCGCCCCAACCCTTGATGTCGGTGTAATACACATAGTTGCCATCACGGAATGTAGAGCACAATGCCTTTTGTTTGGCGCTGCTCTCGTACATACGGGTCACATCGAGAATCTCACCATTGTCCCTGCTCTGACCGTTGCCGTCGAGAGTAGCTTCAAAGTCTGGAGTCCACACATACCACAACTCGCCAGCGTTCTGATGCAGCTCATCTGATTCATAGTGAGCGAAGAACTTGTACACATCTTTGTCGTTCACATAGGTGGGATAGCCGTTAAGAGCTTCGCCATAACCAAACCTGATGGTTGCGGTACTGCGGTCACAATACCAAGTGTACCACTCGGTGCCATCCTCGGCGGTGACGATGTAAACATCGGGGCCACGGGTGATACCATTTTCCATGTAAAGGAAGCGTGAGTTGTCATAATTTGCGAGTATGCCATCGGTCCATGCTACCGAACCCTTCCAAGGACTATCGAGTGAGGTTCCCCACCAAGTAGTGCCCAGATTGGTGGTATTGGTCCACACATCGGCATCTTGCACTTTGGTGTCAACGCCAAGCACATAGTCGTCCTTAATAGGTGGTGTATTGCGGTTCTTCTGCAAGTGGATGATAGTACCACGGCCAGTCTTGTTCTCGAGGCGGTGCTCAAGGGTCTGATTGCTGAGCAAATCGTAATTTGCTCCTTGTGCGTCGGTCCACTCCAGATAAATGTCGCTGGTGATGGTGTTGTCGTAGTGGTGAGTGCCATCGGTAATTACCACACGCTCGCCAGCATTATTTTTGGTCACTGCCATCCAGTAGTACATTTGTCCGTAGAACGAGCTGGGGCCGTTCATGGGCACGCCGTCGCAAGTGGGCACCTCGGCACCTTGCACACGCACGTGAGCCACGATGCGACGCAGGTTGACAGCTTCTTCACGTGAATTGAGCTTCACATATTGCTCGCCATCCCAATAGTAATACACATCGCCTGAGCCAGTAAGCATACCACTTGGCACTACTGTCTTGTCGTTGTTATGATAGAACTGGAAGGTGATGGGTGTGTCATGAGAAGGCACAGCAAACTTATACCAACCCAATGTGCCATTGCCCAATCCTGAACCGTCGCCAGCATCGCTCAAGCCACTGTGGCCGCCTATGCTCTCGTCGAGAACCTGA
This sequence comes from uncultured Muribaculaceae bacterium, assembly GCA_905233845.1. Classification (GTDB taxonomy): domain Bacteria; phylum Bacteroidota; class Bacteroidia; order Bacteroidales; family Muribaculaceae; genus Sodaliphilus. Next base: position 26,998 of record CAJOFH010000016.1, on the reverse strand, counting down.
ATGGGGTTGCCTGGCTGTTCGCCATTGAACTCAACATCGTTGTTGTCCTTCACATAGATGTAAGGACGAGTGTAGTCATAGACATAGATTGTGGGACCATCAAAAGCGGCAAGTTTGAACTTGTTCTCGCTGCGGTTGTAGAAGAACTCGTAAGTGCCATGACCATTATCAGGAATGATTGTCCAGCCCTTGTCGCTTTGGCCTACTGGCGCCGCGTCAACCCATTCTCCCAAATAGTTGTGGCTGCCGTCAATCCAGAAGTTACCACTACCAGTAGAACCAATCATATATTGTTGAGTAGTCTCCCAATTGGTACCAAAGCCTGTGGTGAGCAGGAAGAGTCCTGCTCCTTGACGGTCGGTGTAACTTGGCATGTTCAAGATATCATACACGCCATAATAATTTATACCATCGCTTGTTGTGAGTTCGGGGTTAGTGTAAGAATAAAGCCAAGTGTGCTGCTTGCCCACCGAGCCAAACAAGTAGATGTTCACATACTTGATGGTATAATCTGCAGTAGCCACTGCACTCACTTCATTGCCATTAACTGCAACAGCTTTGAACGTGAAGTTATCTTCGTGGTGCAGAAGAATAGGAGCTATGTATTCAATGCGTGTCGAACTGGTGGCAGGGTCACTGCTATCGGTGGTGTAATAGATAGTGCCACTGCCAGCAGTTATTGTCACATTTTGGTTGGTGTCGTAAGTGCCAGGAGCTGGCGAGAACACGGGGGTAGTAACAAAGAGCGGAGTGAGGGTGGCAGTGGGTGCATCAGCGTTCTCCACATAGGTTATGGTGAGGGCGTAATTGCCTGCACCATATTCAGGACTGACTGTAATGTTGGCACCGTCAGGAATCCAAGTCTCGTCATTGCCACTTTTCTTTTTCACCTTGAAAGCGATAGTAGCGTCGGCGGCAAGATTAATGGGTGATTTTGTCCACGTCCAAGTGGTGCCGTTGGCGGTCATCAGTTGGGCATCGCCAATAGTCCATCCGTTGGGGAAGACATCATTAGGCTCGCCAACCACATAATAACGGTCAGGAATGGCCTCTATCAAGTTGAGTGTGCCAACAGGTGTGCCATCAACAGTATAGGTCACTGTGAGGGTGTAAACACCAGCTTGAGTGGCAGTGCAAACGACATTGTTGCCATTGTCACCAATCCACTCGTTGCCGTTTTTCACCACCTTAAACTCAACATTAGCACCAGCCGAAAGTGTGGCTTGCCCCGAAGTCCATGTGTAATTAGTGTCATCGGTGGTCGTCATCACGTTGGCATTGGTATTCCAAGAGTCATTGCCAAAGAAGTCGGTATTATTGCCACGCACGTAATAACGGTCATAGGCAATAGTATAAGTTGCCTCGGCAACGGCACTGGAGACACCACTCTTAACGGCAATCGCTTTGATGGTAGTAGTTCCCTCGCCATTAAGTGCTATCGCGCTACTATAGACAGTACTGCTGGTAGTTGGAGTGCTGCCATCGGTAGTGTAATAGATGGTTGCCCCACTTGTGGCGCAAGTAATTGTCACGCTCTGGTTGCTGTTGTAAGTACCAGCTGCAGGAGAGAAGGTGGGAACGTCGGGTGCGCCTGCAACTAGGTTGAGAGTGCCGGTAGGTACACCATGTACTGTATAGTTAACGGTGAGGGTGTAAACACCAGCTTGAGTAGCTGTGCAAACAATATTATCACCATTGTCATCACCGCCGGTACCAATCCATTGCGAACCGTTTCTCACCACTTTGAACTCAACAGTAGTACCAGCTGCAAGAGTTGCCTGTCCCGAAGTCCATGTGTAATTAGTGTCATCGGTAGTCGTCATCACATTGGCATTGGTATTCCAAGAGTCATTGCCAAAGAAGTCGGTATTGTTGCCACGTACGTAATAGTGGTCATAGGCAATAGTATAGGTAGCCTCAGCAACGGCACTGTTATTGCCGTCCTTCACAGCAAATGCCTTGATGGTAGTTGTGCCCTCACCGTTGAGAGCAATAGCTCCATTATAAACTGTGCTACTTGTGGTTGGAGTGCTGCCATCGGTAGTGTAATAGATGGTTGCCCCACTGGTAGCGCACGATAGAGTCACGTTTTGGTCACTATTATAAGTGCCAGCTGCAGGAGAGAAGGTAGGAGCGTCTACTGCGGTTACAACCTTTTCGGCAGTTGCTGTAATCACATGAGAAATGCTATTGAAGGAAATAGAAACATTGTATGTACCACTTCCGTTAATAGTTAGATTGTAGTTGTTTGAAGGGTAGGCATTAGTCCATGCATGATTCTCACATACCTTAAACTCAACATTTGATGACAACACAACATTATTCTTAGTCCAAGTATAAGTAATACCATTGGTGGTTGTCATGTCATTGTTTGAATCTTCTGGATTCCAATCACTTCCACACAATTGTGAACTACCTGCTACTGTGAAAGCATAAATAACTTTAATATTCTTCGAACTACTATTGAATGTAAAAAGAACATTTTTGGTTCCACTGGGGCATGTAAAAGAATAATTACTACCAGGATATGCTTCATCCCAAGAATGGTTCTTGCAAACTTTAAACTGACCAGAACCAGAATATGCTACATTCTTAAATAAAATGTAATCATTTCCACTGACATTTGTCATATCATTGGAAGTCGTACTTGGAGACCATTCTGTGCCAAACAGTGCTGTAGGAGTTCCCGCAACAGTCCAAGTATCTGCGGCCCAAGCCGAGGTGGTTGTTAACAGGCAGACTAAAGCCAGCACGGCTCTTAGTAGCCATTGATAGAAAGATTTTTTCATGTTGTCGTAGTATTAATTTTTATTTTATTGATTTTCACGGAAAAAGCTCACAAATTTATATATATAATAATGTGTATTACACAGTTTGAACGTTTTTTTTCTTAAAAAATCATGCAAACGTTTGCAGATGCGTGACAATAAAGATTTTTTCACATTTTCGATTTTTGTTCATGAGGGTATTGCAGTGTTTATCAAGTGGTTTTTTATTGTACTTTTAGAAATTGTTCACTATTATTTTTTGTACATCACAAGTAATTTGTTGAAATATATTTGTGTTTTACGTGAAAACTGCTTACTTTTGTAACGAATTTTAAAACAAATGGGAATTAACTCATTATTAAATTTATTAGTATAGTACTTTTATGAAAAAATTTATGTGTATTTTTATGAGCGCAATGTTGCTCATTTCGTTTAGTGGTTGTAATGCAAGCAAAACCGTTAAGGGTGGCTTGATTGGCGGTGGCAGTGGTGCCGCTCTCGGCGCTGGCATCGGTGCACTTGTTGGCAAGAAGAAAGGTAAAGCAGCCGCTATTGGTGGAGCTGTTGGCGCTGTTGCTGGTGGTGTTGCCGGCACATTAATTGGCAAGCACATGCAGAAGAAGGCCGACGAAATTGCTGCAATTGAAGGAGCTTCGGTTACAACCTTTACCGACAACGATGGCTTTACAGGCATCCAGGTGACCTTTGATTCAGGCATCTTATTCGACACCAACAAGTATGAGCTCAAGACTCCAGCAAAAGAAGCTTTGACCAATTTCGCCGCTAAGCTGAGAAACGATCCTGATACCTTCGTTCAAATCTTTGGTCACACCGACAACAAGGGTCCTCGTGAGTTTAACGAGAGACTCTCGCTCAACCGAGCCAATGCTGTTAAGAACTATCTTGCAAATAGCGGCATTGATCCTAACCGCATGGAAACCAAAGGTCTGGCATGGGATCATCCAGCTGTCAGCAACGACACCGATGAGGGTCGCGCTCAGAACCGCCGTGTTGAGGTTTATATCACTGCCGATGAAAATATGATTAAGAAAGCCGAGGCTGGCAATCTCCAATAATTAGAATTAGTTTTTATACAAGCTTAGATAATCACATCACGGCCGGCAACCCAACAGAGGCAGCCGACCGTGATTGATAATAAGCACTTCTCTATTTTTCGATGAGACTAAAAAAAACACTTTTCGCTATCTTCCTTACCCTTACGGCAACGGTAGCATGCGCTCAAGACTTCACTAGTATTGACACACTCAAGTTCTATGACGCACTGCGCTTCCGCATGATTAACAAGGGCTGGGACAACACGTTCACTCCTTACACACGCATCCCTGCAACACTCAAAGACAGCGTGCGCGAGACCTTGTGGGACCGAGCCAAGAACTCAGCTGGCATCGGCATACGCTTTGCCACCAACAGTCATTGCGTAGCGGTGCGCTACAATCTGCTGAGCAACTTTCACATGGCTCACATGGCCGACACTGGCATCAAGGGCACCGACCTCTATATCCTCGACGACGAGGGCGTGTGGCGATTTGTGAACTGCAATCGTCCCTACCGTGACTATAATTATAAAGGAGAAGGGCCGCGCAAGGATTCTATCCAAAGCAAGGTCTATATCGACAAACTCGACGGACGCTGGCACGAGTACATGATTTACTTGCCACTCTATGACGGTATCAACTGGATGGAGATTGGTGTGGAGCCGAGTGCCGAAATAACGCAGCCACGTGTCAACAGTCCTCGCAAGGAGAAGAAGTTTGTGTTCTATGGCACCAGCATCCTTCATGGTGGATGCGCTTCACGCACCGGCATGGTGGCAACGAGTATTCTGCAGCGCGATCTCGACGTGGAATGTGTAAACATTGGCGTGAGCGGCGAGGGAAAGATGGACAGCTGCATGGCGCGTGCCATGGCGGCAATACCACATGTCGACGCCTATATCCTCGACCCCATACCTAACTGCACCAAGCTCATGTGCGACACTGTCACTTACGGCTTCGTGAAAATTCTGCGTGACCTGCGACCCGAGGTGCCAATATTCATGGTCGAAGGACAGGAGTACAGCTACGAGCGCTTCAGTGGTTTCTACAGCAAGTACCTCCCCGAGAAGAACTATGAGTTCCACAAGAACTACCTTAAACTCAAAGCAGAGAATCCTCGCAATCTCTACTATATTGACCGCGAGAATCTCTACGGTCCTGACTGCGAAGGCTCGGTCGATGGCATCCATCTTACCGACCTGGGCTTCTATTACTATGCACAGAAGCTAAAACCCTATCTTGAGGCAATCCTAAACGGGACACCAGTCCCCTTCCAGGACAAAGTGAACAAACCGAAATAAAAGCTATTTTATTACTTTAATTCATATGAAAAAGTTCCTAACATCATTATTGCTGTTTGCATGCTGCGCCATCGTTGCTCAGGCACAAATGCCAGCTGCTGTGCAACGCAATCTGCCAAGCATCCTTGAAGAACTCAACAACAACAAGATGCCACAAGACTTTTCTTACTGGTATGCGTTAGTTGATGTTGACGGTGATAATGTTAATGAGTTTTGTGTTGCCAGCTATGACAAGAACTACATAGGCACCTTCAAAATTTCAGACGGACATGCAACACGAATCAGAACCATTCCACAGGGCAATGTTGACTGGAAACCCATTTTCTACATCTATAAAACAGAGGGCCGCAACGCCAATCTTGATGTCACTCTCAAGCATCGCCCATTGTTCCTAAACAAGATTCAGATTGCCAAGAACCGTTTCACTACCGAGAACAAGACGTGGATGACCGAGGGTGTTGACGTAGGAAAAATGAAAAGAACTTATGACCGCATCATCTTCAAGCCTCACATTGGTAATGCCAAGTTCGTGAGCGAGAAATCAACTGGCAGCAACGGCCTATTCACCTTTGCCCTGACCAACGCTGCCATGACGAAGAAGATGTTCCGCGGATACAGCGACTACCAGGCCACACCGTTCATCGTGCCAAGGGCATGGCTCAAAGACCATCACCTGCTTAACTACACTCGTTGGCTGAATGGCGAGAAAGAGGAACCCGCCTCAAGCGATGCACAGGACATCATAAGACATTTCTATGGCGAACGCAAGATTATCGCATCTAAATGGCTCGCCACCTGCCCAACAAATGAACGTGACTTTTATATGGTGCTTTTCGCCCCTGAGAACAACGTTGGGCAAATGTCAATGGTCTGCCTCGCCGAAGGCGAAGTGGTTTCGGCTCTCAACAGGTGGTATAAGCTCTCTGAAGACAACAAACTTACTGAAGATGCCGAGGATTATAGCAAGGAGCTGTTTTTCCATGCTCCACAAATCATGGCGATGGTGGCAACACCTGAAAGTTTGGAACTCTACGTGCGCTGGAACTCGCTTGAGGGCATGCACTACTCAATTTGGAGAGAGATAGACTCTCAATGGATAATGATTCAAGACGACTACGAATACCTTCAAGCATGGTAAAACAAAAAATTAGAAGGACAAATCTTAAAAGGGTGTTCTATTCACCCTTTTAATTCCTTTGATTCATTTAATTCCTTTCACTCCTTTATATTATATAAATTTTTTAACTGAATACTGACAATTGAAAACTGATATGTTACACAACGAAATTAATAAGCACATCGCTGCTGCGATGAAGAGCCGTGACGCCGACCGCCTCTACGTGCTCAAGATGATAAAGGCTAAATTCCTTGAGTTCCAAACCAGCAAGGGATTCAACCCCGATGACTTCAACGAGGCCAAGGAAATCTCTATTATCCAAAAGATGGAGAAATCATGGAAAGAAGAAGCTGAACTCTTTGACAAAGCTGGACGCGACACCAGCGAGCTCAAGAACCGTCTCAATATTCTGCAAGAGTTCCTACCAAAGGAACCCGAACTTGACGATATTGTCGCGATGATTAAGGACTCAGGCATAGAACCACAGATGAAAAACATGCGCGCCATCCTCGCCCATGTTCAGGCTCAATGCCCCGCCGCCAGCGGAAAACTCGTGAGCGAGGCACTGAAACAGCTGCAATAAGCTGATTTTAAACGACAATTAAAGACTAAAATATTTTTGCTTCTTTTATTACAGACAATGTCATCCTACGAGTCTGACTCAGTCTTACACTATCTAGCCTCTCCTCCAAACCTGATATCTAACTGTCATTAAACTTTTTTTTCGAAAAATGTCCCAATCTGGAAGATAGTTTTTATTTGTTTGAAAAAAACTTTGTATATTTGCGCATTGAATAACTTTTTAAACTTTTTAGACATGAAGAAATTAGCATTATTAGCAGCAATGATTTTTGCTCTGGGTATGAGCGCAACAGCGATGCCCTCTCAGTCACCTAAAGACGACAACTTGACTCAACTATCAAAGGACACTAAGGCTAAGACCGAAGCTATGAAGAAGTATAATGACGCACTCAAAGACGAGGTTAATGCCAATAAAGACGTTGAGAAGGCTCAAAAGAAGATTAGTGACGCCGACAAAAATCTCGACAAAGCTCGCTCTAAAGTGAAAGATGCAGAGAATAAGGTAAAAGACGCTGAGAAGAAGGCCGAGAACGCCCGCAACGACTACAACAAGGCCGTAGACAAAGCCAACAAGGCCAAGCAAAAAACCATTGAGGCCAAGCGCGTAATCGACCAAATGGACGGCATTATCGTCAACGACGGCTACAACCGTTGATGATGCTTGTCAACTCTTAGGAGTCTGACAAAAACTATCGAGTCCCGAAGCCATAAGTTTCGGGACTCGACGTATATATTAACTGTGAGTTAGATGAAATTCTTCTTGTTGATGACGAAGCCCACTTCCTTGAAGCGATAGTTGTGGAAAGAACCATCATTGGAATGCCACAAAGTGAGCGTGCCATCGGGAGCTACCGTCTCGATAGAAGCCTTAAACTGCGTGCCGTCGGGAGTGGTGAACAGATGTGGCTTGCCGTCGTGACGATACAGCTTGTCGAGGTATCGCTGATGCATAGCTGCGAGTTGCTTGCGAGAGCCGTCGAGGTTACAGTATCGGTCGAGAGCCTCGCCCAGCTGGTCACTGATAACGTTCATGTCGTAGGTCTTTCCCGTGATGCGCGTGAGCGACACGGGATTAGGCGCACCACTAATAAACACCTGCTGATTGATGTTCACCCCCACTCCTGCAATGGAGTAATCTATGCCATCACTATCCAGTGAGTGCTCAATGAGTATGCCCCCAATCTTTTGGTCACCATAGTAAATATCGTTAGGCCACTTGATTTTGAAACCAGCGGCATATTTCTCAAGCACTTCTACGATAGCCAACGAAACCGCCTCACTGATGGCGAACTGCTCATTCACACCAATTTTAGGTTTCTTCAAAAGAATTGACAACGTGGCGTTTTTTCCTGGGTCGGCCTCCCATGAGTTGCCCTTCTGACCGCGTCCTGCCGTCTGTTTGAAGGCAATTATCATGGTTCCCGAAGGCAAGATGTGAGCGTTGCGCTTAAGATAGTCATTGGTAGACGTTACCTCTTGCAATAAAATTGTTTTAGGCATCTGCTAAAATTATAGGTTTTCGGGAATCGTCATCTTCACTATACGGCTGTTGTCGTCAGGGTTGACAATGATATCGACACGCACGGTGTCGTCGGGCAACAACCCCTCGATGCGCTCAGGCCACTCAATGAAGCACAATGCGCCACAGTCAAAGTAATCTTCGGCACCGATATCCTGAGCCTCGGCCTCATTCTCCAAACGATAGCAGTCAAAATGGTAAATCAGCTCGGCAGTAGTGTCACTACGATACTCATTGATGATGGCAAACGATGGCGAGCTGGTGATGTCGGTCTCTACCCCGAGCAGCCGGCATAGTGCATTAATAAACGTAGTTTTACCTGCCCCCATTTCTCCGTAGAAAGCAAACACCGTGTAGTCGCCCATCTCGGTCATGAACTGGTGGGCGGCATCCTCAAGATTCTCCAATGAGGGAATATTGAATTCTAACATCTTCATAATCTATTATTATTTTAAATAAAGGAGTAAAAGGATTTAAAGGAATCAAAGGAGAGAAAGGAAAAAAATCTCAACTCCCCTCTCCACTCTCTCCACTCTCCACTATTTAGAGTTTCTCGCCGTAGACGAGGTCGCCGGCGTCGCCCAAGCCAGGCACGATGTAACTGTGCTCGTTGAGCTCGTGGTCGATGTCACAAGTCCAAATGGTGAGGTTATCGTTAGGAATATTGCGCTCTATAAATTCAATAGCTTGGTCGGTAGCGATTACCGATGCCATGTGCACATGCTTGGGGGTGCCACGGCTTAACAGTGCCTTGTAGGCAAGAGCCATCGAGAGACCTGTGGCAAGCATGGGGTCGACTATGCACAGCACCTTATCATCGATAGCAGGGCAAGCGAGATACTCGATTTTCACGTCAAACTTGTTAGGATCATGGGCGTCATATTTGCGATAGGCGCTCACGAAGCCATTCTCGGCTTGGTCAAAGTAGGTAAGGAACCCTTCGTGCAAAGGAAGACCAGCGCGCAGGATGGTGGCGAGCACCAGTTTATCTCCAATGACGTTAGTCTTGGCGACAGCCAGTGGCGTGACGGTGTCGATTGTCGTGTAGTTGAGACGTTTCGAGATTTCGTATGCCATGATTTGACCTAAACGGTGAACGTTGGCGCGGAACCTGAGCCTGTCCTGCTGTATGTCCTTATCGCGGATTTCGCTCATGTACTGGCTCACCAGCGAATTGTTCTCACAAAGATTGATAACTTCCATAATTATTCAATTTATGATTTATTTGATATGTATTTGTCTAAAATTTGACGGGAAAGCTGCTTGTCATGGGTGAGTTGATCTCGCAGCTGCTCTATGCTGCCAAGTTTGAACTCCAGGCGCAAAAAGCGCACGAAGTGCAGCGTGATGGCCTTACCGTAGATGTCATCATCAAAGTCGAAGATGTTGACCTCAATCGACACATCATCACCATTGTCAAGAGTTGGGCGACGACCAATATTGACCATTCCCTGATGCCACTGATTGTCAAATTTCACCATCACAGCATAAGCACCAAGATGGGGCAGAATCACTTCGGGAGAGATGTCGCCCACGTTTGCGGTAGGGAAGCCAATGCCTCGTCCATTGTGGAAGCCATGAATCACCTTTCCCTCCAGCTCAAACGGATGTCCCATGCAGTTCATAGCATCTTCCACTCGACCGCCAGCAATGAGCTGCCTAACGATTGAGGAGCTTACAGGAGCATACTCTCCAAGATACTCTGGAGCCTTCACCACTTCTATGCCCACCTTAAGTCCCTGCTCCACATAGTGAGCGAAGGTGACGTTGCGTTCGTGTCCGAAGCGGTGGTTGTAGCCCATCACCAAAGTGGTAATGTTATACTGATTGTGTAAGAATTCCATGAACTCACGCGCTGTAAGTTGTGACAGACGCTCGTCAAAGTCGAGGAGGATAAGGTAGTCGGGGGAGGTTTCGGTGATAGCCTCAATTTTCTTTTCAAGCGTCATCAGCACCTTTGGGCTACCATTTGGGTTAACAACCAACTGTGGATGTTGCTTGAATGTAACAATTGCCGAACTCTGCTGCCGCACAGCCGTCTGCTCTTTGAGCGCGTTAATGAGAGTGATGTGGCCCAAGTGCATGCCGTCAAACATACCTATGGTCGCCGTTAGCCTCTCGTTCTCTCCACTCAAGTGGTCATTTGCGCCCAGTATCCTCATGACCTTGCCTCCATTTGGTTGATGATATCCATGAACTCACATCTTGGCTCTACAAGTACCGTCTTAAAACCAAGTTTAGCTGCCGCATCAAGATTCTCTTGACCATCGTCAAAGAAGAGCGTCTCCTCGGGCTTGATGCCCATTGTGGCAATAGCATAATCAAAAATCTTGCGGTCGGGCTTGTTGCTGTGGGCAATATAGGAAACAGTAACACCATCGAAGTAGGCATTCACATCCATGCCCTCCTGGGCAAAAGCTTGGGCTATCACACCCTCAAACATGAGTGGATTGGTGTTTGATAGGATATAAGTCTTGTAGCGCTTGCGCAGCTCACGTAGCGACTGCAATCGGTGCAAGGGAATGCCAACGATAAACGAGCTGAAGGCATGGTCCATTTGCTCATCAGTCACTCCTGAAGGCATGAGAGGTCTAAGGGCATCGTGAAACTCGTTGATTGTGATGTCTCCGTTCTCAAGCGCAAAGAAAGGGCCATCTTGCTTGTATAGCCCTATCAATCGCTCTGGAGCTTCCATCCCCAAAAGCCTCAATTCATCGAGGCAGCGATTCCGCTCGATGTCAACAATCACTCCTCCTTGATCGAAGAGCAGATTCTTGATACCCTTAATGGCTGTCATAAAAACCTCTTGCAAAAGAACCGTTTCACATCGTGCATTTACTCTGGCGCAGCCCGATTATAAATAGCATTAAACAGGCGCAGCCAAATTATGCAATGTGCATTCTGAATTATACATTAATCAGGCATTTGTTTCTTGATAATGCGCATGGTGTCATTGCATAACTTGATGAACACCTCGCGGTTCTTGAGCAGACTGCTCGTCTTCATCTGTCGGTCCAAGCCCTTGAAGATGAAGCCCGTGTCGCTTGACTCAAGAGCACGCATCACCGCAATGGCGCCATCCTCTGGATTGTGGATGAGGGTTTGCCCCACACGGTCGCGCACCATGTCAAGCCAGTGGCTCAAAGTGAGCATGCTGGCGTTGATGATGCCTGGGTCGGCACAGTTAACTGTCACATGGCGTGTGCGCAGTGTCGTCGACATGTAGATTGAGAATAGTGTGAGAGCCAACTTGCTCTGAGCATAGGTGGTAAGTGGCACGAAGTTGTTCACCGCAGGGAATTCATAAGGCAGCGAAGTGAGATTACGCATGAGTGAAGTTGTCATCACAATGCGTCCGCCCTTTTCCTGGAACAGTGGCACAATAAGCATCGAGAGCAGCACGGTGCTCAAGAAGTTTACCTGAATGGTGAACTCATAGCCGTCAACCGAGGTCTTGCGCTTGCGCGACAGAACAGCCGAATTGTTGATAAGTGCCGCTATGGGCCTATTAAGCTCTGAAAGTTCAGCAACGAAGGCTTTGACTCTGGCAAATGAGCTCAGGTCGAGGTGCATTGCTGTGATGTCGTCGTTTAGAGTTTTTTCCTTTAGTTCTTGTACTAGTTTCTCTCCCTTGTCAAGGTCTCGGCAAGCAAGAATCAACGGTTTGCCCTGAGAAGCGATGCGCTTTGCTATCACTTTACCCATTGCTCCAGTAGCACCAGTGACAATGTAAAGAGGCTTATCACCTGCGCTGGGAGTCTGTGCTTTAGTGTTATCGTTCTTATTCATTGTTTTATTTGCTTATAGTAACAGTTGCAAAGTTAAATAAAAATGTGGAAACAACGAATTATTTATTGATTAAAATTCGTGAATAAGCCTCATTGAGTTTTCCAGGAATGGCATTGCGATTGAAGAAGACGTAAGTGGTGTTTAGTGCCATGAAAGCCTTTGACATGTACCAAATGCCATCGTACTCGCCAGTTTTGCCCCACGAGTTTTTTACCATATAGTATTCACGTCCATTCTGGTCGCGTGCGATGCCGAAGATGACCATCACGTGGTCGTAGGTCGACTCCCAATTATCAAAACGTTCTTGGCGTAGCTCTTGAGTAGGTACGAGCTCGGGAGTATGAGCACCCATCTTCTTCAACGACTCAGCTTTCTCTTGATTACTGAGCTTGAGCCACCTTGCCGCATCGCTTCCTGTGAGGTCGGGTGCATGCTCAATGTCGGCAGCAATTCCAAGACCAGTGCGTGTGAAGCCATCCTCGCTCACGTCCCCACCCCAGCACACGTTGTATCCGTTATTTAGAGCCGTATCGATGAGGCGCATCATCTCGTCGAGTGGGACATTGTAGCTCAAGCGTTGACGCCACTTATAAGGAGCCTCAATGTTGAACCAGCTGTAAAAAGGATGATGCGTGAAGCTTGTGACGCTGATGTAGTCGTCAAGGTCAAGCTGGAGGGTGTTAAAGAACGACTTGGGGGTATATTCCTTGCCTTGATAGGTGAAACGCTCGGGACATTTGCCAAGATAAGCGTCGAGTATGCCCTGCACGCCCACTTTCCACTGTGACGTGAGCTTCTTGGCATCGCTCTTTGCAACGGTCTCGACATAGGGTGTGAGCACCTTAAAGAACTCTGTGAAATTGGCCAACGAGTCACCAATCAACGTGCCAGGAGCAGGCATAGCCTCCTCGGGGCAGATACCATGATTAGCGAGCACCCACAGCACATCGTCGGCACTGCCACCCTCCGAGAATCGGCTGCAACCATGCATTCGCACATGGTAGATGGCTTGGTCCAAATAGTTCTTATTGGCGACAAACATCTCACATAAGTCATAGGTCTTGCCAGTCTTCTTGAGTATTTCTCCTTCAAAGTAGCCCACTGTAGCATAGTCCCAACAGGTGCCACTACGGTTCTGGTTCTTGATAGAGGTGATGGGATTCTCCTTGATTGTGGTGAACACTAGTTTTGACTCGGTGGCTTTCTTATCGTCGGGTGCTGCAATAGCTCCTGCTACGCATGCAAGCGCGAGGAGCAATAGGATTGTCTTTTTCATATAGTTAGGGTTTTACTTCTTGCTTTTCTCTTTAGAATCGGAGAATTCGTTAGGATATTCCAGTTTCTGGCGTGGGCGACGCAATGCGCGCACTATGAGCCAAATACCTGCAATTACGAATGGTATGCTGAGTAACTGCCCTTGGTCGAGACCTATCGACTGGCGCACTCCTACCTCCCATGCCTCCTGCACGTTCTTGAGGAACTCGATGAAGAAGCGTGTGCCAAAGATGCCAATGAAGAACCACCCCAAGATGAGTCCAGGGCGCTCCTGGGCGTTGCATCGCCAATAGAGCCACATACACAGTGCAAAGACAAGCAGATAGCACAACGCCTCATAGATTTGTGTAGGGTGACAAGGCTGGGTGAAGACGGGCTCAGCGCCTTGCATATACTGGTTGATATTCTCGATGAAACGGAAGCCCCATGGAAGATCGGTGGGTCCACCATAAATCTCGTGGTTCATAAGGTTGCCTATGCGGATGAGTGCCCCCACAAAGCCGATGGGGATGCACAGGCGGTCGAGGATCCATAGCACACTTTTCTTGGTAATATGCCAACTGAAGATGAAGATGGCGATAATGATGCCTATGGTGCCGCCATGGCTTGCCAGTCCACCTTCCCACACCTTGAGGATGTCGCCAGGATGCTGAGAATAGTAACTCCAGTCATAGAAGAACACATGACCAAGTCGTGCTCCTAAAATAGTGGCTATCACAACATAGAAAAACAGTGGAGCGAGCCACTTCTCAGGAGCACCTTCATGCTTGAAGATGCGGTAAACTATCTCGTAGCCAACAAGAAACCCAATGGCAAACATTAGTCCGTACCACCTCACAGTGATGGGGCTGGTGAGCAAATTGGGATTGGCTGTCCAAGTGATAAAACTAAGCATATTGTCTTCTGTCTTTTAAAAACCGCCACAAATTTAGATAAAAATTCTAAAACAAACAAGGGCCAAGTAGCAAGTAACATGTGAGCCGCGCATGGTTTTAGCACTACTGTTTTTTAAATTTTCTTGCAGAGGCGGTGGAGAAGCCATGCTGTGAGAATGGTGACTGCAAGCGTTAAGATGAGATAAACACTCCAATGGATAGATGCGGTGATGTAGAGTTTGTGTCGCCAGATGCACTGCATAATATAGATTTCATAGGAGATGGTGCCCAGGAAGTCGAGCGTTCGACTGCGACACATACCCATGGCATAAACCACTGCCACCACCAGCAAGGGAATCAAGAAGCTGACGGGAAGCACTACCGACGTGAGGCTAAATGCAACTATCGCAAGAGCTATCGCTGCCGATGCCCATAACAGCGCATTGCGATGAGTTGCGATGACGGCTTTTACTCTGTCCTCGAACAGCGCGTAGGTGAATCCCACGTTGATGGCGCACACCGTCTTGTACCAATATTGATCCCAGCCCAACCCATAGCACAGAGCTACATACGCTACGCTTGCGAACCACAAAGCGACAACGAGTGCATGGGGCTTGCGGAACAAACGCGCGCAAGCGAAGAACAGCAGATAATAAACCATGATGGTGAGCACGAACCATGAGTCGGGCAGTATAGTGCCACCATGGGCTATAGCCATGATGCTGCCGAGGGTGCTGTGTTCGGGCTGGAAAGACTGGTAAATCTCATAGCCTATCGCCGCAATAAGGAACGGCGGCAAGAGTTTGGCAAACCGATGCTTGAGAAAACCATGCAAATAATTGTCACCTTTTTTATTATAGGAGACCAGGAGTCCGTAGCCCGAGAGGAAGAAGAACAAACACACCGCAATGTCGCCAAACCACAAGAACTGGTTGAGCACAGGCACCTCGCGAACGTTTGCCGCCACATGATAGAGCACAACCACGATGGCTGCGATGCCACGCAACGGCAGCGTGCGACGGGCGTCGAAATCCTTAACAACGCCATTACCCCTCATCCACGAGAGAGTGATGCCAACAACAAGAGCCAGTGATATGATTATTGTAAGAATCATAATAGTGTATTCGAGAAATCTTAAACTCGAGCACTCGAGTGTTAGTGTTTATGTTGGGCGCAAAATTAGTAAAAAAATGCGGATAAAACAATTAGGGCAGTGGTCTCATTCGACCTCTGCCCTAATGCGCTTCAAGATGGACTTGAACCAACGACCCCCTGATTAACAGTCAGGTGCTCTAACCAACTGAGCTATTGAAGCATCATTTAACCCTAAAATTATCCAATTATGAAAAAAATGCGCTTCAAGATGGACTTGAACCAACGACCCCCTGATTAACAGTCAGGTGCTCTAACCAACTGAGCTATTGAAGCAGTTTTGCAATGTTTTTTACTCGACTTTTCGAGAATTGCGGTGCAAAATTACACCCAATATTTGAATTGTGCAATATTTTTAGACAAAATATTTAAAAAAAATGCTGTTTAAGGATTTTTTAAGCTCTTTTTAAGCTGATATTCCAACTATATGTAGTACTTTAGCAGTCCAAAAAAAGACACTTAATCAATATGAACAATAAAATAGGAAAAATTCTTGTATTGCTGTCGTTGGTCTTTGTTTCTTTCCCCACAACTACAGCCTTTGCCGACGACAACAGCCGTGACACGCGCATCACCCGTAACCTTGACATTTTCAACAGTCTGTTCAAGGAACTCAACATGTTCTATGTCGACTCTATCGACATCGACAAGTCGATGGAGACTGCCATCAATGCCATGCTCGACGACGTTGACCCCTACACTGAGTATATCCCAGCTTCGGCAAGAGAAGACTTCATGGTAATCTCCACAGGCGAGTATGGAGGTATTGGTTCCTACATCTATGAGCGCAACGGAAATGTCTACATCAGCGAGCCCTACGAAGGCAGCCCTGCAGCCAAGGCTGGCCTAAAGCCCGGTGATCGCATTGTGATGATTGACAACGACTCGGTTGCTGGTTGGGGTAGCGACAAAGTAAGCCAGCAACTAAAAGGACAAGCCAGTACCCAACTCAAACTGGTTATCGCCCGTAAATATGACCCCGACAGCATCAAGACGTTCTATATCACTCGTGAGAAAATCAAGGTTGACCCTGTGAGCTACTATGGTGTCACTCATGGCAACATTGGCTATATTGCTCTTGATACCTACAATGAGCACTCGGCAGCCAACGTCAAGAAAGCTCTTCTTGAGCTGAAGGCCAATCCCGCAGTGAAATACATCGTACTCGACCTGAGAGGTAATGGTGGAGGCCTGCTCGACAGCGCCATTCAGCTTGTGGGTCTATTTGTGCCTAAAGGCACACAAGTGCTGCAGACTCGTGGCAAGACCAAGCAGCAAGAGCGCACCTTCAAGACCACCGACGAGCCCGTCGACACTGAAATCCCGTTGGCAGTGCTCATCGACGGTGGCACCGCTTCGGCAGCCGAAATCACTGCCGGTGCTCTGCAAGACTTTGACCGAGCAGTGGTAATTGGCTCTCGCTCGTTTGGCAAGGGACTTGTTCAAGCCACTCGTCAGCTGCCCTTTGACGCACTGTTCAAGGTCACCGTCTCAAAGTACTACATTCCAAGTGGGCGCTTGATACAAGAGATTGACTATTCCAAGAAAAACGATGACGGCACACCCAAACACGTAACCGACAGCACCGACCAAGTGTTCTACACGGCTCATGGTCGCAAGGTCACCAGCGGTGGCGGTATCACGCCCGACATCACCATCGAAGCCGCCAAGGCCAGCCGCCTTGCCTACAACATCGTGCGCGACGGCTGGGCATTTGACTACGCCGTGAAATATGCCTCGGAGCACCCAACTATCCCAACTCCCGAGAATTTCACCATCACCGATGAGATTTTCAACGACTTCAAGAAATTCATCGACCCCGACAAGTTCCAATATGACAAGGTGTGCGAGACCAGCTTCGCGTCATTGAAGAAGACTGCCGAGGCCGAAGGCTACCTCAACGACGAGACAAGCGCCGAGTTTGACCGCCTCGAGAAACTTCTCAAGCACGACCTCGACAAGGATCTCGACTTGCATCGCAGCGACATCGAGAAGATTCTTGCCAAGGAAATCATCAAGGGCTACTATTTCCAGAAGGGCCAGATGATTTATGGCCTCAAGCAAGACAAGTGCACTCAGCAAGCCAGCGACATTTTCAACAAGGAGGGAGAGTATAAGAGAATTCTCAACTTAGCTCCTGCAGCAAAGCCTTCACAAAACAAGCAAGAAAAGAATCAAGGCAAGAATAAAGCGAAGAAATAGCAATGGCAACCTCCATCCACACATCGCTTAATGACCTTGCCAGGCTAATAAACACAAAAACGCGCCTCGACGCCATCAAGAAGATGGTGACGGGCAAGCGCAACCGAGTTATGGTAGTCGACGGACTCGCTGGCTCGGCGCCGTCTATGCTGTTCACCGCACTGCCCACAGCAGGAGCTCCTTATCTAATCATCGCCAACGACCTTGACGAGGCGGGATATTTCTACAACGACCTGTGCCAGCTCACCAGCGAGAACAATGTGCTCATGTTCCCCTCGGGCTACAAGCGCGACATCAAGTACGGACAAGTCGACGCACCAATGGAAATTCTGCGCACCGAGGTGCTCAACCGTTGGCACAGCGACAGCGACCTGCGATGGGTAGTGACCTACCCCGAGGCACTTGCCGAGAAAGTAGCTCCACGTGCCAACATAGAGCGCGACACCATCTCACTTGAAGTAGGCAAAGAGTTGGACCTCACACAAGTTTCCATCAGGCTGCGCGAGCAGGGATTCCAAGAGGTGGACTATGTGTACGAACCTGGGCAGTTCTCTCTGCGCGGCTCCATCCTCGACGTATATTCCTTTAGCAACGAGTACCCTTACCGCATCGACTTCTTTGGCGACGAGATTGACAGCATCCGCACCTTCAACGTCGAGACGCAGCTCTCGTTGGAAAAACTCAAGAGCGTGAGCATCATCAACAACACCTCGTCACAGGCGGTAGATGCCGGCGTGTCGCTGCTCGACTACGTGGGCAACGACGTGATGCTGGTGGTGCGCGACATCACGTGGCTCAAGCAACGCGTCGAGGCCATTGGCAAGGAAAGCATGAGCCACAGTGCCCTCGAAGCACAGGAGTGTGACCGCGATGCCATGCTCAAGGTTGTCGACGTGAAGCAGTTCATCGTGTCGCTCAACGCGATGCGCCGCCTGGAGTTCTACTATGGTGAAAGCATGGCAACTGGCGACGCCAAACTGTCGCTCCATTGCACCCCTCAGGGCATCTACCACAAGAATTTCGACCTCATTAGCCAGTCGTTCACCCACTTTCTGGAGAACGGCTATACCTTATATATATTAAGCGACAGCGCGAAGCAGATTGAGCGTCTGCGCGTGATTTTTGAGGACCGTCACGACGAAATCAAGTTCACGCCCGTTGCCATGACGCTGCATGAGGGATGGGTTGACGACGACCACAAGATGTGCGTCTTCACCGATCATCAGATTTTTGACCGATTCCACAAGTACAACCTCAAGAGCGAGCGAGCACGCTCAGGCAAACTCGCACTCTCGCTCAAAGAGCTGAATCAGATAGAGACTGGCGACTTCATCGTGCACGAGGACCACGGAATCGGACGATTTGAGGGTCTGCTTCGCACCAGCATCAACGGCACGATGCAGGAGATGATAAAGCTGTCATATCTGAACGGAGACGTTATTTTCGTTTCGATTCACGCTCTGCACAAACTCTCGAAATACCGCGGCAAGGAAGGTGTACCACCCAAGCTCAGCAAGCTGGGAACTGGCAAGTGGGAACGCATCAAGAGCCGCACCAAGGGCCGTCTAAAGGACATCGCCCGCGATCTTATCAAGCTCTATGCCCAACGTCGCGAGGAGAAAGGATTTGCCTATAGCCCCGACGGTTACTTGCAGCAGGAGCTTGAGGCGTCGTTTATCTATGAGGACACCCCCGACCAGCTGCTGGCGTCGCAGGCGGTGAAGGCCGACATGGAGCGCGACAAGCCCATGGACAGGCTGGTGTGTGGCGACGTGGGCTTCGGCAAGACCGAGGTGGCGATTCGCGCTGCTTTCAAGGCTGCCGTTGACGGCAAGCAGACAGCGGTGCTCGTGCCCACTACTGTGCTCGCTTTTCAACATTACAACACCTTCAGCGACCGCCTCAAGGACTTCCCCGTGCGTGTCGACTACCTGAGCCGTGCCCGCAAGCCCAAGGATGTGAAGCAGATTATCGCCGACCTCGCCAAGGGCAAAATCGACATCATCATCGGCACCCACAAGCTCATTGGCAAGACGGTAAAATTCAAAGATTTGGGACTGCTGGTGGTTGATGAGGAACAAAAGTTTGGCGTAGCTGTCAAAGACAAGCTAAAGCAGCTCAAGGTCAATGTCGACACCCTCACCATGAGCGCCACGCCCATACCACGCACCTTGCAGTTCTCGCTGATGGGAGCACGCGACCTGAGCACCATCAACACTCCACCTGCCAACCGCTACCCTATCCTCACCAGTATCAGCACTCTCGACGATGATGTGGTGCGTGAGGCGATAAACTTTGAGCTCTCGAGAAACGGCCAGGTGTTTGTGGTCAACAACCGCATCGAACCCCTCCTAAACCTCAAGGCGATGATTAACCGGCTCGTGCCCGACGCGCGCGTGGTGATAGCCCACGGACAGATGCCGCCCGAGCAGCTGGAGCAGCGAATCATCGACTTCACCAACCACGACTACGACGTGCTGCTGGCGACGACTATCATCGAGAGCGGCATCGACATGCCTAACGTGAACACCATCATTATCAACAACGCGCAGAACTACGGTCTGAGCGATTTGCACCAGTTGCGTGGACGTGTGGGACGAAGCAGCCGAAAGGCGTTCTGCTACCTGCTGGTGCCACCTGGCGTGCCTCTCACCACTGTGGCAAGACGCCGACTGCAAGCCATCGAGAGCTTTAGCGACTTGGGAGCTGGCATCCACATCGCCATGCAAGACCTCGACATTCGTGGCGCGGGCAACCTGCTGGGAGCTGAGCAGAGCGGTTTCATAGCCGACCTGGGTTTCGAGACCTATCAGAAGATTCTCAAAGAAGCGGTGCTGGAGCTGAAGACCGAGGAGTTTGCCGACACCTACATGGAGCAGATGCAGGAAGACAGCGAGGTGACAGGCGAGGAATTGACCGATTTTGCCGCCGACTGTGTCATCGACACCGACCTCACGCTGATGTTCCCCTCGGAATATGTGCCGCAGGAGAATGAGCGAATCTCGCTTTATCGCGAACTCGACAACATGGAGAGTCAGCGCGAACTTGACGACTTTGAGGAGCGACTGCGCGACAGGTTCGGAGCTATCCCCGACATGGGCAAGGAGCTGATACGTATCGTTCCACTGCGACGCACGGCGCGACGACTGGGAATCGAGAAAATAGCGCTGAAAAACGGGCAGATGTATGCCTACTTCGTGGGCGACGAGAACAAAGCCTATTACCAGTCACCAGCCTTCGGACGCATGCTCAACTACCTGCAGCAGAATCCTCTGCGCTGCAAACTCCGCCAGAAGAACAACAAGCGCTCAATGCTCATCGCCAACGTCACCACCATCCTTCAAGCCCTCGACATCCTGCGCACAATCGCAGCACTGCCAGCGCTATAATCCCGTTAACCCAACGTGAATTCGATGAATTTTTATCCTTATATTCAGTGTTTTAGCTCCCCCTCTAAGATAGACCAATGGTGCAAACCGAAACCAGCGGCAAAACTTGTTTTGGCATTGGTGAGGTGCAGCCCATTGCCGCTGAAAGAGCGGGTTGGGGGAAGTATGATAGGGCAAGATGTTGTTTAT
Source organism: uncultured Muribaculaceae bacterium (assembly GCA_905233845.1). Lineage (GTDB taxonomy): Bacteria > Bacteroidota > Bacteroidia > Bacteroidales > Muribaculaceae > Sodaliphilus. The sequence continues at coordinate 5,785 of CAJOFH010000016.1, read as the reverse complement.
CAAGATATTTGACATACTCCTCAGTCACAATGTTGGGTAAAGTTGCAATGCCTTCGGCACCACACGCTGAGCTATGCTCAACACATGTTTTGCAATTTCCCCGAGCACTTCGTGGTTCGTGACAGCTCCCCTAGCTTAGGGGAGCAGCTACTCCACCTTTATCGGACACGAATAAATTCCTTTATCCCCAAAAAAAGAGACAGGATGGTTGTCCTGCCTCTTTTGTTGAGTTAGTCGCTACTGCGGCAACTTGTGGTTGTTACTCAAAGAGCGACATCTGGTCTTTGTCGCCAGTGAACTCGATGCCGTCGTCGAGGTCGTTGAGGATGGGGTCATCATCTTTCTCAACCTTAGCCTCTTTGAGTTGCTTCGTGAGCTTCTCCACTTGTTTTTTGAGCTCATCGTTGCTCGACTTGAGTTCGTCGAGTAGCTCGTTATCGTTGTTGCCGGCGTTAGCGAGCTTCTTCTTGAGCTCGGCAATCTCATTGTCCTTGCGCTGCTTGATTTCCTCAAACTTGTCAATCTCCGACATGAGTTCCTGAGCCTGAGCCAGCTCCTCGTTGGCGTGCTCAAGTTCCTCGGTAGTCTCATCGAGCTTGTGATGCAGCCAAGCCACTTCGGCCGAGAGGTCCTCAATCATATCGTTATTTACGGCTGCAGCTGGTGCTGCGCCTTCACCTTTAGCACGCAGCTCGTCAACCTGCTTTTGCAGCTGAGCGATGCGGTCCTTCGACTTGATGGCCTCTTTGCGCTCCTTGGTGAGTTCCTCGTTGAGTTTGAGCAGCTCTTCCTTTGCCTTGTCGTTATTGGCACCTTTCTCCTCGTTCATCTGCAGCACCTTCATCTTGTTCTGAAGGCTACGGTTCTCCATGTCGGTCTTCTCCTTGGCCGTCATGAGCTCCTGCATCTTCATCTGCAGCTCGTTATAACGAGTGAGGGTTCCCTTGCGGTTGTTCTCAGTAGCTTTAATCCTCTCCTTCAGCTCCTCAATCTCATCGTAGGCCTTGAGAGCCTTGTCGTCGGTCTCTTTGAGCTTCTCGATGATTTCGGCGCGCTCTTTGTTCCAACGCTCGGCAGCGCTGTCAAGCACGTCCTTGCGAAGGTTGGTCTCATAATCACGGAATTGTGGTCTAAGGCTCTCAACAATAGCACGTGTCTCGGCCTCAACGTTCAGGTTGTTGAGGATGTGTGGCGACAGGTTGCCATTGATGATATTCATGAGGCGCTTGAGAATATTCTCGGGCACGCCGTCTTCCTTGCTAACTGCAAGACCAGTCATGTCAACCTCCTGACGGGGAAGTTCTACACGAGTATAGGCTGGCTTGGGCTGTGGCTGGCCCTGGCCCTTTTCATCGCGATTATCATTATCGCCATCGCTGGAGCTTTTCTTCTTCTCGTCCTCTTCCTTGCGCCAAGGATTGTCATAGTCTCTCTTCTCGTAGTATTCGAGATCGTCAACCCCCTCGCCAAAGTCGTTAAGTCCAAGGACTTTCTTCAATGCATTGTTAAAACTCATAATTCCTATATTTAAATTTTAATGATTTTCTCTTTATCTCGTGTGAGCTGGTAAAGTTACAATTATTTTTTTCAACTTCAGTAGCAATTTTAGGATTATTTGCAAAAAAAATGTTTATTCTTTACCACGACTCTAAATTTGCGGCTGCAAAGTTAGTGATTTTCCTTCAATCTATTGTAAACCTTAGCAATTTAAATCGCACAAAAATGCCGAAAACGGTTTCTAGGCAGCCTTGAGGCGCGAGGTTGCCAGCTGACGCTGGAAATTAAAGCTTCGCTAAAATTGTTATGGTGCTGACGCACTAAAATCGTGGCGTCGCGGGTTTTGCCTTGAGAGAGCTATAATCTCGAAAAGCTGCATCTATCGATGTCAAAAAGCCTGCTTACGCAGGAATATTTAAGCCTTGAGGCGCGAGGTTGCCAGCTTGCGCTGGAAATTAAAGCTTCGCTAAAATTGTAATGGTGCTGACGCACTAAAATTTCGGCGCTTGCGCAACTCGGTGATTATTAATTAAATCCTGCGTGAGCAGGCTTTTTGACGAACTCAGTTCGCAGCTTTTTGAAAATAAAACCACGCGCAGCCTTTGTCCTTAATAATCCGCATCTAGAGTGTTTGGAGTGGCCGGAGGCCACAATGGCCCCGAAGGGGGCGAAATGAGTAGCACCACGGCGCGTAGCTCGAAGAGCTGCGTGGCGTGGTGAATGGTGTATTTCCCTCTATTTTTGAGCCCCATAGGGGGTCAACAACGCACAAATGGAAAGAGACAAACGAGCATGCTAAAAATTCCCATAAGCAAAAAAACGAAAAATGATTATACTAAAAAACTTGTGATTTTATTTGAAAAACAGGTTGCCGAGGCGTAGGATAAGGTGCTTGTTCATATAGCTATCGCGGTAGCGGGATTTTGCATGCTGTCGGGCGGTGTCATAGTCCCAACGCGGGTCAGTATCGACTGGTTGTACGTTTTGTAGCACTCGGGGCATCTCTACGTCGGGGGAGATAGAGCGAACTACATCCATTACCGTCCTTGCAACTCTAGCTGGCGAGTCAAGACATTGCTTCTCGCTGAAGCGAAGAACAATCCATCCTGCTGCTGTAATATTGTTATTACGCTGGTCATCCTTACCCAGGTAATGGGTTGGGATGCGTTTTCCCATCGTGTAGGGCTCATCGTTCTCAATATCGATATATATGCCGTGTTGCTCATCAATGTAGGCCAGATCGGGTTCATAGCGGTGACTTCCGGCACGTAACGCTTGGTTATCGTAAAATCCCTTCAACCCGTGAGCCTTGATCCACAAGGCAAGCCACTGTTCGCCAGGTCCACGTTTGCAATTCTTGCCCAGAATAGGCTTTGCAAAGTATGTACCAATCTTTGGAACGAGCATCATCGGATAAATATCTGTGTTACTATTGTTCAAATGGTTGAAACGAACATTCTCTGGGCCGTATCCGTACAAGTGCAACTTTCGCCCTATGATACCTTTCTTTGGAAAGAACACGGCATTAAATAGTGCTTTAGAATAGATGATAGCCCTTTTGAGGTATCGATACAAATACTTGAATGCCCCAATATAAAAAAGATAAACCAAAACTATTAAAATCAGAGACTTCAGGCCGGTCATTGAGCTGACAGGGAATATCTGATGAAAGCTCATTTTCTTGATGAAATGGTCATAACAAGCCTCGGCACCGACCCAGAGAAAGATGATCAAGAAACTGATGCCGATAAGGTGAATGAGGTAACGCCAGAACTTTTTGCGTTTGGGAGTGGTGTTGGCTAAAGGCTGTTCTTCAACAGGTGCATGTGCTGGGTGTCTAACATCATTAATCACAGGGTCATCAACGTCAAATAAATCGACAGAATCCACCTCGTCTGCTTTCAGCATCAAGGCTTTTGCAAATTCGTCGGTCTCGTTTTCACCGTGATTAAAGTTATCGAAGTAATCATCAGCTTCGTCCGGAAGGTCTAGGCTATAATCAGCGACCCAATTGTAGGCGATATTAATGATGGCTTTTCTGAATTTTGTATTCTTGTGAGCATTGAAGGCTGCTTCAAAGATGCCCATTGCCTCTTCAGGCTCGTCGCCATAGCCATAAGCATCCGAATACTCCAACAGAGCCTCATACCAACGAATATCGGATGGTAAGCCGAATTTAGAGTTGTGATACGATTCAAGTAGCTGATAGAAATAGAATCCTCCCAGCGAGCCCTCGGGTTGGAGCTTAAATGCCTTCATCCAGAGGTCAAAGTCTGGCTCCACATAGCAGGTTGCTATCTCCACAAAGTCTGCTCTCCATTCCTTCAGATATCCATGTGCCAAGAGTTGAGCGAGGACCTCTTGCTCGTCGGCAGTCAAGGGAATGCTCGAAATATAGATTTCAAAGAAATTCTCGAACCATTCCTCGTCATAATCCTTGAGGCTCATGCCCTCCTGCATCAGGCGGATCAGTTCACTTTCCATATCGTTTTGGTTTTAGCTTTTATTTTTTCTTCAATCAAACACAGACCATTCACTAGGTCTATCAAATCTCCTTTACTCGGATAACTCATTGGTTAGCATAGTTTAAATATCTTATAATATCAAGGTTAATATTCCTGCGTGAGCAGGCTTTTTGACGAACTCTGTTCGCAGCTTTTTGAATGAATTCTCTTGGGACAGAATTCCAGTAACCACCACGAATTTCATAATCATTATAATTGTTTTTGTATAGTGGATTTAGTTCAGGAGAAACTGAATAGTAATCCTCTTGATATTTTATGAAGATGTATTTTAATATTTCAACATTTAAAACCACTTTTTATTAAAAAGGATTCTTCAAAATTATTAATTTTTTCATAAATTGATATTGACTGTTCTTTATTTATCGTTATTTTAGCACCTTCTTTTAATTGTGCTGAAAGTGGTAAGTATTTTGTTATTACTTTAATGAATTCATATCTTTCATTCCAACGAAATAATGAAAATTGTTTATCAAAAGCAAAACCTTTACCTTTTTCTTTACCTTCTAAATAAAGTACAGTTTTATATGTTAAAATAGAATATCTAATGCTATCAAATAATGAAATATTTTCAGCTTTATTCATATCTATTTTATAAGACAAGCAATCATCAACAGCTTTATAGTTTTCCAAATAGTATAATGCTTCTATGGCTTTTGTGAACATAACAATTTGTTCTTTTAAAGAAAAACCACCATAATGCAAAATTGATATTAATACATTCCAGGCATGAAGATCGCATGCAAACTCTTCAATTTTCCTGATGTCATTATATATTGAAGGAATTAAATCTAAATTTCTATTGACAAATCCATATCCAATTACTTCCATTAAAAAAGATCTGGATCCCCAATGAAGTTCTTTTGATATTGCGCTTAAAACACCTTCTTTATCGTTTTTTGCGGATTCTAACTCATTGAGGGAATTCTTTATTATATCAAAATAATAATTTCTAATATCTTCTTTTTGATAAAACAAACCATGACTATATTCATGCAACAAAACAAACAATTGTTGAAACTTTAATATTTCATCTTTATTTATATTATAACGATAAATATTCTTATGAAAAAAAGATGTTGAATTCACCTTGCTTTTTATTAAAATCTTGTTTGATTTTGATATGGTTTGTCTTAACCAATTCTCAGCTTCATCATATAAATTATATGACAAGAATTTGTGTGTCAAATAATATTTAATAATTAACTCTGCATTTCCAAAATTATAAAGTGCAAATAGAGTAGCTAAACGAATATTGTAGTTAATTGACATTATCCGTTTTTTTATATGTGGTAAAATTTTGCTATCTTGAACGATATCGATTTTAATATCTAAACCATATTTTTGGTTTAGTATATTAATCGTATATGATAACAAGTCAGAATTATCATCCACACTATTCTTTCTTATCATTCTTAGATTCTAAATATTCCAAAACATTTTTAATTGTTATTTCATCTATCTCAACATCTTGTGTCTTAAGACCAACACGTTTGTTGCCCCACATTGAATAGGCCTGAAGAAGGAACATACCTATATTTACAGCTGTTCCAATAATGCTACAGCACAATATACCATCAAAATATGCCTCACTGTCATAGTCAAGTTTCAATTGATATTTATCTTTAAGATTTTCCAACTGACCTTCAATGCCTTCAGCATCTAATATTAACGTGAGTTCGATGAATTTTATTTAGCTGAAAATTAGGAACATAGCGAGATTTTTAGTAATTTTGTAGTGCAAAAAACATTATTAAAAAAACACG